>NZ_JARPAF010000002.1:2103585-2685936 GCF_029594735.1 Nitrospirillum amazonense
GACGTGACCGATGGTGCCGATGTTGCAGTGCGGCTTGGTGCGCTCGAATTTCGCCTTCGCCATGGTTACTCTTCCTTCTCTTGACTTCTGCCAGATCAGGCCATCTTGGCGCGAACGACATCCGCGATGGCAGCCGGCACCGGCTCATAGTGGTCAAATTGCATCGAGTACTGCGCCCGGCCCTGGCTCATCGAGCGCAGGTTGTTCACATACCCAAACATGTTGGCCAGCGGGACCCTGGCAATGATGACGCGCGCATTGCCCCGCTGATCCATTCCTGTCACCTGTCCCCGGCGGCTGTTCAGGTCGCCGATGACATCACCCATGTAGTCGTCGGGGGTGACCACCTCGACCGCCATCACCGGCTCCAGGAGAACGGGCTTGGCTTTCGCCATCCCTTCCTTGAACGCGGCGCGAGCGGCCTGCTCGAACACCTCGACGGAGCTGTCGACGTCGTGGAAGCCACCGCCGACCAGCTCTACCTTCAGGTCGATCACCGGAAACCCGGCGATCACCCCACTGTCCTTGGCGGCATCGACGCCGTTCTGGACCCCGTGGGCGAATTCCTTGGGCAGTTGGCTGCCCGCCTTGTTCTCGAACCGGAACCCGCTGCCGGGCTCGGACGGCTCGAAGGACAGCGTCACCTGGGCGTATTGCCCCATGGCGCCGACCTGCCGCTTCAGCGTGTGGGCCGCCTCCGCCTTCTGGGCGATGGTCTCCCGGTACGCCACCTGCGGCGCGCCGACATCGGCTTCCACCCGGTATTCCCGGCGCATGCGATCGACGATGATCTCCAGGTGCAGCTCGCCCATGCCGCCGATGACGGTTTGCCCCGTCTCGGAGTCACGGCCGACGCGGAAGGACGGATCCTCCGACGCCAGTCGCTGCAACGCCATCGCCATCCGGTCGTGGTCCACCTGGGTCTTAGGCTCGACCACCACCTCGATCACCGGCTCCGGGAACTCCATGCGTTCCAGCACCAGCGGCGCTTCCGGATCGCACAGGGTTTCACCCGTCGTCGTGTTCCGCAGCCCCGCCAGGGCGACGATGTCGCCCGCGCATGCCGCCTCGATCTCTTCCCGGGTGTTGGCGTGCATCAGCAACATCTTGCCGACGCTCTCCTTCTCACCCTTGCTCGCGTTCAGCACGCGATCGCCGACCGCCATCCGCCCCGAATAAATCCGGACGAAGGTGAGCGCGCCGACGAAAGGATCGTTCATCACCTTGAACGCCAAGCCGGCGAAGGGCGCCGCGTCGTCCGTCCGCCGGCTGGCCGGTTCTCCGTCCAGCGTTACGCCGGCGACATCGGCGATGTCGAGCGGCGAGGGCAGAAAGTCGACAACGGCGTCCAGCATCGGCTGAACGCCCTTGTTCTTGAAGGCCGAGCCGCACAACACCGGAACCAGGCGCAGCGCGATCGTCCCCTTGCGGATCAGCGCCTTGAGCGCCGCCTCGTCGGGTTCCTCACCCTCGAGGTAGCGCTCCGTGGCGTCCTCATCCATTTCCACCGCCTGCTCGACCAGGCGAGCGCGGTATTCGCTCGCCTGCGCGGCCAGGGCGGCCGGAATTTCCGTCTCGAAGAACTCGGCGCCCAGCGTCTCTTCTTTCCAGACGATGGCCTTGTTCTTCACCAGGTCGACGACGCCGGAGAAGCCGGCTTCCGTCTTGATGGGAAGCTGCAGGACCGCCGCATTGGCGCCCAGCCGCTCCCGGATCATCTGGACGGTGCCGAAGAAGTCGGCGCCGACCCGGTCCATCTTGTTCACGAAACACATGCGCGGCACGCGGTACTTATCCGCCTGCCGCCACACGGTTTCCGACTGGGGCTCGACCCCGGCCACAGCGTCGAACAGCGCCACCGCACCATCCAGCACCCGCAAGGACCGCTCGACCTCAATGGTGAAGTCGACATGCCCGGGGGTGTCGATGATGTTCACCCGGTGGTCACGCCAGAAACAGGTCGTGGCCGCCGACGTGATGGTGATGCCGCGCTCCTGCTCCTGCTCCATCCAGTCCATCGCGGCGGTGCCCTCGTGGACCTCGCCCATGCGATAGGATTTGCCGGTGTAGTACAGGATCCGCTCGGTCGTCGTCGTCTTGCCGGCATCAATGTGGGCACAGATGCCGATGTTCCGGTAACGATCGAGAGGATGGGAGCGCGCCATGATTCCTTAAGGCCTAAGCTGGTCCCAACCTTACCACCGGTAGTGCGAGAAGGCCTTGTTGGCCTCCGCCATACGGTGGGTGTCTTCACGCTTCTTCACGGCAACGCCGCGCTGGTTGGCCGCGTCCAGCAGCTCACCCGACAGGCGCTCGGTCATCGTGTTCTCCGACCGGCCGCGGGCGGCGGCGATCAGCCAACGGATGGCCAGGGCCTGGGCGCGGTCCTGACGGACCTCAACCGGCACCTGGTAGGTCGCACCACCGACGCGGCGGGAACGCACTTCCAGGTAGGGACGGACGTTGTTCAGGGCATCGTGGAACAGCTGAATGGGATCAGCCTTCACCTTGCCCTCGATACGCTCCAAAGCGCCGTAAACGATCTGCTCGGCGACGGACTTCTTACCGTCGTACATCAGGCAGTTCATGAACTTCGTCAGCACGGTATCGCCATACTTGGCATCCGGCAGGACTTCACGCTTTTCGGCGCGACGACGACGGGACATAGACTAACTCCTTACTTCGGACGCTTGGCGCCGTACTTGGACCGACGCTGGCGACGGTCCTTCACGCCCTGGGTATCCAACGAACCGCGGATGATGTGATAGCGCACGCCGGGAAGGTCCTTCACACGGCCGCCGCGGATCATCACCACGGAGTGTTCCTGCAGGTTGTGACCCTCGCCGGGGATGTAGCTGATGACCTCGTGGCCGTTGGTCAGCCGCACGCGGGCGACCTTACGCAGCGCCGAGTTCGGCTTCTTCGGGGTGGTCGTGTAGACGCGCGTGCAGACACCGCGCTTCTGGGGGCATTCCTGCAACGCCGGGACCTTGTCCCGCTCCGGCACGCCCTCACGGGACTTGCGGATCAACTGGTTGATCGTCGGCATCTACCGCTCTCGGTTCACAGTTCCAACAACAAGGCACCCAAACACATGCCCAGAACGACGAAAGTCCCGTCACGAAGCACTGACTGGCTCCGCGCGGGCCTTGCAAACGCCGTCCGAACAAGGACTCGGGTGCGGCTATACAGATTTTCGAGGGGGTCTTTTTGAGAGACAGCGTCTAGCCCGCAAGGGCGGCCTACAGCCTGCCCCTCGAAAAATGTGGGCGGACTATATGGAGGTCGGCCCCGCCCGTCAAGCGCTCTGGACTCAAAAATCCAGGGTAAGCCGTGCGTCCAGAACAGGGGGCGGCCCCACAATTGCGGGCCCCTCCCCTGCGCGCCTGGCACGCGCTCCGGACAGCGCGGGGGATGGGCAAACGGCCCCGGTGCCGCTATATACCCGGACCAGACGGGCGGCGGCACCACCAAGGTCGGACGCTCACCTTATAGTATAGTGTAAGCGCGCTTTCGAGGGGACCTCCGCCGACCGCAGGCGGCATGGGGTTGGCCTTGTTGGCGCCCTTTTGGATTCCCGAGCGCCGCCCATGAGCAAGCCCACCCTCATCACCTCCACCACGTCCCCCGCTGGCGCCCCCAAGGTCGGCATCGTCAGCCTGGGCTGCCCCAAGGCCCTGGTCGACAGCGAGCGCATCCTGACCAAGCTGCGCTCGGAAGGGTATGAGGTGTCGCCCAGCTACGACGACGCCGACGTGGTGCTGGTCAACACCTGCGGCTTCCTGGACAGCGCCAAGCAGGAAAGCCTGGACGCCATCGGCGAGGCCATGCGCGAGAACGGCCGTGTCATCGTCACCGGCTGCATGGGCGTGGAAGAGGGCCGCATCCGCGAGATGTACCCCAACGTGCTGGCCGTCACCGGCCCCCACCAGTATGAGCAGGTGGTGTCGGCGGTGCACGACCACCTGCCCCCGGTGCACAACCCCTACACCGACCTGGTGCCGCCCGAGGGCCTGCGCCTGACGCCCCGCCACTACGCCTATCTGAAGATTTCCGAAGGCTGCAACCACCGCTGCAGCTTCTGCATCATCCCCTCGCTGCGCGGCGACCTGGCCAGCCGGCCGGCCGGCAACGTGCTGCGCGAGGCGGAGCGCCTGGTGAACGCCGGCGTGCGCGAACTGATGGTCATCTCGCAGGACACCAGCGCCTACGGCCTGGACCTGCGCCATGCCGAAAGCGAGTTCAGGGGCCGCAAGGTCCGCGCCCACATGACCGACCTGGCCCGTGAATTGGGCGGGCTGGGCGCCTGGGTGCGCCTGCACTACGTCTACCCCTACCCGCATGTGGACGAGGTCATCCCCCTGATGGCGGAAGGCCTGGTGTTGCCCTATCTGGACATCCCCTTTCAGCACGCCAGCCCCAGTGTGCTGAAGGCCATGAAGCGGCCGGCCAACCAGGAGAAGGTGCTGGACCGGATTCGCGGCTGGCGCGACGTCTGTCCCGACCTGACCATTCGCTCCACCTTCATCGTCGGTTTCCCCGGGGAAACGGAGCAGGACTTCCAGTTCCTGTTGGATTGGCTGTCGGAGGCCAAGATCGACCGGCTGGGCTGCTTCAAGTATGAGGCGGTGGAGGGCGCCCCCGCCAACGCCATCGAGGGCGCCGTGCCGGAAGAGGTGAAGGAAGAGCGCTGGAATCGCCTGATGGCCCACCAGCAGGCCATCAGCGAGGAGCGCATGCAGGCCAAGGTGGGCCGCACCATCGACGTCATCATCGACGAGGTGGACGAGGAAGGCGCCATCGGCCGCTCCGCGGCGGATGCGCCGGAAATCGACGGCAGCGTCTTCCTGAACGGCGACACCAGCGTCGCGGTGGGCGACATCGTCCAGGTGACGGTAGAGCACGCCGAGGAATACGACCTGTGGGGCACCCGCGTGGACGCCTAAGTCCCCGCCCTTCCCCCTATCCCACCAGTCCTTATTGAAGCGACGGGGCCGGCCAGGGATGGCCGGCCTTTTCCGTACGGGCGTGGTGACTGGGTGATTGTCCCGCTATATCCAATATCCAACTTTCGTCAGCAGGCCCGCCCAGGGTCTTGGATTCCCGGCCGGTACCCCCGTATGCTCTCGCCCCAAGCGGCGCTATCGCGGGGTAACCGCCGGCGACACGACCAAGACAATGGGGATTCGCACTTATGGGAGCCAGACTACGCACAGGGGCCACGGCGCTCTTCGCCGCGGCCCTCGCGCTCGATGTCGGGGCCACGGCGATGGGGCAGGCCAAGGACGCCGCCCCGGTGACGCCCGAGGCCTTGTCGGCCCACGTCAAAATCCTCGCCTCCGACGATTTCCAGGGCCGCAAACCGGGAACCGTGGGCGAGGAGAAGACCATCGCCTACATCCAGGACCAGTTCAAAAAGATCGGACTGAAGCCCGCAGCCGGCGCGAAGGGCTACCTTCAGGACGTGCCCATGACCGAGGTCACCAGCAAGGCCGACGGCCCCATGGTGTTCACGGCCACGGGCAAGGACGGCCAGGCCAAGAGCCTGTCGTACGAATACTTCAGCCAGATGATCGTCTGGAACCGACAGCGCACCACCCATGCCGAGGTGAAGGACAGCGACCTGGTCTTCGTCGGCTACGGCATCACGGCGCCGGAGTTCGGCTGGGACGACTATGCCAGCGTGGACGTGAAGGGCAAGACGGTCGTCATCCTGGTGAACGACCCCGGCTTCGCCACCGGCGACCCCGCCCTGTTCGGCGGCGGCGCCATGACCTGGTATGGCCGCTGGCCCTACAAGTATGAGGAAGCGGCCCGCCATGGTGCGGCCGCAGCCATCATCGTCCACGAGACCCGCGCCGCCGGTTACCCCTGGGGCGTGGTCGCCAACAGCAACAGCGTGCCCAAGCTGACCCTGATGCCCGCCGACGGCGGGCTGCAGAGCCGGTCGGCCGTGGAAGGCTGGGTGCAGCTGGACGTGGCCAAGGAGCTGTTCGCGGCGGCTGGCCTGGACTATTCCACCCTCAAGGACAGCGCCGCCCGGCACGGCTTCAAGGCCGTGCCGATGAACGCCAGGATGTCGGTGGGCATCACCCCCGTGGTGCGCGACGTCGTCTCGCACAACGTGGTCGGCATCGTCCCCGGCGCCAAGCGGCCGGACGAGGTGGTGCTGGTCGGTGCGCACTGGGACCACCTGGGTGTGGGGCCGGCGGTCAACGGCGACACCATCTATAACGGTGCGCTGGACAACGCCACGGGCGTCGCCGGCCTGATCGAGATGGCCAAGCGCTACACCCACAGCCCCAGGCCGGACCGCACCCTGATGTTCATCGCCTACACGGCCGAGGAACAAGGCCTGCTGGGCTCGGAATACTATGCCCAGCACCCGCTGTACCCGGCGGGCAAGACGGTGGCCGGCTTCAACATGGACGGCCTGGGCGTGCTGGGTCCCGTGCATGACGTGGTCCTGGTCGGCGGCAAGAAGTCCGACCTGGAGGAACGGCTGAAGGCCTGGACCGATGCCCACGGCATGGTCGTGAATCCGGAGCCCTTCCCCGAGCGCGGCTATTACTACCGCTCCGACCACTTCAACCTGGCCAAGGTCGGCATCCCCGTCATCGACGCCGGCATGGGCATCGACAGCGTGGAGCACGGCGCGGAGTGGGGCAAGGCGAAGGAGGAGGAATACACCCGCCTGCACTACCACCAGCCCTCCGACGAATGGTCGCCGGCGATGGACCTGCGCGGCGGCGCCGTCCAGGTCAACATGTGGTACGACATCAGCCGCGACCTGGCGTCCAGCGATGCCTGGCCCAAGTGGTACGACAAGGCCGAGTTCAAGGCCGCCCGGGACAAGTCCCAGGGCAAATGAGCGTGAGGGCCGCCGGACCCCGGCAGAGGATAAGGCGGCCTTTTTCAGTCGGGTTGCGACCGCTGGGTCGCATCCCCCACGCCCCCGATCTCCAGGTAAGGGTATCCAAAGTAGGGGTATCCCAGGCAGGGGACGGGGGCGGTTGAGGGGCGTCAATGGACGCGCCCCCGAGCAACGACAAGGAACGCAAACATCCATGCGAACCCACAACAAACGCGCCGGCCTGCTGAAAGGCACGGCGGCGCTGGCCCTGATGGGCGTTTTGGCGGCGGCCGTGGCCCTACCGGCGCTGGCGGCCGACAAGGTCACCAAGGACGTGGCCCCGGTGACGGCCCAGGCCCTGTCCGAGCACATCCGCATCCTGGCCTCCGATGAATTCCAAGGCCGCAAGCCCGGCACGGCGGGCGAGGATAAGGCCATCGCCTACATCCAGGACCAGTTCAAGAAGATCGGCCTGAAGCCCGCCGTGGACGGCAGCTATCTGCAGAACGTCCCCCTGACGGAGATTGTCAGCAAGGCCGACGGCCCCATGGTCATCACCGGCCCCAAGGCCGCGCCGCTGTCGCTGGAGTATTTCAGCGACATGATCGTCTGGACCCGCCAGCGCACCCCCCATGTCCAGGTCAAGGACAACGACATGGTGTTCGTGGGCTATGGCATCACGGCGCCGGAATTCGGCTGGGACGACTATGCCGGCGTCGATGTGCGCGGCAAGACGGTGGTCATCCTGGTGAACGACCCCGGCTATGCCACCGGCGATCCTGCGCTGTTCGGCGGCGGCGCCATGACCTGGTACGGCCGCTGGGTCTACAAGTTCGAGGAGGCGGCCCGCCACGGCGCCACCGCCGCCATCATCGTGCATGAGACGCGCGCCGCGGGCTATCCCTGGGGCGTCGTCGCCAACGGCGGCAGCATCCCCAAGCTGAGCCTGATGCCGGCCGACGGCGGGCTGAAGACCCGGTCCGCCGTGGAAGGCTGGATGCAGCTGGACCAGGCCAAGGCCGTGTTCCAGGCCGCCGGGCTGGACTTCAACACCCTGAAGGACAGCGCCGCCCGCCGCGGCTTCAAGGCCGTGCCCCTGCCGCTGAAGATGTCGGTCGGCATCACGCCGACGGAGCGCGACGTCATCTCCCACAACGTCATCGGCACCATCCCGGGCGCCAAGCATCCGGACGAAATGGTCCTGGTCGGCGCGCACTGGGATCACCTGGGCATCGGTCCGGCCATCAACGGCGACACAATCTACCACGGCGCCATGGACAACGCCTCCGGCGTCGCCGGCCTGATCGAGCTCGCCAAGCGCTATACCAAGGGCCCCAAGCCCGACCGCACCCTGCTGTTCATCGCCTACACGGCGGAAGAGCAGGGCCTGCTGGGCTCCGAGTACTATGCCCAGCATCCCCTGTTCGCGCCCAACAAGACGGTCGCGGGCTTCAACATGGACATGCTGAGCAGCGTGGGCCTGACCCGCGACATCGTGCTGGTGGGCGGGCGCAAGTCCGACCTGGAGGACAGGCTCAAGGCCTGGACCGACGCCCACATGATGGCGCTGAACCAGGAGCCCTTTCCCGAGCGCGGGTACTACTACCGCTCCGACCACTTCAACCTGGCCAAGATCGGCATCCCCGTGATCTACGCCCACAGCGGCATCGACAGCGTGGCCAACGGCGCCGAGTGGGGCAAGACCAAGGAGGACGAGTTCACCCGCCTCCACTACCACCAGCCCTCCGACAAATGGTCGCCGGACCTGGACCTCAGCGGCGGGGCCATGGAGGTCAACATGATCTATGACCTCAGCCGCCCGCTGGCCTTCGGCACCGACTGGCCGAAATGGTACGACAAGGCCGAGTTCAAGGCCGCCCGCGACAAGTCCATGGGCAAGTAAGACAAAAGGCCGCCCCTCGCCGGGCGGCCTTTTTCTCTACCCGCTGATCCGTGCGGGGTGCGGGCCCAAGCTTCCCCGGCTTCAATCCAGGCGGAGCGCCAGCCCGGCCACCTGGGCAGTGATCTCGAACGACCGCCGCCGGGCGGCATGGTCGTGGATGGCGGCGGTCACCATGATCTCATCCGCCCCGGTCTGCTGCAGGATGGCGGACAGGCCATGGCGCACCGTCTCCGGCCCCCCCACGACGGAGTAGCGCAGCGCCCGGTCGGCCCAGGCGCGCTCCTCCGGGCTCCACTGCACGCCGGGCTGCGGTGGGCGCAAGGGGCCGGGGTTGCCGCGGGCCAAAGCCACGAACCGATCCTGCAGGGAGGTGAACAGCACCTCCGCCTCCCGATCCGTGTCGGCGGCGAAGACGTTGACGCCCACCATGGCGTGGGGCTTGGGATTGGCGGCGGTGGGCTTATAGTACTGGCGGTACACGTGCAGCGCCTCCAGCAGCTGATCGGGCGCGAAGTGGGAGGCGAAGGCGTAGGGCAACCCCAGCTCCGCCGCCAACCGGGCGCCGAAGGTGCTGGACCCCAGGATCCAGATCGGCACGTCCAGGCCGGCGCCGGGCACGGCCCGCACCGCCTGGCCCGGCTGGGCCGGGCGGAAATAGGTCTGCAGTTCCTGCACATCGCGGGGGAAGTTGTCGCCATTGTCCGAGCGGTCGCGCCGCAGCGCCCAGGCGGTGCGCTGGTCGCTGCCCGGCGCGCGGCCCAGGCCCAGGTCGATGCGGCCGGGGTAGAGGGATTCCAGCGTTCCGAACTGCTCCGCAATCACCAGCGGGGCATGATTGGGCAGCATGATGCCGCCGGCGCCCACGCGGATGCTCTTGGTGCCGCCAGCGATGTAGCCGATGACCACCGCGGTGGCGGCGCTGGCGATGCCCGTCATGTTGTGATGCTCCGCCACCCAGAAGCGGCGGTAGCCCAGGGCCTCGGCATGACGGGCGAGATCCAGCGTGTTGCGCAGGGCCTGGGCGGCGGTGCCACCCTCGACGATGGGGGAAAGGTCCAGGACGGACAGGGGAATGGGAAGCGACACGGGGGAACCGGCCTTTCTTCGAACCGCGACTAAACTGCCTAGGGTTACCTAAGCATGCCCGCGCGGCTTTTCGAGGTGAGGCCGGTCACAGATCGCCCCGTTCACGAGCGCCCGCCGCCGCTCAAGGGCTGGTCACCGCATCCACCGCCACCTTGAACGCCGCCAGTTCCAGGGCGTCCAGGTCGCCGTCCCACAGCGACTGGTGCAGGCGCCCGCCGTCGTTGACCAGGCGGTCGGACCCCACGACCACGCTGGCCGCCTTCAGGCCCATCAGGGTGGCCAGGGTGAAGAACGGCCCCTCCTCCATCTCCACGAAGGTGGGCTTGTCCGGGCCCTTGATGGCCAGCAGGTCGCGCAGGATGCTGCCTGGCTGGAAATAGTAGATGGGCATGGTGTAGCCGATGCCCCGGGCGCTGGGCAGGCCGGAGCGGGCGGCGGCGGCGCGCACCCGGGCGGTGAACTCCTGATCCGGCCGCGCCACCTGCTGCTTGGCGTCGGGCGCCAGCAGGAAGGCGCCGCCATCACGGTAGGAGCCATCCGATACGATGATCTGGCTATAGGGCACGTCCGGCGACAGCAGGCCCGCCGTGCCGACATGGATGACCCGGCGCGCCCCCAGGGCCTGCAACTCCGCCACCTGGGTGGTGATGCCGCCGGCCCCGGGCAGGCCGCGCGCCACGACGAAGGGGGCCGTGCCGGCCTTGCGCACCACCCACAGGTCGGTGGGATCGGTGAAGCCGTAGGACAAATGGGTGTAGCTGCCCTGGAATCCCGCCTGGTCCAGGTAAGTCTCCACATCCACCCGGTGCAGCACGATGGCGTCGGCGGGGAAGTCGTCCAGCTCGCCATGCACGAAGCGGTTCTTGCGCAGCCAGTCCACCTCATCGGCCGGGGTGTTCAGCCGTTCCTGGTGGCCGTGGCGGGCATAGCCGTCCAGCACCCGGTAGGGGGCCTCGGCCGTGCCGGCCAGCGCGACACCCGTCATCTCTCCCGTGGCCGCACCCGCGACGGCCATCACCAGGCCCGCCACCAACGCCGCGATCCCCTTCGCCATGCCCCGTCCCCTTCTTGGTCTTAACGGCTAAAGGGTCCGCAAAAACAAAGGGCTGCGCAATGGCCAAAGCGGCCCTGGCGCAGCCCCGGTCATGAAGAACTCTTTTTACTTCGGCTTGCGGAACTTGAAGACGAACTGGTCGGTGTGGCCGCGCAGCGCGGGGTCGAAGACCTTGAGCGTGTGGTTGTCCGCCGTGTTGTGCAGGGCATCGTCCTGGCCCTCCAGCACGAAGCCCGCGGCCTCCACCTCCTTCTTCACCGTTTCGGGATCGATACGATGCAGGGTGTTGGTGTCGCGCACGCCGGAGCCGGCCTCGGCCACATGGTCCAGAACGATGTAGACGCCGCCGGGCTTCAGCGCGTTGAAGATGGCCTTGTTCACAGCCGCCGCCGCCTCGGCGCCCATGAAGGCGTGGACATCGTGGTAATTCTGCGAGGTCCAGACCACGTCCACCTTCTCAGGGAAGGTCAGCGCGTTCACGGGCTCGACCAGCGGCACGATGTTGCCATAGGCCTTGTCCCCCGCCAGCGCCTTCTGTCCGTCCACCGCTTTTTGCGAGCGGGTGGCGATCTCATTGGGCAGCAGGGAATAGACCCTGCCCTTGGGGCCGACCGCCTTGGCGAACAGGCGGGTGAAGTAGCCGGCGCCCGGCATGAAATCCACCACCTTGTCGCCCGCCTTCACGCCGGCGAAGGCCAGCATCTCGGCCGGCTTGCGGTCGGCGTCGCGATCCTTGTCGGCCTGCGGCCGGTTGCTGTCGGCGACGGCGGCGGTGATCGCGGGTGACGGTGCGGTGGCGGCGCTGGCGGTGAGCGCCAGGCTGGACGCGGCCAGCCCCAGGGCCAGCACGATGACGGAGACGCGAGACATTGTTCCCTTCCCTCCCTGGATGTCAGCCTTTGGCCAAGGATGGGCCCCCGATCAGGTTCCCCCGATCAAGTCCATTGCGGCCGGCTGCCGCTAGAAAGTGCGGAGCCGGCGCCATAAATCAATCCCGCGCGTCAGAAAAAGCTGTGGAATTGCAAGCAACGGGTCATCGCGCCGCAGGGCAGACGGCCGCGCCTGGTTCCGTATCCGCAATAGCCCGGCGCCGCGTGGCGGCCAGCAGCGCCAGGCCTGCGGCCATGAAACCGGCGGAGACCAGCGGCAGGGCACCCACCCCGGCCACGGGATAGACCGCGCCGGCGGTGAAGGAGCCGGCGGCCATGCCGACATAGAGGGCCGACGAATTCAGGGCCAGCACCAGGCCGCGCACCTCCGGCGCCAGTTCCACCATGCGCCGCTGCTGCGAGGGCATGAACAGGTCGTTGGCCAGCGCCCACAGCACCAACAGGGCCAGGACGGCCCACAGCCGGGCCGGGGCAGCGGCCATGGCCAGGAACATGGCGGTCAGGCCGCCCAGGCTGACGGCCACCAGCCGGTCGGCGGTCCACAGGTCGGCCAGCCAGCGGGCAAGATAATTGCCGGCCAGACCCGACAGCCCCAGCACCATGAGGGCCAGCGACGTCTGCGCCGTATCGGCGCCGAAGCGGTCGCGCAGCAGCGGATTGATCAGGGTGATGGTGGTGAACAGTCCCGCCATCTGGCAGACCATGAGGGCGACGCCCCCCGCCACCCCCGGGCGCCGCAGGACGGCCGCCAGCTGCCCCAGGCCCAGGGCATGCCCCCGCCCACGGTCCTTGATGCCCAGCGCGATGGCCAGCGCCACGCCCCAGGTCCACACGCCCAGCCCGACGAACATGGGGCGCCAGCCGATCTGTTCCCCCAGCCAGGCGGACAGCGGCAGGCCGACGACCGACGCCATGGTCATGCCGCTGAAGACGATAGCCAGGGCCCGGCCCTGGCGCTGGGGCGGCACCAGGGTGCTGCCAAGGGCCGACACCACCGGCCCGACGCAGGCGGCCCCCACGCCCGAGAGGATGCGCAAGATCAGCAGCAGGGGATAGCTGCCCACCCCGGCCGACAGCAGGGTGCTGGCGCCGAGGATGCCCAGGCCGGCCAGCAACAGGGTGCGGCGCGGCAGGTGCCCCGCCACCATCTGCACCACCGGCGCGGCGACGGCGAAGGTGGCGGCGAAGGCGGACACCATCAGCGCCACCGCGCTGGGTGGCAAAGACAGTGAGGCGGCGATGGGGGGCAAGGCCCCGACCACCGCCAGGGTGCCTGTACCCATGGTGAAATAAGCCAGCGCCAGCAGGCGCAGGGGCCAGGCAGGCCAAGCGGGTTCCGGATGGTCGGCCGAGCGGGACATCAGAGCAGGGGACATGAGGCAGGCCTCCTCAGGATTGGCGATGCCCTGGTGAGATAGTGCTCGCCTGGCTATAATTGAAATCGATCATCAATATCGGACCCATAATCATGATCGATCTCAGGGGTGTGGACCTGAACCTGCTGGTCTCGCTGGACGCGTTGCTGGACCAGGCCAACGTCACCCGGGCGGCCGCCCGCCTGGGCATCAGCCAGCCGGCCCTGTCGGCGCAATTGGCCCGCCTGCGCGACCTGTTCCACGATCCCCTATTCGTGCCCTCGGAAACCGGCCGGGGCATGGTGCCCACCACCCGCGCGCTGGAACTGCAGGCGCCCTTGCGCGCCGCCTTGCAGGAGCTGGAGACGGTGGTGCGCCGGCCGCCGGCCTTCGACCCCCTGACGGCCACCCGCGATTTCGCCATCGCCGCCAGTGACAACAGCACGGTGGCGGTGGGGCTGGGCTTGATGGAGCGCTTGCGCGCCGTGGCGGGCCCGGGCATCCGCCTGTCCTTCCGCGCGCCCAACGCCGAACGCGTCCTGGGCCAGATGCAGCGGGGCGAGGTCGATTTGCTGATCGGCTCGCAGAACATGGTCCAGACCGGCATGACGGTGCGCCGCCTGGCGGGGGAGCGGTATCTGGTGGCCCAGCGCAAGGGCCATCCGCGGGGTGCCGGGCCCCTGGACCTGGACGGCTATTGCGCTCAGGAGCACATCCTGGTGTCTACCAACGGCGGCGGCTTCGTCGGTTTTGTGGATGAGGATCTGGAGCGGCTGGGACGGCGGCGGCGGGTGGCCCTGTCCATCCACCAGTTCATGCTGGCCGTGCCCATCCTGCTGGCCACGGACTATCTCTGCGTCCTGCCCAGCCGTCTGGCCCGCCGCTATGCCGAGAAGCTGGACCTGTTCGACCTGCCCCTGCCCAACCGGCGCAGCTATGACTTCATGGCCGCCTGGCATCCCCGCCACCAGGCCGACCCCGGCCATGTCTGGCTGCGCCAGCAGGTGGCGGCGGTGGCGGAGGGGATGGGGTGTTGAGGGTCACCCGAACACCGGCGGCGGGAACAGGCTGGCGATGATGCGCACCGACTGCTCCGCCAGTGGCCGGTCGGGCTCAATGCTGTCGTCGTTGTAGCCGTAATAATCGTCCGGCCCCACCGCCTGGAAGACGAAGCCGTCGCGCCGGGGCACGAAGGACACGCCGTTGTAGAATAGGCCGTAGTGCACATCGTCCTGCGGTATCATGCGCGCCAGCTGGCCCCGCACCGGGATGATGGAGTCGTCGCCCATCAGGGCGCGGGCGCCGTAGCCGGTGCAGTTCACCAGCACCTTCTGAGCCACGCCGGCGAAATCCGCCGGGGTGCGGAATTCCCGCACCTCGATGCGGCCGCCGTTGGCGTGGAACTCATCCAGCAGCAGGCGGGCGTAGCTGGAAATGTTGAACACCATGTTGGTGTTGCGCCGAACAAAGCGCGCGCCGAAGGGATGCAGACCCGCCGGCACATCGACGGAATGGGGTGTCAAGGTTGGCAACAGCTCGTGCTGCAAGGCGTCGGCGAAGGGGGGCCGGCCGTCGGTCACCGGTTCGTGGCGCTCCCGGTTGGCCTGGTCGGAGACGTTGTAGTTGTCCACCCACTCGATGGGGGTGCCGGGCAGGCCCAGCAGGCTCTGGTAGGCCTGGAACGAGGTCAGGCACATGCGCGCCCACAGCGCCTTGAACGCCGGCGTGGCGTATTGTTCCAGGCAGATGCGCGAATCCGGCGACCAGACGCCGGTGGCGAAGCTGGACCGGGTGTCAGGCGGCAGGTCCTTGGCATAGATGGTGACCTTGGCGCCGGCGCGCTGAAGCTGCAGCGCCGTCGTCAGGCCGATAGCCCCGCAGCCGATGACGGCGATATCGCGCTCGCCCAAGGCCATGGCCTTCTCCGTGGCGACCAGGCCCGTCCCCCAGGACAGGGACCAGCCGCTGCCGCCATGGCCGTAATGGTGGACCACCAGCTTCTGGCCGATGCGCTCCACCTCCAGCCGGGGGCCCTGGGCGCGGAAGGGGCGCGTGCAGACGGTCACGCGGGTGATGCGGTCGGGCGTGGCCCGGATGGGCGTGAGCATCAAGGGTGACCGCGCCGCCTCGGTCACGCCGCCGTGCCGGCCCCCCTCCACGTTGACCGCACAGCCCGCCAACGCGAGGGCGGCAGCCGCGCCAACGCCGGCCAACACATCGCGCCGGCCCATCCCCCTGGCCACGCCGTCCAAGCGCTCAACCGCCATGCCATCCCCCTTATTGATTGTGGGCGCTCTCCGGGACGCCGCCATCCAGAAACGATAGGATAAAAGATTATCCTGAGAAACCAGGACTTTGTCCGCGACGGTCGAAATACGGGGCCGGAGGGTGGTTCCGGCCCGTCCCCATCGGCGGCGCTTTGCCATGACACGGATTGGTGGCAATTTAGGGCAGGCGGCGGGCCCCATGAGAGTGGTGGCTTTCAAGCCGGCATAAGTCAGAAATCGAAAAGCGATGGGGCCGTTCCGTGAGCACACTGGCAGGTATGGCCGTGCTGGCCGTTTCCTTAAGCGTCCCCTTGCAAGCCCTCCTGGATGAATTCACCAAGCAGGCGCCGCCTCAGCAGGCGGCCCAGGTGACGGACGCCATCACCGCCTCACCCTCATTGGCGGCGGAACTGTCGGCTTTGGCCGCCAACGGCCTGCTGAAGGGATTCGAGATCGATACGGCGGGCCGATTGAACCAGTTCGGGGCCGGTGCCCGGGACGGGAAGATCCTTTTCACCCCGACCTTCTTGGGCGATGTCGCGAACACACGGCCGTTCGACGTGGTCGAGGCGGACTCCATCCGGCCCAACAACACGACGTTCGTCCTTGGACACCTGGCGGCCCACGCCAAAACCCCGTCGCCGGAACCGCGCGCCCCGGACGGCACGGCGCGGGATCTGCCGACCTTCATCATGCTCAAGATGACGGACGAAGCGACCGCCGACCTGCAGGGCTGGAACGATGTGGTGGAGGCGGCACAAATGGCCAATGGCGGCAAAGCCCTGACGGTGCCGCAGGTTGGCTACCTCATGATGAGCCTTCGCTACCGGGCCGTCTTTTTCAACGCAATGCGGTCGCAGGAGCGGAAAATCACATTCGCGCCGGATGGCCGCATCGACCCTACGCCGGACAATATTCTGGCATTGGGCACGGCATTGGCCAAAACCAACGTCTTCGATTTCGACTGAGGGAAGGCGTGGTGGGCCCGGCAGGATTCGAACCTGCAACCAGACCGTTATGAGCGGCCGGCTCTAACCGTTGAGCTACAGGCCCACGCGGGCGGCACTTTGCCGGGTAGGAAGGCGGCTTGCAACACCCTTCATAAATTTTTTGCGACACCGCCCAAACCGTTGGAAACGCGCCGCTATCCTTTTGATTTGACGTGCGTTGCCAGGTGAATGCCATGTTGCCGCCTCAAGACTGAGGTGCTACCTTTGCAAGGCTTGGGGCGGTGACTGCATCCTTTGTCCAGGCGGCAAATGGCCGCGGTGGCACCTGGGGTAGCGGTAACACCCGGCGAACGTGGGCCCCGGCAGGGCGACCCGCATGAGGCTCCGGCCAACGGGGTCCGCCAAAGCGGTTGAGTGTCAGGCCCAGGGGCATGCGCGTCCAGGGCCGGGGGGACATATACGCGAAGGGGGGCCAGCGGCAGCAATCCGACTTAAGACGTCCAACCGGACGCCCGTTACCGGGCCCCGCGGGGCCACCAGCGGCACGGCGCCGCCACCGGGCCGGGATCGTCCCGGGCCAGGAGCGTGAACGCCAGCACCAGCCCCGCCGCCAGCCAATACCAGAACATCCATGGGAGGAAGTCACGATGGCGAACATCGCCAGCAGCAGTACCAATGGGGCCTCGACCAGCATGACGGGGGAGGAGCGCAAGGTCATCTTCGCCTCGTCCCTTGGCACCGTGTTCGAGTGGTATGATTTCTATCTGTATGGCGCCTTGGCCTCCATCATCAGCGCCCGCTTCTTCTCGGGCCTGCCGACGCAGGGCGCCAAGGACGTGTTCACGCTGCTGGGCTTCGCGGCCGGCTTCTTCGTCCGCCCCTTCGGCGCCCTGGTCTTCGGCCGGCTGGGCGACCTGGTGGGTCGCAAGTACACCTTCCTCGTCACCATCGTCATCATGGGCCTGTCGACGGCCGTCATCGGCTTCCTGCCCAGCTATGACTCGGTGGGTGTGCTGTCGCCCATCCTGCTGATCAGCTTGCGCCTGCTGCAGGGCCTGGCCCTGGGCGGCGAGTACGGCGGTGCGGCCACTTATGTGGCGGAGCACGCGCCGCACGGCAAGCGCGGCGCTTACACCGCCTGGATCCAGATCACCGCCACCGGCGGCCTGTTCCTGTCCCTGCTGGTCATCCTGGCCTGCCGCACGAGCCTGCCGAAGGCGGACTTCGAGGCCTGGGGCTGGCGCATCCCCTTCCTGGTGTCGCTGCTGCTGCTGGCCGTGTCCCTTTGGATCCGCCTGCAGCTGGACGAATCGCCGCTGTTCAAGAAGATGAAGGCCGAGGGCAAGACCTCGTCCTCACCCATCCTGGAAAGCTTCGGCAACCTCTATAACCTGAAGTTCGTGCTGCTGGCCCTGTTCGGCGTCGTCGCCGGCCAGGCCGTCGTCTGGTACTGCGGCCAGTTCTATGCCCAGATCTTCCTGAAGAATACGCTGAAGATCGACCCCAACACCGCCGACACCCTGGCGGCCGTCGCCCTGCTGTTCGCCACCCCCTTCTTCGTGGTGTTCGGCAGCCTGTCGGACCGCATCGGCCGCAAGAAGGTCATCCTGGCCGGCCTGGCCCTGGCCATCCTGACCTACTTCCCCATCTTCCGTGGCATCACCCACTTCGGCAATCCGGCGCTGGAGGCCGCCATGGCCGCCAGCCCGGCCACGGTGACGGCCGACCCGGCTGAATGCACCTGGCAGCTGAACGTGGCCGGTACGTCCAAGTTCACGTCCAGCTGCGACGTGGCCAAGGCGGCGCTGGTGGGCAAGAGCGTGCCCTACAGCGCGATCGACGGCGGCGCCGGTTCCGTGGCGCAGATCAAGATCGGCGACACGGTCATCGACAGCTACGACGCCAAGGCGCCGGACGCTAAGGAGAAGAAGGCGGCGTTTGACGCGGCGGTGGCGGACGCGGTGAAGGCCGCAGGATATCCCGCCAAGGCCGATGACGCCGCCATCAACAAGCCGGCGCTGACCTTCCTGCTGTGGGTCCTGGTCATCTACGTGACCCTGGTCTACGGCCCCATCGCCGCCATGCTGGTGGAGATGTTCCCGTCGCGCATCCGCTACACCTCCATGTCCCTGCCCTACCACATCGGCAACGGCTGGTTCGGCGGCTTCCTGCCCGCCATCTCGTTGGCCATCGTGGTCACCACCGGCCAGATGTACGCCGGCCTGTGGTACCCGATCATCGTGGCCGCCATCACCTTCGTGATCGGCCTGTTGTTCGTGCGGGAAACCAAGGACACGGAAATCAGCCACGACAAGTAAGCGCGGCTTTGCGGCGCTGAATGGCGAAGGGCCCGGACATCCCCGTCCGGGCCCTTTCTTCATGGTACGGCCGACGCGATCATCCGCCCGTCGTACACACTCATCACGCCCGCCCCATCACGCCCGCTGGCGCAGATGGCGGGAGAAGCGCAGGGGTGAGGGCACCAGGCCGCCCCAGCCTTTCAGCGACGACAGCTTCGGAAGCGACAGGGTGGCGATGCCCTTGCCGACCGCCATGACGTTCTCGATCCGGCGGTCGAGGAAGGCCCAGGTGTCGGCATGGTCGGGCGACCGGTCGCTCAGCCAATACAACACGGTGGCGGTCTGCACCGCGGCCAGCAGGGCCCGCTTGGTGTAATAGTTGAAGTCGGTCGACTGGTCACCGGCGGCGTACCACGCGGCATCCACGGTGCGGTACAGCAGGCGGGCGGCCAAGCCGGCGTGGGTGGGCAGCGCCAGGAAAGAGCTGGCGCGCTGCACCGCCTCCGCCCACGGCGCCAGCAGTTCCAGGCGCACGCGCACCGCCAGGGTGACCCGCGCCCGCACCTTCATCGTGGTCAGGTCCCGGCCCGCCAGCTGCGCCAGCATGGCGCGGTCGGCCCAGTCGCTGAACTGCGCCACCACGTCGGCCACACCGCCGGGGAACAGGGCCGCCAGCTGGGCCGCCCCCATGTCCGCGTCGGCCGCGCCCTGGCGCAGCGCCGCGGCCGACCAGCCGTCGAAGGCCACGTGCGGCAGGACGGCCAGCATCAGCCGGTCGCGCAAAACCAGGCGCTCATCCACCACGTCATCGGCGGGGCGGGAGGCGAACGGGGTGGGGGTGTCAGGGGTGACCATGGGGCTGTCCCTTGCAACGGACGGGCGGCCGGCGGCCGCGGGGTTTGCGCCAGTATAGGCGCGCACCGCCATCCGCCTCTACCCCCTCAAAGGGAAACGGTGAACCGGCTCAACCGGGCAGCTTGGGTACCGACTCGGTGCCGAAATACTTCATTTCTTCCGTGAAGCTGAGGAAGCGGAGGTCGTCCATGCGGTCCAGGTACAGCACGCCGTCCAGGTGGTCGCACTCATGCTGCACCACGCGGGCATGAAAACCCCGCGCCTCGCGTTCCACCACCGACCCGTCCAGGGCCAGGCCGCGATACCGGATGTGATTGTAGCGGGGCACGGCGCCGCGCAGGCCGGGGATGGACAAGCACCCCTCCCAGCCGAACTGCATTTCCTCCGACAAAGGCTCCACCACCGGGTTGACCAGCACCTGGACATCGACGGTCTCCCCGCCCGCCCGCTCCGCCGGGACGCGGAAGACGATGACGCGCCACCCGACATGCACCTGGGGGGCCGCCAAGCCCACGCCCGAGGAGTCGACCATGGTTTCAACCATGTCCTGGGCCAGCTGGCGGACCACCGCGGGTATCGGCTCCTCTACCGGCACGGCCGGACGGCGCAGCACCGGATGGCCCATGCGGGCGATCTTCAGGATGGCCAACGTTCCCCCTTCCCTGGATCTTCGATCAAGTGCCGCCTGGCCCCGCGCCAGCGCGCCCCTACCCCGATATAGGGGGTAGCCTGTTAGTTTCCATGGGTTGGGGCGCCCTGTCACCCCGGACGCCGCCGCCTGTCCTTTGGATAAGGCCGTCCCAGCGGAATGCCGCCCCCCTTACGCCAAGTGCGAAGGCGCCCATCCAGCAACGCATGGGGGCCCCGCGCGACCATGGCGGGATTCACTTCACAGGGCGGGGGGCCTGTGTTATACCACCGGCCTCCGATCGGGCTGCCTGCGCGACCGTGCGTCTTGGCTATTACCCGTTAACCTTTTACTCTGTTTGGAGTGGTGACGTCCCGTGCAAGTGCTGGTTCGTGACAACAACGTCGATCAGGCCCTCCGCGCTCTCAAGAAGAAGATGCAGCGCGAAGGCATTTTCCGCGAGATGAAGCTGCGTCGCAACTACGAGAAGCCCTCGGAGAAGCGCGCCCGTGAGAAGGCCGAGGCCATTCGCCGCGCCCGCAAGCTGCTGCGCAAGCGTCTGGAGCGCGAGGGCTACTAAGCCTTTCACGCGCTGTTAGACGCACGGACGGAGCCGCCCCTGAAGCTCAGTGGGCGGCTTTTGTCATGCCTGCGTTTTGACAAGGTGGCCGGCACCAGGTGCTAGGCCCAAAAGAATCGGCCCAGGATGCTCCCTGGGCCGTTTGCGTAAAAATCATCTGGATCACATCGCTGGAAGCGCCGGATCAGGCGGCACTCATCTCCGCGGTGAAGGAACTGACCGTCCGCTTCAAGGTGTCGGAGTCCCTTGCCAGCAGCGAAGCCGAGGATTGAACCTGGGCAGCCGCAGTGCCCGTGCTGGCCGCGGCATCCGAAACGCCGGCGATGTTGCTGGTCACCGCCTCGGTCCCCCGCGCCGCTTCCTGAACGTTGCGGGCGATTTCGTGGGTGGACGCCTCCTGCTCCTCCACCGCCGCGGCGATGGCCGACGCGATGCCGCTGATATCCTTGATGCGCTGGGCGATGGCCTGGATAGCCCCCACGGCATCGGTTGCGGCCTGACGAATTTCAGTAACCTGCACGCCAATCTCGTCGGTCGCCTTCGCCGTCTGGGTGGCCAGGCTCTTGACCTCGCTGGCCACGACGGCGAAGCCTTTGCCAGCCTCCCCGGCGCGCGCCGCTTCGATGGTGGCGTTCAAGGCCAGCAGGTTGGTCTGGGCGGCGATGTCGGCGATCAGGCGGACCACATCGCCAATGCGCTCCGCGCCACCGGACAGGATCTGGACGACGTGATCAGTGTTGCGCGCCTCGGTGACCGCGTCGTTGACCGTATCCATGGTGCGACCCATCTGCCGGCCGATCTCCTGGATGGAGGCTGACAGTTCCTCGGCCGCTGACGCCACTGTCTGCACATTGGCGGACGTCTGCTCCGCGGCGGACGACACGACCATGGCCTGGCGGTTGGTCTCCTCCGCGTTGTTGGACATCGCCTTGGCCGTGGCGTCCATCTCGTTGGCCGCAGTGGCCAGACTGTTGGACAACTCCGAGATCTTGGCCTCGAAACCCTGGGTGATGCGGGCCACCCGCTCCGCCCGGCGGGCTTTCTCCTCTTGCTCGGCCTTTTGGGCGGCTTCCAGCGCGCGCGCCTTGATGAGGCCCGCCTTCAATTCATTGAAGGCGTGCGCCATTTGGCCGACCTCGTCCCGCCGGTCCAATCCGGCGAGATGGACGTCATAGTCCCCTTGCCCCAGGCTGGCCAGGCCGCCGGCCACCCGCTGCAACGGCCGGCCGATGCCGGTCACCGTCAGGTAAAAGGCCAGACCGCCCACGAGAGCCAGACCAGCGACCACGACGCCAAAAACCAGCCAAATCGTGCTGACCGCGCCCTCGTGGTTCCGGTTGGCGATGGAGTCGGCATCGTCGCGGATGGCATCGGCCAGCTTGGCCTGGCGATCAAGCAGGGCCAACATGGCCGGATCGCATTTCGGGCCCATCATGGTGGTGCTGATGCGGACATTCTCATCAGCGTTGGAGGATTTCGTCGCGGCATCGACGGTTTGGCCGCAAATGCCGGCCGGGGCCAGCAGAGCCCCCATCTCCTGCTGCAAGGCCGCGATATCCGGCGCCCGGGAGGGCAAGGCCGCTTTCGCCATTTCCATGAAGTCGTTATAGGCAGCGACGCCTTTGCGATAGTTCGCCTCGGCCTTGGCGTTGCCAGCGTCATCGGCCACCGTCATGGCTTCGTAGATGGAACGTTCGATAAAGACCAGGCTGCGGTTGCCTCGCGCCAGCGCCATGGCGGCCTTGGACGCACCGCTCAACAGTCGGCCGTAACTGTCATCAATGGCGGACATGCGGCTGGCGGCGAAGCCGGAGGCGGCCAAGGCGAACATGCCCAACAATCCGAGCATCGCCAATATCTTGTAGGTAATTCTGAGATTCGCGAACGCGGACATGCTTCCTCCCGACTTTGATGACACGGGGCCAAGTCTCTGGCCACCAGCCACTCTCGGGACATTTTTTCGCTTTGATTGAATAATTTTTAATTAACACATAAGCAGCCGTATTCTTTCGCATATATAGATATGTAGTCAGCCCCCTTTTGGTTTTGCTGGGAAATTATTCAACAACGACCACTTGCCCGTGAGACATTCTTACAACGCTCAAGGTCGCCGGGGCGCCGTCCTCGTCACGAACTCCGGCGGCTTGTTGGCGACCCAGCGGATGAAGGCGGCGATCGCGGGATGGGCGCGCAGGGCGTCCACCGTGGCGTAAGCCCCGGCCAGGTCCCGCTCACTCAATTCGGCATGGATTTTCCGGTGGCAGACACGGTGCAGCGGCACCGTCACTCGTCCGCCTTGGCTGCGCGGCACCAGGTGATGCTGTTCCACGGAGGGGCCGGGCACCAGGGGCCGGCCGCACAGGGCGCAGAGGCCCGGCTGGGAATCGGGCGCCGGTACCGCCGCAGCCCCATCCAATCTTCCGAATTTCCGGCCCATCCCAACCCCGTCCGGCTCTGCCCATCAGGGACCCGGGGGGAGTATAGCGCCCTTAATGGCGGCGCGCGCCGTCCTCACCGAACACCACGACCGGATAGCCGTTGTAGTTTTCCGGCGCGCCGTGGTCCGGCGCCGTGACGCGCAGATAGATCAGGCCCTCACCGATACCCACGCCCACCACGGGGCGGCCGGCTTCCGTCAGTTCCTTGAACAGGGCGCGCCCGGCCGCGGCCAGCGCATGGGAATCGGTCATCACGAACTCTCTCGTCCACATGGGCGTCACCCGCATCCTGTAAGGCCGTTGCTGTCTGATGACGGTTCAACGCCGGACGGGGGAACACCGGGCGCAGTTTAACGGCGCGATTTGGACCAAACCACCCCAATGTCCTGCATAGGCCTTTTTCGCCCCTGGCCTCGCGGCGCATCCTCGACCACCCTATCTCCTCCCGAGGCACCCAATTCGATGGGGGCCCGTCCCGGCGTCTCGCATGGCTGGCCCTTATGGTAACCGGTGGACAATTCCACTTTCGCCTGTACACCCTGGCAATGGAGAGGGGGATGAACGGATGGCATTAATCACTTTTGCTGCGAAGCCTTGCACGTATCGTGACGGTTCCATGCGCACGCCCCTCCGCTTCTTCACAAAGATTACCGGATAGGTCATGGTGGCCCAGCGTCATCACCCTTCCGCGATAGAGACCTTTTCGCGGCCAAATTGAATCAAGCTGGCCCAACCCAGCGTCACCGGGTCCAGCGATCATGGGGAGCGTAACCAATGAAAATCGGCGTACTTAAAGAACGTCGACCGGGGGAGCTGCGCGTCGCCGCCTCGCCCGAGACGGTACGGAAATTCGTCGGGCTCGGATTCGACGTCACCATCGAGACGGGCGCCGGTATCGGCGCCGCCATCACCGATGACGCGTTCGCCGCCGCGGGCGCCACCATCGCGCCCGACGCCACCAGCGCCCTGGCCGACGCCGATGTGGTGCTGAAGGTGCAGCGGCCGGAACCGGAAGAGCTGGCGCTGATCAAGCGCGGCGCCAAACTGGCCGCCATTCTCAGCCCCTACGGCGACGCCGAGCGGGTGAAGAGCTACGCCGACGCCGGCGTCGACGCCTTCGCCATGGAGTTCATTCCCCGCATCACCCGCGCGCAAAGCATGGATGTGCTGTCCAGCCAGGCCAACCTGGCCGGGTACCGTGCCGTGCTGGACGCGGCGTACGAGTTCGGCCGCGCCTTCCCCATGATGATGACGGCCGCCGGCACAGTGCCGCCGGCCCGCGCCTTCATCATGGGCGTGGGCGTGGCGGGCCTGCAGGCCATCGCCACCGCCCGCCGCCTGGGCGCCATCGTCTCGGCCACCGACGTGCGTCCGGCCACCAAGGAACAGGTGCAGTCGCTGGGCGCCACCTTCGTCGCGGTGGAGGATGAGGAGTTCCAGCAGGCGCAGACCGCCGGCGGCTACGCCAAGGAGATGAGCGCCGAGTACAGGGCCAAGCAGGCGGCCCTGGTGGCCGAGACCATCAAGAAGCAGGACATCGTCATCACCACGGCGCTGATCCCCGGCCGCAAGGCCCCGGTGCTGGTGACCGACGCCATGCTGCGGACCATGAAGCCGGGCGCCGTGGTCGTGGACCTGGCGGTGGAACAGGGCGGCAATGTCGAGGGCAGCGAGCCCGGAAAGATCGTCGAGAAGTACGGCGTGAAGATCGTGGGCCACACCAACGTGCCCAGCCGCATCGCCGTGGACAGCAGCGCGCTCTACGCCAAGAACCTGCTGAACTTCCTCACCCCCCTGGTCGACAAGGAAGCCAAGGCGCTGAAGATCGACTGGAACGACGACATCATCAAGGGCACCGCCCTGACGCGCGACGGCGCCGTCATCCACCCGACCTTCGCCCCAGCGGCACCGGCAGCGCCGCCGCCGCCCCCGGCGCCCGAGCCTGCCCCCACCCCGGCCGCCGAACCGGCCGTCGCGCCCGAGAAAGCGGAGTAAGCCCCATGGACGCGCAAAACTACGCCAAGAACGCGGCCGACCTCGCCACCAACGCGCAGAAGCTGGCCGAGCAGGCCGCCAACGTGGCCAACCAGGCGACGCAGATCGCCACCGACCAGGCCCAGCAGGGCATGCCCTTCATCGTCACCGGCCTGACGGTCTTCGTGCTGGCGGTGTTTGTCGGCTACTACGTGGTCTGGCGGGTGACGCCGGCCCTGCACAGCCCGCTGATGAGCGTCACCAACGCCGTGTCGTCGGTCATCATCGTCGGCGCCCTGATCGCCACGGGCGCGCACCACTTCGGCTTCTCCATGGTGATGGGCTTCCTGGCCGTCATCCTGGCGTCGGTGAACATCTTCGGGGGCTTCATGGTCACCCAGCGCATGCTGGCCATGTACAAGAAAAAGGCCCCTGCCCAGGGCGCCAAGAAGTAAGGGGGCCGGACCATCATGCTGATCGCGACTTCGCTCGCCTATCTCGCGGCCGCCGTGTGTTTCATCATGGCGCTGCGCGGCCTCTCCAGTCCTGAAACGGCCCGCACCGGCAACGCCTACGGCATCGCCGGCATGGCCATCGCCATCATCACCAGCCTGTTCGTGCTGCCGCAGTTCTCCGTCCTGGCGGCCGTGCTCATCATTGTCGGCATCGCCATCGGCGGTGCGGCGGGCGCGCACATCGCCCGCACCATCAAGATGACCTCGCTGCCCCAGCTGGTGGCGGCCTTCCACAGCCTGGTGGGCCTGGCCGCCGTGTTCATCGCGGCCGCCGCCTTCTACGCGCCAGAGGAATACCGCATCGGCACCGATGGCGACATCCATGTCGGCTCCCTCATCGAGATGAGCCTGGGCATCGCCATCGGCGCCATCACCTTTACCGGCTCGCTGGTCGCCTTCCTGAAGCTGGACGGCCGCATGAGCGGCAAGCCCCTGGTCTTCCCCATGCAGCACCCGCTGAACGCGGCGCTGGCGGCGGGCCTGGTGCTGCTGATCCTGCTGCTGTGCACGACGCAGAGCGCCTTCTTCTTCTGGCTGATCATCCTGGTGTCGCTGGGCCTGGGCTTCCTGCTGATCCTGCCCATTGGCGGCGCCGACATGCCCGTGGTCGTGTCCATGCTGAACAGCTATTCCGGCTGGGCGGCCTGCGGCATCGGTTTCACCCTGCAGAACCCGCTGCTGATCATCACCGGTGCGCTGGTCGGCTCCTCCGGCGCGATCCTCAGCTACATCATGTGCAAGGGGATGAACCGGTCCATCTTCAACGTCATCCTGGGCGGCTTCGGCGGTGACGCCGCCGCCGGCGCCGCAGCGGGCCCGGCGGGCGACCGCAGCTTCAAGTCCGGCTCGGCCGACGACGCCGCCTTCATCATGAAGAACGCGTCCAGCGTCATCGTCGTGCCCGGCTACGGCATGGCCGTGGCCCAGGCCCAGCACGCCGTGCGCGAAATGGCGGACATCCTGAAGAAGGAAGGCGTGGACGTGAAGTACGCCATCCACCCGGTGGCGGGCCGCATGCCCGGGCACATGAATGTGCTGCTGGCCGAGGCCAACGTGCCCTATGACGAGGTGTTCGAGCTGGAGGAGATCAACCGCGACTTCGGCCAGGCGGACGTGGCCTACGTCATCGGCGCCAACGACGTCACCAACCCCGCCGCCAAGACCGACCCCAGCAGCCCCATCTATGGCATGCCCATCCTGGACGTGGAAAAGGCCAAGACCGTGCTGTTCATCAAGCGGTCCATGGGCGCCGGCTACGCCGGCGTGGAGAACGAACTGTTCTTCCGCCCCAACACCATGATGCTGTTCGGCGACGCCAAGAAGGTGACCGAGGAGATCGTGAAGGCCATGTCGGGCGGGCATTGAGCCCTTTAGAGCCCAGAGCGTAAGACAAGGCCCGGCGGAGCGATCCGTCGGGCCTTTTCCTTTGCCTATCCTGACACTCCACTCTCCAGCACCGTCAGCGTACGCGCCGTGGCGTCCAGGTGGGCCTGAACGCCCAGCGGCAGGGTCAGGGTCTCGTCGGTGTGGCCTAGGGCCAATCCTGAGACGACGGGGATGCCCAGGTCGCCCAGCACCAGGTCGAACACCTCGTTCAGCCCGTAGGGTGAGGCGTCAGAGGGCTTGTCGCAGCCGGCGCAGGCGCCGACGACGATGCCGGACGCGGCCTGGAGCTTGCCGGCATGCCGCAGGGTCCACAGCATGCGGGCGATGGCGTAAGGCGCCTCGTCCACGTCCTCGACCATGAGGATGGCGCCGCGCGTATCGATCTCCCACGGCGTGCCCATGGCGGCCATGATCATGGACAGGTTGCCACCCACCAGCCGGCCGGCGGCCTGGCCGGGCGCAATGGTGCGCAGCGGGTAGTTGGGGCGCAGCGGATTGCCCTCCTCCGGGTTGGGGAGGATGCCAAGCGGCTCCGGCGCGCAGACGGCACGGCGCAGCGCCTCCAGCGAGAAAGGCGTGAACTTGGCCAGGCCCGGCATGCGGCCATGGAAGGTGACCAGCCCGGCCTTGCGCGCGACGGCCAGGTGCAGCAGCGTCGGATCGCTGAAGCCCAGGAAGACCTTGGGCTTGCGGCGGATGAGGTCGTAGTCCACCCGATCCACGATCTCACTGATGCCGTAACCGCCGCGCGCGCAGAAGACACCGCGGATGGCCGGGTCGTTGATGAAGCCGTGCAGGTCGGACAGCCTCTCCTGGACGGAAGCCTTGAAGGCCCGCGAGCGGTCGAAGAGATGCGGCGAGAGCACCGGCACCAGGCCCAGGCCCTGGACGACCGCCGCCACCCGGTCGGCGACGGCGGGGTCATAGACGGCGGTGCTGAGGTCCAGCACGCCCACCTTGTCGCCTGCCTGCAACATCGGGGGGCGCAGCATGGGCGGCTTGCTCAGCGATGGTGATGACGCCGCGTGGGCGCCATCGGCCGAAGACGCGATGACGGCGGCGATACCCGCCGTCGCCAGGAATGAACGCCGATCCACTGCCGCCCCCAATCGTGAGGACGGCAGCTTAAAGGATGCCGACGGGCTCGCAAACCCGCCGGATTTAATCTCAGATGGGCGCTGTGGCGGTGGCCAGCCAGGCGGCGGCATCCGCCTCCAGGTGTGGCCCCACCTTTTCCGCCACGCGGGCGTGATAGGCGTTCAGCCAGGCCTTCTCCGCCTCCGTCAGCAGCGCCGGCTCGATCAGATTGCGGTCGATGGGCGCCAGGGTCAGGGTCTCGAACGCCATCATGGGATGGTCGCCGCCGGGAATGTCCGCCGCCGGCCGCACCAGCACCAGGTTCTCGATGCGGATGCCGTACTGGCCCGTGCGGTAATAGCCGGGCTCGTTCGACAGGATCATGCCGGGCACCATGGCCACCGTGTTGGGAGCCTTGGCGATACGGGCCGATTCCTCATGCACCGACAGGAAGCTGCCCACGCCGTGGCCGGTGCCATGGTCGTAGTCCAGGCCCTGGGCCCACAGGAACTGGCGGGCCAGGATGTCGATCTGCGAGCCGGTGGTGCCCTTGGGGAAGCGCAGGGTGGCCAGCGCGATGTGCCCCTTCAGCACCAGGGTGAAGTGGCGCTTGGCGTCGGCCGGCGGGGTGCCGACGGCCACCGTGCGGGTGATGTCGGTGGTGCCGTCCAGGTACTGCCCACCGCTGTCGATCAGGTAGACACTGTCCTTCTCCAGCACGCGGTTGGTCTCGGGTGCTGCGCGATAATGGACGATGGCGCCATTGGGCCCGGCGCCGGAGATGCTGTCGAAGCTGGTGCCCCGGAACATGGGCTGTTCCTTGCGGAACTCGAACAGGCGGTCCGATGCCTCGATTTCCGTCAGGGTGCCGGCCGCCGCCGCACCGCTCAGCCAGTGCAGGAAACGGGTGACGGCGACACCGTCGCGGGCATGGGCGGCGCGGGTGCCGGCGATCTCCACGGTGTTCTTGGCGGCCTTGCGGAAGACGGTGGGGTCGCGTTCCTTCACCACCCGGGCACCCGCCTCCGTCAGGCGGTCGAACACCCAGGACGCCGTCCAGACAGGGTCGACCCGCACCTTGCCGCCGGTGGCGCCGATGGCCTCCAAAGCACCGCGCAGTTCCTCCGGCTTGCGGACAGAGACTTGGTTGCCCAGGTGGACCTCCAGCCCCGGCACCAGCTTGCGGCTGTCGATGAACAGGTCGATGTCGCCGTCATTGGTCAGCAGGGCGTAGGACAGCGGCAGGGGCGTGTTGGGCACGTCACCGCCGCGAATGTTCAGCAGCCATGCGATGCCGTCCGGCTGGGTCAGCACGGCCGCCAGTTCCCCATTGCGCTTCAGCTCTGCCGCGATCTCCGCCCGCTTGTCGGCGGAGGACTGGCCGGCTTGGGCCAGGGCTTGGGCCACCACCGGCCCCAGCGGGGCGGAGGGGCGGTCGTGCCAGATGGCGTCCAGCGGATTGGTGTCGACCGCCACCAGTTCCGCGCCGGCGCGGCCCAGGGCCGTCTTCATGCGGTCGATCCAGCCCACGGTGTGCAGCCACGGATCATAGCCGATGCGGCCGCCCTTCTTCACGATGCCGGCGATCCAGTCGCCGTGGAAGGTCTCGGTCAGATGGTGGCGCTCATAGAGGCTGGCGGACACCTGGGCCTCGGCCTGCAGGGTGTAGCGGCCGTCGACGAAGACGGCGGCGCGGTCGCGCATCACCACGGCGATACCGGCCGAGCCGGTGAAGCCCGTGATCCAGGCCAGGCGCTCCGACCGGGCGGGCACGTACTCACCCTGGAATTCATCGGCGCGGGGAATGACGAACCCGTCCAAATCCATGCGCGACAGTTCGGCACGCAGCGCCGACACACGGGCGGCGATATCACCCACCTGCGGCGGGGGCGGCGCCTCGATCAAGGACTTCAAGGCGGCCAGCTGGGCCGCCAGTTCCTCCGGCAGGTCGCGGCCGAACAGGGACAGGAAATGGCTCGGGTCCACATCCTCCGGCGCCGCCCGCACCCCGCGCAGCAACTCCCGCACCCCGGCCACGTCACGGTCGATGCCGGCGGCCTTCAGCAGGCGCGCCAGCTCGGCATCGCCGCGGTAGGGTTCAACGGCGGGGTGCGGGGTATGATGGGTGCTATCCACGGATAAGACGCCTCTCTCAAGGCCGCGAGGATCGGCGGCCGATTGATTTGGGGGACGAAGCTAGGACGCGGCACGCACGCGCGCAAGAATATGCGCCCCGATGGCATGCCGGATGCCGCGGGCCATGCCCCGTGACCACCCTAAAGCCCCCTTGCCGCCAGTGTAGGCGAGGCTTTTGACAGCATCAAATTTTTTGGTGGAAAGCCCCCATGAGAGGGGGGGAAGCGTCGCGGCGGGGACCAACGCGGGGAGAAGACCCCCGCCGCGACTTACCGGCGCCGGTCGCCCGATGCCGTATCCGTTGGGCTGTGCGTCCGTGCAGGACGGCAGCGCCCAAGGCCTTCGTGATACGCTTGGCAACCCACCCCTGTCTGCCGCGTTTACATACGCGTTACATGAATTTACAGGCGTGAAAACGCGCCCGGAAATGACGAACGCCGGCCCTGGACGGGACCGGCGTTCAACCTCCTGAAATTTTGGATTTCTGGAAATTTTGGACTGGGGGGCTCAGCCCTTCATCACCAGCGTGTTCCACTCGCCGATCTGATAGCGACGCACCAGCTTCAGACCCTGGCGGCGGTGAGCGGCGATGACCAGCTTCTCCTGCCGGGCCAACAGGCCGGACAGCACAGCGACACCGCCCGGGCGCAGGTTGCGGCGCAGTTGCGGCGCCATGCGGGCCAGGGGCCGCGCCAGGATGTTGGCAACGATCAGGTCATAGGGGCCCTTCTGCCGCACAATGGGAGTGCGGTAGCCATCGCCGCCGCGGCAGGTCACCAGCTTGTCCACCTTGTTCAGGCGGGCGTTCTCGGCGGCGATCATGATGGACAGGGCGTCGATGTCCACCGCCGCCACCGGGGCGTGCCACAGCTTGGCGATGGCGAAGGCCAGGATGCCGGAGCCGCAGCCCATGTCCAGCGCCCGGGTTACGGGCATGGACTTGTTGAGGTCGCTCAGCGCGCGCAGGCAGCCCTGGGTGGTGGCATGCTCACCGGAGCCGAAGGCCATGGCGGCCTCGATCAGCAAGCCGATGGCGCCGGCGGGCACCGGCTTTTTATGATGGCTGCCGTGGACGAAGAAGCGGCCGGCGCGGATGGGCGGAAAGCTGAGGTAGGTCTGGGTCACCCAATCGATGGGGGCCAGCGGTTCCACCTCGATCTGCGGCTGCGGCACGCCCAGGGCCATGGCCAGTACGGTGACGCGGGCCACCAGGCGGGACTGGTCGGGCTCGCCATGGCTGGTGCCCTCGATCAGCCAGTTGCCGCCCTCTTCCAGCTCGAAGGTGGAGACGGCGTCGACATGGCTCTCCAGCACCTGGGCGAAGTTCTGCACCACATCCTCATGCACCGTTAGTGCGACCCGCCACATGCCCGACATCACCACACTCCCGCAAAATCATGAAAGCCCATGGCAAAAGGTTCCGGCGGGCTGCCCCGCCGGAACCTGCTGTTTCTCTATAGACGGTGCTGATTCGCCTGTGAAGCCTCATACATATCCCGGCCGGACAGCCGGGATATGTATCGGACGCGACCGCGTCCGCGGCCCAACGGGCCGTGAGCCTGCGTGGCGTGTGAACGCAGCCTTCCGCCAGGAAGGCGCCTCAGTTGTCCTTCTGATCCAGCAACCGTTCCATCTCGGTGATAACGGCGTCCATGCGGCGCACCAGCGCCTGGTAGGGGGCCGGCGAGGCCATGTCTAGGCCGGCCTTCCTCAGCACGTTGACCGGATAGTCCGACCCGCCGGCCTTCAGCGCCGCCAGGTAGGTGTCACGCGCCGCCGGCCCACCGTCGCGGATCTTCTCCGTGAAATAGGCGGAGGCGGAAATGGATGTCGCGTACTGATAGACATAGAAGGGCCGGTAGAAATGGGGAATGAAGGCCCATTCCGCCGCGTACACCGGATCGATCTGCATCACGCCCTGGTCGGCGCCGTGGTACTTGCGCAGCAGACCCAGGTAGATTTCCGTCATGCGCTTGCCCGACATGGGCTCACCCTTCTCCACCGCGTCATGCACCTGCAGTTCGAACTCGGCGAACATGGTCTGACGGAAGAAGGTGGCGCGGATGGTCTCCAGCTCATTGCCCAGGTATAGCAGCTTCTCTTGCTTGGTCTTGGCATTGGCCAGCATGTAGTCGGACAGCAGGAATTCGTTCGCCGTGGACGCAATCTCCGCCATGAACAGGGAATAGCCCGCCAGCTCATAGGGCTGGGTGCGGTTGGCGAAGGTGGTGTGCATGGCGTGGCCCCATTCATGGGCCAGCGTGGAGACGGAGTTGTAGTTGTCCTGATAGTTCAGGAAGACAACGGGGTGCAGCCCGTAGACGCCCGTCTGGTAGGCGCCGGACTGCTTGCCCTCTTGCGGGTAGGCATGCATCCAGCGATGGGCGAAGCCGTCCGCCAGCGCCTTCTGGTAGTCGTCCCCCAGCGGCTTCACCGCCGCCAGCACCAGCTTCTCGCCCTCCTCGACGGGGAACTTGGCGTCGGACGACACCAGGGGCGGATAGATGTCGTAATAGTGCAGGTCGGGCAGGTTCAGCATGCGCTGCCGCAGCTTGAAATAGCGGTACAGCGTGGGCAGGCCCTTGTTGGCCTCGGCCACCAGGGTGCGGTAGACGCCCTCGGGGATGTCGTTGTTGGACAGCGAGGCCGCCACCGCCGACGGGTAATGGCGCAGCTTGGACTGGATGACATCGCCCTGCACCGTGTTGCCCAGGGTGGAACCCATGGTGTTGGAGTATTGGCCGAACTTGGTCCAGAAGGCGTCGAACACGGCCTTGCGCACGGCGCGGTCCGGATCCTCGCGATACTTCTGGTAATTGGCCTGGGTCAGCTTCACCGACTGCCCATTGGGAAGGGTGATGGTGGGCCAGTCGATGTCGGCGTTGGACAGCAGGTTGTAGGTGGTGCCGCCACCGCCCAGCGCCGGGCTCAGCGCCGCCAGCACCCCCTCGGCCTCCGCCCCCAGGGTATGCGGCTTCAGGCGCAGCGCGTCATGCAGGGCGAAGCCGAACTTGGCCAGCTTGGGCTCGGCCTTCAGGTAGGCGTCGACCTTGGCGGCGCCCAGCGCCTGGATCTCCGGCGACAGCCAGGCGGTGGCGGCCGAGACCTCACCCGACAGGTCCTGGGCCAGGCCGTCCCGCTCCTGCGCCGGCGCGTCGCGCGTGTCGGTGCTGGCGATGGTGCTGGCGTAGGTGCCCACCTGCTCCAGCTCATGATAGACGCTGTAGATAGCCTCCAGCGCCGCCAGCGTGGCGGCCGGCCCCTTGGCCAGCGTGCCCTTGTACTTGGCCAGGCCCGGCAGTTCGGCCTTGATCTTGGCCCGCGCCGCATCCCAGTCCGCCGGCGACTTGTAGTAGTCGCTCAGGTCCCAGATGTATTTGGGATCGACCTTGGGATCATCCGTGGCGCGCGCCGGCAGGGTCAGCGCCAGCAGGGAAATGGTGGACGCCGCCGCCAGGACGGCGCGGCGTAGAGTGATCTTGCCCGACATTAAGCAAAGCCCCCGATGTTCATGGGCGGAAGCCGGCGACACGGGCTCCGCAGGTTGGCCCTTTATATCAGGCACTTGCGGCCAAGGCGCGGGATGGTTTGTAACACGGGCGTAACGGCGGGGTCCTGCGGCCCACCCGTCCAATTGCCTTGAATTGCCGCCGGGCAGCCGGTCTTATCATGGCACGCCACGGCAAGGACCGGCCCCAGAGATGAGCACCCCCGCAGCCCTGTTCCGAGAAGCGCTGACCGCGCACCGCGCAGGTGACCTGTCCCGGGCGGCGGCGACCTATCAGCGGGTGATCGAGCTGACGGGGCCGGAGCGGCAGGAGCACCGCGACGCGCTCGGCAACCTGGGAGTCCTGCGCCTGACCCAAGGGGATGTAGCCGAGGCCGACCGCCTGTTCCAGGCAGGCCTGGCCATGGCACCCCGCGACGCCGCCCTGCTGGACAACCGGGGCATCGCGCTGAAGTCCCTGGGCCGGCTGGCCGAGGCGGCGGACCACCACCGCCAGGCCATCGCCGCCAATCCCGGCCATACCAACGCCTACAGCAATCTGGGCGTCTGCCTGACGGAGCAAGGCGACCTGCAGGGCGCCCGGCGCTGCCTGGAACGGGCGGTGGCGCTGGCCCCGGGCAGCGCCGATTCCTGGCACAATCTGGGCAAGGTGCATGAAGGGCTGGGCGACAGCCCCGCCGCCATCCAGGCCTACCGCCGTGCGGTGGCGGCGGACGCGGCCCACCGGCCCGCCTGGATCAATTTGGGCACGATCCTGGACCACACCGGCGACAGCATCGGCGCGCTCGCCGCCTATGATGCCGGCCTGGCGCTGACCCCCACCGACGCCAAGATCCGATGGAACCGGTCGCAGGTCCTGCTGAAGCTTGGCCGTCTGGCCGAGGGCTGGGCCGAAGCCGAATGGCGCTGGACGGGCAATGCGGGCTTGGCGGCGCAGCGCCGCCCCTTCGCGATACCCCTGTGGATGGGCGAGGATTTGGGCGGCGGCACCTTACTGGTCCATTCCGAACAGGGCTGGGGCGACACCTTGCAGATGCTGCGCTTCGTGGCGCCCGCGACGCGGGCCGCCAACGCGCACCTGGTGGTGGAAACGCGGGCGGAACTGATCCGGCTGATCGAGGCCAGCTGGGATTTGTTGGACCTGGCGGCGGTTCGCCCCACCCTGCTGCCCCTGGCGGCGGACTTTCCCGGCATCGGCGGCCTGCCCCCGGCCGATGCCCACCTGCCGATGATGAGCCTGCCCGGCCGCCTGGGCGTCACGCTCGACACCCTGCCCGGCGCGTCCGTCCCCTATCTGCGGGCGCCGGAAGACAGCCGCCTGCGATGGGCCCCGCGGATCGCGCAGGGCCGGAACGGCCGACGCCTGACCGCCGGGCTGGTGTGGCAGGGCAATCCCGGCCACTGGAACGACCGCCGCCGGTCCCTGCCGCCGGAAACGCTGGCACCGCTGCTGCGCCGCGCGGATATCGCCTGGCACAGCCTGCAGAAGGACGGGGCGCCGGTGACCGGGCTCATCCCCCTAGGACCGGACCTTACCGACTTCGCCGAAACGGCGGCGGCCATCAGCGCCTTGGATCTGGTCATCACCGCGGACACCGCCGTGGCCCATCTGGCGGGTGCTTTGGGGCGGCCCACCTGGCTGCTTCTGCCTTACGTGGCGGAGTGGCGGTGGATGGACGATCGCCCGGACAGTCCCTGGTACCCGTCGATGCGCCTGTTCCGCCAGCCGGCACCGGGCGACTGGCCGGCCGTGATGGCGGCGGTGGGGACGGCGCTGGATAGGCTTTAGTCGGTGGACTCGGCGGCGGCCTGGGCTACCCGCTCACGGTATTCGCGCTGCTGCCGCTCCCCTGCCTCATCGAACAGGAAGGGCAGATAGGCGTAGCGGCGGCCCCGGATGACCGGCAGGGCCTCATGCAGCAGGCTGCAGGAGAAGACCACGGCGCCGCCGGTGGGCGCGCGGTAGGTATGGGGGCCGAATTCGGGGAAGCGCAGTTCCCCACCCTCATAATCTTCCGTGTTCAGGTTCAGGGTGACGGCGAAGCGGCGATGGGCGGTGCCGGCGGAGGTGTTGTCGCGGTGCGGCCGGAAATAGCCGCCCTCCGCCGCGTCGTAACAGGCGACCACGTGGCGCTCCATGCGCGTGGCCTCGAAGGCGAAGGCCTGGCGCACCTGGGGCAGCAGGCGGCGGGCGATGCGCTGGGTTGCGGCTTGGCACAGCGCCTCCTCCTCCATGAAATAGTCGCGGCGGCGCTTGCGGCTATAGTCGTAGACACCCACCAGCCGGCCGTCGACCTCGTCCATCACGCCGGAATCCAAACCGCCGCGATCCTGATGCAGGGCGATCAGCAGGCGGCAGAAGTCGGGCTCGAACACCCGGGGCACCACCAGCACGGGCGCCTGCACCGCCATGCCGGCGTGCAGATCCGGGGGCGGCAGGGCCGCCACCGCTGACATCACCCGGTCCGCCTCGGCGGCGGGTGCCGCCATCAGGACCCGCAAGGTGGGGTCCAGCAGCAGCCAGAAGCCCGTGTGGACACCATCCGCCCCGACGGCGCCATAGCCCCGGCTGAGGCTGAAATCGTAATCCAGGAAATAGCGGATACCGGGCAGCTGTGGGGTGACTTGGCCGGCGGCATCGTCACCGGGGTTGGTGGTGACGCCAAAAAAGCAGACCCGGTCGTCATCGAACAAGGCGCGGTTCGCGGCCACCGCGCGCAGCATGCCGGCACCCGCCGCCTCTCCGGCCGACCCGAAGAAGCCCAACAGCACATGACGTCCAGCCACCGTATCCAGCGCGAACCGGGGGTGCTTGTGGGTGGGACCGTTGAACCACGGCACGGGCTCGCCGCAGACGAACCGTTCCCAAGGACCTGATGCCGACATCGCTGACCTGACTTCCAACCGCGCCTCGTGATGGCCACCATAGCAGCAACCTGGCCCCTGGCCGCCAGTGGGCGTTTTAGCAGGGGGGCGCTTTAGCAGGGGGGCGTTCTACCAGGGACGTTCGGTCGCTGCCCCGGCGGCGTGTCAGCCTCCGGCCACCGCCGCCGCGAGATAGGCGGAGAGCACCAGCCGCATCTCCTGGAACAGGGCCGCGGCCTCCGCCTCCTCCGCCAATTCGGGAACGGTCTTCATCAGGTGCAGCACCATGACCGAGAGGAGGTCGGCCCGTTCCGCCGACAGTCCAGGCGCATGGGCGGACAGCACGCCGGCCATACGGCCACGGATGACACCGCGCAGGTACTGCCGCCGGTTGGCACCGTCCACCCGGGCATCCATCAGCACCTTCAGGGCGGTGCGCTCGCTTTTCAGCGCCATCATCAAATCCAGCAGCGCATCCGCCATCTGGGCCGCCGTCAGCGCGGGCGCCCGGGCAGCGATGGCATCCAGGCCCGCCCCCGCCCGTTCGCCATAGCGGTGCAGCAACCCCTCGGCCAAAGCCTCCTTGGACGGGAAAAAGCGGTAGAGGGAGCCGATGGCCGTGCTGGACCGCGCCGCGATCTCCGTCATGGTGGCGGCGTCATAGCCTTTTTCCGCGAACACCACGGTGGCGGTGTCCAGCAGGGCGGCCACGCGCTGCCGCCCGCGCGCCCGTTTGGGCGCCCGCCCGGCTGCGTTGGGGGCGGCATCGGGGGCGGCATCCGCGGCGGCTGTTGACTTTTGCGAGGACATCCTCAACTATCCGTTATGCGAGACCATCCTCGCATAACACGGGCCGCCGCCGCCGTCACCTCCTCACCTGGGCGCCCCCTCACCACCCTGACGCGGGAGGAACCGCATGAGGACCACCCTGGACAGCGGCCTGCCCCCCTTGATCCTGGAGCGCGGCCACGGCATGCGCCCCGCCGCGCCCAAACGCCATTGGCTGGGCCGCTTGCTGCGGGGCCTGCGTGCGGGGGACGCCCGCCTGGTCGTCAACCATCCCCTGGTGAAGGATGCGCCGGCCAGCCTGTGCCTCAGCAGCCCCGCCTTCGCCGACGGCGCGGCCATTCCCCGCCACCATGCCGGCAGCGGTGTGGGCGAGAACCTCTCCCCGACGCTTACCTGGACGGGCGTGCCCGCCGGCACGGCGGCCTTGGCCCTGGTGATGCAGGACCCGGATGCGCCCTTGCCCCGGCCGGTGACCCACCTGCTGGCCACGGCCATCGCCCCCAAGCGCAAAGGTTTCGAAGAGGGGGAACTGTGCCCTCAGGTCGGCAACGGCGTCATCCTGGGCCGGGGCCTGTTCGGCCGCGTCGGCTATGCCGGGCCGCGTCCGGTGCGCGGCCACGGCCCCCATCGTTACGTCTTCCAGCTGCTGGCCCTGGAACACCCGCTGGCCCTGCCGGACCTGCCCAGCCTGGCCGACCTGCTGGCCGCCCTGACGCCCCAGACCGTGCTGGCCTGGGGCACCCTGACCGGCACGTACGAGCGGCTATAATGTTACTCTTTACTTATCTTATCAAGTTCATGCTTAAATACTTCGGCAGCAGTTCGCATCCAAGTTACATCTCCTATCTTTGACAAGACAGGAACAATTCCCACAGCGGTGAGACTTGCCGCCAACAATCCAACAACTGCTGTTTTGGATATCACTTTAGATGCTTCTTCAATTGTCTTCTTTATAGAAAGATCCATGAACTCAGCACCATAGCTGAATATTCTTGCTATTAAATTCTCAATAGTTCTAATTATGGCAAATACAGTTTTCTTTCCTGCGCTACGCGGATTTCGAACTAAAGATTGCAAGAATAGTATTATCTTTGGAACATCTGGATCTACAATATCTTCCTGGTGGGAAAGCTTATTGGCAAGCTGAGAAGCAATATCAGAAACATATTGTATTTCTTGATCTGATAATTCTATTTGTAGTGCATTCTCTGTGAATTGGACCCATTCAGGGAATTGTGCTAAATATAGCCTTATATTAAGAGCTTGCGATGTAAGCATTCCGGCAATTGCATTGGGCAATTCATCTACAAATTTAGCGCAGGTTGCCTCCATCTCAATATTTAGCATGCCAATTTGAATAATATTAACATTATCGGCTATTTTTTCATGCATTATCTGAACAATCTCGACAAGCCTCCTGTCGCAGTTCGAATCATTCAGGTTTTTAATGAGGCGAACACCACTTTCTGCCAAAGATTTTCTGGCAGATTCAATATTATAAGAATTACCAGATTCTAGATTCGCCTTCTGTTGCAATATAACTAGCTTATTATTAATTATATCAAATTGCGCAGGAGCGACTTTCTGCTCCGGTATAATTTCTAATAATTCACGCGCCACATCCGATTCTCTTTTTACAAAGGACGCAGGCTGCCCCAACATGTTGACTCGAATAATATCCAAAAAAATTTCCATTGCATCGTGCAATGGAATACGCTTCCGATAAGAAAGATTCTTGGTATATCGTGAATCAGACCAGGCCGACGGGATATCGATACTCTCCCTTGACAAGAACGACCTGTAAAAATCAGTGCGCATCAACGATTTCGCCCAAAACTCCACCGACTCACCAATTTCATTATTCTTAATTTTGCTTTCCCTATCAGCAACATAGGCATCGATCAGAAACAATATTCTGCCGATTCCATCAGAAAAATCTACATATCCAGACAGACCTCTGGCTTGGTGCCCAGCAGCAACACGATCTGCCCTAGTCCTTACGGCCACAGCAATACCGCGAAGAAGGTTGGAAATATCGCCCCTTGGCATCATCTCACCCCGCCTGGTCCGCCGGCATGACGAAGCTGTCCATGACCTTCTTCGTGCCGGAATGCTCGAAATAGATTTCCAGCTTGTCGTTCTCAACCGCCTTCACCACGCCGTAGCCGAACTTCTGGTGGAAGACGCGGGCGCCGGGGCGGAAGGGGGCATCGGGGCGGGCGCGCGGGGTGACGTCCAGGGCCGTGCCCTCGATCAGGCGGCTGGTGCGGTTGCCCGCAGGCGCCTGGCGTCCCATGCGGTTGAAGCTGTCGCTGAAACTGTCGCTGCGGGCACCCCAGGAGGAACCACCCCGGCTGTAGCCGCCATCGCCGCCGGCCATTCCCTGCCCCCAATGGCCTGAAGTCAGGCCGGGGTCGTTCTCCACCGCGATGTGCTCATCGGGCAGTTCACCGATGAAACGCGACGGCAGGCTGGTGGACCAGGTGCCATGGATGCGGCGGTTGGCGGCGTGGCTGATGTAGACGCGCTTGCGGCCCCGGGTGATGCCGACATAGGCCAGGCGCCGTTCCTCCTCCAACCCCGCGATGCCGTTCTCATCCAGGGTGCGCTGGCTGGGGAACACGCCCTCCTCCCATCCGGGCAGGAAGACAACGTCGAACTCCAGGCCCTTGGCGCCGTGCAGGGTCATGAGCGAGACCTGGGCGGAATCGACCGTCTCCGCATTCTCCATCACCAGGCTGACATGCTCTAGGAATCCTAGCAGGTTCTCGAACTCGCCCATGGCGTTGACGAGTTCCTTCAGGTTTTCCAGGCGGCCCGGCGCCTCCGGCGTCTTGTCCTCCTGCCACATGCGGGTGTAGCCGCTCTCATCCAGGATGGACTGGGCCAGGTCGGTGTGGCGCACGGTGTCCATCTGCGCCCGCCAGCGGGCGAAATCCTCCACCAGGCCGCGCAGGGTGCCACGCACCTTGGGCTTCAGCTCATCCGTCTCCGTCAGGCGCCAGGTGGCCTCCAGCAGCGGCACGCCCAGCACCCGGCTGGTCTGGTACAGCTGCTGGATGGTGGCGGGGCCGATGCCGCGCTTGGGCGTGTTGATGATGCGCTCGAACGCCAGGTCATCGGCTGGCTGGGCCACGACGCGCAGATAGGCCATGGCATCGCGGATTTCCAGGCGCTCGTAGAAGCGCTGGCCGCCCACCACGCGATAGGGCAGGCCCAGGGTGATGAAACGCTCTTCGAACTCGCGGGTCTGGAAACCGGCGCGCACCAGCACGGCCATCTGGTCCAGGCTGGTGCCCTTGCGCTGCAGCGCCTCCACCTCGTCACCCACCCAGCGGGCCTCGCTGTCGGCGTCCCACAGGCCGCGCAGGCGCACCTTCTCCCCGCCCTCGGCCTCGGTCCACAGGGTCTTGCCCAGGCGGCCCTGGTTGTGGGCGATGACGCCGGCAGCGGCAGCCAGGATATGGCCGGTGGAACGGTAATTCTGTTCCAGGCGGATGACCTTGGCGCCGGGGAAGTCCTGCTCGAACCGCAGGATGTTGCCCACCTCCGCCCCGCGCCAGCCGTAGATGGACTGGTCGTCGTCGCCGACGCAGCAGATGTTGTGGTGCCCCTGGGCCAGCAGGCGCAGCCACAGGTACTGTGCCACGTTGGTGTCCTGGTACTCGTCCACCAGGATGTAGCGGAACCGGCGATGGTAATCCGCCAGCACATCCGGATGCGCCTGGAACAGGGTGATGTTGTGCATCAGGAGGTCGCCGAAGTCGCAGGCGTTCAGCGTGCGCAGGCGGTCCTGGTATTGGCGGTATAGGGTCAGCACCTTGCCGCCGGCGGCCTCGCCCGCGTCTTCGGGACGCAGGCGGTCGGGCGGCAGGGCCCGGTCCTTCCACCGCTCGATGACCGACAGCAGCAAACGGGCCGGCCACTTCTTGCTGTCCACCCCCTCTGCCTCCATCAGCTGCTTCAGCAGGCGCAGCTGGTCGTCGGTGTCCAGGATGGTGAAGCTGGAGGTCAGGCCCACCAGCTCGGCATGGCGGCGCAGGATGCGGGCGGCCAGGGCGTGGAAGGTGCCCATCCACCAGCCCTCGGTATCCGTGCCCATCAACGCGCCCACGCGCTCCCGCATCTCACGCGCCGCCTTGTTGGTGAAGGTGACCGCCAGGATGTTCCAGGGGCTGACGCGTCGGGTCATGAGCAGGTGGGCCAGGCGGGTGGTCAGGGCCCGGGTTTTCCCCGTGCCGGCGCCCGCCAGCACCAGGACGGGGCCGTCCAGCGACTCCACCGCCTCGCGCTGCGCCGGGTTCAGCGCGTCGAGATAGGCGGGCGACCAGCCGGCCGGCCCATGGAAAGGCATGGGCGGCGGCGGGGCCGGCGCGGGGCGGGGCGCGGCGGTGAAGGGCACAACCTTCTCAGGCTCGTCCTTCTTGGGCGGGGCGGGCGGGTCCAGACGGGAAAACAGATCGGTCATGATGGGAACATATATAGCACAAGGTCCCCTTCCGTCTGCCCCCACGATGGCGTTTCCCCTGCCTTCTCCCCCATTCCGCCAGGATGGCCTCCCCTAAAGGCTGGGCACCTATCCCGTTGCACAAGAGGTTCATATGGTGGAAAGATGATGGTCACCATGACAAAGCCGTTCGTACGGTCCGCGCCCCTCCGGCGGCGGCCGGCGAAGCGGGGAGTGAACCGATGAACCTGCGCTTGAACGACACCAAGACGCTGCAAGCGATCGGCATCCTGGCCGACGTCCTGGACGATCTGTCGGGGCCGGAGCGGCTGGAATGCCTGATGGCGGCCAACGCCCTGCGCCAGGTTTTGGAAACCCGGTCGGAGAATGCGCTGGTCTTCGCCCGCGAGGCGTTCGAGTCGCTGGAGTCGGACGTGCGGCACCAGATCCACACCGACGCCACCGAGGCCGCCATCAAGGTGGTGGCCGCCACGCGGGCCCAGGGCACCCTGCGCGCCACCCGCGACCGCAAGTCGACCGGCAGCCCCTTCCTGGACGCCATCAACGCCGGCGGCATGAAGACCGAGCGCAAATGGTGAGAGGGCTGAGCGCCTCTCTCCCAATCGCTACTCTTTAGCCCCTAAAGCTCAACGGAGCGCCGCGACAAGGCTGCGACTGCAGCCGCCACAGATTTCCAGGGGCAGATTTCCGGGAAGCGTCAGCGGACTGGAAATCGAGGATGAGGCAAGCGGGCGGATGCCCGCGCCCGCCGTTTGAGGGACTCAAACAAAAGCCGCTTCGGTGTCCACGTGGGCGCGCACTTGGTTACGGCCTTCGTGCTTGGCCATATAAAGCGCTTCGTCCGCACGCTGGACGAAACGGCCCAGCGATTCCCCCGGCTCATACAGCGCCACGCCCACCGACAGGGTGATGTTGCCGATGGCGGCGCCCGAGGTGCGCTTGACGATGCGGCGGTTGGCGATGGTGGCCCGCGTCTTCTCCGCGAAAGCCAGCGCCTCGTCCAGGGTGCATTCCGGCATGATGATGGCGAATTCCTCGCCGCCGAAGCGGGCGGCGGTATCGCGGCCGCGCACGGAGTCCTTCAGCGTGCGCCCCACCAGCTTCAGCACCTGATCGCCCACGACATGGCCGTGATTATCGTTGAATTTCTTGAAGAAATCGATGTCGATCATCAGCAGGCACAAGGGCCGGCCGTCCTCCATGGCGGTGGCGGCGGCCTCGCGCAGGGCCTGGTCGAACTGCTTGCGGTTGGCCAGATCCGTCAGGGCGTCGGTCATGGCCTCGCGCCGCACGGTGTCCAGGTCGCGGCGCATGGTTTCCAGCTGTTGCGCGCTGTCGCTCAGCTGGGTCTGCAGGAATTGGTTGCGCACGGCCACGCGCTGGGCCTGTTCGGTCATGGCCCGGATGACGCCGCGCAACTGGTCCAGCGTTTCGGACAGATCGACCTGCCCTTGGAATACCTTCAGGGCCGCGCCGAAATTGCCCACGTCGTTCCCGGCGGACGCGACGGCGCCGGTGACGCCGGCCAGAGCCTCGGTCAATTTCACGCCGATCTCCTGGATGGCCTGGATCTCGTCATCGGCGGCGAAGAACTTGTGATAGAGGTCGGCGCAACGCGCCTCGGTGAAGGGCAGGCCGTTGCTGGCGATGATGTCCACCGCCCGGGTCAGGTCGGGATAGCGGCCGCTGCAGTAGGCATACCAGACGGTGAAGTTGTGCGGGTGCGGGGCCACCGCCTCGGCGCGCATGCGCTCCATCGCCCGTTGGGCGAGGTGGCCGGCAGCCTGTGGTCCCTCCGCGAACAGCACGTGCTCTCCCTACGCCATCTGGTCCGGGGCGCGATCCACGGCCCCTTCATGCGGGCTGGGCGGTTCTCGGTTCGCTACCCCTATGGGTAGCCTTTTTCAGGGCGGCCGCCCGCCGCCCCTACCCCGTAAGAATAAGTCACAAAACGGCGAGGATGGAAACGGCGGAAAATCGGAAAGAGTCGCCATATCCGAAATTGTTCGTTGCCCCCGAGGCCGTGCGATCAAAGGGCGCACTCAAAAAAGCGTGTGACGTGCGCAAAGAAACAGGCCCGCGCCTGAGGGTGCACCCCCCGCGCGGGCCCGCGAATACAAGGGCGACTCTTGAACAAGCCGCCGCCGCCTTATCAGGCGGAGGTGATCGCCCGTTCGACCAGCTGGCCCAGATGCTGGGTGCGCTTGGTCAAGCTCTGCAGAACGGCGGAGATTTCCGCGGTGGCGGCGGCGGTCTGGCCCGACAGGTTCTTCACTTCGCCGGCGACGACGGCGAAGCCCTTGCCAGCTTCACCCGCGCGGGCGGCTTCGATGGTGGCGTTCAGGGCCAGCAGATTGGTCTGCTTGGCGATGGCGTCAATCTGCTGGGCGACGGTGCCCACCTTTTCGATCTCGGCGCGCAGACCTTCCAGTTCCCGGCTGATTTCCTGGAGGGCGGAGGACAACTCGGTCTTCGACAGACTGGTGGGCGTGGAGCTCATCGATGGCACCTGAGGTTGATTAGGGTGTCGCTGGATCGGTGGCCGGGAATGGTGGCCGGGTGTCCCCTGCCGGGACGGCCAACCCGGTGCCTTCTAATACCACAGAAGAACAGGGGCCGGGACGCACAAAATCAACCCTTGCGCATATAGCCGGATTTATTTGGTTCGGTTTCGAAACAATCTTGACGCGAAGCCGTGGGCATAAGAAAAGGCCGCCCCAGATCCTCCCCGGGGCGGCCTTCCTGATCATGAAGCGGGTTGCGCCTCAGGCCTGGAAGCGCAGGGCCTTGGCGCGGACCACGCTGGGCAGGCCCTGGATGCGTTCCAGCAGCCCGTCCCCCACCTCCTGGTCCACCGACACCAGGGCGATGGCGTTGGCGCCGGCCTCGGTGCGGCCGAGGTGGAAGGTGGCGATGTTGACGCCGGCGTCGCCCAGGGTGGTGCCCAGCTTGCCGATGAAGCCGGGCTTGTCCTCGTTGCGGATGAACAGCATGTGCTCACTCAGCTCCGCCTCGATCGGCACTTCTTCGATCTGCACGATGCGGGGCTTCTCACCGCCGAACAGGGTGCCGGCCACGGTGCGGGTCGCCCGCTCGGTCTGCACCACCACGCGGATCAGGGTCTGATAGTCGGCGGCGTCATCCCGCTTGGTCTCCGCCACCTTGATGTCCCGCTCGCGGGCGATGACGGGGGCGTTGACCATGTTGACCGACGCCAGCAGGGGCGACAGCAGGCCCATGAGGACGATGGCGGTCAGGGGACGGGTGTTCAGGTCGGCGACCTGGCCCTCATACTCCACCGTCACCGACTTCAGGCCGGTCTCGGTGATCTGGCCGGCGAAGCCGCCCAGCTGCTCGGCCAGCTTCATGTAGGGCTTCAGCTTGGGCGCGTCCTCGGCCGAGACCGAGGGCATGTTCAGCGCGTTGACCACGGCGCCGGTGACCAGGAAGTCGGACATCTGCTCGGCCACCTGCAGGGCCACGTTCTCCTGCGCCTCGGTGGTGGAGGCACCCAGGTGCGGCGTGCAGATGATCTTCTCATTGCCGAACAGGATGCTTTCCTTGGCCGGCTCTTCCGCGAACACGTCCAGGGCGGCGCCGGCGACATGGCCGCTGTCCAGCGCCGCCTTCAGGTCGGCCTCGACAATCAGGCCGCCGCGGGCGCAGTTGATGATACGCACGCCCGGCTTGGTTTTGGCCAGGGCCTTGGCGTCCAGGACGTTGCGGGTGGCGTCGGTCAGCGGCGTGTGCAGGGTGATGAAGTCGGCGCGGCGCAGCAGTTCGTCCAGCTCCACCTTCTCCACGCCCAGGTCCTGGGCACGCTCGGCCGACAGGAAGGGGTCGAAAGCGACGACGCGCATCTTCAGGCCCACGGCGCGGTCGGCGACGATGGAGCCGATATTGCCGCAACCGATGACGCCCAGGGTCTTGCCGTACAGCTCCACACCCATGAAGCGGTTCTTTTCCCACTTGCCGGCATGGGTGGAGGTGTTGGCGGCCGGGATTTCACGGGCCAGCGCGAACATCATGGCGATGGCGTGCTCGGCGGTGGTGATGGAATTGCCGAACGGGGTGTTCATGACCACCACGCCGCTGGCCGTGGCGGCAGGCACGTCCACGTTGTCGACGCCAATGCCAGCGCGACCGACCACCTTCAGGTTGGTGGCGACGGCCAGCACTTCCTTGGTGACCTTGGTGGACGAGCGGATGGCCAGGCCATCGTATTTGCCGATGATGGCCTTCAGCTCATCGGGCTTCAGGCCGGTGATGACGTCAACCTCGACGCCGCGCTCCTTGAAAATCTCGACGGCGCGGGGGCTCAGGCTGTCCGAAATGAGAACCTTGGGCATGGCTCTGCGATCCTTCTGGAGGATGGGCCGGCGCCGCCCCCGGATGGACTCCGGGTATTCAAGGCGGCGCCAGGCCGTATGTCAGGAAAGGCGTGTAAGACGCTAAGGCGGCTCAGGCGACCAGTTCGGCCGCGACCGTGGCGTAGGCCCAATCGATCCAGGGCAGCAGCGCCTGGATGTCCGACCGCTCCACCGTGGCGCCGCCCCAAATGCGCAGGCCGGGCGGGGCGTCGCGGTAGGCGCCGGCGTCCAGCGCCACGCCTTCCTTTTCCAGCAGGGACGCCACCTTCTTCGCCACCTCAGCCTGGACTTCCGGCGTCTGGCCGGCCAGCTTCGGGTCGGCGAACTTCAGGCAGATGGAGGTGCAGGAGCGGGTGGCGGGCACCTCGGCCAGGAAGGCGGCGGTGGTGCCGGCGGCAACCCAATCGGCCACGGCGGCCAAGTTGCTTTCAGACCGCTCGACCAGGCCCTTCAAGCCGCCCACGGACTCGGCCCAGCGCAGGCCGTCCAGGGCGTCTTCCACCGCCAGCATCGAGGGGGTGTTGATGGTCTCGCCCTTGAAGATGCCTTCGACGATCTTGCCGTCCTTGGTCATGCGGAAGATCTTGGGCAGCGGCCAAGCCGGCTTATAGCTTTCCAGGCGGGCGACGGCGCGGGGGCTCAGCACCAGCATGCCATGGGCCGCTTCACCGCCTAGCACCTTCTGCCAGGACCAGGTGACGACATCCAGCTTGTCCCAGGGCAGGTCCATGGCGAACGCGGCGGAGGTCGCGTCGCAGATGGTCAGGCCTTCGCGATCGGCGGCGATCCACTCACCGTCGGGCACACGCACACCGGAGGTGGTACCGTTCCAGGTGAAGACCACGTCGTTCTTGAAATCGACCTGCGTCAGGTCGGGCAGCTTGCCATAGCCGGCGGTGAAGGTGCGGGCGTCGGCTAGCTTCAGCTGCTTCACAACGTCGGTCACCCAATCCTTGCCGAAGCTTTCCCAGGCGACCATGTCGACGCCACGGGCGCCCAGCAGCGACCACAGGGCCATTTCCACGGCACCGGTGTCGGAAGCCGGGACGATACCGATGCGGTAGTCGGCCGGAATGTTCAGCAGGGCGCGGCTGCGGTCGATGACCTCTTGCAGCTTGGCCTTGCCGGGCTTGGACCGGTGCGAGCGGCCCACCAGGGCACCCTTCAAGGCTTCCAGCGTCCAACCCGGACGCTTGGCGCAAGGACCAGAGGAGAAATTCGGATTCGACGGCCGGCTCTCGGGCTTCGGCGGTACGGTCATGATGCTATTCCTTGCAGAATAGTTGCGCCTCGTTGGGGAGGCGTGTCCCGCCGCGGACATTATGGTCGCCGCGCAAGAACGTCAATCATGACGGCATGGCGGCGACACATTGCTGCCATGCCAGAACAAGCCGCGAAATATCCTTTCGGATGAAGGCTGGGGTAGCGTGATCAGGCCGCCGCATGGGGGATAAGGGCTGGGGGGACCAGGCGGCTCGCGGCCAAATTTTCGCATAGCTTGAAATAGTTGTCCCGCCGCTCTGTCGCGCTCTCGAATCGCTCCAGATAGTTCAAGATGAACTCCGGCCGACGCAGGGCCGTGGTCAGCGTCTCGCTGGCGAAGGTGCGGGCCCTGCCCTCCGGCAAGCCGCCGCAGGTGTTGATCAGGGCCAGCATGCGATCGGCGAAGCCCATGGCCTGGTTGCCGACGATTTCCGTCCGCACCGTCTCGAACAGGGCGCTGTCCAGGATGTCCAGCATCTCCCGCTTGGAGGTTTCGGGCAGGCCGGCGTTCTGGATGCGGTCGGACAGCTCGCTCAGCGGCTGGATGATGTCCATGCGCCGATTCTGGCAGCCCATGTCCCAAACGATGTCGTCCGGCACGATGAGGGAGCGCAGGTAGGGCGCCAGCTTGGCTTTGGCCTGCTTGCCCGGCGCCATGTTCACCAGGCTCAGGACCAGGTTGATCTTGGAATAGGTGCCGCGGGCCAGGGCCATGACATCCGACATGCCTTCCGGCTGGATCAGCTTGTCAGCGCGCAGCGCGATGGCCTCCTGGATTTCCTCGTCATTCACCAGGGTAGGCGCCGTGACCTTCAGGTGGTCCTGGATGCGCACCAGGGCGCGCAGCTCATCCTGGATGTTGCGCTCGCCATGGAACGGCAGGCGGGCGTGCAGATGGCGCAGCAGGCCCAAGCGCAGCTCCGCCAGCGTGCGCGGCAGCACACCCTGCGCCAGCAGCTCCGACAGGGTTATGACGCCCGGCAGATGGCTGCCGGCGGCGTCCATCTCCACCTTGCCCAGCTTGCCGACGTAGAGGTTGATGGCGTTCAGCACCAGCTCGATGCGGTCGGCCTCCTTCCCCACCAGCTCGCGCAAGGCTAGGGAGGAGCCCATGATCTCGGCGGCGATGCTGTCGATGATGCGCATCTCGCGCACCGTCAGCTCGGGGCTGAACAGGCGGAACAGCCGATCCAGCTTTTCCATCCAGGTCTTGCAGCCGGCGAGATAGGCGGCGGTGGCGCGATAGAGGCCGGGGATGGGGTCCGCCCCGCCGGCGGCCAGCTTGTCCGATAACGCCTTCAGGCCGCACGGCGCCAGCGGCGGCACCGGGTTGCCTTTGGCCTTGGCCAACAGGCGGCTAAGGCCGTCGTCCACCATGGCCATCAGTTCCTTCATGCGCGACACAGCACTCTGCTGGCTGCCGCGCACCTGCTGGCTGGCCAGGCGCTGCAGCGCGCCCTGGACCAGGGTGCCGGCATTGTCCAGCGCCCGGGCCGCCACCTCGTAATACAACACTTCCAGCGGGGTCACGCGCACATCGTCCAGATAGCGGGCGAACAGGCCGCGGATGACCTGCCGCTGGATATCGCCGGTGAAATCCTCCGGCTTGTCGCACCAGGAGGCGTCGCGACCTGGGTTGGCGATCTGCAACGGGTCGGTTTCCGCCACACCGGGGCGCAAGCGCTTGCGTACGGTGATGTGGCTCTTGAAGTCGTGGTCCAGGTAATCGCGACGGCGCACGATGCGCACGCCGTCGACCTCCTTGCGGTCGATCAGCAGGGCGGCCGCAGGCTCAATCTGCCGCAGGTCAGGCCCTTCCTTGACCAGAAGCCACTGGTCATTGTGCAGGCTGTGCAGCTCGAACGCGGTTTTCACCGTTCCGACCAGTTGCTGTTGCCTTTCCACCGGGACCCTGGCTCCAACGAATAGCTGGGCGCGGCCGTAGTGTTAATACAGCTTGAACGCCCGGTTTTATGAATGCGTCGCGCATCATCCCGCATCCACAGGGCCGGGTAAACGGCTATGTCCGCAACCACCCCTTCCGTAACCGGCATGCCAGCGAAAACGGAGGGATTTCGCACCCTGTGGTCGGGGTCACCCGGAGCGGAAGGGTCAAACCGTCAATTGGGGGCAGACCAACCGACGCCATACCCCTTCCGACTCCGAAGCATTCGGGCATCCTCCCCAAAAGGTGGGGGCCGGATCAATCGGCTGAACGGCATAGACCGCTCCCCCTTCCAGTGAGAAGCAGTGGGCCGACGCTCGGAACCAGCGGGCGCAGGGTCAGATATGGATATAGCCCTCCAGGAACAGGACAGCGTCGCCGCCGATGCGCACACGATCGCCCTCCAGCCGACAGGTGAGCGCCCCGCCCCGCTGCGACACCTGGCGGGCGGACAGCCGGTCGGTGTTCAGGCGCTGCGCCCAATAGGGAATGAGGGTGCAGTGGGCCGACCCCGTCACCGGGTCTTCCGGCACGCCCTTGGCCGGCGCAAAGAAGCGGGAAACGAAATCCACGCCCGGCTCATCCCCCGGCGCGGTGACGATGACGGCGAAACGGTCGATGCCCAGCAGCCCGGCCATGTCAGGGGTCAAGGCGCGCACAGCGGCGGCATCGTCGTAGACCACCAGGTAATCCCGGGCGGCCAGGATGGCGGCGGGCGCCGGCCCGCCCAGGGCCGCGACCAGGCCTTCATGCACCCTATCCGGTGTCTGAGGCGGGCGGGCGGGGAAGTCCAGGGTGAGCCTTCCCTCCTCCCGCACCACGGTCAGCAAGCCGGCCTTCTGGGTGCGGAACACCACGCGCTCCGTGCCTGGGTGCAGGATGGTCATCATCAGGTGGGCGGTGGCCAGGGTGGCGTGGCCGCATAAGTCGACCTCCACCGCCGGGGTGAACCAGCGCAGGCCCCAGGCGCCGTCATCCTGCGGCCCCGGCGGCACGAAGAAGGCCGTCTCCGACAGGTTGTTCTCCATGGCGATGGCCTGCAGCGTCGCATCCGGCAGCCAGGCGTCCAGCGGCACCACGGCGGCGGGGTTGCCGCCGAACGCGGCGCTGGTGAAGGCGTCGATCTGATAGATGGGCAGGCGCATGGGAAAACCTCCTCCGGTAGGGCGGTAATGACTGTGTCAGCGCATGAAGGCGGATGACAATGGGGACAATTCCGGAATAGAACAGAGATATATCTCCATCAATATCGATATTGTCGCCATGACAATGACCGAGAAACAGCCGCATTGGCTGCCCGACATCTCCCACCGCCCGGGTCCGCGCTATCGCGCCATCGCCGCCGCCCTGCAGGACGACATCGGTAGCGGCGTCCTGCCCATTGGCGCCAAGCTGCCCACCCATCGGGACCTGGCCTGGCGCCTGGGCGTCACCGTGGGCACGGTCACCCGCGCCTACGCGGAAGCCGAGCGCAGCGGTCTGATCGGGGGGGAGGTCGGGCGCGGCACCTTCGTGCGCGACCCTCGGCCGGCGGAGGCACCGGTGGACAACACCGGCGTCATTGATCTTTCGGTCAACGCCCTGGCGCAGCACCCCAACGAGGAACGGCTGCGCCAGGCGCTGCTGGGCCTGGCGTCGCGTAACGACCTGTCGGGCCTCATGCACTACCCGCCTGTGAACGGCAGCGCTCGCCACCGCCAGGCGGGGGCGGCGTGGATTGCCCAGACCACGGGCCTGACGGTTGACCCGGCCCTGGTGCTGCCCACCGCCGGGGGGCAGAACGCCATGCACCTAGCCCTGGCCGCCATCACCCGGCCCGGCGACAGCCTGCTGGTGGAGCAGCTGTCCTATCCGGCGGTGAAGCCCCTGGCCGGACTGCTGGACCTGCGGTTGGTACCGGTGGCCATGGATGACGGGGGCCTGCTGCCCGACGCATTGGAGCAGGCGGCCCGCGCCCATGGTGCCCACGCGCTCTACTGCATGCCGCGCCTGCACAACCCCACCACGGTGACGCAAGGGGCCGACCGCCGCCAGGCGGTGATGGCCGTCTGCCGGCAGGCCGGCATCCGGGTGGTGGAGGACGATGTCTACGGCTTCCTGGCCGACGACCCAGGCCCGCCGCCCCTGGCGACGCTGGATCCGGAGCGGGTGCTGTTCCTGACCAGCCTGTCCAAGAACCTGATGCCCGGCTTGCGCACCGGCTTTCTGCTGTGCCCGCCGCCCCTGATGGACCGCGTGCGCACCCTGCTGCGCGCCACCCTGCTGGGCGTCAACCCGCTGGGGGCGGAGCTGTCGGCGGAGTTCATCCTGTCCGGCGCAGCACTGGAGAGCGCCACCCAGCGCCGCGCCCTGGTAGCGGACCGGCAAGCCCAGGCCCGCCGCCTGTTGCCTGGCGTCCCCTCCGATCCCGCCTGCCCGCACCTGTGGCTGACCCTGCCCGAGCCCTGGCGGCGCGAGGATTTCGCCCGCGCGCTGCTGAGCCGGGGCGTGCGCGTCACGCCGGCCGACGCCTTCGCCGTGGCCCGCGGCGACACGCCCCACGCCGTGCGCATCTGCATCGGTGGGGTGGAGCGGGTGGACGTGCTGGACCAGGGCCTGCGCACCGTGGCCAATCTGCTCTCAGAGCCCGCCGCCATGGGCGATAGTTTTGTTTAGGGAAACGGTCTGACCGTGTGCGTGTGGTTCAGCGGGCCATGGCCGCCGCCGAAGCCGGGCGCGGTGCGGATGGCCGCCTGCACGTAGGCGTGCGCCCGTTCCACCGCCTGGGGCGCGGCCAGCCCCTGGGCCAAACCGCAGGCGATGGCCGACGCCAAGGTGCAGCCGGTCCCGTGGGTGTGCACACTGTCGAATCGGGGGGCGCTGTAGCTGTGTTCCCCACCCCGGGTGACCAGCAGATCGGTGACCACCGGGCCAGCGCGGTGGCCGCCCTTGATCAGCACGGCCTGGGTGCCGAAGTCCAGCAGTCGGTCGGCGGCGCGGCGCATGCCATCCAGGCTGTCCCCCTCGAAACTTTCGAGAGGAAGGCCGGTCAGGGCCGCCGCCTCCACCGTGTTGGGGGTCAGCAGCGTGGCGATGGGCAGCAGCCGCGTGATCGCCACCGACAGGGCGCGGTCCTCCAGCAGGCGCTGGCCGCCCTTGGCCGCCATGACCGGATCGACCACCAGGGCGGGCACGCCCACCTCGCTCAGCACCTCGGCTACCGTCTCGATGACCTCGGCGGAGGCCAGCATGCCGGTCTTGACCGCGTCGGCACCGATATCGGCCAGGCACAGCCGCATCTGCAGGGCGATGAACTCCGGCGGAACGGGCATCACTGCCTGCACGCCATGGGTGTCCTGCGCCGTCAGGGCCGTCACCGCCGTCATGGCGTAGCCGCCCAGCGCCGTCACCGCCTTGATGTCCGCCTGGATGCCGGCGCCGCCGCCACTGTCGGACCCGGCGACGATCAGGACACGGCCGCGCACGGCCTTATTCCGCGACCTTGGAGGCGGGCGCCGGGGCGGCGTCCTTGATGGCGGCGACGATGTCGTCCACCACCGCCGTCACCAGGCCCTGGTCGTCGCCCTCCGCCATGACCCGGATCAGCGGCTCGGTGCCCGACTTGCGGATCAGGACGCGACCGGTGCCGCCCAGCCGGGCTTCACCGGCGCGTATGGCGTCCTGAACGGCGCTGGCGGCCAGGGGCGTGGTGCCGCCCGTCGGCTCGAACCGCACGTTCTTCAGCACCTGGGGCAGGGCCTGGAAGACACGCAAGACCTCCGACGCCGGCTTGCCCGACTGCTGGATGACGGCCAGCACCTGCAGGGCCGCCACCAAGCCGTCGCCCGTGGTGCCGTGGTCGGACAGGACGATGTGGCCGGACTGCTCACCGCCAACGTTGTAGCCATGCTCACGCATATGCTCCACGACATAGCGGTCGCCCACCGGCGTGCGGGCCAGGCTCAGGCCCCGGCCCTTCAGGTGCAATTCCAGGCCTAGGTTGGACATGACCGTGGCCACCACGCCGCCACCGCGCAGGGTGCCGGCATCGGCGCAGGCGCAGCCGATCAAGGCCATGACCTGGTCGCCGTCGATCTGGGTGCCGGTCTCATCCGCCAGGATCAGCCGGTCGGCGTCGCCGTCCAGGGCGATGCCCAAGTGGGCGCCATGGGCCACCACAGCGTCACGCATGGCCTTGGGCGCCGTGGCGCCGCACTCCTTGTTGATGTTGAAGCCGTCGGGCGCCACCGCCACCGGGATGACCTCGGCCCCCAGTTCCCACAGCACCTTGGGCGCCACCTTGTAGGCGGCGCCGTTGGCGCAATCGACCACGATCTTCAGCCCATCCAGGCGAAGGCCGCGCGGGAAAGTGGCCTTCGCCTGCTCGATATAGCGGCCGATGGCGTCGTCCAGGCGCTGGGCGCGGCCCAAATCCTTGGCGCCGGCCAGATCACCGGCGAAGCCCTCCACCATGCGCGCCTCGATGGCGGCCTCGACCTCGTCGGACAGCTTGTAGCCATCCGGCCCGAACAGCTTGATGCCGTTATCGTAATAGGGATTGTGCGAGGCGGAGATCATGACGCCCATGTCGGCGCGCAACGACCGCGTCAGCATGGCCACCGCGGGCGTGGGCATGGGGCCCACCAGGGTCACGTCCATGCCCATGGAGACGAAGCCGGCCACCAGCGCCGGTTCCAGCATATAGCCCGACAGGCGGGTGTCCTTGCCGATGACCACCAGGTGGCGGTGGTTGCCGCGGCGGAACTGCAGGGCGGCCGCCATGGCCACCTTCAGGGCCGTCTCCGCCGTCATGGGCTCGGTATTGGCCGTGCCCCGGATGCCGTCGGTACCAAAGAGTTTACGCGCCATCGTCTTTCACGCCATCAGAAGTCTAAATATCGAAGCCGTTCAGCGCCTGCCACAGGGCCCGCGCCTGCACCGTTTCGGCTACATCATGCACCCGCAGGACATGCGCGCCCCGGTCCAGGCAGGCAAGGCCGGCGGCCAGCGATCCGGCCACCCGGTCCTTCGGCGCCTCCCCCCGCGACAGGGCCGCCAGGAATCGCTTGCGCGACAGGCCCACCAGCAGGGCGCAGCCGGTGCCATGATAGAGCGCCGTGTGGCGCAGAATGTCCAGATTATGCTCCACCGTCTTGCCGAAGCCGATGCCGGGATCGACGGCGATGCGTGCACGGGGGATACCGGCGGCCACGCACGCCTCCACCCGCGCCAGCAGATAGTCCATGACATCCAGGGCGGCGTCGGCGTAGCGCGGTTCCAGCTGCATGGTGCGGGGGTCGCCCTGCATGTGCATGAGCACGACCGGGCAGCCGCGCGCCGCCACCAGGGCCAGGCTGTCGGGATCACCCTCCAGCGCGCTGATGTCATTGATGATGCGGGCGCCGGCATCCAGTGCCGCCGCCATGACCGGGGCGTGGCGGGTGTCGACGGAGATGACCGCCCCCGCCGCCGCCAGCGCGCGGATGACGGGCACCACCCGCGCGGCCTCCTCCTCCGGCGACACCGGGGCGGCGCCCGGTCGCGTGCTTTCACCGCCAATGTCCAGGATGTCGGCGCCGGCCGCCATCAAGGCCTGACCGTGCGCGATGGCGGCATCGGCGGCGGCGAAGTCCCCTCCATCGGAGAAGCTGTCGGGCGTGACGTTGACGATGCCCATCACCAAGGGCCGGGAAAGGTCCAGGCCGGCAAAGGCCGGGCGCGGCGCTGACAAGGCGGCCAGGCGCCGGCCGACAGCCTCGCCCACCCCGGCTGTAGCGGCCCAGGCAACCAAATCGCGCGGCTCCATCACCTTGCGGGCAACCGCATCAGGGCGCCGCACTGCCACCTCCACCTGCGTGAAGGACAAGGCCGTACCCGCCAGCGGATGGCCATCGGGGGCATGCAAGCCGGACAACAGCCCCACAGGGGTCAGGTACACGCCTTCGGCGGCAACGGGTGCGCCGGAAGCCCACGGGTCCAACGAAACGGAAGGCAGGTCGGATGGCATGAAACCCTCTCACGCGTTGCCGCGATCCTAGTCCCCCGCCCGCGTCGGCGTCACCCGCCCTGGCGACAGCCCTGCCCCACGGCGGAGCGCCACCGAAAAAACAAAACCCCCGGGCGCGAGGGCGACCGGGGGTTCTGGGAAGGGGGTGCGGCCGGTCAGGTCCCGGGCTGTGGCTCCGGCGTGAAGGGGCCGGGTTCGGCACTGGTGGTGCCGCTGGTGGTGGGCACCGAGGTGCGTCGGCCGACGCCGCGCGGCGGTACCTTGGGCGGCTCCGTCGATTCCGGACGCACGATGCTCTCGCCCCGCAGCAGGGCGCGGACCTCGTCGCCCGACAGCGTCTCGTATTCCAGCAGGGCGTTGGAGACGTTGTGCAGGTCGTCCATGTGCTCCGTCAGGATGCGGCGGGCATGGCCCTCGGCCTCCTCAATGATGCGGCGGATTTCCTCATCGATCAGCTGAGAGGTGGCCTCGGAGATGTTCTGCTGCTGGGTCACGGAATGGCCCAGAAACACTTCCTGCTCGTTGGCGTTGTAGCGCACCCGGCCCAGCCGCGCGCTCATGCCGAACTCCGTCACCATGCGGCGGGCCATGTTGGTGGCCTGCTGGATGTCGTTGCCGGCGCCGGTGGTCACCTGCTCCGCCCCGAAGATCAGCTCTTCCGCCACGCGGCCGCCGAACATCATGGCCAGCTTGGATTCCAGCTCGATCTTGGAATAGGCGTACTTGTCACGCTCCGGCAGGCTCATGGTCACGCCCAGGGCGCGGCCGCGCGGCACGATGGTGACCTTATGCAAGGGGTCGCTCTCCGGCATGAACAGGCCGACCAAGGCGTGACCGGCCTCGTGATAGGCGGTCAGCTTCTTTTCCCGGTCGGTCATGACCATGGACCGGCGCTCGGCGCCCATCATGACCTTGTCCTTGGCGGCCTCGAATTCACCCATGCCCACCACGCGGCGGCCGGCGCGCGCGGCCAGCAGTGCCGCCTCGTTCACCAGGTTGGACAGGTCGGCGCCGGAGAAGCCGGGGGTGCCGCGGGCGATGGTGCGGGCGTCCACGTCAGGGGCCAGCGGCACCTTGCGCATATGGACCTTCAGGATCTTCTCGCGGCCCTGCACGTCGGGGTTGGGCACCACCACCTGACGGTCGAAGCGGCCGGGGCGCAGCAGGGCCGGGTCCAGCACGTCGGGGCGGTTGGTGGCGGCGATGAGGATGACGCCCTCGTTCGCCTCGAACCCGTCCATCTCGACCAGCAGCTGGTTCAGGGTCTGCTCTCGCTCGTCGTTGCCGCCGCCCAAGCCGGCGCCACGATGGCGGCCGACGGCGTCGATCTCGTCGATGAAGATGATGCAGGGGGCGTTCTTCTTGCCCTGCTCGAACATGTCGCGCACACGGGACGCGCCCACGCCAACGAACATTTCCACGAAGTCGGAGCCGGAGATGGTGAAGAACGGCACGTTGGCCTCACCCGCGACGGCGCGGGCCGTCAGCGTCTTACCCGTACCCGGCGGGCCCACCAGCAGCACGCCCTTCGGGATCTTGCCGCCCAGGCGCTGGAACTTCTGCGGGTCCTTCAGGAACTCCACGATCTCTTCCAGTTCCTGCTTGGCCTCGTCGATGCCGGCGACGTCGTCGAAGGTGACGCGCCCGACCTTCTCGGTCAGCAGGCGGGCCCGGCTCTTGCCGAAGCCCATGGCCTTGCCGCCGCCGGACTGCATCTGGCGCATGAAGAAGATCCACACGCCGATCAGGACCAGCATGGGCAGCCACGAGATGATGATGCTGAACAGGGTCGGGTTGCCGCTGTCGTCCGGCACCGCGGTGATCTTCACGTTCTTGTCGGCCAGGCGGGTCACCAGATTGCTTTCCGGCGGCACGTAGGTCGAGAAGGTGCGGTTGTCGCGGTAATGGCCGGTGACCTGCGGGCCCTTGATCGTCACGTCGGCGACGGTGCCGCGATCAACCTCTTCCAGCAGTTCGCTGAAGGGGATGCTGGCTTGCGTCGTCCGATTGGTGGAAGTCTGGAAAAGGTTGAACAGAACGAACAGCAAGACGCCGATAAAAGCCCACAGCGCCAAATTTTTACCGAAGTTGTTCACGTCTCTCAGCCTTTCCTCGACCAACCGCGCCCTGCCACCCGGCCCGCATGGCCGGTTTCAATGGCGGGGGTCGCAGCCCGCCCGGCCGATTTCGCGCATTTCATGCGGATATCCACCGGGACCGTTTCCATTAGATAATGACGCGGGCGTCTGAGACAACTGCCATCACGTCTAGGCCGGCCTCCATAGGCGGCAAAAACGGGGGAGGTGCCAGGGGCGACAGCGGGCGGAACGCCAGCCGGGGCAAGGTTAGCCCCCCCGCCGGCATCCCCTCGCCCGTCGAAAGCGGCTCCACGGCCCAGGCCAAATGTGGCACCGCCACCAACAGTCCGTCCCGGCGCAGGGCCGGCAGGGTGGGCCAAACCGCCTTGGGAATCCGGACAAGCGCCGGCAGATCCAGCGCCGCCAGCCAGCGCGCCTCCACCGAGCCCAGGGCGCCCAGCGCCAACCCAGCTTCCCCGCGGTTCCCGACCGCCTGGAAACGCCCATCCCAGCGGCAGGCCGCACCCGTCAGCGGGACCGGCGGCACCATGCGTCCCGCCTGGCGCAACAACAACAAGCGTCGCCGGTCCCCGGTACCGCCCAGCCGCCGCGCCTGGGCGCCGGCCAGGGTCAGCGCCAAAGCCCCGGCCCCGGGCCCCCACAAGCCGGGCAAGGCCGTCAGCAGACGCTCCGCCCCTTGCGCCGGCGGCAGGTAGGGCTGGCCACCCACGGCCGCCGCCAAGCCGGCCAGCAGGCGCAGGGCCACGGGCCGGGGCAGCGTCCACAGGGCATCCGCGTCCAGGACCGCATAGCCTTCGGGCGCCAGCAGCACATGGCGGGCCACGGCATCGGCCAAGCCGGACTCCAACGCCGCCCGCGCCTGGCCCGCCTGCGCCGCCTGGGCCAGCAGGTCGCCCAGCGGCACGCCCTGGCGCCGCAGCCGGCCCCGGGCATAACGCTCCATAAGGTTGGAAGGGTCGTCGATCCAGGGCTGGCCGAAGGCCTGGCAGGTCGCGCCAAGATCGGCGCGGCTGACGGTCAGCAGGGGGCGCAACAGGCGCACATCGGCCAGGGCGCGGGCGGCGGCCATGCCGGCCAGCCCGTCCGCCCCGCTGCCGCCCGCCTGACGCAGCGCCACGGTTTCCGCCTGATCCTCGCGATGGTGGGCCAGGCACAGGTGCAGGATGCCGCGTGCCCGGCAGGCGGCGGCCAGCAGGTCATAGCGGGCTTGGCGCGCCGCCGCCTGCAATCCGGTGGTGGGCTTGGTGCCCGTCCAGGTGAGGATGGTGTGGGAAATGTCCCACGCCGCCAGCCAGCGGCCGACCTGCGCCGCCTCCGCCGCCGACTCCGGCCGCAGGGCGTGGTCCACGGTGAAGGCTTCGACCCGGCCGCCCCGGGCGCGCGCCCAGCGGTCGGCCAGCAGGGTCAGCGCCAAACTGTCGCGGCCGCCTGAAACGCCGACGGCCAGGGTGGGGGCGGTCTCAAACGGGCCCAATGGGGCCAAAAGGTGCGCGAACCGGGCGTCGTCGATCACCACGCCCCGCGACTCGCCTGCCTCCATGATTGATGCGGGGGGCGCCCGGCCGTCGCCCATGGCGCCCCCCTTTCCCTCTTACTTGCAGCCCAGGCGGTTCTTCTGGTCCTCGCCCCGGCGCTTCAGCGTGGGGGCGGCGTCCTTGTCGGCGTCCAGCTGCTTCAGCACCACGCAGGCGCTGGCCTTGTCGCCCAGGCCGTCCAGGGACAGCGCCAGCTTCAGCAGGTAGTCGGCGCCCTTGTTGCTCTTCGGGTACTTCTTGTAGCCGTCACCGAAGGCCACGGCGGCGGACTTGTAGTTGCCGCGCATATAGAAGGTCTCCCCCAGCCAGTACTGGGCGTTGGAGGCCAGCGGGCTGTCGGGGTTCTGCTTCAGGAATTGGGTGAAGGCCTTTTCCGCGTTGGGGGCGTCGCCCTGGCGCAGCAGGTTGAAGGCGTAGTCGTACTGGTCCTGCGCCGGGCCGGCCGGCAGGGTGCCACCGGAGTCGGCGGGCGCCGTGGCCGGGGCGCCGCCCTTGGCCCCGCCCGGGGGCGGCACCGGGCCGGTGTCGGTGCCGGGCAGCGGCGGCTTGCCGCCGCCCTTCAGGTCGGATGACGGTGGGGTGCCGGCATCGCCGCCACCGGTGGAGGCGCCCAGGCCGATACCGGCCTTGTCCTCCAGCTTCTGCAGGCGCAGGTCGATGTCGGCCGAGAGCTTGTCCAGCCGCTCCTTGATCTGGCTGACCTGGTAGGCCAGCTCCTCATACTTGCCGGTCTGCTGCTGCGTCTGGGTTTCCATCTGCAGCTTCAGCACCTCGATCTCCGCCGCCGCGGACGAGCCGCCACCACCGGGGGTGCCGGTCATGGGGCCCGAGGGCTTGACGCCGTTGCGGTAAACGTCCCGCGACAAGGTCTGCACGTCCGTCTCCAGGCGGGACAGGCGGTTCAGCAGATCCTGCATGTCCCGGCTTTGCGCCCCGGCCGGCGCCGGCGTGAGCAGCGGGACGGCGACCAGGGCGGCCATGCTGCACAGCGCCATCCAACGGGAAGCGCCCTGCCACCAGCGGCGGCCGCCACGGTTGTGGGAAGGGGAAAGGGTCGGGGACGACAGCGACGGCGTCATGGATCGGTTCCGGGGAAGAATCAGCGGGGAACGGAAGACAAGCTTGGCAAGGGCCCGGCGGCCCGCCAAGCGCGACCTTAGCGCGGGACCCGCCCGCCCGGAAGGGGCGTCCGCGGGCCCATTTACCTCATAAGCAGTATTACTCTGGCCAAAAGTACTATTCGCCCAGTAAGCGGACAGTAAAGCGGACACCAAGAAAAAAGGCGCCGTTCGATCCCCACGGGGTCGAACGGCGCCCTTTTAACCAACCACCCGGATGGGGCAGCTTAGTTGATGACCGTCACGCCGCGACGGTTCTGCGCCCAGGCGGCCTCGTTGGAACCGAGGACGGCGGGACGCTCCTTGCCGTAGCTGATCACCTGCACGCGGGCCAGGTCGACGCCGGTGGCGGTCAGGTAGTTCTTCACGGCGTTGGCGCGACGCTCACCCAGGGCGAGGTTGTACTCGCGGGTGCCGCGCTCGTCAGCGTGGCCTTCGATCGTGATGGTGACCTGGCCATACTTCTTCAGCCAGGCGGCCTGCTTATCCAGGGTCGCGGTGGCTTCCGGGGTCAGGTCGAACTTGTCGTAGCCGAAGAACACGCGGTCACCAACGTTGACCACGAAGTCTTCCTTGGAACCCGGGACCGGGCCGGTCGGCTTGGCGGCCGGCGGCGTGGTGGTGGTGGTGGCGGTACCGCCGGTGGCGACTTCAGCCTTCTTCTCCGGGGTGGAGGAGCAAGCGGCCACCAGGGCCAGAGCAGCACACAGGCTCAGATAGTTCATGCGCATAGTTTGAGACCCCCTACGGACAACTTTAAAGTGGGATTGCTATTATCGCGACCGCGATCTCGATTGAAGTGAGGTGGCGGCGGCAGCTGTCAAGCCGCCACCGCCACTTATTCCCGTCTCTGTAGACCGACAAGTCTTACGTCGCTCTTGCGCTGCGAAAGTACTGTGGGCTTATCACGGAATCAAGGGCGACCAAGCGGGGTCGGAGGCGTCCGTGGGCGTCAGCATCTGCCGTTCGTTGCGTCCGGTGAGGTCGATGGAGTAGAGGCGGACCTGGCGCTGACGGCCGCCTTCACCCGTCGGCTTTTCCTTGAAATACATCAGGACACGGCCGTTGGGCGCCCAGGTCGGGCCCTCAACCAAGTAACCGGTGCTCAGCTCACGCTCACCGGAACCGTCGGGGCGGATCACGCCGATTGAGAACCGGCCACCGTTGATCCGTGTGAAGGCGATGAGGTCACCGCGGGGCGACCACACCGGCGTGCCATACTTGCCGGCACCGAAAGTAATGCGCTGAACATTCGTGCCATCAGCATTCATTGTATAGATCTGCTGACTTCCGCCTCTATCAGATTCGAAAGTAATTTTACTTCCGTCGGGCGAGAAAGACGGCGCGGTGTCAATGGCCGGATTGTCGGTCAGGCGGGTCTGTCGGCGGGTGCGCAGGTCCAGCAGATAGATGTCGGTGTTGCCGTTCTGGGCCAGGCTCATGATGACCTTGTTGCCGTCGGGCGAGAAACGCGGGGCGAAGGTCATGCCGGGGAAGTCACCCAAAACTTCCTGCCGGCCGGTGTCCACATTGAAGATGTACACCCTAGGCCTGTTGTTGAAGTAACTCAGGTATGTAATTTCCTGAGCCGTGGGCGAGAAACGCGGCGTTAACACCAGCACCCGGCCATCGGTCAAATACAGGTTGTTCTCGCCATCCTGGTCCATAATGGCCAGCCGCTTCTGCCGCGCCGTCGCCGGACCTGATTCGGCGATGTAGACGATGCGGGTGTCGAAGTAGCCATCCTCGCCCGTGATGCGCTTATAGATGGCGTCGGCGATGATGTGGGCGATACGGCGCCAGCCGTCGGGCTGGGTGAAGTAGGCCAGGCCGGTCAGCTGCTGCTGCGCCAGCACGTCGAACAGGCGGAATTCCACCTTCAGGCGGCCGTCGGGCTGCACGCTGGCGGTGCCGCTGACCAGGGCCTGGGCGTTGATGACCTTCCAGTCGCCATAGCGCGGTAACCCATTGGCCAGCTGGTCCGGCGTCTGGATGAAGGCGCGGTGGTCCAGCGGGCGGAACAGGCCGGAGCGTTCCAGGTCGGCCTCGACCACGTTGGCGATCTGCGCGCCCACCGCCTCACCATAGAACTGGGTGACGGCGATGGGCAGCGGCTGGACATTGCCCGTGGTGATATCGAGATGCAGCTCGGCCTTGGCCTGAACCGCGACCGCCATAATCATCACGGCAGCCAGGGCGATGGCGCGCCGTAAGGCGGTTAGCGTCTGTCGCGTGGTCATCAGAACATGTCCTTCGGGCTGAACGTGAACACGATGGACCCGGCCCCGCCGTACTTTTCCTTGGGCAGGCGCAAGGTCGAACACTGATCCTTCTGCAGCGCGCGGAGGGTGCTTTCCACGAAGCTGCGGTACGTTGGGTTGGACAGCGAGCCGTTGCCGGACACGTAGTCCACCTTGGTGACGCGCATGGAACTGTCGAAGGTGACGCGAATGTCGGCGCTCATCTTGTCCACATCCTTGCCGCCAGCCGGCACTGCCCAGCAACCCGCCAATTGCGAGCGCAGGGCATCCTGTTCTGACGCCGAAAGATGGTCGGATTGAGGCTGAGCGACCGAGGTCTGCTGTGTCTTCGGCGTGTCTTTCGCCGGGGTGTCCTTCGCCGTGTCCTTGGGCTTGTCTTCCTTCAGCTTGTCCACGTTCTTCAGGATGCTGTCCAGGGACGGCGTATCCTTCTTCGGCGGCTCAGGCTTCTTGGGTTCCGGCTTGGGCGGCTCGGGCTTCGGTTCCGGCTTCGGCACGGGCTTGGGCTGTTCCAGCTCCACCGTCTTCTGCTCTTCCACCTTGGGCACCTCCATCTTCTTGATGGGCAGGGCCTCGGGCTCCGGCGGGGGCGGCGGGGTGGGCGCGGGCTTGGGCGGTTCCGGCTTGGGCGGCTCGGGCGGGGGCGGCTGCTCCGGCACCTTTTCCGGCGGCGGCGGAGTCGGCTCAGCCTCGGCCTGCTGCTGCGGCGGGGTGGGCGGGGTCGGGTCGGGCTGCGGCTCGGGCGCCTTGGGCGCCGGCGGCTGCGGGGTTTCCGGCGGCTTGACCGAGGTGTTGGTCAGCTCGCTGATGTCCATCTCCACCGCCACAGGCTCCGACATGACCAGCGGTTCGCTTTTCAGCAAAGGCAGGCCAAGGATCGCCAGCAGCAGCAGCGCGACGTGCAGGACGACTGAAAAGATGATGGCCGGACGCATGGGATCGGTCTGGCTTCCTGCTAGCGACGGGCCGGGGTGTCAGGCAATTGCGCGATCAGCGACACCTTCTTGTAGCCGGCGCTGCTGATCGCCCCCATGACCTCGACGATGCGGCCATAGGCCAGGGACTTGTCGCCTCGCACGAAGATGCGCGCGTCGGCGTTGTTCTGGCTGATGGCTTCCAGGCGCGGCACCAGGTCGGTCAAGTCCGTCTTGGTCTCGTTGAGGTAGACGTCGCCGTTGTCGCGGATGGATACGACCAGCGGCTCGTCCTGGCCGGGGATGGCCGGGGCCTTGCTTTTGGGCAGGTCGACCGGCACGCCCACGGTCAGCAGGGGTGCCGTCACCATGAAGATGATGAGCAGCACCAGCATGACGTCCACCATGGGCGTCACGTTGATGTCGGCCATGGGCCGGGCGCGGCGCCGCCCCCGGCCGGTGGACTGCTTTCCCGATAGCGACGCGCCCATGTCAGCCCCGCTCTTCCAGGTGGCGCTGCAGGATGGCGCTGAATTCTGTCACGAATGAGTCCAGCCGGTCGCCGAAGCGGGCGATGTCGGAAGAGAACTTGTTGTAGGCGATGCTGGCCGGGATGGCCGCCACCAGGCCCAGGGCCGTGGCGAACAGCGCCTCGGCGATGGAGGGGGCCACGACCGCCAGGCTGGTGTTGCCGGCCGCCGCGATGCTGGTGAAGCTGTGCATGATGCCCCACACCGTACCCAGCAGGCCGACGAAGGGGGCGTTGGACCCGACGGTGGCCAGCACGGTGATGTAGCGTTCCGTCTGCGCCATCTCGCGGCTGACGGTCACGGACATGACGCGCTCGATGCGTTGGGCCAGGTTGGCGCGCATGGCGCCGGAGGAGGTCAGCCCGCGCTCATTGGCGTGGCGCCATTCGCGCATGCCGGCGGCGAAGGTTGCGGACAGCGGATCGCCGGGGGCCTTGCCCACCTCTTCATACAGCTGGTCCAGCGAACCGCCGGACCAGAACTGCTCCTCGAAATCGGCGGCGGCGGCCTTCATGCGGCGCAGCTTGATCGACTTGTCGAAGATGATGGCCCACACCCAGACCGAGGCCGCCAGCAGCCCCAGCATGATGGCCTTGACCAGCCAGTTGGCCGTCATGAACAGACTGAGGGCCGACAGGTCCGCCGCCGGATTGGCGCCCAAGGCCACGAAATTCATGATCTGATGCTGCATCGCCACTCTCACTCTTCAGACGGGGCGTCCGCCGACGCGCCGTCACCCTTCGAATTGATCTTTTCGCCGGCGCCACGGTCTTTTTCCTCGCCGCTTCCGCGGCTGGCACCCAAACGGGCGAAGGCTTGCGCCACCGGCGTTGGGACCCGCACCGCCCTTCCTTGGGCGTTGATGCAGGCCAGTTTCAAAGTCAGCCGGACCAGGACCCGATCGTCTTCCGTGGCCTGGCCGGCTGGCACGATGCCACCACTTTGTGGCCGGTATATGGTCTGTTCCGCTAAAACCGTGGCACCGGTGACACTGGTGATGCGGCTGCGCACCAGAAGTGTGTCCTCCAGCCGGGCCGGCGCCAGAAAATCCATCATGCAGCGACGCACGGCGAAGGCGACGCCGCTCGCCGCCACCTGCTCCGCATGCGGCACGCCCAGCACCCGCAGCATCTCCGTCCGCGCCCGCTCGGCATAGCGTAGGTAGTTGGCGTGGTAGACGATGCCGCCGGCGTCCGTATCCTCGTAATAGACACGGACGGGGAAGTGGTGGACGTCGCCCACCATGTGGCCGGAGAGATGGCCCCCAAGCAGGTCAAGGGCCTCAGACATCCGGCCCCTCCTCCGCGTCCGGCCCTTCCACATCCATGGGCCCCAGCAGGTCCAGCTGGCGCGCCGGGGTGGCAGGGGCGGGCAGGCCCAGATAGCGATAGCCCATGTCGGTCAGCAGGCGGCCGCGCGGCGTGCGCTGCAGCAGGCCCTGCTGGATCAGATAGGGCTCGATCACCTCTTCCAGCACGTCGCGCTGTTCCGACAGGGCGGCCGCCAGCGTCTCCACCCCAACCGGGCCGCCACCGTAATTGTTGGCGATGCAATTGAGATAGCGCCGGTCCATGGCATCGAAGCCCAGCCGATCGACCTCCAGCCGGGTGAGGGCGATGTCCGCCGCGCGGGCGTCGATCTCGGTAGCGCCGGCCACGGCGGCGAAGTCGCGCACCCGGCGCAGCAGGCGGCCGGCCACGCGGGGCGTGCCGCGCGAGCGGCGCGCGATCTCCAGCGCCCCTTCTGGCAGCAGCGTCATGTCCAGCAGGCGAGCGGCGCGGCTGACGATCAGCTGCAATTCCTCCGGCTCATAGAACTGCATGCGCAGGGGAATGCCGAATCGCTCCCGCAAGGGGCGGGTGATGAGGCCGGAGCGGGTGGTGGCGCCAACCAGGGTGAAGGGCGGCAGGTCGATGCGGACGGAGCGGGCGGCCGGCCCCTCGCCGATGATGAGGTCCAGGTGGAAATCCTCCATGGCCGGATAGAGGATTTCCTCCACCGCCGGCGACAGGCGGTGGATCTCATCGATGAACAGCACGTCGTGCGGCTGCAGATTGGTCAGCAGGGCCGCCAGGTCGCCCGCCTTGGCGATGACCGGGCCGGAGGTGGCGCGGAACCCCGCCCCCATCTCCTTCGCCAAGATCTGGGCCAGGGTGGTCTTGCCCAGGCCGGGCGGGCCGAACAGCAGCACATGGTCCAGCGACTCGCCCCGTGAGCGGGCGGCCTGGATGAAGATGGACAGGTTCTCGCGCACTTGGCGTTGGCCGGTGAAATCTGCCAGGGACAAGGGACGCAGCGACACGTCCTGCCCATCCCCCGCGGCCCGTTCGCGGCTCACCAGACGGTCCGACTCCGGGCCGCTCATGCGCTCAGTTCCTTGAGACCGGCGCGAATCAGTTCGGAAACGCCGGCCTCAGGCCCCAGGCGGGCAGCGCAGGTGGTGACGGCGGCGAAGGCCTCCAACCGCTTGTAGCCCAGGTTGACCAGGGCGGAGACGGCATCGGCCACGGCGCCGTTGGCGGCGGGCGCGGCGGCCGCGTCCGTCTTCCCGGCCGGCGTGCCGGCCAAGGTGGGGGCCAGCGCCAGCGACGGCACCTTGTCCTTCAGTTCGCTGATCATGCGGGTGGCGAGCTTGGGCCCCACGCCGTCGGCCTGTGTCAGCGCTGTCTTGTCCTGGGCCATCAGGGCCTGGGCGATCTGTTCCGGCGACAGCACGGACAGCACGGCCAGGGCGACGCGGGCGCCCACCCCCTGCACCGTGGTCAGCAGGCGGAACCAGTCCCGCTCCGCCACGTCGGCGAAGGCGAACAACTGCATCTTGTCTTCCGACACCCACATCTCGGTCAAGACCGAGACGGCCTCCCCCGCCCCGCCCAGGCGGCGCAAGGTGCGGGAGGAGGCGGAGACGAGATAGCCTACCCCGCCCACGTCGATGATGGCCCAGTCCAGGCCGGTGCTGTCCAAAAGACCTTTTAGTTTCGCGATCATCGCGCCGCCCCCGCCATGATGCCGCCTACCAGGCGCCGGGTCTGGCTGTGGTGGGCGTGGCAGATGGCGACGGCCAGGGCGTCGGCCGCGTCCGCCTTGGACAGCTGGAAGCCCGGCAGCAGCATGCGCACCATGGCCTGCACCTGCGTCTTGTCGGCGTGGCCGGCGCCCACCACCGACTTCTTCACTAGGTTGGGCGGGTATTCCGACACGGACAGCCCCTCCCGCGCCGGGGCCAGCAGGGCGATGCCCCGCGCCTGCCCCAGTTTCAGGGTTGAGACGGGGTTCTTGTTCACGAAGGTCTCTTCCACCGCCGCCTCGTCCGGCGTCCAGGTCCGGATGACGTCTTGGAGCCCCTCATAAAGGGTGACGAGACGGCGGGCCAGGTCATCCCGGTCGTCGGAATGCACGACCCCGTCGGCGACATGCGTCAACCGGTTGCCGGAAACGTCGATGACGCCCCAGCCCATGTTGCGCAAGCCCGGATCAAGGCCCAGCACGCGGATCGACCGATCCCCCATGGCCGCCGTCCCCCTTCCCGTCCGGCTTAGCCCAGCTTCTCCAGAAGCTCCGGCGACAGCTCAAAGTTGCCGATGACGTTCTGCACGTCGTCGCTGTCGTCCAGCACGTCCAGCAGCTTCAGCAGGCTCTGCGCCGCGTCTTCCGACGGGGCCACCGTGTTCAGCGGCTGCCAGGTCAGCTTGGCGCCTTCGGGCGCGCCGAACTTGGCTTCCAGCGCGTCGCGCACCTCACCCAGGCTGTCGACGCCGGTGATGATGGAGTGGCTCTCCTCATCGCTGCTGACATCGTCGGCGCCCGCCTCGATGGCGGCCTCCAGCACGGTGTCGGCATCCGCCACGCTGGCCGGATAGGTGATCAGGCCGATGCGGTTGAACATGAAGCTGACCGAGTTGGTCTCACCCAGCGTGCCGCCGTGCTTGGAGAAGGCCGAGCGCACTTCCGAGGCGGTGCGGTTGCGGTTGTCGGTCAGCGCCTCGACGATCAGGGCGACGCCGCCGGGGCCGTAGCCCTCATACCGCACCTCATCGTAATTGGTGTCGTCGCCAGCGCCGGGCGTGCCCTGCTTAATGGCGCGGTCGATGCGGTCGCGCGGCATGTTCTGCACGCGGGCGGCCTGAATGGCGGCGCGCAGGCGCGGGTTGTGCCCCGGGTCGGGCAGGCCCGCCTTGGCGGCCACGGTGATTTCACGCGCAAGCTTGTTGAACAGCTTGGACCGCTTGACGTCCTGGGCGCCCTTGCGGTGCATGATGTTCTTGAACTGTGAATGTCCAGCCATGGGACCCTGAACTCTATATGGGGTTGAGCGGGGGTATATCCGGGCAGCTTGTACCACATGTTGTGGCATCAGGCACGCCCAGGGACAGGCCTGGGGGGCGAAGCTTGCCACAGGCTTGTCACAGGACCGTGCTTTCCGTCCGAGTTACGGCCGCTTTATGGCGGAATTCCGGCGACGCCGCCAAGGAGGTTTCTGCAATGCTAACCGGAAAGGCGGCGGGCGAGAGGGCGAAAGTGCGGCCGACTCAGGCCAGCTTGGGCATCGCCTGCGACAGCCGGCCGCCCACGCGCACCGCCTCGGCCCGCAGGGCCAGGCCGGTGCGGTCGTCCGTTTCCACGAACACGCCGCAGATGCTGACGGTCGCGTCGTTCTCCGCCGGGGTCAGACGGTCGGTCGGCAGCTTGCGCGTCAGGCGCAGCACCGCCGCCTCCTTCTTCATGCCGATGACGCTGTCGTAGTCGCCACACATGCCGGCGTCGGTCTGATAGGCGGTGCGGCCGTTCAGGATCTGGGTGTCCGCCGTGGGCGTGTGGGTGTGGGTGCCCACCACCAAGCTGACGCGGCCGTCGCAGAAATGGCCCATGGCCATCTTCTCCGACGAGGCCTCGCCATGCACGTCGATGACAATGGCGTCGGCCGCGTTGGGGCCCAGGCGATAGGTGCGCAGCACCTTCTCCACCGCGGCGAAGGGGTCGTCCAGGGCATCCATGAACAGGCGGGCCATGACGTTGACCACCAGCACCTTGCGCCGGCCGTCACGGGTGGGCAGCAGCGAGGCGCCGCGACCGGGCGTGCCCTCCGGATAGTTCAGAGGGCGCAACACGTTGGGCAGGCGGTCGATCTGACCCACCAGTTCCTTCTGGTCCCAGACGTGGTTGCCGGTGGTCAGGCAATCGACGCCGGCGGCGAAGAACTCCTGCGCGATCTTCTCGGTGATGCCAAAGCCGCCGGCCGCGTTCTCGCCGTTCACGATGACGAAGTCCAGCGCCAGCGCCTTGCGCAAGTCCGGCAGATGCCGCAACACGCCGTCACGGCCGCTGCGGCCCACCACGTCACCCAGGAACAACAGACGCATGACTTCCTCAACCCCGAAAGCGGTCAGCGCTTGCGCCGCTGCCCGGCCCGAACGGCGTAGCGCTCGGTGACGATCCAATCCAAGCCCTGGTCATGCGCGTCGCAGGGCACCTTGTCCAGTTCCTGATCGGCGAAGGCGATGCCCACCGCCTGGATGGCATGCTCGCGCCGCAGCAGAGCCAGGGTACGATCGTAGAAACCGGCGCCATAGCCCAGGCGCCGTCCCCGGCGGTCGAAGGCCAGCAGGGGCACCAGCACCACGTCGGGCACCACGGCACCGCCACCGGGTGCCGCCTCTTCCATCGGCGCCGGCACGCCCATCACATCGGGCGACAGCAGGGTGCCGGGCAGCCAGCGGCGGAACAGCAAGGGCTGGCCCTTGGCCTGGCAAACGGGCAGCGCCGCCTTCACCCCGGCCGCGACCACCCGGTGCATGAGCGGACGGGGATCGATCTCATCCCCCACGGGCCAATAGAAGGCGATGGTGAGGCCCACCGGGGCCAGGCCGTCGGTGATCTGGGGCAGCGCGCCCAAGAAATTGTCGGCCAGCGATTTGGACGCCGAGGCACGGTCCAGTTCCAGCTCCGCGCGCACCCGGCGGGCCGAAACCCGCACCGCCTTCTTGGCGGCGCGCGCCGCCTCCTCCGTCAGCAGGGCCGCCGGACCCGTGACCGATGTAGCGGTACCAGGGGCCGGGGAAACGTCGTGGGTACGGGAGGATGCGGCGGTCACGGGCGGATAAGGTCCCTCAAAGGACAGGCCCCGGCATCATGCGGGGCGGGAGGGGAGGACATGAAGGATAAGGTCTGGAAGGAGCCGCGACGGCCGATGGACAAGCGTATCCTCCACGGCCTGCCAAGGCAGGTGGGAGCCATATGTCCGACACCACGGCGTCGGCAGGGACAGCCCCCTAGAGGATTGGGTATCGGCCCTGGGGATAAAGCATCCTGTCGAACCGCGCAGCCCCGTTCCAGAAAACTAATTTAGGAGCGATCAAGCCGCGCTGCAATGTCTTCGATGCGTTTGGCCAGGCTATCGACGGCCGCGATGACGCTATCGTCCTCTGCGCGGGGCGCAGGGGTCGCCTCCTGCACCGGGGCCGGCACGGGCCGGCGCGGCCCCCCCAACTCCGCGCGCAGGTCGAAAATCTCATCGGCAAGCATGAGGGCGGTCAGCACCAGCAGCTGCGTCTCGCTGCCGCCGGAAGCGTCATGCGCCACCTCCCGCAGGCGGGCATCGACATAGGAGCCAAGCTCGCGCAGGCGCTGTTCCTGGCCATCGTCGCAGGCCAGGCCATAGGGGCGTCCATTCAGGATGATGTCCACGCGGGCCATCTTCTAATCAGTCCTCCAGCACCGCACGCAACTGGCCGATGGTCCGGTCCAGCCGCTCCGACAAGGCCGCGGTCGCGGCCTTGGCACCCTGCTCCCGCCCTTCCGCCGCCGCCAGCGCCCGTTCCAGCTGGGCGATGCGGGCCTTGGCCGCCTCATCGACGTCGCCGGCAACGGCCGCGGGCTGCGCCAGCCGTCGTTCCAGCGCCCCGTCCAGCACAAGGACGGCGGCATCCAGACGTTCCAGCGCGGTCTTCAGTCGTTCCATGGGACGAGACGGGTCCGATAGCCAATGGAAGGGAGGTCGGGTGCAAATAAGATGGATAAGCTCTGGCGTCGAATAAAGAAAGAAAGCGGTCGGGACCAGCGAAAAAACCGCGCCGACAGATGATTAGGCGCCGGCGCCGGGGCAACAGGATCATGAATGGCGAAGCGCGGCGGGAAAGGCCCGCCGGATACAGGCGTTAACGCTGGCCGCGCTTGCAGTTTTCGGAGGGCCCCGGACCTTGACGCGGCAGGCGGTGGCGGTCATGGTGCCGCCCGCCCCTCGCGCCTGGACTGTGCGCGCACGACGCCCTTAAAGAAGGCGGTGCGGCGGCGCAACTCATCGGGAGCATCGGGCCCTGGATCGTCTCCTGGGAATGCCCTTCCCGTGGCGGCTTTCCCGGCCGAATCCGCCGGAACGGAGCCCCAACGGCTGCCCCTTTCCGGCCTTCTGAGCACAGCGCATCCGCTTGATGAAAGGCCCTTTGCCCATGTCGTCCCAGCCCGCAACCGGAGATGTCGTCGGGGGCGTTCCCCACAAGGATCTCGCCACCGCCATCCGCGTCCTGGCCATGGATGCCGTGGAAGCGGCCAAGTCGGGCCACCCCGGCATGCCCATGGGCATGGCCGATGTCGCCACCGTGCTGTTCACCCAGTTCCTGAAGTTCGATCCCAAGCGCCCGGACTGGGCTGACCGCGACCGCTTCGTGCTGTCGGCCGGCCATGGCTCCATGCTGATCTACGCGTTGCTCTACCTCACGGGGTATGAGGACATCGACCTTGAGCAGATCAAGAAGTTCCGCCAGCTGGGCGCCCGCACCGCCGGTCACCCGGAATATGGCATGGCCCGCGGCATCGAGATGACCACCGGCCCGCTGGGCCAGGGCATCGCCACCGCCGTTGGCATGGCCCTGGCGGAGCGTCACCTGAACGCCCGCTTCGGCGACGCGCTGGTCGACCACCACACCTATGTCATCGCCGGCGACGGCTGCCTGCAAGAAGGGGTGAGCCATGAGGCCGCCTCGCTGGCCGGCCACCTGGGCCTGGACCGCCTGATCGTCCTGTGGGACGACAACAGCATCTCCATCGACGGCCCCACCAACCTGTCCCTGTCCGAGGACGTGAAGGCCCGCTTCGTCGCCTATGGCTGGGACGTGCAGGCCGTGGACGGCCACGACCCGGCGGCCGTGGCCGCCGCCATCGCCCAGGCCAAGACCACCAGCACCCCGTCGCTGATCGCCTGCCGCACCACCATCGGTCTGGGCGCCCCGACCAAGGCCGGCAAGAACTCCAGCCACGGCTCGCCCCTGGGTGCGGCCGAGATCGCCGGCGCCCGCGCCGCCTACGGCTGGGAGCATGGCCCCTTCGAAATCCCGGCCCCCATCCTGAACACCTGGCGCCACTACGGCGCCCGGGGTGCCGCCCCCGCCAGCGCCTGGGACCAGCGCCTGGCCGCCGCCGACAACAGCCTGGGCGCCGCCTTCAAGGCCGCCCAGTCGGGTGACGCGCCGGCCGAGCTGGACGCCGTCATCGCCGCCTTCAAGCGCGCCACCAGCGAGGCCCGCCCCAGCGTGGCCACCCGCCAGGCCTCGGGCAACGTGCTGGACGCCATCTTCGACGTCGTGCCCGAACTGATCAGCGGCTCCGCCGACCTGACCGGGTCCAACAACACCCGGACCAAGGGTGTCGTCAGCCTGCAGCGCGACAAGTACGAAGGCCGCTACATCCACTATGGCGTGCGTGAGCATGCCATGGCCGCGGCCATGAACGGCATGGCCCTGCACGGCGGCCTGATCCCGCTGAGCGGCACCTTCCTGTGCTTCGCCGACTACAGCCGCCCGGCCATTCGCCTGGGTGCCCTGATGAAGCAGCGCGTGGTGCATGTCATGACCCATGACAGCATCGGCCTGGGCGAGGACGGCCCCACCCACCAGCCGGTGGAGCATATGGCGGCACTGCGCGCCATCCCCAACCTGCTGGTCTTCCGGCCCGCCGACCAGGTGGAGACGGCCGAGTGCTGGCAGCTGGCGCTGCGGTCCAAGACCCGCCCGTCGGTCCTGGCGCTGACCCGCCAGAACCTGGCCACGCTGCGCACCGAGCACACCGACGAGAACCTGACCGCCAAGGGCGCCTACGTCCTGCGCGAGGCTGAAGGCGGGGTGGCCAAGGTGGTGCTGCTGGCCACCGGCTCGGAAGTGGAGATCGCCGTGCAGGCACGCGATGTGCTGCAGGCCGAGGGCGTGCCCACGCGCGTCGTCTCCATGCCCAGCTGGGAGCTGTTCGTGGAACAAGGCGAGGCCTACCAAGCCCGGGTGCTGGGCGGTGACGACGTGGTCCGCGTCGGCGTCGAAGCCATGGTGCGCATGGGCTGGGACCGCTGGATCGGCCCCAAGGGCGGTTTCGTCGGCATGCCCGGCTTCGGCGAGTCGGGGCCGTACAAGGAGCTGTACCAGCACTTCGGCATCACCGTCGACGGCGTGGTCGCGGCCGCCAAGGCCCGTCTCTGAGTGAGTACCCAAGGCGGGGCCCCGGGAACCAAACCAGGGTCCCCGCTTTGACACGAGCGTCCGGATGAGACGTCCCACTATGGTAGGCCTGCCATGCAAGCCCCATAGCGCCTAAAACGACGGCGTGACGTTTACCATCTTCAAGGTTTCAGCATAGCCGGCCCGGTCCCTCGGGCGGTTCAACGATGTCGGAGGAAGACACATGGCTGTTCGTGTTGCCATCAACGGGTTCGGGCGCATCGGCCGTCTGGTGCTGCGCGCCATTTACGAGAGCGGCCGCAAGGACGTCGAGGTGGTCGCCATCAACGACCTGGCCGACGCCAAGACCAACGCCCACCTGCTGAAGTACGACAGCGTGCACGGCCGCTTCCCCGGCACGGTCGAGGTGGTGGACGGCAACTTGGTGGTGAACGGCCACACGATCAAGGTCGTGCAGGAACGCGATCCGTCCAAGCTGCCCTGGGGTGACCTGGACATCGACGTGGCCATGGAATGCTCGGGCATTTTCACCTCGCGCGAAGGCGCCTCCAAGCACCTGACCGCCGGCGCCAAGAAGGTGCTGATCTCCGCCCCCGGCACGGATGAGGACATCACCGTCGTCTACGGCGTGAACCACGACAAGCTGACGCCGGAGCACAAGATCGTCTCCAACGCCAGCTGCACCACCAACTGCCTGGCCCCGGTGGCCTACGTGCTGAACAATGCCATCGGCATCGAGCACGGCTTCATGACCACCATCCACAGCTACACCGGCGACCAGAACACGGTCGATACGATGCACAAGGATCTGCATCGCGCCCGCGCCGCTGCCCTGAACATCATCCCCACCTCCACCGGCGCCGCCAAGGCCGTGGGCAAGGTGCTGCCGGAGCTGAAGGGCAAGCTGGACGGCACCTCGCTGCGCGTCCCCACCCCCAACGTCTCGGTCGTGGATTTCAAGTTCGTGGCCAAGAAGGCCACCTCGGTCGAGGAAGTCTCGGCCGCCATCAAGGCCGCCGCCGAGGGCCCGCTGAAGGGCATCCTGGGCGTCTATGCGGAGCCGCTGGTGTCCACCGACTTCAACCATGACCCGCACTCGTCCATCTTCGCGCTGAACGAGACCAAGGTCATCGACGGCACCTTCGTGCGCATCATGACCTGGTACGACAACGAGTGGGGCTTCTCCAACCGTATGAGCGACACCGCCGTCGCCCTGCACAAGGTTGGCTGATCCCATAGGGGATTGATTAGGATGAGGGGCGCTCCGGCAAGGTCGGGGCGCCCTTTTTCTTTGAGGATTTGGAACCGCCGTGAACCGCCCCATCCGCGTCCTGTGCCTGGATGACGCCCGCGCCGCCTTGGTGGCGGCCGATGGCGCGCCGGTCCGGCTGGTCAGCGCGCCGGACGCCGGCAGGGCGCTGGGCGCCGGTGGCTGGCGCGCCCTGTTGGACGCCATCACGGCGGAGTTTCCCGGGGCACCAGTGACGGCCGTCCTGGATTGCGGCGATGCCGCCGGCCACGCCCTGGCCGCGCTGGCGCTGGGCATCCCCGACATCGCCTTTTCCGGCGACGCGGCCGCCGCCGCGCGCCTGGCCGACATCGCCCGGGCCCGGGGCGCCCGCGTGCATCCGGCGGACGGGGTCGAAATCCTGGACCTGCGGGGCCGGCGCGACCCTGTGGCGGCCTGCCGAGCGTGGCTGACGCAGCCCTAACATTCAGCCCTCAGAACCAGATGACTATTATTGTCGTTTGCTAATATTGACCAAATTCACTTTCTGTTAAGTGCCGTCCATTTAAAATTGGTGGTAGCGACCCCAGTCTCCATATCGGCGCGCACCTAGTCATCAGCCTGGGGATTCATCGTCAATCGACCTATCCGGAAGGCTTGGCCGCGTGTACATCTAGCGGCGTGGCGGATGTTGCCGGGATTTAGGGAACCGTTGTGCGGCAATTACGACAAATCCTGACCATTCTTGCGGTAACGCCCCTGGTCATTGCCACCACCGCCGGCGCGACATCCGCAGGGTGGGAGCGGCTGCACGCCACCCTATTCAGCAATGTCGGCCGCGAGGCCGGCCTGCCGCACCCCATCGCCATGGCCCTGGCGCAGGACAGCGACGGCTTCATCTGGGTGGGGACGCAAGGCGGCCTGTCCCGCTATGACGGCTACCGCTTCCGCACCTTCCAACACCAGGACGGCACAGCCGGCAGCCTGCCAGGCAACGTCATCACCGCCCTGGTTCCCGCCGCCGGCGGCCGGCTGTGGGTGTCCACCGCCACCGGCAGCATCGCGCGCTATGATCCCGCCACGGGGCAGTTCCAGGAGTTTCCGGAACCGGCGGGCCTGCCCGCGCGCGGCGGCGTGCTGAGCATGGTCAGTGATGGCGGCGACGGCGTGTGGGCCGGCACCAATTCGGGGTTGGAACATGTGGATGCCGCCGGCACGGTGACGCGGGAGGCGCACCGAGCCGGGGACGCCACCTCGGCCCCCGGCGATCGCGTCCGCGCCCTACTACGCACCAGTGACGGCAGCCTATGGGTCAGTACCGTCACCGGCCTGATGCGCCGGGAACCCGGCGCCGCCGCCTTCACCGCCGTCCCCCTGTTGGACGCCCATGGCCAGGCGGTGACGGACGAGGTCATCGCCCTGACACAGGACAGCGCCGGACGGGTATGGTTCGCCACCGTACGCTCCGGCCTGGGCCGGGTGCTGCCCGTCTCCGCCACCACCTGGGAGGCCGCCCGCCTGGTGCCGGAGGCCAACCCCCAGGCCCTGGGCGGTCCGCTGGTGTTCTGCCTGACCGAGGGGCGGCCGGGCGAAATCTGGGTGGGCCGGGTGGCCGGCGGCATCACCATCATCGACGCCGCCACCGGCGCGCTGCGCACCCTGCGCCATAATCCCCTGACCCCCACCAGCCTGGGGGACGACAGCGTCCACGCGTTGATGCGTGACCGCACGGGGTTGCTGTGGGCGGCCACCAACATGGGTGTCAGCCGCACAGACCTGCGCATCGACGCCGTTGACACCCTGCTGCCCGACTCAAGCGCGGGCGGCCTGCCCGACGCGAACGTCCTGGGCATCACCACCACCCCCGACGGCCGGGCCTGGATGGGCTTTAAGGATCACGGCGCCGCTCTGCTGGATCCGGTTGTCGGCGCGGTCACGCCGCTGCCCCGCGTGGCCGACCTGCCGGCGGGTGGTGTCGTCAGCATCACCGGCGCCCCGGATGGCGGGGTCTGGCTGGGGGCTGGCGCGGGGCGCGCCCTGTTCCGCCATGATCCCCGCAGCGGCCGGCTGGAACAGCATCCCTTCCCCGGCCAAGTCGTCAGCCCCATGATCTACGGCCTGGCGGAGGGCGGCGTCCTGTGGTTCGCCGCCGGCCCCCTGGTGCGCTACACCCCCGCCACGGGCGAAGCCAAGGTGTTCCGGCATAGCCCTGACGACCCGGCCTCGCTGGTCGACGACAGCGTCAACGTCATGCTGCCGGATGGCGCCGGCGGACTGTGGGTGGGCACCCGGCACGGCCTGGATCGCATGGATGGGGTCACCGGCGCCTTCAGCCATTATCTGCACGACCCGTCCGACCCCCGCTCCCTGCCGGCGGATCTGATCACCACCCTGCTGGTCGATCGCCACGGCCGGTTGTGGCTGGGAACCCTGGGTGGGGGCATCGGCGTGCTGGAGCGGCCGGCGGACACGGACCATCCCCGCGGCGTCTTCCGGCGCCTGACCATGGCCGACGGCCTGCCCAACGACAATATCGGGACCCTTCTGATGGACGGCGGCGGCCGGGTGTGGGCCAGCACGGCCGACGGCCTGGCCATCATCGATCCCGACACCTGGGCCACCCGGGCATTGGGGCGGGCCGACGGCGTCGCCATTCCCGCCTATTGGATCCATTCCGGCGCCGCCCTGCCCGACGGCAGCCTGATCTTCGGCGGCGGCGGCGGCGCGACGGTGGTGCACCCCGATGGCTACAAACCGCATGGCGCGCCTCCGCCGGTGGTCTTCACCGCCGTGCGCGTCGCCGGCCATCCCGTGCCCGTCGGGACCATGGCGGCACCGGCACCCATCCGCCTCGCCCCCGGCGACCGCAGCGTGGAGATCTCCTTCGCCGCCCTGGACTACACGGCCCCCGAGGAAATGCGATACGCCTACCAGTTGCGCGGCTTCGACGAGACTTGGACCGACGCCGACGCCACGCAGCGCATGGCGGCCTACACCAACCTGCCGCCGGGCCGTTACAGCCTGATGGTCAAGGCGGGCAACCGGGCGGGCGATTGGTCCACGCCCGTGACGCTGTCCATCGAGGTGCAGCCCGCCTGGTGGCAGACGCTGTGGGCCAAGCTGGCCGCCGTCGCGCTGGCGCTGGGCGGCGTCGTGGCCCTGGTGCAGGTCCGCACCGCCTACCTGCGCCGCCGCCGCGCCGTGCTGGAGGAGCAGGTGGCCCGCCAGACCCGGGATCTGCTGGCCGCCAACGAGCGGCTGAAGGACCTAGCCAACCGCGACCCGCTGACGGAAATCCACAACCGCCGCCATTTCATGGAATTGGCGGAGGCGGCGCTGACCCTGGCCCGGCCGATGGACACGCCCGCCGCGCTGCTGATGATGGACATCGACCACTTCAAGCAGGTGAACGACACGCTGGGTCACAGCGCGGGCGACGAGGTGCTGCTGGCCGTGGTGGCCCGCATCCGCGCCCTGCTGCGCAAGACCGACGTCTTCGCCCGGCTGGGCGGGGAGGAACTGGCGCTGTTCATGCCGGACGTGGACGAGACGACGGCCCTGGCGGTGGCGGAGCGGCTGCGCCGCGCCGTGGGCGATACGCCCTATGACATCGAGGGGGCGGGCGTCGTCGCCGTGACGGTCAGCATCGGCGTGGCCGCCGCCCCGCCCACCCTGCCGCTGAAAGAGCTGTTGGACCGGGCCGACCACGGCCTGTACGCCGCCAAGCGCGCTGGTCGCGACCGGGTGGCGGCCTATGTCGATGGCAACCGGCAATAACGCGACGCCCAGCCCCAGGAAGATCACTAGTCCCGCGTCGCTTTTGGCGGAAATCTGCCATGATCTCGCCCCGACCCTGGGGCAGATTGCCAAGCACCCGATGCTGGGATATCAACCCGGCATCACGCGTACAATAAACACAAACACTCAAAACAGACTCGGGGATACCGTAACCATGAAGCTGACCCGCCGCGTTAAGGAAATCCTTTCCTGGTACGAGAGCGACAATCCCGGCACCAAGGCCAACCTGGCCCGCATCCTGATGGAAGGCCGCCTGGGCGGCACCGGCAAGATGGTCATCCTGCCCGTCGACCAGGGCTTTGAGCATGGTCCCGCGCGCAGCTTCGCGCCAAACCCGCCGGCCTACGACCCGCACTACCATTTCCAGCTGGCCATCGACGCCGGCCTGAACGCCTACGCCGCCCCCCTGGGCATGCTGGAGCAGGGTGCTGCCACCTTCGCGGGCGCCATCCCCACCATCCTGAAGATGAACAGCTCCAACAGCCTGTCGCGCGGCGGCGACGCACCGGACCAGGCGGTGACCGCCACCGTGGCCGACGCCCTGCGCCTGGGCTGCTCCGCCATCGGCTTCACCATCTACCCCGGCTCCGACGCCATGTTCGACCAGTTCGAGGAGTTCCGCGAACTGTCGGCCGAGGCCAAGGCCTGCGGCCTGGCCACCGTGCTGTGGTCCTACCCGCGCGGCGGTGATCTGGACAAGGACGCCGAACTGGCGATCGACATCAGCACCTATGCCGCCCACATGGCGGCATTGCTGGGCGCCCACATCATCAAGGTGAAGCTGGCCACCGACCACCTGGGCAACAAGGAGTCCAAGAAGGTCTACGAGGCCAAGGGCATCGCCCGGTCGACCCAGGCCGAGCGCGTGGCCGACGTCATGCGCTCGGCCTTCAACGGCAAGCGCCTGGTGGTCTTCTCCGGCGGTGCCGCCAAGGGTGAGGACGCGGTGTTCGACGACGCCCGCGCCATCCGTGACGGCGGCGGCAACGGGTCCATCATCGGCCGCAACAGCTTCCAGCGCAGCCGTGAGGACGCGCTGGCCCTGCTGGACCGGATCGTTCGCATCTACCAGGGCAAGGAATAAGTTTTTGAAGGCTGATTGCCGTCTGTACCTGGTGACGCCGCCGGCCCTGGAGCCGGCGGCGTTCGCCATTCAATTGGCCGCGGCCCTGGACGCGGGCGACGTCGCCTGCGTCCAGCTGCGCCTGAAGGATGTGGACGACGACACCGTACGTCGCGCCATCGACGTGCTGCGCCCGGTAGCGCAAAGCCGCGAGGTCGCCTTCATCCTGAACGACCATCCCCGCCTGGCCCGGGAAACGGGCTGCGACGGCGTGCATGTCGGGCAGACCGACACACCCTATCGCGAGACGCGGAAGATCATGGGCGCCGACGCCATCGTCGGCGTCACCTGTCACGACAGCCGGCACTTGGCCATGGTGGCGGGCGAGGACGGGGCGGACTACGTCGCTTTCGGCGCCTTCTTCCCAACGGGCACCAAGGAAACGGAGCATCGGGCCACGCCCGACCTGCTGACCTGGTGGCAGGAGATGATGGAAATCCCCTGCGTCGCCATCGGCGGCATCACGCCGGACAACTGCGGCGACCTGGTGCGCGCCGGCGCCGACTTCCTGGCGGTGGTCTCCTCCGTCTGGCATCATCCCGAAGGGCCGGGTGCGGCGGTGCGGGCCTTCAACAAGGCCATCGCCGAGGCGTGACGAACACCCGGCGCCTACAGCGCCGGGTGTTCGTCAGTCTTGGAAAAGTCGTCGCCGACGAAGAGTAGCGGCAGGTTCATCTCCTTCGCCAGGGCATAGGCGTAACAATCGCCCATGTTCAACGAAGCGGGATGAATACCCCGCCCCCAATGATCATAAGCCTCGGCAGCCTTCCGAGCCCCGTCCGATGTCACAGGCACTTCGGTCAGCCGCCAGCCCTGCAGCAATCGATCCACACGCCCCCCGACACCCCGCCTCCGACCGACGATCAACGTTTCAACCAGTGTTCCCACACTGATGAAGACGCCATCCGCCCGATGCAAACACTCAGCGCATTCCAAGGCCAGAGGGTCGCCCAAGGCGATCTCGATAATCGCGGAGGTGTCGACGACGATGGTCGTCATGCCGGCAAGCCATCATCGCCGTAAAGAAAATCCTGGCTGCGCACGGAGTTGGGCCCGCTGACAGGGTTGGCGCGGGCCTCAGCAATAATCTCCAACGTCAGGGCATGTTGTTGCGCCTTGGTGAGCGGAGGCGTGACCGGCACCAGCCTGACGAGCGCCTGGCCTTGACGGGTAAGCACCACATCCTCCCCCGCCACAGCCTTGTTCACCAAGTCAGTAAGCTGAGCCTCGGCTTCTTTGATCGCAATATCCACAACCGCCTCCATTGCTCACGCCATTCAGTAATTTTACGCCAGCCCCGCCAACGAGTCGAATCACCTCACGGCAAGGCCACCGGCGCCCACAGCACGTCGTCGATGGCGGCCGCGTTGGTGGCCAGCATGACCAGGCGGTCGAAGCCCAGCGCGATGCCGGCGCAGTCGGGCAGGCCGAACTCCAGGGCCGCCAGGAAATCAGCGTCGACGGGGTAGCGTTCACCATACAACGCCTGCTTCAAATCCATATCGGCTTCGAAACGAGCCTTCTGTACAGCCGGGTCCGTCAGCTCGCCGAAGGCGTTGGCCAGCTCCACGCCGCAGGCGTACAGCTCAAACCGCTCCGCCACCCGGCCATCCTCCGGCTTGGGCCGCGACAGGGCGGCCATGGAGACGGGGTAGTCGGTCAGGAAGGTCGGCCGCCCCATGCCCAGATGCGGTTCGATGCGGTCCAGGCTGATGCGGAAGAACAGGTCCTCCCAGCTGTCGCCGTCATGGGCGTGGATGCCCACGGCCTCCGCCGCCTGGGCCAGCAGGGCCACGTCGGGCCGGGCGGGGTCTGGCGCCGTCGCCAGCAGGTCGATGCCGACATGGCGCCGGAACGCCTCCTGCACCGTCAGCACCTCCCACTCCGCATGCGGATCGCAGGTGAGGTCGCCCCGGCGCAGGACATCGACGCCAGCGGCGGCGCATAGCACCCGGGTCAGGCCGATGCAATCGTCCATCAGGTCGCGGTAACCGGCACCCACCCGGTACCACTCCAGCATGGTGAATTCCGGGCTGTGGGTGGGGGAGCGCTCGCCATTCCTGTAGACATGCGCCAGCTGGAAGATGCGCGGCAGGCCCGCCACCAGCAGCTTCTTCATGGTGAATTCGGGGCTTGTGTGCAGGCGCAGGGTCAACCGGTCGTCGGGATGGCTGCCCACCAGTTCGGTGGCGAAGGCCATGAGATGCGGCTCCAGCCCCGGGGACACCTGCAGGGCCGGCGTCTCCACCTCCTCAAAGCCCCCATCCTCGAACCAGCGGCGCAGGGCGCGGGTCATGGCGCCGCGCGCCTTCAGGTTGGTGGCGCGCCGGGCCATGCGATCGGGGTGCCACCAGGGCTGGGTCGGGGTCTTCATGGCTGGTGGTCCTTCCACGACAAGCGATATGCTGGGCGGCATACCGTTCCAACCTGCCGCTGTCGAGTCCCGTGGCCAAATCCACCCCTGTCAAAAAATCCAAAGTCCCGCCCCCGGTGACGCCCGCGCCCAAGCCGGAACCCAAGGCGTCGGGCGCGGCGCCCAACGTCACCCTGCGCTGGGACGGCGCCCGCATCAGCGAATGGAACGCCTTGCTGAAGCGAGTGCCGCGCAGCAGCCTGACGCAGTGCTTCGGCTACGCCACCGCCATGATGACGGTGGAGGGATGGAAGCCGCGCCTGGGCATCTTCGAGCGGGATGGCCAGCCCATCGGCCTGGTGCTGGTGTTGGAGAAGCGGCTGGCCCGGGCTGTGCGCGTCGCCAAGATCCACCGGGGTCCCCTGCTGGTGCCGGAGGCACAGGACTGGGGCATCGTGGGCGTGGCCTATCGCCTGTTGCGCCAGGCCTACCCCACGGGCCTGCTGCACTGGCCCAGTGTCATCGCCGAGGTACCGGCCGGCCCGCTGGCCGCCACGGCCCTGACATGGGCCGGCTGGCGTCATCAGCCCGGGCCCGGCTACCGCACCGTCTGGCTGGACCTGACGCCGGATGAGGCGACCTTGCGCGCACGGCTGGACCCCAAATGGCGCAACAAGCTGCGCCAGGGCGAAAAATCGGGCCTGATGGTGGAGGTGGACCGCGATGGCGCCACCCTGCCCTGGCTGCTGGAAAAGCATGAGGCGGACCGTAAGGAGCGCAAGTACCGCGCCGCCAGTACCAAGCTGCTGACCCGCCTGCGCACCGCCATGCACAAGGACGGCGACGTGCTGCTCCTGCGCGCGCTGTTGGACGGCGAGCCAGTGGCGGGCGTGCTGATCTTCGGCCACGGCGTGGCCGCGACCTACCAGGTGGGATGGAGCGGCCCGGAAGGCCGCCGCACCCGTGCCCACCACCTGCTGCTGTGGCGGGCCTGCCTGGAACTGAAGGCCCAAGGCCGTGTCGCCTTCGACCTGGGCGGCCTGACGCCGGACGTGGAAGGCATCAACACCTTCAAGCGCGGCCTGGGCGGGGAAGAGGTGGAGTTGGCGGGCGTGTGGAACTGAGCCGGCTGCCCGCCGTCACGTCGTCAGCACGATATGGAAGGGACCCTGCTTACAGCGTGAACCGGGTGGCGATACCCCGTTCCAGGGGCGTCAGGCGGGCGGCGACGCCCAAGGTGGAGAAGGTGGCTGCCAGCTGGGCAGCGCTTTCCTTGAAATGCACCCAGCCCTCGTTATGGACGGCGACCAGGGCGGAATCGGGGAAGGCCCGCGCCGCCTCCAACGCGTCGTTGCTGTCCATGGTCATGTGGAAGCGGCCACGCGGCTCGGCGGCGCCGGTGAACAGCATCACCACCTTGGGCGTGAACCGATGCGCGACCTCAGCCGTGCCCTCATACCAAACGGTGTCGCCCGTGACGTAGAGGGCATCACCCGGCCGCTCCACCCCCAGTAGAAAGCCGGCCACATCGCCCGAAATGGGCTCGATCCCCACGGGACCGTGCCGCGCCGGCGTGGCGGTGATGAACAGGCGCCGGCCGTCATCACTCCACAGTTCGCGGGTCTCGAACGGCGCCAATCCCACCGCGTTGCCACCCAACCGATGGGCGCCGGCCGGGGTGGTGTAGGTGATGGGCACGGTGGGCAGCAGGGCGCGACCGCTGTTGTCCAGATTGTCGAAATGCTGATCGTGGCTGAGCAGCACGGCATCCAGTGGACCGATCTCGGCCGGCGACAGGGCCGGACCCGACGTCTTCTCGAAGCGCACCGGCGTTTCGCGATACAGGCCCGGCGGATCGAACGTGGGGTCGGTCAGCAGGCGGAAGCCGCCGACCTCGATCAGGGTGGTGGGGCCCCCGATCAAGGTCAGCATCAAGCCGGAAGGGGTCATCGCGAGGTCTCCTCTGCAATCGCGCGGCACGAGGCAGAGGTAGGCGGTCGCAGTCTGCGAGAAAATTCGCTAGTTTCTCACAATGGCTGATCAAATTCGCACAGCACCCGATTGGGAAGACGTCCGCGTCTTCATCGCCCTTGCCCGCCACGGCAGCCTGTCGGCGGCGGCGCGCGCCCTGTCCGTCAATCACGCCACGGTGGCGCGCCGCGTCGCGGCCCTGGAACAGGCGCTGGGCGAGCGGTTGGTGGAACGGCGGCCGGATGGCTATGCGCTGAGCCAGGCTGGCCAGCGGGCCCTGATCGCCGCCACCGATATGGAAACGGCCGCAGCCACCCTGGGCCGGGGCGATGCCGAGGCGGGCCCCCGGGGGCTGGTGCGCATCAACACCACGCCAGGCTTGGCTCAAGGCTTCCTGGTGGACCGTCTCGCCAGCCTGCCGGCGCGATATACCAGCCTGGATGTCGAGGTGGCCGCCAATATTCGTGCTGTGAGCCTGGAGCGGCGGGAGACCGACATCGCCCTGCGCCTGGCGCGCCCGCAGGATGGCGACGTCATCGCCCGGCCCATGGTGGCCGTGGCCTTCGGCTTTTATGCCACGGAAGATTGGTGTCGGCGGCTGGCTGAGGGAGCGCCCCCCACCTTCGTCGGCTTCGACGAAACCAACCGCCATCTGCCGGAGGCGCTCTGGCTGGCGCGGCACTTTCCGCGCGCCCGCGTCGCCGTGCGCGTCGGCAACCAGTTCGCGCAGGCCGCCGCCGCCCGTGCCGGCGCCGGTATCGCGCTGCTGCCGCATGTCAACGGCCGCATGGCACCCGGCCTGGTGCTCTGCCCTTTGGGCCCGCCGCCGCCGGCGCGCACCCTATGGCTGGTCACGCGCCGTCAGGACGACAAGGAACCGGCCATCCGCACGGTGACCGATTTCCTCATCAACCTGTTCAAAGAGGAACAGGCGCTGTTTGAAGATTAGCGCTAGCGCTGGTCCAGCTTCAGCTCGATGCGGCGGTTGCGGGCACGAACGTCGGGGGTGTCGCCCGGTTCCAGCGGCTGGAACTCGCCGAAGCCGGTGGAGGCTAGGCGCTCCGGCGCGACACCCTGCTGGATCAGGAACTTCACCACCGCCGTGGCGCGGGCCGACGACAGTTCCCAGTTGCTGGCGAAGGCCGGCGTGTGGATGGGCACGGCATCGGTATGGCCGTCCACGCGCAGGATCCAGTTCAGGTCCTTAGGAAATTTCTTGGAGATGTCCAGCAGGGTCTTGGCCAGGCTGGCCAGCTGCTTGCGGCCCCGGTCGCCCAGCTCGGCACTGCCGCTGTCGAACAGCACCTCGGACTGGAAGACGAAGCGGTCGCCGACGATGCGGATGTCCGGCCGGTCGCCCAGCACTTCGCGCAGCTTGCCGAAGAATTCGGAGCGGTAGCGGGCCAGTTCCGCCACCTTGCCGGCCAGAGCGGCATTCAGGCGCTTGCCCAGATCCACGATCTGGACCTGCTGTTCCTTGTCCTTCTGCTCCGACGCGGCCAGCGCGGCGTTCAGCTGCGCCAGTTGCTGGCGGAGCGCCGCCAGCTGCTGGTTCAGCAGGTCGACTTGCGCCTTGGCCTGGGCGCTGACGTTCTTCTCGTTGTCCAGTTCCGCCTGCTTGGCGCTGGCGGCATCGGTCAGGGCCTGCACTTGCGCCGCCAGGTCGTCCCTGGCCTTGCCCGCCGCGTCGAGGTCCGCCTGCAGCTGGGTGTTCTTGGCGAGCGAGGCCTGCAGCTGCTCCGTCAGGGTCGCCATGTCGGCGGCCAGCTTGGCCTTGTCCGCCTGTTCCATGGCCAGCTGGTCGGCCAGCAGCGCGATGCGGCTGTTCAGCTGGGCCAGCGCCTCATCCTTGCCGTGCAGCAGGGAGGTGAGCGCGAACTGCGACAGCACGAACACCATCAGCAGGAAGACGATGACCATGACCAGGGAGGAGAGCGCGTCCACCCAGCCGGGCCAGATGTCGAGATGGCGGCGCGAGGCCCGCCGGCCGATGCCCGCCATGGCTTAGCGCTCCGCCCCTTCGCCCAGCGCCGCGATGGTGCGGGTCAGGATCTTGATCTCGGTACGGATTTCCTGGGTGGACTGGACGCGGCCGGTGGCCACCTCCTCCACCAGGCGGGCGAGGTAGAGATCCAGGTTGCGCAGGTGGGCGCGGCTGGCATCGTCCATGCCGCCACCGCCCAGGCCCCCCGCCTGTCCCAGCTGGTCGGCCAGGCGCTGCAACACCGGCCGCATCTCCATCTGGCCTTCCGCCAGGCGCAGCATCAGCTGCTGTTCCGCCTTCATCTGGTCCGACAGGGTGGCCAGCCGTTCCGTGAGCGCCACCAAGTGGTTGTTGGCGTTGCGGCGGTTGTCCTCCCCCTGCGCCATCGTATACTGCAGCTTCTCGATATTTTCGGCGGTGGTCTCCAGCAGGGCCTGGATATAGGCCGGCACGGGCTGGTCGCCCACCTCCACCAGGCCGCCGCCGCCGATGCGGGTGGAGCCGGCCAGCCAATCCTCCAGATCCATATAGAAGCGGTTTTGCGCCTGGCCGGCCTGCAGCTCCAGGAAGCCCAGCACCAGGGACCCGGCCAGGCCGAACAGGCTGGCGCTGAAGGCCGTGCCCATGCCGGCCAGAGGAGCCGCCAAGCCCTGCTGCAATTCGGAGAAGATGGCGACCGCGTCGCCGTTGCCCATCTTGAGGCCGGAGATGACGCCGCCGATGGTGGAGACGGTCTGCAGCAGGCCCCAGAAAGTGCCCAGCAGACCCAGGAAGATCATGAGCCCGATCAGGTAGCGGCTGATTTCCCGGCTTTCATCCAGGCGGGCGCTGACGCCGTCCAGCAGGGACCGGGTGGCGATGGCCGACAGGGTCAGGCGGCTGCCGTTTATGCCCGTCGTGCCGCCCCGGCCGCGATCCCCCAGCATATGGGCCATGGGGGCCAGCAACCGCGGCTGGGTAGAGGTGGCGCCGCCGCTGCGGAAGGTCTCAAGCCATTCCACCTCCGGCCGCAACATCAGGGCCTGGCGGAAGATGTAAAGGATGCCGATGGCCAGCGCGCCCAGGATCAGGCCGTTCAAGGCCGGGTTGGCCATGAAGAACCGTTCCACCTGCGGGTAGAGCACCCCCATCACCGCGGCTATGGCCGCCAGGAACACGCACATGCGGAAGAGATAGGGGGTGGGGCGCGACACGTTTTTTCCTTTATCGCTATCGCGGCTTACCGGGCGGCTGCCACCGTCCCGGACCGCTTGGGAGTGCTTAGTGGATGAAGGTCAGCTCCACCCGATCGAAGGCTTCCGCCGGCAGGTCCGAGCCTTTGGCGGCCCCGCGCACGGCGTTCTTGTCGTCCTGGTCGCCGTTGACCGACCCCATGGCGTAGATCACCAGGCGTTCCTTGGCCACGCCCAAGGCCATGAGGCGGTCCCGCACGGCCATGGCACGGAACAGGGACAGGCGCCGGGCGGCGGCCTCCCTGTCCAGCGCCGGCAGGGGCGCGAACCCCCGGATCTCCAGCCGGCGGTTGGGGTCCTGCCCCAGGCGTCCGGCGATGGCCACCAGGGCCGCCTCCTGCTTCTTGTCCAGGGTGGAGGAACCGGCGGCGAAGGGCACCGTCTGGTGGTCGGCCTGGGTGGCGGGCGTGCCCTTCTCCACATGGGTGGTGCCGCGCGGACGGATGTCCGTGGTGACGGGCGGGGCTGCCCCCTCCGGTTCCGCCGCATGGCTGGGGATGGGGGTGGCCTCCGGCTTGGTCAGGGGCTTGGGCATGTCCGGCACGGGCACCACCTTGGGCTTGGGCGCCGCCGGCGCCCGGCCGACCGTGGGCACACCCAACTCGCCGGAGGCGGGCGGCGTGGTCGCCTTGCCCGACTGGCTTTCGGTGGACTGGCCGGGCACCGCCGGCGCCGGCGCCGGCTTGGCCGCCTTCTGCTTGGTGGCCTTGGGCTTGGCGGCCGGCTTCGGCGCGGCCTGCTGGGTCTCGGCCTGGCCCCCTGCGGACGGGGCGGCGTCGGTTTGCGGCCCGGTGGCTTGCGGCGCGGTCGTTTGGGCGTGGACTGGCATCACCAGCACTGCAACGGCCACGGCAACCACGGCGGGTAATGAATACATCTTGAAACGACGCATGCGGGTGACGACTTTCAGCAGGCTGACTAGACCTTGGAAATGTGGCCGATCCATGTTCGGCGCAACCTTTTTATCACCCCTCGGTCCCGCCTGCGCTGTTTCGCAGCCCTGCCATACCCGTTCTTTGCCACCTAAACGGGGCTTGACGGATACGCCTAGTTTAGAATAGTTCTAAATTATCGATTAACGCTGACGCCTATCCCGAAGGCCAGCCCACGCCAGACCACCGGCCAGGAGCCCACCCCATGCTGCCCCAGTCGCAGACCGCCGCCACCGCTTCCGCCCACGCCTTCTCCTTCCAGCGCCTGGGCGGCAAGGGCGCCGTTCCGCTGGCCGCCTATGCCGGGCAGCCGGTGCTGGTGGTCAACACCGCCAGCAACTGCCGCTTCACCAACCAGTATGAGGATCTGCAAGCCCTGCACGCCAAGTACGGCCCCCGGGGCCTGGTGGTGCTGGGCGTGCCGTCCAATGACTTCGGCAAGCAGGAGCCGGGTTCGGCTTCGGAAATCGGCGCCTTCTGCCAGCGCAACTACGGTGTAGAGTTCACCATGGCCGATAAGGAGGTGGTGATCGGCGCCGAGGCCCACCCCTTCTTCAACTGGCTGGTTGACGTGGCCGGCGAGGACGCCGCCCCCCGCTGGAACTTCCACAAGTACCTGCTGGGCAAGGACGGCCGCCTGGTGCGCTATTGGTCCTCGGTCTTCCGCCCGTCCAATGAGGCCATCATCCAGGCCGTGGAGGCGCAGCTGGCTTAAGCGCTGGCGCGGAGTGATGAAAGCGCCCCCGGAGCCGCTGGCGCCGGGGGCGTTTCCCTTTCAGAAGCGATAGCCCACCGCCGTAAAGGCGCGGGCGCTGGTGGCGTCATAGGTGACGGGGCTGTCGGCGGCGTCGCCGAGCAAGCGCTTCACCGACACATCGCCCGTCACGAACCAGTGCTCGTTGAAACGGTACAGGGCCCCGACGCCGGCGCTGACATCCTTGAAGCCGGATCCGGCGGTGTAGGCCGCGAAGCGGGAGTTGGCGGCCTGCACCGGCGTAACGCCGAAGTAGGCCTGCATGTAATTGTCGTTGGCCCAGGTGGTGCCCACGTGAGGCGTCACGATCAAATGGTCGGCCAGCTTGAACGGCAGGCCCGCACCGGCCGTCAGCACCACGCCATCGTTCTGATCGCCCGTGTACTTGGTGACGGACGCGTCCAGGCTGATTCGCCCCAGCTGATAGGCGCCGAAGAGCTTGACGCCCAGCGACGTATCGATGTTGCCCAGGCCCTTGAGGCGGTCGTCGCCGTTGCTGAAAAGACCGTTGGTGTTGCTGTCGTTCCGGCCGGGATCGAAGGTCAGGGCGGCACCGACACGCAGATTGCCCTGGTGCCAATAGGCACTGAGCCCCTCCGGCCCCAGGGCCAGCATGTCGTCATAGCGGATGGTGACCAGCGGCAGCGGTGCCACCCGGTAACGGTCGCTGCCCTCGTAGGTCGGGCGCACGGCGACGCCGCCGCCGACGGTGATGTCCCAGACCGGCGGCTGGCGTGCCTGGGAAGCGTCAGGGTCATCGGCCAGGGCCGGGCCGGCGGAAAGGGCGACGCCGGCCAGCAGCGCGGCGCCAAAAACGGAAACGGATATGCGGGAGAGCATGGGGCGCGTGGCCTCTCGGCTTTGGGGAAACGGCGCCCGGCGGCCAGGCCCCAACCCGTCGGCCGCCGGAACGAGGCTGGACCCTAAGCCCCGATTCTTGACGGCTGATGTCGGCTTTGCTGCCGGACGGGCACAATGTGTCCGGCTTGAAACAAACGCCCGGGACAACGGACACAAAGCGGGGCGCCCGCGCGTGCTAGCATGCGGACCCATGACGTCCCTGCCCGCCCCACTGCCCGCCCCACTGCCCGCCCCTGCCCAGCAGCCAACCCTGCTGATCGTCGATGACGACGAGGACATCCTGTCCCTGCTGACCCTGTTCTTCCAACGGCACGGCTATGCCGTGCGGGTGGCCGAGGACGGCGTGGGCATGCGGGCGGCCCTGGCGGCGGGCCCCATCGACTTGGTCATCCTGGACATCATGCTGCGCGGGGAGGACGGCTTCAGCCTGTGCCGGACCTTGCGCGCGGCGTCGCGCGTGCCGGTCATCATGCTGACCGCCATGGCCGACCATACCGACCGCGTCGTGGGGCTGGAGATCGGCGCCGACGACTACCTGACCAAGCCTTTCGACGCGCGCGAGCTGCTGGCCCGGGTCAAGGCCGTGCTGCGCCGGACGGGCGAGGCCGCCGGCCGGCCGGCGGAGACCCGTCCCAGCCTCAGTTTCGCCGGCTGGCGGCTGGACGTGGCGCGGCGGGAACTTCGGTCGGAGGATGGCACCCTGGTGCTGCTGTCGGGCGGGGAGTTCGACCTGCTGCTGGCCTTCGTGGAGCATCCCCAGCGGGTGCTGACCCGCGACCAGCTGCTGGACTTGGCGCGCGGCCTGAGCCACGCGGCTTACGACCGCAGCATCGACGTGCAGGTCAGCCGCCTGCGCCACAAGCTGGAGGATGATCCCAAGAGTCCGGCCTTGATCCGGACGGTGCGCAACGGCGGGTACATCTTCACCCCCGTGGTGAAGCGTCAATGAAATGGCCGGCCTGGCCCCTGGGCTTCCGACCGCAGGATACCATCGCCCGGCGCTTCGCGCTGACCATCATGGCGGCCGTGACCAGCACAGCGTTGCTGAGCGGCCTGGTCGTCAGCTTCGCCGGCGCCTGGCTGCAGCCGCCCGCCAATGACGCCGGGCTGGCACAGGCGGCCATCAGCATCACCCACGCCATCGATGTCGCCCCACCGGCGCTGCGGCCCGCCCTGGCCGCCGCTACGACCACACCAATCTATCGCGTCGAATGGCACCCGGTGGACGGTCCCCTGGCTGCAATGCTGCGCCAGAGAACCGGCCTGAATGACCTTCAGGAGCCGTTGGCGTGGCTGGCGGACCTGAACCCGCGGTCCTTGATGTTCGCGGCGACGGTGGACAGCCCGGCAGCAGCGTACCTGCATCACGACTTCCTGTCCGACCCCCGTCCCAGGTTCCTGGCGATACGGCTGAAAGACGAAAGCTGGCTCATCTACGCGCATACCCACCGTAGCCGCGATGCCATCATCCGCGCCTTGCGTGCCGGCATCGTCCTGGCCTTCCTGCTGCTGTCGGCCGCCGCGGTGTCGCTGGTCGCCGCCCGGCAGCTGTCCCGGCCCATCGAGCGCATCGCCGATGCCGCCCGGCACTTCGGCACCAATCCCCAGGCCCCGCCCATCGCCGAGTCGGGTCCGCGCGAACTGCGCGGCGTCATTCGCGCCTTCAACGCCATGCAGGGGCAGATCCAGAAGTTCGTGGGCTATCGCACCGCCATGCTGGCCGCCATTTCCCACGATCTGCGCACGCCGCTGACGCGCATGCGCCTGCGGGGCGAATTCGTCGAGGATGCGGAACAACAGGCGCGGCTGTTCCGCGACGTGGACGAGATGCAGGCCATGGTCGACGGCGCCCTGGCCTTTTTCCGCGACGACGCGAATGAGGAGGCGGTGACCGCCTTCGACCTGGGCGGCCTTCTGACCACCATCGCCGATGAATATGCCGACCAGGGTGTGGCCGTCGCCTACGAAGGGCCCAGCCATGCCGTCTATCGCGGCCGGCCCTTCGCGCTGAAGCGGGCCGTCACCAACCTGATCGAGAACGCGGTGAAGCACGCTACCCCGCCGGCGGTGACGCTGGAGCAGATATCGGGGGAGCAGATGCCGGGACCGGTGGCGATCGTCGTGCGAGACGATGGCCCGGGTATTCCGGAAGACGCGCTGGAGCAGGTGTTCAGCCCCTTTTTCCGCCTGGACCGGTCACGCAACCGGGTGACGGGCGGCGTTGGCCTGGGCCTGACGGCGGCGCTGGCCATCGTGCGCGGCCACGGCGGCGACATCACCTTGAGCAATCGGCCCGGCGGCGGACTCGAGGCGCGGGTGACCTTGCCCGCCCCTTGAACGACAATCGGCCCGGACGCTTACGTTCCGGGCCGACTGTGAAAACCAGACAGAACCGCAGGTGCTTAGCCGGCGGCCTTCTTCTTGCCGGCGTTGCGCAGCAGGGTGCCCAGCGGCAGGTGCAGGTGGGAATTGGCGGCCAGCACGCTGGCGCCGCTCTGCGGAACCTTGCCGCCGCCGATCTCGGTGGCGAAGCCGCCGGCCTCGGTCACCATCAGCAGACCCGCGGCCACGTCCCAAGGCTTCAGGTTGGTCTCGAAGAAGCCGTCGAAGCGGCCGGCGGCGACATAGGCCAAGTCCAAGGCGGCGGCACCCAAGCGGCGGATGCCGGCCACCTCGCCCATCACCGCCTGCAGCTGCGGCAGGTAGGCGGCATGGTCGCCATGGCCCTTGAAGGGGATGCCGGTAGCGATCAGGGCGTCGGGCAGGTTGCGGCGGGCGGAGACGCGCAGACGGGTGTGGTTGAGGAAGGCGCCGGCGCCCTTCTCCGTCCAGAACATCTCATCATGCACCGGCTCGTAAACCACGCCGGCGACGATCTCACCTTCCTTTTCCAACGCGATGGTGACGGCCCAGTGCGGCAGGCCGTGCAGGAAGTTGGTGGTACCGTCCAGCGGATCGACGATCCAGCGGTGCGACGGGTCGCTGCCGGCCACGCTGCCCGCTTCCTCCAGCAGGAAGCCGAAGCTGGGGCGGGCCTTGGACAGTTCCTCGCGGATGATGTTTTCCGACTTGCGATCGGCGGCGGACACGAAGTCCGCCGGACCCTTGCGGGAAACCTGCAGCTGCTCCACCTCACCGAAGTCGCGCACCAGGGCGCGGCCCGCCTTCTCGGCGGCTTTGGTCATGACGTTGAGGATGGCGGAACGGGCGGCCATGGAATGTCCCTTTTGATCTCATTACAGGCAGGTCCCCGGGGGACCGCCCTACCATAAAAGCCGAGAGCGAATTCCACCGGAAGGCGGAATTCGCTCTGGCAACGAACCAGCCGCCCCGAGGGCGACGGCGGAAGGAGGATTAATCCTTCGCGCGTTCCATGTATTCGCCCTCGGCGGTGCTGACCACCACGCGGGTGCCGGCTTCGATGTGCGGCGGAACCAGGATGCGCACGCCGTTCTCCAGCAGGGCCGGCTTGTACGAGGAAGAGGCCGTCTGGCCCTTCACCACCGGGTCGGCCTCGGTGATAGTCAGGGTGACGGTCTGCGGCAGCTCGACCGACAGCGGCGCGCCTTCGAAGGTCTGCACCGTCACTTCCATGCCGTCGGTCAGGAAGACCTTGCCGTCGCCGACGACATCGCCGGGAATGGAGACCTGCTCGAAGGTTTCCTTGTCCATGAAGGTGTAGCTGTCGCCTTCTTCGGCGAACAGGAAGGTCATCTCATGTTCGTCAAGGCGGGCACGCTCCACGCTTTCCTGGGTACGGAAGCGCTCGATCGTCTTGGTGCCCGTGCGCACGTCCTTCATCTCGATCTGGATGAAAGCGCCGCCCTTGCCGGGCTGCACGATCTGCGTCTTCACGACCACCCACAGCTTGCCGTTATTCTCCATAACGTGGCCGGGGCGCATGGTGTTGGCGTTAACCTTCATGGTGCTTCAACTTTAACCTGGGTGTTTGCGAGCGGCGGGGACCCTAGCAGCTTGTTGCCAGCCGGACAAGATCAGCCGGAATTCCCAAGGCGCATGCCCCTTCGGCGTTATCCCGCAAACGATGCTGTGGAATACCCCAACCGCCACGAAACCGGCGCAGAAAAAGCCCGGCAGGTCGAAACCGGCCGGGCTTGGAAGGGTATGGGACGGGAAACAGGGAATGAGAAGAACTACAGGGAAACGAACTTGCACCAGCCTCAGGGCTTGATGCCTCAGGGTTTGATTAGGGCGCCAACGGCCGCACCACCGGCCGCACCGATGGCCGCACCCGCCAGGACCGGGCCGCCGACGATGGCCGTCAGGGCGGCACCACCCGCGGCGCCGATGGCGCCACCGGACAGAGCGCGCTGCTGGCGGGCGTTAAGGCCCGAACAGCCGGCCAAGAGGGACCCGGCGACAACGACGACGACAGCTTTCTTCAACATGATGGCCTCACTGCTTCCAAGACCGGGGCGGAACAAGGCAGTGCTCCGCCCCGGGGCCGGGCTTAACGCCGGCTAAATCATTGCGGATTAAGGGGTTAGCGGATGGGAATGACCACGTTCAGGCCAGCCGACGGATAGTAGACCGGGGGCGGCGGCGGGGGCGCGTAGTACACCGGGGGCGGCACGTACACCGGACGGGGCGGGCCGTAATAGTACGGCGGGGCCACGTAGACCCGCGGGCCGCGATAGTAGTCGTGGTAGCGGTAGTAGTCACCATGGTGGTGACGCCAGTACTCATCGGCCTTGGCCTTGGTCGCGGTCAGACCGGAGGATGCGGCGACCCCGACCACGACCAGTGCGGCAACCGCGGCAAAGCGCTTCACCTTCGCCAGACGCAGGAAATCGCTCGTCATGATCTTACCTCCAAAAAGGGGATGCTCGCTTGTCGGCTCGTGCCGTCATCGGCTTCCCATGGCTCGTATCCTGGAGGCGGATGTTGACGATTTAAGGGCGATGTTTGCCTTAATGCGACCGTAATTATGAATGGGCCGGGAACTTTACGCGCCCAGCCCATTCATCAATAAAAACAAATGGTTATATTATCGGACCACTTGTCCCGCCCCGCGCCCGCGCGGATCGGAGGCGGTTTCCAGTTCCGTGCCGATCACCCGCACAGCCTCCACATCGCCCATGTTCCAACCCTGATTCACCAGCGTGTAGCCCATGGCCTTCAGCTTGTCGGCCTCCGGCCCCGTCAGCGGGGCGTAGGGGTCGTAATAGATGGTGTCCTTGGGCAGCAGCTGATGATGCACCCGCTGGGCCGCCACCGCCGCCTGCAGCGGCATGTGGAAGTCATAGACGTCGCTCATCACCTGGAAGACGCCGGTGAAGATGCGGGAGCCGCCGGGCGTACCCAGCACCAGGCTGACCTTGCCGTCGCGGGTGACGATGGTGGGGGTCATGGAGGACAGCATGCGCTTGCCCGGCTGGATGGCGTTGGCGTCCTTGCCCACCACGCCGAAGCCGTTGGGCACGCCCGGCTTGGCGCTGAAGTCATCCATCTCGTCATTCATCAGGAAGCCGGCGCCGCTGACCACCTCGCCGTTCCCGAACTCGAAATTCAGGGTGTAGGTGTTGGAGACGGCGTTGCCCCACTTGTCCACGACGGAGAAGTGCGTGGTTTCGTTGGGCTCCAGCCCCGGCTTCACGTCGGGCGTGGGGGAAATGGCGGTCGGGTTGACCTCTCCGGCCCGCTTGGCCAGGTAGTCGTCGCTGATCAGCTTTTCCACCGGCACCTTGTAGAAGTCCGGGTCGCCCAGGTATTCCGCGCGGTCGGCGAACACCCGCTTCTCGATCTCCGCCAGCAGGTGGATGTACTTGGCGGAGTTCAGCGGCACGTCCTTGAAATCCGCGGCGCGCAGCTCCTTCATCTTCAGCAACTGGGCCAGCGCCTCCCCGCCCGAGCTGGGCGGCGGGGCGGTATAGACGACGTTGCCCTGCCAGGTGAACCGGATGGGCTCCCGCCACTTGGCCTTGTAGTCCGCCAGATCCTGCGCCGTGATCAGGCCGCCGTCCTTCTTCATTTGCGTGACCAGCAGCTGCGCCGTCTTGCCGGTGTAGAACTCCTTGGGCCCGTCCTTGGCGATGCGCTTCAGCGTCTCGGCCAGTTCCGGCTGGGTGAAGATCTTGCCCGGCTCCATCTTGCCGAAGTACTGGGCGAAGTTGGTGCCGGCAAACTGCGCCATCATGTCGGTGCGGTAGGCGATGATCTTGTCGGATGGCAGGAAGCCCTTTTCCGCCAGGGTGATGGCCGGCTGGATGACCCGCTCCCACGGCAGCGTGCCGAAGCGGTGATGCGCCTCCCACAGGCCCATGACGGTGCCGGGCACGCCGGCGGCCTTGGCGCCCACCAGGCTGAGCTTGGGAATCACGTTGCCCTGGGCGTCCAGGTACATGGTGCGCGTCGCGGCCTTGGGCGCCACCTCGCGGTAGTCGATGAAATAGGGCTTGCCGTCCACGAACAAGGTCATGAAGCCGCCGCCGCCGATGTTGCCGGCCTCGGGATAGGTGACGGCCAAGGCGAAGGCGGTGGCCACGGCGGCGTCCACGGCGTTGCCGCCGGCCTTCAGGATTTCCGCCCCGGCGCCCGTGCCGAAGGTGTCGGCCGAGGCCACGGCGCCCCCCGACAGCAGGGCGGCCGGCGCGGTCGCCGTCTCCTTGGCCTGGACCAGCGCCACGCCCCCGAACAGCGCGACGCCCAATGCCACCGCGCCCATCGCATTGACCCAGCGACGCGTGATGCCCTTGCCAACCCGCCCCTTGCCACCCTGCCCCTTGCCACCCTGCCAGGACCCCATCGGTCACCCCTCTTGTTCTGGAACCATTGTCCGCCCGCCGGGCGGAAGCGATCAGCATGCCCAGGTCGCCCGCGAAAGATAAGATGATTTTGCGCTGCGGTATGATAAGCGGGGCTTGACGATTTTCTCATATATGGGAAATATTCCCGTTATGGAACAGGCCCCCGATCCCTTCGACCAACGCCTGGCTGCCCGCCTCGCTGGCTTGCGCCTGGAACGCGGCTGGACTCTGGAAACATTGGCCGAGCATAGCGGCATCAGCCGCGCCACCCTGTCCCGGCTGGAGCGGGGGGAAACCAGCCCCACCGCCGCTTTGCTGGGACGGCTATGCACCGCCTACGAACGGCCCATGTCCCGCCTGCTGGCGGAGGTGGAGGCCGATCCGCAGCAGTTCATTCCCCGCGAGTCCCAGCCCGTCTGGACCGATCCGGAAACGGGCTTCCGCCGCCGAGGCCTGTCCCCGCCCGCCAGCGGCTACATAACAGAAATGGTGGAGGGCACCCTGCCCCCCGGTGCCGTCATCGCCTATCAGGCGCCGCCGGTGGCGGGGCTGGAGCATCATTTGTGGATGCTGGCCGGGCGGCTCGACCTGGCCTTGGACGGCGTGTCCCACGCGCTGTCGGCAGGGGACACGCTGCGCTACCGCCTGGCGGGCGGCAGCCGCTTCCACTGCCCCGGCCCGGATGCCGCGCACTACGTCATCGCCATTACCCGCCCCTGAGAAAGCCCCCGAGCCACCATGACCGCCCTGGCCATCCGCGAAATTACCGCCGCCGAGTTGGACGCCCAGACCCCCGCCCTCAGCCGCATCCTGCATGCCTGCGTCCTGGGCGGGGCCAGCGTCGGCTTCATCCTGCCCTTCGCCGAGGACGAGGCCACCGCCTTCTGGCAAGGGCTGAGACCCGGCCTGGAGGCCGGCAGCCGGCGCCTGCTGGGCGCGTGGCTGGGGGACAGCCTGATGGGCACGGTGCAGCTGCTGCTGGCCGGCCCGCCCAATGGCCGCCACCGGGCGGAGGTGGCCAAGATGCTGGTCCACCCCGACGCCCGCCAACGCGGCATCGGCCGCGCGCTGATGGCCGCCGTCGAGGCGCTGGCCCGGACAGAGGGCCGCACCCTGCTGCTGCTGGACACCGGCAGCGATGAAGGCCGGGCGCTGTACCGCTCCGCCGGGTTCCAGACCGTGGGCGACATTCCGGGCTATGCCATTCATGTCGATGGCTCAGCCCTGGCGACGACCATCCTGTACAAGCATTTAACAGGACCAATGCCGGAGAATTACGCGCACTGACGCATGCCAAGCCGGCCAATTACCGCTATCCGCCAGTAAAAAATGTTGCGGTGCGTGCGTTTTCACCCGCGCACCCCCCGCCCCCGCCTTGCCGCCCCTGCGCACTAGCGCTAAGGTCGCTGCCGGTCCCGGCATGGCGGACCCGCGCCAAGGCCGGCGCGGGAATCGGCCGAAGCACGCCGGACAGCCATCGATGGGGGCGGTTAAGGCAGCAATGGGTTTCACGCTGGCAGTCGGCACATTCCTACAGCATTTGATCAACGGCCTGACCCTGGGCGCCATCTACGGACTGATCGCCATCGGCTACACCATGGTGTACGGCATCATCCGCATGATCAATTTCGCCCATGGCGAGATTTACATGATCGGCGCCTTCATCGCCGTCACCACCTTCACCCTGCTGCTGGGGGCGGGCGTGACCTCGGTGCCGCTGGCCTTGGTCATCGTGCTGGCCATCTCCTGCACCTTCACCGCCGCCTATGGCTGGACCATCGAGCGCGTTGCCTATCGCCCGCTGCGCACGGCGCCCAAGCTGGCGCCCTTCATCTCCGCCATCGGCATGTCCATCCTGCTGCAGAACTTCGTCATGCTGACCCAGGGGGCGCGGTCGAAGTCGCTGCCCCCGGTCATGACGGGTGGCGTCACCCTATGGCACGACGGCGACTTCAGCCTGGGCCTGACCAACATCCAGATGTTCATCATCCTGCTGACCGTGGCGCTGATGGCCGGGTTCACCCTGGTCATCAACCGCACCGCCCTGGGCCGCGCCCAGCGGGCGTGTGAACAGGACCGGACCATGGCAGCCTTGCTGGGCATCAACGTCGACCGCACCATCTCCCTCACCTTCGTGCTGGGGGCCGGGCTGGCGGCGGTGGCCGGCGTGATGGTCACCCTCTATTACGGCGTCATCGACTTCTACATCGGCTTCCTGGCCGGCATGAAGGCCTTCACCGCCGCCGTGCTGGGCGGCATCGGCAGCCTGCCGGGCGCCATGCTGGGCGGCCTGCTGATCGGCCTGATCGAGGCCTTCTTCTCCGGCTACGTCTCCAGCGCCTACAAGGACGTGGCGGCGTTTTCCATCCTGATCCTGGTGCTGGTGGTCCGCCCCTCGGGCCTGCTGGGCCGTCCTGACATCGAGAAGGTGTGAGGTCATGGCCGCACCCGCGAGCACCCCGATTCCCGTCGTTCATCGTCTGCGTGACGCCGGCATCGCCGGCCTGGTCGCCATGGCGCTGGCCGTGCCTTTCCTGGGCCTGCGCACCGTCAACCTGGACCAGGGCCTGGTGGTGCAGGCCAACCTGGCCTATGTGCCCCTGGCCGGTGCCATCGTCTTCCTGGGCCGGCTGGTCCTCGGCCTGCTGGCGGCACCGCTGGCCAAGGCCGCAGCCCCCCTGGCGGCGTGGCGCCCGCCGGCCGCCGCCCAGCGCCTGCGCCCTTGGGGCGGGCCACTGCTGATCCTGGCCGCGGTGGCCCTGCCCTTCCTGCCCTTCGCCAACCGCTATGTCATCGACCTGGGCACCACGGCGCTGATTTACATCCTGCTGGCGACGGGCCTGAACATCACCGTGGGCCTGGCCGGGCTGCTGGATCTGGGCTTCGCCGCCTTCTACGCCATCGGCGCCTATACCTGCGCGCTCACCACCACGCAGTTGCACTGGGGCTTCTGGCCGGCGCTGGTGGCGGGCGGGCTGGCATCCAGCCTGTTCGCCGTGCTGTTGTCCCTGCCCATCCTGCGGCTGCGGGGCGATTACCTCGCCATCGTCACCCTGGGCTTTGGTGAGATAACGCGCATCGTCATCCTGAACTGGCAGGGCCTGACCGGCGGGCCCAACGGCGTGTCGGGCATCGCCCGGCCCACCCTGTTCGGCCTGACCTTCGACCGGCGCGCGCCGGCCGGCGGCCACACCTTCAGCGAGGTGACGGGCATCGCCTACGCCCCCGAACACCGGCTGATCTTCCTCTACCTGCTCATCCTGGCGCTGACCGTGCTGGCGGCCTACACCGTCGCCCGCCTGCGCCGCCTGCCCATCGGCCGCGCCTGGGAGGCGTTGCGTGAGGATGAGATCGCCTGCCGCTCCCTGGGTATCAACCCCACCATGGTGAAGGTCTCGGCCTATGCCACCGGCGCCCTGATGGGCGGCTTGGCCGGCTGTTTCTTCGCCGCCCGCCAGGGTTTCGTCAGCCCGGAAAGCTTCGGCTTCATGGAATCGGCCACCATCCTGGCCATCGTCGTGCTGGGCGGCATGGGCAGCCAGGCGGGCGTGATCATCGCGGCCTTGTTCATCGTCGTGCTGCCGGAACTGGCGCGCGGCTTCGCCGACTACCGCATGCTGGCCTTCGGCCTGGCCATGATCCTGATCATGATCTGGAAGCCGGGCGGCCTGCTGTCCGGCCGCTTGCCGACCATCCGGCTGTCCAACGCCAAGCCCAAGTCCGTGGCGGAGACCGCCTGAAATGGCCGAACCCCTTTTTGATGCACCCCTTCTTGACGTTCAGGGCCTCACCATGCGCTTCGGCGGCCTGCTGGCCGTGGACGGCGTGGACCTGACGGCGGAACGCAACCGCATCACCGCCCTGATCGGACCCAACGGTGCGGGCAAGACCACCATCTTCAACTGCCTGACCGGCTTCTACAAACCCACGGCCGGCCGGCTGCTGCTGCGCCACCCGGCCCGGGGCCCCATCGAGCTGCAAACGCTGAAGGGCTACGGCGTCGCCCGCACCGGCGTGGTGCGCACCTTCCAGAACATCCGCCTGTTCCCCAGCATGACGGTGCTGGAAAACCTGCTGGTGGCCCAGCACCAGGCGCTGATGCCCAGGTCCGTCTTCTCCTTCGCCGGCCTGCTGAACCTGAAGGGCTGGCGCGCCGCGGAAGAGGCGGCGGTGGACACCGCCCGCGACTGGCTGCGCCGGCTGGACCTGCTGGCGGTGGCGGATGAGGCGGCGGGCAACCTGTCCTACGGCATGCAGCGCCGGGTGGAAATCGCCCGCGCCATGAGCACCAACCCGCTGCTGCTGTGCCTGGATGAACCGGCGGCCGGCCTGAACCCGCGCGAAACCCGGGCGCTGGCCGAACTGCTGGCCGGCATCCGCGCCGAACACGGCATCGGCATCCTGCTGATCGAACATGATATGGGCCTGGTCATGGACATCTCCGACCACATCTTCGTCGTCGACCATGGCGCCCGCATCGCCGCCGGCACGCCCGCCGAAATCCGCAATGACGAGCGGGTGATCAAGGCTTACCTGGGCGAGCCCGACGCCGATGACGTCGCGACCGCCGGCGGGGGCGCGCACTGATGGCCGGCCCGCTGCTGCAACTGTCCGACGTCCACGCCAGCTATGGTCCCGTGCACGCCCTGCGCGGCGTCAACGTCACGGTGAACGAGGGGGAGATCGTCACCCTCATCGGCGCCAATGGTGCCGGCAAGTCCACCCTGCTGATGACCATTTGCGGCAACCCGAAGCCGACTCAAGGCCAGATCCTGTTCCAGGACAAAAGCCTGGTGGGTATCCCCCCGCACCTGATCGCGACGCAAGGCATCGCCCAGGTGCCGGAGGGCCGGCGCATCTTCCCGCGCATGACGGTGCTGGAGAACCTGCAGCTGGGCGCCACCCTGGCCGACCCCGCCCATTTCGCCGAGGACCTGGCCACCTGTTACGGCCTGTTCCCCATCCTGGAGAAGCGCCAGGCCCAGCGCGCCGGCACCCTGTCGGGCGGGGAGCAGCAGATGCTGGCCATCTCCCGCGCGCTGATGAGCCGCCCGCGCATGCTGTTGCTGGACGAGCCCTCGCTGGGCCTCGCCCCCCTCATCATCCGCCAGATCTTCCAGGTCATCGAACAGCTGAACCGGGAGCGTGGCATGACCATCCTGCTGGTGGAACAGAACGCCTACCACGCCCTGAAGCTGGCCCATCGCGCCTATGTCCTGGCCTCGGGCGAGGTGGTGCTGACGGGTTCGGGGCGCGAATTGCTGGCCAACGAGCAGGTGCGCGCGGCCTACCTGGAGGGCGGGGCGCATTGAGGCGCCTGGAAACCTGATTCAATCGGTTCGCCGCAGCGCCTCCTGAACGAAGTCCGGATCCTTGGCAATGACCGTGAGGTAAGCCCGTGCCGTCGCGTCGGGTTCTTTCCGGCTCTGCTCCCAATCCCGCAAGGTTCCAATGGGAATGTGAAAGCGGGTGGCGAACTCCTCCTGCGTCAGGCCAAGCGCCCTGCGCACGACGCGGACCTGTGGGACACGCCGCAGCCGGGGCATGTCCTCCGGCGTCAGTGGTCGTGCGTCCGGATCGCTGAGGGCCGCCTGATGCCGCTGCTCATCCGACATGGCGTAGAACCGCGAAAAGGACCCGCTATCAGGCGTTTTCGTCGTGGTATCGTCGGCGTTCATAAGGTTCAGCTCCTCTCGCGGAGATCAGGCGGATGTCGTCACCGCGCAGGGCATAAGCGACGTACAACAGCCATTCGATGGCGAATGGGTCCTGGAAAACAGCCCGGGCGTCCTCAAATCGGATGCCATGTTTGGCTAGGTTTTCCGCAGCCTTGCGTTCGTCCCGCTGGAACATGGCGTCCCCGACTCTGTGACGCCAGAGTACGGCTAAGCCGTATTGGCGTCAACGCACCGAACCCGCTTGCAGAGGCAAGTGAAAGTGCCGCCCATCCGGCGCCATCTCCCCTACTCCGCCGCGTCGCCGATCCCCTTGGCCGCGTCGAACTGCAAGGCCGCCAGGCGGGCGTAGAGGCCGCCCTGGCGGATCAGTTCCTCATGCCGGCCGCTGGCGACGATCTTACCCTTGTCCAGGACGATGATGCGGTCGGCGTTCAGCACAGTGGCCAGGCGGTGGGCGATGATGAGGGTGGTGCGGTCCTTCATCAGGGTTTCCAGCGCCAGTTGCACCCCGCGCTCGCTCTCCGCGTCCAGGGCGGAGGTCGCCTCGTCCAGCAGCAGGATTTTCGGGTTGCGCAGGATGGCGCGGGCGATGGCGATGCGCTGGCGCTGGCCACCGGACAGGCGCACGCCCTTCTCGCCCAGATAGGTGCCCAGGCCCTCGGGCAGAGCCTCCAGGAAGTCCAGCGCGTGGGCGGCGCGGGCGGCGGCGCGCACCTCCTCGTCCGTCGCCTCGGGGCGGCCGTAGCGGATGTTCTCCCACGCGTTGGTGGAGAAGATCACCGCCTCTTGCGGGACGATCCCTAGGCGGGCGCGCACGTCCGCCGGGGTGGCCGTGCGCACGTCCACGCCGTCCACCAGCACGCGGCCGTCCTGCGGGTCGTAGAAGCGCAGCAGCAACTGGAATAGGGTGGTCTTGCCGGCCCCGCTGGGGCCGACGATGGCCACGGTCTCGCCCGGCGCCACGGTCAGGTCCAGGCCTTCCAGCGCGGCATAGTCGGAGCGGGAGGGATAGTGGAAGCGCACGCCCTCAAACGCGACGGTGCCGATGGCCGGGGTGGGCAGCGCCACCGGGTTGGGCGGGGCCACGATGTCGGGCTTGGTCTCCAGCAGATCCACCAGCCGCTCCATGGCGCCGGCGGCGCGCTGCAGCTCACCCGTCACCTCGGAGATGGCGCCCACGGCGCCGGCCACCAGCACGGAATAGAAGATGAAGGCGGAGAGCTGGCCGGCGGAGATGCGGCCGGCCAGCACGTCGTGCCCGCCGATCCACAGGATGACGCCAATGGCGCCCATGACCAGCGAGATGATGATCATCGCCATCAGAGCCCGCACACGAATGCGACGCACGGCGGTGGTGAAGGCGTCCTCCACCCGGTCGCCGAAGCGCGCCGTCTCTATGGCCTCATGCCCGAAAGCCTGGACGATGCGGATGCCGCCCAGCGTCTCATCCACCTGGGCGCCCACGTCGGCCACGCGGTCCTGGCTGGCCTTGCTGAGCTTGCGCAAGGACCGGCCCAGGATGACGATGGGCAGCACCACCAGGGGCACGACGATCAGCACCAGGCCCGTCAGCTTGGCGCTGGTGATGGCCAGCATGATCAGGCCGCCCATCAGCATCAGCGTGTTGCGCAGGGCGATGGAAACGGTGGAGCCCACCACCGTCTGCAGCAGCGTGGTGTCCGTGGTCAGGCGCGACAGCACCTCACCCGTGCGGGTCGATTCGAAAAATCCGGGCGATAGCGTGACCAGATGGTCGAAAACCGCGCGGCGGATATCGGCCACCACCCGCTCACCCACCCAGGAAACCAGGGAGAATCGCACATAGGTGGACCCGGCCAGCACCAGGATGACACCCAGCATGACCAGCAGCGCATGGTCCAGCAGCTGCGGATTGCTGGTGACGAAGCCTTGGTCCACCACCGCCTGAAGCCCGCGGCCCATGCCGATGGTGGTGGCCGCCGCCAGCAGCAGGGCGATGCCCGCCCCCACCGAGTGCCAGATGTAGGGCCGCACGAAGGGCAGCAGAAAGGCCAGGGGCCGCAGGGACTTACGCCCCGGGGCGGGTGTGCCCGGGGTGGGTGTCATGGTGGCGTCGGTCACCGGCGATGTTCCCAATCTGTCTGAGTGGGGCGCGGAACCGTCCCATTATTCAAGCGTCCCCGAACAATCAGCTTGGCCCCACGCGCGTGATGGCTTAGGTAATGCGTCCAAGGCCGTGGGGCAACCATCGCCAACCCTTTCCTTCATCGCCATGTGGCGTCAGCCATGCGTGGTTGTGGTGTCGTGCGCAGGGGAAGCGCACGATCGGGTGTTGATCCCGGGGACGGTTTTGGCTATAAGCCCGGCTTCGCATTTCGAGATTTTTGTTTTGGGACTTGGGCGATCATGAAAGCTGACATTCACCCGGACTACCATGAGATCACCGTCGTCATGACCGACGGCACCTCGTTCAAGACCCGGAGCACCATGGGCAAGGCCGGCGACACGCTGCGCCTGGACATCGACCCGAAGTCGCACCCGGCGTGGACGGGCGTGCAGAAGCTGGTCGACACCGGCGGCCAGATCGCCAAGTTCAACCGCCGCTTCTCGGGCCTGGGCCTGAAGTAAGCTGCGGGCGGCCTACGCCGCACGCTGTTGAGCTTTCAAGAAAGAGCGTCCCATTCGGGGCGCTCTTTTTTGCTGCTTACGCGCCACCCCTACCTTAAGCCGCAAGTGCTCCAGGCCTGCGACCGCAGGCCCCGGAGGGAGCACCGGAGGGCGGAACGAGGATAGCCAAAGGCCCGGATGGGCCTGCCGGCGCCTGAGGAATCAGCATCAGGCCACGCTGCGGCGGTACTGCTCTTCCAGGCGTTCGGCGCGCATGTACAGGCTATGGCTGCGTTGCAGCAGGGAGCGCAGGCCGGACGGCAACTCGCCATTGTCGGGGCCCGAAGGATCGCTGCAGATGGCGCCGCCGGACAGGGCGAACTGCTCGCCCAGCACCTGGTCGGCCGTCAGCTCATGGGCATGCACGGCCTTTAGGGCCAATAGCCAGGCCATCACCTGGGTCAACCGGCTGGTGACACGCAACGACTCGTAGCTGATCTGCAATCGGACCTGGGGTGGCAGCCCCCGCTGGTCCTTGGCTTCCTGGAAGGCCACATAGTTGCGCGCCTCAACCAGGAGGGCCATCGTCTCCTCGTATGTCCGGTCGAAAAAGGCATTGGACTCGAGCAACGAGGAACCTTTCTCCGGCCTGGACCTGAATGCCGCACGGGTTGGTCCCATGGGCGTAACTCAGGTGGGGGTAACCCGGGCACGGACAGCAACTGTAGGATCGAAATGCCCGGCCCCGCAATACGCGGCAGGGCGGGGTCACCTTCTGATCACAGTCGGTGACGCTTCAGGGTGCCGCCAAAGGCTTAAATCTTTGGAAATAGGACGACGGATTTCCGGGCCGCTTCGCCTTCCATTTTTCGGAGTCCGGTCCCTATTGAAATCCGCGAAGGCCGTTCACAGATGAAACTGCGTCGGCGGGAATGCCCAGGAGGGGTTCCTAGAGCCGGCATGAAACCCCACCCAACGGGACGGCCAGGATGGCGCCCAAGGGGCCGGGGTGATCGCTCTACCGGAGGATTATCATGCGCAGTTACGACCTGTCCCCGCTGTTCCGTTCCACCGTCGGTTTCGACCGCCTGACCCGCCTGATGGAGTCGGCCCTGAAGACCGAGGACCAGGGCAACGCCTACCCGCCCTACAACATCGAGAAGCGCGGGGACGACGATTACCGCATCACCATGGCGGTCGCTGGCTTCAGCCAGGAAGAGATCGACATCGTGACGCAGGAGAACGCGCTGACGGTCATCGGCAAGTCACGCAAGGATGATCAGGCCTCCCCACAGACACAGTACCTGCACCGGGGCATCGCCGGCCGTGCCTTTGAGCGGCGCTTCCAGCTGGCCGAGCATATCCGGGTGACGGGTGCGGCGCTGGAAAATGGCCTGCTGCACATCGACCTGGTGCGGGAGGTGCCGGAGACGGCCAAGCCGCGCCACATACCGATCGCTAACCTGGGCCAGAGCTCGACCGCCCTGCCCACCGGGCAGGCAGCCAACTAAGTCCTGGTCCAACTAAGTCCTGGCCACGGCTAGAAAGGGTCCGGATGGGTGACCGCCCGGGCCCTTACAGCCAGCGCGATTTCAGGACGCCAAAATGGAAAGGGCCGCAGCTATTGCGCTGCGGCCCTTTCGCATTCCCAGCGGCGCCGGTTTTCCGGCTGCCTGATTTTGCCCGCCCGTTCAACCCGTACCAAACTTCGAAACGGACGGTATGCAGGGCACGCGGACCAGTCAACCCACTTTGGCAATAAAGGCCGCAGATCAGTCAACGCACCGTCACAATTTTGCCACATGGGAGGTACGCCGTTGCGGTAAGCCAGCCCCTCTATCTCATTGATTCAAAATTGATTTCCGGCCATAGCCGGCGGCCGTCAGGGCGGCGCCAATCTCCTCCAGAATAGCCGGGTCATCAATGGTGGCGGGCATGGCCCAAGCCTCCTGGTCCGCGATCTTTTGCATGGTCGCCCGCAGGATTTTCCCTGAGCGGGTTTTGGGCAGCCGCTCCACCACCAAGGCCTGGCGGAAGGCGGCCACGGGGCCGATGACCTCCCGCACCCGCTGCACCACCTCGGCCACAATCGTCTCATGACCGCGGGTCACCCCCGCCTTCAGCACCAGGAAACCCAGCGGCAACTGCCCCTTCAGCGCATCGTGCACGCCAATGACTGCGCACTCCGCCACGTCGGGATGCCCGGCCAGGACCTCTTCCATGGCGCCGGTGGACAGGCGATGGCCGGCCACGTTGATGATGTCGTCGGTGCGGGCCATGATGAACAGGTAGCCATCCTCATCGACATAGCCGGCGTCCGATGTCTGGTAGAAACCCGGATATTCGGAGAGGTAGCTGCGGATGAAACGCTCTTCAGCGTTCCACAGCGTGGGTAGGGCACCCGGCGGCAGCGGCAGGCGCATGGTGACCGCCCCCAGCGTGCCCGCCGGCACCTCGTGCCCCTGCCCGTCCAGCACCCGCACATCCCAGCCCGGCAGCGGCCGAGTGACCGAGCCATGCTTGACCGGCATGAGGCCCAGCCCCACCGGATTGCCCGCGACCGGCCAGCCAGTTTCCGTCTGCCACCAATTGTCGATGACCGGCACCTTGAGATGGGTTTCGGCCCAGCGCAGGGTATCGCTGTCGGATCGTTCGCCGGCCAGGTACAGCTGGCGGAAATGGCTGAGGTCGAAATTCTTCAGCAACAGGCCCTCCGGATCCTCGCGCTTGATGGCGCGGAAGGCGGTTGGGGCGGTGAACAGCATGCTCACCTTGTGCTGGCTGATCACCCGCCAGTAGGCGCTGGCGTCCGGCGTCCCCACCGGCTTGCCCTCATACAGCACGGTGGTGGCGCCGTGCAGCAAAGGGCCGTAGACAATATAACTGTGCCCGACCACCCAGCCCACGTCGCTGGCGGCCCAGAACACCTCCCCCGGCTTCAGCCCATAGAAATGTTCCATGGTCCATTTCAGGGCCACGGCATGGCCGCCGTTGTCGCGGACCACGCCCTTGGGCTGGCCCGTGGTGCCGGAGGTGTACAGGATGTACAGCGGATCCGTGGCGGCCACCGGCACGCAATCGTGCGGCGTCGCCGTTTCGGCCTCTGCCCAGTCGATGTCGCGGCCCGGCTTCAGGGGCGCCTGCTCCTGCGGCCGCTGCAGGATGATGCAGCGGGTCGGCTTGTGCGCCGCCTGGTCGATGGCGCTGTCCAGCAGGGGCTTGTAGGGAATGATCCGGGCGCCCTCGATCCCGCAGGAGGCGGAGACCACCACCTTCGGCCTGGCGTCGTCCAGGCGGGTGGCCAGTTCACGCGCGGCGAATCCACCGAAGACGACGGAATGGATGGCGCCCAGCCGGGCGCAAGCCAGCATGGCGACAACTGCCTCGGCCACCATGGGCATGTAGAGGATGACGCGATCACCCTTCCCCACCCCCTGGGCTGCCAACAGGCCGGCGAAGCGCGCCGTCAGGTCCAGCAGCTCGCGATAGGTGTATGTGGCCACGGTGTTGGTGATGGGCCGGTCATGGATCAGCGCCACCTGGTCCCCCCGCCCCGCCGCCACGTGGCGGTCCAGCGCGTTCCAGCAGGTGTTCAGCTGCCCGCCGGTGAACCAGCGGAACAGGGGCGCGCGGCTATCATCCAGCACATGATCCCAGGGGCGGATCCAGTCGATGGCCTGGGCCGCCTCCCCCCAGAAGCCTTCGGGGTCTTCCAGAGACCGGTTGTACACTTCCGCATAGCGTCCGCTCATCCGCTTACCCCCCCTTTGGGGCCCCGAAGGCCCCTATTCTTGCTTGGTCCCGCCACCATCGCAGGACGCCCAGGGGGACGACCATGAGACAGATCAACGGCCTGCCTTCATCCTACCGGCTCGGGGGCGCCGGCCAACACGAAACCGCCCCGCCCACCCGAAAGGACAGGGCGGTGCGGCAGCGGGTGGCATAGGGCGGGCGTGCATGTGGGATAGGGGCGCCGGCAACGAACGACTTGAAAGGTAAGGCGATTCGGTCGGACGGCCTAGCTGGGCCTCTGCCACCCTCCATTTAAGAAGGGTATGGGCGCCACCTCGACGTCCAAGGTGGTGCCCCGTCAGACGGCACGTCAGATGATCGCCCGCCCCGCCGCGAAGCTGCTTTCGCGGCCCACCTGGTCATAGCAGCCGGTGAGCCAATCGCCGGCTGCGGCACGTCCCATATCACGCAGCTCAGTCAGGAAGCCCCAGTCGGCGTTCAGCTTGCTGGAGACGCCCAGGTCCGCCATGCCGGGCCCCGGCTCCACCAGGTGCAGATAGACCGGGCGCACGCCGGCCTCCGCCGGGTCGATGCCGTGGTCCGCACACAGGCGGTTCACCAGCTCCAGCGACTTGAGTTCGCGCAGCAGGGTGGCGTTGAAGCCGATCTCGCTCATGCGGTCGACGATGGCGCTCGGCGACGTGGGCACCGCCGGCCGCTGCAGCGGCGTCACCTGCACCACCAGAATGTCGGTCGCCGTGCAATCATGCAGCAGGGGATAAAGCGTGGGGTTACCCATATAGCCGCCATCCCAGTACGGCTCACCCTCGATCTCCACCGCCTGGAACAGGATGGGCACGCAGGCCGAGGCCAGCAGCGCCTCGATGGACAGGTCCGCGCCCTTGAACACGCGCAGCTGGCCGCGGTTGACGTTGGTGGCGCTGACGAACAGGCGCACGCTGTCGGACCGGCGTAGCACCTCGAAGTCGATGAGGCCGTCCAACACGTCGCGCATGGGGTTCAGGCCCAGCGGGTTGAACTGATAGGGCGACATCATGCGCACCATCATGTCCAGGCCGGCATAGACAGGGGAATGGTCCAGGTTGCGCCGCGCGGCCCCGCCTGTCATCCAGTCCAGCCAGGTGGGCTGCAGGGGGCCGGTGGCGGAGCTTTTGGCCATCCGCCGCCATAGACGGTGCAACAGGGCACGGGCCCCCTCCGCCCCACCGGTCAACAGGCCATAGGCCAGCAACGCGCCGTTGACGGCGCCGGCGCTGGTGCCGCTGATGCCCTCGACATCCAGCCGGCCGTCCTCCAGCAGGCGGTCCAGCACGCCCCAGGTGAACGCGCCGTGAGAACCGCCGCCCTGCAGCGCCAAATTGACGGTGCGCCGCGCCGGCACCTCAGTGACCGGAGGAGCCGCTGGCTCTGGCGACACCGGTGTCGCCCGCCGCCGCCGCTTGGCCACATCGCCCGCAGAACCGTCCATCCCGCCCTAACCCTCAAAGAAAAGTGGCCCGGTGTTGAAGGCGAAGCACAGAATTCGCCGGTCCGCCGGGGCCAACATGGTTAACAACTGCCTGGGCTTGTCGATAAAATGCCGCCCAATTCGCAAATGACTCATACCGCGATACCGGTAACGGAACAAACCCGTCTTGAACAATGCTGAACCTGGGTTAAGGTTAGGTTAGTGACTTGGGACGCAACGGCATCCGGGCTCGCCCTCAATGGACGGCGCCCGCCCGCCATCCTCAGCGATCAGGCGTTCCCGAGCATCATGACGAGGGAAAGACGGCCGTGGGCGACGTAGTCAACCTGAACCGGTTCCGTAAGCAGAAGGCCAAGGAAGAGCGGGCGGCCAAGGCGGCCGAGAACCGCGTCGTCCATGGCCGCACCAAGGCCGAGCGTACGGCCGAGCAGAAGCGCCAGGACAACCAGACGGCGGACCTGGACGGCAAGAAGCTGGAACCCGCGGACCAGGACGACTAGGACGGTAAGCCCGAACGGGTTCCACGCATCCCAGCCCAGGCGGCGATTGGCTCAGCTGTTCGCGGCAAAGGGCCGGAAGAAATTGATCGTGTTGCCGTCAGGGTCGCGGAACAGCATGGAACGGTTGCCCCAAGGCATGTCCTTGGGCTGCAGCAGCCAATGGGTCACAAGGACGTCGATACGGTCACGCTCCCGGTCGACGTCATCGACCTGAAATTCCAGGATCGCCGACTGGTTGGAACCGGCGACCCAATCCCCGCCGTGCATGAATTCACAGGCCTTGCGGCTGACCAGCGCCAGAATCGCGCCCCCGGGCCGAAACTCCACATAATCGTCGTTTCCGACCGGCGGCGTTGCCAGCAGCTTCTCATAGAAGGCCGCGAGCCGGGGCACATCCTCGCTCACAAGGCGCGTATAGGCGAACTTCATGGGGCATCCTCCGACTTGCAGGGTGAGGCCAGGGCCGTGATAGTGAACGCAATCGTTCTTATAGAACGGTACGGTGCCGTACTGTTTCGTGTCAAGAAAGGAAGGCAGCCCCATGTCGGTCCCAACACAGACCGTGGATAAGCGGGTCGAGCGCTCGAAAGCGAAGGTGCTGGCCGAGACCTACCGGCAGCTGGTGCAAAGCGGGATCGCCGGGGTGAGCGTCGACGAAGTCTCTCGCATCTCGGGGATTTCCAAGACGACAATCTATCGCCACTGGCCCTCGCGGTCGGCCTTGCTGATCGATGCCTGTTCCCGGCTGGGGGGCACGCCTGTCGCGCCCGACACCGGCAGCCTGCGGGGTGATGCCCGGGCCCTGCTCTCCCATCTCGCCCATCAGCTGCGGACGGCGAACTGGGCTTCGGTCTATCCCTCGATCATTGACGCGGCGGAACGCGATGCCGAGCTGAGCACCATGCAGGCAGCGCTGCACAAAACCTTCATGGCACCCTTTGAAGCCATCATAGAACGCGCCAAGGCCAAAGGAGAGGTCCCCAGGGACCGCGTCACCAACGATGTCGTCGCCCTGCTGGTCGGGCCTTTCTTCTTCCGTCGCTGGTTCGCAAAGGAGGGAATGGACGATTGTTTCATCGACGCGGTCGTCGAAGCGGCACTTCGGTAGCCACAACCAAGGTAACCGACCGCCCGCGTCACCGCGGGCGGTTCACGTGCCCCATCTTGCGGCCTGGCCGCGCCTCCGCCTTGCCGTAGAGGTGCAAGCGGGCGCCGGGTTCAGCCAGCAGGTCATGCCACTGGTCGGCGTCGTCGCCGATCAGGTTCTTCATCATGCAGGGCGCCATGATGTCGGTGGCGCCCAGGGGCAATCCACAGACGGCGCGCACCAATTGCTCGAACTGGCTGGTGGCGCAGAAATCCATGGTCCAGTGACCGGAGTTATGCGGCCGGGGCGCCACCTCGTTCACCAACACCCGACCGTCCGGCGTCACGAACATCTCCACCGCCAACAGGCCGACGACGCCCAGCGCCTCCGTCAGCGTCCGGGCGATGCGCGCGGCTTCGCCTGCGACGGCCGGAGTCACGGCCGCCGGCACCAGCGTCTCATCCAGGATGCCCTTGGCGTGGCGGTTCTCCACCACCGGGAAGGCAGCCATGACGCCATCGGCGCGGCGGGCGACGATGACCGACACCTCGCAGGCGAAGGTGACGAACCCCTCCAGCACGGCGCTGTCGGTGCGCAGCGACTGCCAGGCGGCAGCCAGGTCGCTGTCGGGCCCCAGGCGCACCTGGCCCTTGCCGTCGTACCCCATGCGGGCGGACTTGAGGATGGACGGCGTGCCCAGGTCGGCCACGGCGGCGCGCAGGGAGTCGACGCCGGTCACCGCGCGGAATGGCGCGGTGCCGATGCCGAGATTGTTGGCGAAGGTCTTCTCTTCCAGGCGGTCCTGGGCCACGGCCAGAACGTGGGCGCCCGGGAAGGTCGGCACCCGGGCGGCCAGGAAATCGATGGTGGCCGTGGGGATGTTCTCCCACTCCAGCGTCACGACGTCGACGGCCTTGGCGAAGGCCTCCAGCGCCGCCCAGTCATCGAAGGCCGCCAGGGTCTCAACCGACACCACCTGGGCGCAGGGGCTGTCCCGGTCCGGCCCGTAGGCATGGGTGCGGTAACCCAGGTTGGCAGCGGCCAGCGCCGTCATGCGGCCCAGCTGGCCATTGCCCAGCATGCCGATGGTCGAACCCGGCGGGACGACGGTAAGGGGGGAAAGGGTCATTCCTCGTCCCGGGGTTCCAGGGCCACGCGATCGGTCTGGGCGGCGCGCCAGGCGTCCAGGGCGTCGGCCAGGCGCTTGTCGTTCAGCGCCAGGACGGCGGCGGCCAGCAGGGCGGCGTTGATGGCGCCGGCCTTGCCGATGGCCAGGGTGCCCACAGGGATGCCGCCCGGCATCTGCGCGATGGACAGCAGGCTGTCCATGCCCTTCAGCGCGTGGCTTTCCACCGGCACGCCGAACACGGGCAGCGGGGTCATGGCGGCCGCCATGCCCGGCAGGTGCGCGGCACCACCGGCGCCGGCGACAATAACCTTCAGGCCGCGGTCGCGGGCGGTGGTCGCGTAGTCGACCAGGCGGTGGGGGGTGCGGTGGGCGGAGACGATGCGCGTCTCGAACGGGACGCCCAATTCCTCAAGCACGGCGGCGCCGTGGCGCATGGTCGCCCAATCGGACTGGCTACCCATGATGATGCCGACCAGCGGCGCGCTTTCAGGCTTCTGGCTCACCGGTGTTGCTCCCCCCGGGCTAAAAGGAAGCGCCGGATTATAGGAGGGGGAAGCGCCCTTGCAAGTGCCCGCACCGCATGCCGGCCACGCCCGGACGGGGCCTGTCCAGGATGGGAAATGACATCAAGCGATGATGTCGGGCAGCAGTTCGCTCTCCAGGCGCGCGATCAAGTCCTTGAGCAGCAGCTTGCGCTTCTTCAGCCGCTGAATCTGCAACTGATCCACCGGGAACTGGCCCGTCAGGCGGGTGATGATGTCGTCGAGGTCACGATGCTCCACCCGAAGCGTCGCCAGCTTCTCCTTCAGGGTGTGTTGTTCAGTCATCCGTGCCTTTTAGCGTTCGCTGATCTCGATCACCGGGCGATCTATACCAGAAATCCGGCGATAGGGGTGCTGCCTTTCGGCATGCCTCTCGGCGATTGCGGGCAGGTCCGGTTTTCCTCAAACTCACGTCTCGATCATCATTTCGTCAAGGGATGGGCACGGGCATGAGCAGCGGCAAGCGCATCGGCATCCTGACCAGCGGCGGTGATTGCGCCGGCCTGAACGCCGTCATCCGCGCCGTGGTCCACCGCGCCGTCACCACCTACAGCTGGCAGGTGCTGGGCATCGAGGAGGGCACACACGGGCTGCTGGACCGGCCGGTGCGCCACCGCGTGCTGCTGCCGACGCATGTGGACGGGAACATCCTGCGCCAGGGCGGCACCGTGCTGGGCACGACCAACAAGGGCGATCCCTTCGCCTACCCCATGCCCGACGGGACGAAGAAGGACCGGTCGCAGGAAATCATCAGCGGCTGCAAGGAACTCGGCCTGGACGCGCTGATCGGCATCGGCGGCGACGGAAGCCTGGCCATCCTGCGTCGCCTGGCGCAGGAGGGCGGCCTGAACCTGGTGGGCATCCCCAAGACCATCGACAACGACCTGGGCCTGACCGAGGTCTCCGTCGGCTACGACACCGCCGTGGCCGTGGCGACGGAGGCGCTGGACCGCCTACAGCCCACGGCCGCCAGCCACGCCCGCGTCATGGTGCTGGAGGTCATGGGACGGGACGCCGGCCACATCGCGCTGGCGGCCGGCATCGCCGGCGGTGCCGACGTCATCCTGCTGCCGGAGATCCCCTGGACAGTGGACGGCGTGGCCAACCGCATCCGCCAGATTCGCGCCCAGGGCCGCAACTTCGCCCTGGTGGTGGTGTCGGAGGCAGCCACCCTGCCGGGCGGCGGCAAGGCCCGGCAGGAATTCACCGATGGGCAGAAGCGCTATGGCGGCATCGGCAGCTACATCGGCCATCTGATCGCCGAGGCGACAGGGGCGGAAACCCGGGTCACCGTGCTGGGCCACGTGCAGCGCGGCGGGTCACCCAACCCCCGCGACCGGCTGATCGCGTCGGCCTTCGGCGTGCACGCCGTCGACCTGATCGCCAACGGCAAATACGACCGCATGGTGGCCTGGTCCAACCGCAAGGTCATCGACGTGCCCATCGCCGACGCCATCAAGGCTTATGCGGCGGTGGAGGTGGACGGCACTCTGGTACGCACGGCGCGCGGCCTGGGCATTTACGTGGGCGAGCCCCTTGCCTGACGACCGGGCGTCCGCACTCTGGCCCTACGCCCTGGCCGCCTATGCCCGGCCCGGCGTTGCCGAGGCGTGCCTGGCGGCGCAGGACGCGCACGGCGCCGACGTGCCGCTGTTGCTGTGGGGCTCCTGGGCGGCGGCGCGTGGCCACACCCTGACCGAGGCGGATCTGGCCGCCGCCGCGACAGTCGCCGCCCGCTGGCGCGCGCCCATCATCGCGCCGCTGCGCCAGGCCCGCCGTGCCTTGAAGACACTGGCGGCCGGCGCACCCGAGAACGAGGCCCTGCGCCAGGCGGTCAAGGCGGCGGAACTGGAGGCCGAGCGGCTGTACATGGCGACCTTGGAACAGCTCGCCGACGGCTGGCCGGCGCCCGCCCCGTCCTGCTCTCAAGCTTTGCGCGACAATCTGGCGCGTCTGCTGCCGCCGGAAGCGGCCCTGGTTACAGAGCGGTTACATAAGGCGCTTTCCTGACGGCGCGACGCCTATGGTACTGTCCCCGCCATCAAATCATTTCGCCTGGCATCAAATTTTCGGGCGGCCTTGATTTTGACCCCTTTGGGGTCCCTGGCCCGGTTGCCGTGGGCAGCGGCACCGGCCGGCAAGGGGACCCCGCAGGGCCCAACGACAACAACAGGTGATGGATCACATGTCCGGGGTACGCAGCCTTTCCACATCGGCCGCACTGGCCGCCCTGATCGCCGCCGCCGGCCTGGCCGGTTGCCAATCCACCGACACAAAGGTGCCGACGCCCCCAGCCGCCCTCCCGGCATCGGCCCCGCAGGGCGCCGGCATGCCGACCGCCCCTGGCTTGCCGGTGGTCGATAACGACGTCAACCCCTGCGAGAACTTCTTCCTGCACGCCTGCAGCGTGTGGAACAAGCGCAACCCCATCCCGGCGGACCAGCCGCGCTGGGGCACCTTCAACAAGCTGGCCGACGACAACCTGGCCCTGCTGCACGACGAGCTGGAGAAGCTGGCGGCCCATCCGACGCCCGAGAGCCAGCGCGTGGGCGATTTCTACGCCGCCTGCATGGACGAGAAGGGCATCGAGGCGCGGGGCCTGGCGCCGCTGCAGCCGCTGCTGGGCCGAATCAATGGCCTGAAGAGCAAGAGGGGCCTGACCAGCCTGCTGGTCGACCTGCACATCGCCGGCGTCAACGCCTTCCACCGCGTGGGCCAGCAGCAGGACTACAAGGACGCGACCCAGGTCATCGCCGGTGTCTACCAGGGCGGCCTGGGCCTGCCGGACAAGCCCTATTATTTCCGCGACGACGACAAGTCCAAGCAGCAGCGGGCCGCTTATGTCACCCACATCCAGAAGATGATGGAGCTGGCGGGCCTGCCCGACGCGGCCGCCAAGGCGCAGACGGTCATGGGCATCGAAACGCGCCTGGCCGACGCCTCGCTGGACCGCGTCGCCATGCGCGAGCCGGAGAACCGCTATCATCTCAAGACCGTCGCCGAGTTGCGGACGCTGGACCCGGCCATCGACTGGACGGCCTATATCCACGGCGCGGGCGTGAAGCCGCCGGCCACGCTGAACGTCAGCAACCCCGACTACATGAAGCGGGAAAACGAGCTGATCCACAGCCTGAGCCTGGCCGACATCAAGACCTATCTGACCTGGCGCACCCTCAGCGCCTATGCCAATTGGCTGCCCGACGCCTTCGTGCAGGAGAACTTCAACTTCTATGAGCGCACCATGCGCGGCGCCAAGGAGATGAAGCCCCGGTGGAAGCGCTGCGTCAGCGCCACCGACACCGCCCTGGGCGAGGATCTGGGCAAGTACTTCGTCGCCCGCGCCTTCGGGCCGGAGAAGAAGGCCCGCATGCTGCAGATGGTGGCGGACATCCGCAAGTCGCTGGATGAGACCTTCCCCACCCTGACCTGGATGAGCAAGGAGACCCAGGCCAAGGCGCACGCCAAGCTGGACGCCTTCACCGCCAAGATCGGCTACCCCGACAAGTGGCGGGACTACAGTGCCCTGGCGGTCAGCCGCGGCGACGCCCTGGGCAACGCCCTGCGGGCCGAGTCGTTCGAGTTCCACTACGACATGGCCAAGATCGGCAAGCCGGTGGACAAGGGGGAATGGGGCATGACCCCGCCCACCGTCAACGCCTACTATTCCTCCACCCACAACGACATCAACTTCCCGGCCGGCATCCTGCAGCCGCCCTTCTTCGACAGCGCGGCCGACGATGCCGTGAACTACGGCGCCATCGGCGTGGTCATCGGCCATGAGATCAGCCACGGCTTCGACGACCAGGGCCGCAAGTTCGACGGCGACGGCAACCTGAAGGATTGGTGGACGGCCGACGACGCGGCCCAGTTCAAGACCCGCGCGCAGTGCCTCGTCGACCAGTACGGCGGCTACGTCGCCGACGGCGACGTGAAGGAGAACGGCAAGCTGAAGCTGGGTGAGAACACCGCCGACAACGGCGGCATCCGTGTCGCCTACCGCGCCCTGATGGAACGGCTGGGGACGAAGAAGGATGAGAAGATCGGCGGCCTGACGGCGGCCCAGCGCTTCTTCTACGGCTTCGCCCAGGTCTGGTGCGGCGAGGCGCGGCCGGAATACCGGCGCCTGCAGGCCCAGACCGACCCGCATTCCCTGGGTGAGTACCGCGTGAACGGCACCCTCTCGAACATGAAGGAGTTCGCGGAGGCGTTCAACTGCAAGCCCACCGACAAGATGGTGGCCGGCGAGAAAGCCTGCCGCGTCTGGTGACGGGCGTCTGACAGGGGCGCCGGTGCCATCCACCGGCGCCCCTTTCATTTCAAAAAACACAACGAAGGTGGAGCACCCCACATGAGCAAGCCTATCGCGGGGATTCTGAACCGGGCGGCGCCCATCGCCTTGGCCACCGCCCTGGTGGCGCTGCCTCTCGCGGCGCGGGCCTCCGATGCACCCAAGAAGGCGTCGGCCACCGAGGCGGCCCTGCCCCAGGTCGATGACTCGGTCGACCCCTGCCAGAACTTCTATCAGTACGCCTGCGGTCCGTGGATCAAGGCCAACCCCATTCCCAGCGACCAGTCGCGCTGGGGCAGCTTCAACTCCCTGCATGAGCGCAACCAGCAGATCCTGAAGACGGCGCTGGAAGACATCGTGGCGCATCCCAACGCCGACAATCAGCGCGTGGGCGACTTCTACGCCGCCTGCATGGACGAGACCGGCGCGGACGCCAAGGGCGCCGCCCCCATCCAGCCGCTGCTGGACCAGGTCAAGGCGTTGTCGGGCAAGGAGCAGCTGCCGGCCCTGGTGGCGGCCCTGCACGATGTGGGTGTCGACGTGTTCTTCGGCTTCGGCTCGCAGGCGGATTTCCAGGACGCACGCCAGGACATCGCCACCGTGCAGCAGGGCGGCTTGGGCATGTCCAACCGCGACTACTACTTCCTTGAAGGCGCCAAGTTCGACGGCATCCGCCAGGCCTATGTGCAGCACGTGTCACGCGTCTTCCAGCTGCTGGGCGACGCCCCGGCGGCGGCCGATGCCAAGGCCCAGGTGGTGATGCGCATGGAGACCGATCTGGCCAAGGTGTCGCTCACCCTGGCGGAACTCAACGATCCGCAGCAGACCAATCATAAGGAACCGGTGGCGACGCTGGCCAAGCTGGCGCCCAGCTTCAACTGGGACGCCTATTTCAAAGCGACCGGCGCGCCGGCGTTCAAGACGCTGAACGTCGCCGAGCCCGGCTTCCTGGAGAAAGGCATGGAGTCGGTCCTGGCCGGCGCCTCGGTCGACGATGTGAAGACCTACCTGTCCTGGCACGTGGCCCACGCCTACTCCAGCCGCCTGTCCAAGGCCTTCGTGGAGGAGCGCTTCAGCTTCTATTCCAAGAAGCTGCGCGGCGTGGAACAGAACCTGCCGCGTTGGAAGCGCTGCGTCATGGAGACGGACAACGCGCTGGGCGAGGATCTGGGCAAGTATTATGTGAAGACCGCGTTCGGCGCGGGCCAGAAAGCCAAGATGCTGACCATGGTGAAGAACCTGAAGGCGGCGTATTCGGTCGACATCGACCAGCTGGACTGGATGAGCGCCGAAACCAAGAAGCGCGCGCACGAAAAGCTGGACGCCATCGTCGATAAGATCGGCTACCCCGACAAGTGGCGCGACTATTCTTCGGTCGTGACCAAGAAGGACGACCTGGTGGGCAACGTGGAACGCGCCACCGTGTTCGAGACCAAGCGCCAGCTGGCCAAGATCGGCAAGCCGCACGACCGGTCGGAATGGCTGATGAGCCCACCGACCGTGAACGCCTATTACGACCCGACCGAGAACGACATCAACTTCCCGGCCGGCATCCTGCAGCCGCCCTTCTATTTCGCGGGTGCCGACGACGCCATCAACTACGGCGCCATCGGCGCGGTCATCGGCCATGAGATGACCCACGGCTTCGACGACCAGGGCCGCCAGTACGACAAGGACGGCAACCTGAAGGATTGGTGGACGGCCGACGACGCCAAGAAGTTCGAGGCCCGCGCCCAGTGCGTGGTGGATGAGTACGACGGATTCGTCGCCATCGACGATGTGCACCTGAACGGCAAGGCCACGCTGGGCGAGAACCTGGCCGACAATGGCGGCCACGCCATCGCCCTGAAGGCCCTGATGGCCACCCTGAAGGGCAAGGCCGCCAAGAAGGACGGCCGCTTCACCACCGAGCAGAAGTTCTTCCTGGGCTACGCCCAGGTGTGGTGCAGCAACCAGCGCGACGACGCCAAGCGCGACCAGGCGATCACCGACGTCCATTCCCTGTCGGAGTACCGGGTGAACGGCGTCGTCTCCAACAATCCGGAGTTCGCCAAGGCCTTCAACTGCAAGGCCGACGCTCCCATGAACCGCGGCGCCAAGGCCTGCAAGGTCTGGTAAGCGGCCGGAATCCCCGTGGCTTCCCCGGAAGCCGCGGGGCCGAGTCTCAAAGGAAGCGCCCCGCCAGCCCTGTGCTGGCGGGGCTTTTTCCTGGCTGGGCGGCGATCACGGCCGAATCGCGCTCAAGCCGCAAGAAATCGTAAAACCGCAAAACAAAAACCGCGCCTTCATTCAGGCGCGGTTTTTGGTTCTGATGGCCGGCGAACCGGCCACAGGGCAGAAACGCTTTATTAGCCCTGGCGGGCCTTGAAGCGCGGGTTCTGCTTGTTGATGACGTACACGCGACCCTTGCGGCGGATAACGCGGCAAGCCTTGTGGCGGGTCTTCATCGACTTCAGGGAGTTCACGATCTTCATGATTTGGACTCGGGCACTTGGATTGGATCACGGTTCGAGGCCGGGAAAATAGTAAGGGCCGGCCCCGCTGTCAACCTGAGTCATATCGTAAAATCGATCAGCTGATATCCGCCGGCTTCAACACGTAAAAACGATAGAGGCGGATGCCGGCATCCAGCACCGCCACGCGGCGGGCCCACAGCTCCACCTCCTCCACCACCGCGATCTTGGTCTCGTGATCCATGCTGTGCTGTTCCAGGTGGGTCACCAGCCCCTGGATGGCGGTCAGGATGAGGCTACGGTGCAGGTCGGACAAATCCTCGGTGATGCGGATGTCCAGGTTGCGCTGCTGCAGGCCCTGGGCGTACTGGTCCACCGTCCAGGGATGAGGCTCAACGGGTTCATGGTCCAGCCAGCCCTTAAAGACGGGACCGCTGGCCTTGGCCTTGTCCAGGACGTAGTCGGTGAACAGGAAATGGCCGCGCGGCTTCAGCGCCGCCTCCACCGCATCCAGCAGGCCGTCCTTGTTGCGGACGGTGTAGAAGCCCTCTTTGGCGAACACGGCGTCCACGCGCTTGGGCCAGGAGAAGGTTTCCGGGTCGAAGGGCTGGATGGGCGCCTGGCGGGCCATGCCGGCCTTGTGCGAGCGGAACATGCCGGCCTCCGCCAGCACGGGATTGGATTCCAACCCCGTCACCCAGGCGCCGAACTGCGAGGCCATGCTGCGGGTGGACCCGCCCAGGCCAGCGGCCAGATCCAGCACGCTCATGGCCGGGTTCAGGCCTAGGGGCTTGACCAGGGTGGGGATGTGTTCGTTGCCGCCGGGGGTGGCGTAGCCGTCGCCCCAAATCTTTTCCGCCACCTGCACGCGGGTGGCCGTCCACAGGGGTTTGCCGGAGCGGTTCAGCGTGCGCCGGTCGGTGGAGGACTGGGGCGACTGCTTGGCGGAACCGCCCTGGGCGCCGCCGTCCCCCTGCTCCTCATCGGCACGCGGACGGCGGCTGAGCACCGCAGCCAAGTCGTAGCCTTCCCACCAGGCGACGAAGCGATCCTTCAGGGTCGCTTGCGGCAAGGTCGCCGGTGGCAGCGCCGCACCCTTCGAGCCCTGCTGGGCAGACATGCGTGGAACCAGCCCCGTGGAACATTAATGCGGAAACATATTGTACAGCCATTGCGTGACGGTTGAAATGGCCATGCTGAAACGCGCGCGCGGCCCGTTAACACCTGGACAGGCGGAAATTTGCCTCCCCCTATGCTCCTGTACGCCGTGCGCGCCGTGAATACGCTACGGCACCAGCGCTTTACGTTGCACACTTGTCCCCGGTCCCCGCATGCCACCCGCCACACCAGATAGGCCCATGACCGAGTCGGATCTCAACCGGGTGCTGCTCGTCGAGGACACCGCCCCCCTGGCGCGGGTCTACACCGAATACCTGCATAGCGAGGGGTACGAGGTGGAGCACCAGGAAACGGGGGCCCAGGCGCTGGAAAGCCTGCGCCTGCGGCAGCCGGGCGCCCTGGTGCTGGACCTGAAGCTGCCGGACATCGATGGGCTGGAGGTGCTGCGCACCGCGCGGGAGAGCCACCCCGACCTGCCGGTCATCGTGGTGACGGCCCACGGCTCCATCAGCGTGGCGGTGGAGGCCATGCGCGACGGCGCCTTCGATTTCCTGGTGAAGCCCTTCACCGCGGCCCGCCTGATCGTCACCGTGCGCAACGCGCTGGAGCGGCGGCGCCTGACCCGCATCGTCGCCCATTACCGACGAGAGCTGGACCGGGGCAGCTTTCATTCCTTCGTCGGCGCCTCCACCCCCATGCAGACTGTCTACCGCCTGATCGAAAGCGTGGCGCCCAGCCGGGCCAGCGTCTTCCTCACGGGCGAGAGCGGCACGGGCAAGGAGTTGGCGGCCGACGCCATCCACCGCTGCAGCCCCCGCCGCGACCATCCCTTCATTGCCATCAACTGCGCCGCCATCCCCAAGGATCTTCTGGAAAGCGAGATCTTCGGCCATGTGAAAGGCGCCTTCACGGGGGCGGTCGGCGACCGCGCGGGCGCCGCGCGCCAGGCCGACGGCGGCACCCTGTTCCTGGACGAGGTGTGCGAGATGCCGATGGAGCTGCAGGCCAAGATCCTGCGCTTCGTCCAGACCGGCACCTTCCAGCCGGTGGGCGGCACGCAGATGGAGAAGGTGGACGTCCGCTTCATTTCCGCCACCAACCGCGATCCGCTGGCCGAGGTGGCGGCCGGCCGGTTCCGCGAGGATTTGTACTACCGCCTGCACGTGGTTCCCATCCACCTGCCGCCCTTGCGCGAGCGGGAGGGCGACGTCTGCCTGATCGCCCGCCACTTCCTTGCGGACATGGCGAAGGAGGAGGGCAAGGCCTTCCAGCGCCTGGACAGCGATGCCGAATCGGCGCTGATGGCCTATGACTTCCCCGGCAACGTCCGGCAGCTGCAGAACATCCTGCGCAACGTGGTCGTCCTGAACGACGGGGCCGCCGTCACCCGCGCCATGTTGCCGGAACCGCTGCGCAGCGCCACGGCGGACGCCACAGCGCGCCGGAACCCGCCTGAGTCCGCCGCCGCACCATCCCCGGAGAGGCCGCCGGCCGGAGAGGCCGCCGCGGACCCGCTGGCCTCCTCAACCGAGGTCGTGCCCCTGTGGCAGCTGGAAAAGCAGGCGATTCAACGTGCGCTTGCGCTGACGGGCGACGATGTGCCCCGGGCCGCGGCGCTGTTGGAAATCAGCCCGTCGACCATTTATCGCAAGCTTCAGCAGTGGAAAATTAAGATCACCGGCTGATCAAAGAAGAGCCCCCATATCTGGGGCCCGGGCGCCAGAATTGCTACCCGTTATTGCGGCCTGTTCAGGTTGATGGCGCAAGTGCGCCCAGCGGGGCGCAGCTACCTCCGAAATGACTTGGGCATCTGGCATCGCATGGCTGGTGCAGTCCCGTTTTTTTCGGTATAAGCTCCCACACAGGAGAGAATCCTGCGCAGCCAGATCCGGCTTGGGAGGGGCGCGTGTTAGGGCCTTTCCTTGCGACCGGTGCCCCCGGCCAAGCACTTTATCGACTACATTCGAGTTCAAATCACATGTATGAGCGCCGTTCTCCGCAGAGCCCGCAGATCACCCGCCGGGGCGTCAACGCCACCGTCAAGTGGTACAACCCCACGAAAGGTTTTGGTTTCGTGACCCTGTCCGACGGGTCGCCGGACGCCTTCTTGCACGCTTCCGTCGTGCAGGCCTTCGGCCATGACAGCCTGGCGGACGGCACCACCATCAATTGCGACCTGTCCCAGGGCCAGAAGGGCCCGCAGGTTGCCGCCATCCACAGCGTGGATGAGTCCACTGCCACCCCCGGCGGCGGCGGCGGCATGGGCGGTGGCATGGGCGGCGGTCGCCGCGACAGCTTCGGTGGTGGCGCCCCGCGCCGCGCCGGCGGCTGGGAAGCCAGCGGCCCGACCGAGACCGTTGAAGGCACTGTGAAGTTCTACAGCGCCGACAAGGGCTTCGGTTTCGTGACCCCCGATGGCGGCGGGAAGGACGTGTTCGTCCACATCACCGCGCTGGAGCGTTCGGGCGTCCGCGCCCTGACGCCGGAGCAGCGGGTGCGCCTGACGACCAGCATGGGTCAGAAGGGTCCGAAGGCCAATCGCGTGGAAGTCCTCTAATCCATCCGATCTGGTAGAACGGGATTGACGGCGCCGGGAAACCCCGGCGCCGGATTTCCTGTTTCCTGACAGATGGATTCGTCCTCGACCCGCTGGCACCTGGCAATATCCCTTTCGGGATCAGCCGGGTGTCGGCGTTGGGGAGCTTAATTCGCGGGCCGGAGACACGGAGCGCGCCGTCCAGCCGGACGGCGCGTTTTGTTTTGCCCCCATGGTAGCGGTAGCAGGGCGCGACGGCGTGTCTCCCCCCCTTGGCTGCCTCTCCCCTGTTTCCTGGCCGGCGGCGGCATGCCATTGTTGCGGCATGCATAAAAAGCCCCGGCAGCTCGCCCCCGCCTTCACCCGCCGCCCAATCAGCGCCGCCCTTCTGGCCGGCGCACTGGTCCTGGCACCGCTGGCGGCGGTCGGCCCGGCCCATGCCCAGGGTGGCGACCCGGAACTGGCCTCGCCCTTCACGCCACGACCGGTGGTGCGCACCAAGTCGGACATGGTGGTGGCGGCGAACCCGCTGGCGGCGGAGGCCGGGCACGCCATGCTGCGACAGGGCGGCAGCGCCGTGGACGCGGCCATCGCCGTGCAACTGGTGCTGGGCCTGGTCGAGCCGCAATCCTCCGGACTGGGCGGTGGCGGCTATATGCTGATCTGGGATCCCAAGACCAAGAAGCTGGTGTCCCTGGATGGACGGGAAACGGCGCCCGCAGGGTCCGCCGCCGATCGCTTCGTCGGCCCCGACGGCCGGCCCATGCCGCTGATGCGCGCCTTCGACGGCGGCCGCGCCGTGGGCACCCCCGGCATCCCCGCCCTGCTGGCGGAGGCGCACAAGCGCTATGGCAAGCTGCCCTGGGCCACCCTGTTCCAGCCGGCCATCCAGCTGGCCCGCGACGGCTTCGTCGTCAGCCCGCGCCTGGCCCTGTTGCTGAAGGGGCTGACGCCGCAGCTGAAGGACCGGCCCGACATGCTGGCCCTGTTCTTCCATGCCGGGCCCGACGGCAGCCTGACACCGCTGCAGGCCGGGGAGACTTTCCGCAACCCGGCCATGGCCCACACGCTGGAGGTGTTGGCCGCGCAGGGCCCCGATGCCTACTACCACGGCATCCTGGGCCAGGATCTGGCCAAGCACCTGGCCGACAGCGCCCTCCCCGCTAACACACCCGGGGGGTCTCCCGCCCTGGTCACCGCCCAGGATCTGGCGGCTTACAAGGTCGAGGAACGCGATCCCCTGTGCACGCCCTACCGCCAGTGGACGGTGTGCAGCATGGGCCCCAGCAGTTCCGGCGGCATCGCCATCGTGGAGATGCTGGGCCTGCTGGAACATTTCGACATGAAGGGCCTGGGCAAGGACTCCCCCACCGCCTGGCACCTGATGGTGGAGGCCAGCCGCCTGGCCTACGCCGACCGCGACCTCTATGTCGGCGATCCCGCCTTCGTCACCGTGCCCAAGGGGCTGCTGGACAAGGGCTACCTGGCCGAGCGCGCCAAGCTGATCGACCCGGCGCACGCGGCCAAGGGCCCCGTGTCCGCCGGCGTGCCACCGCAGAAGCAGGGTGCGCTGTACGGCCCCGGATGGCAGGCGGATATTCCATCGACCTCGCACATGTCCCTGATGGACGACAGCGGCATGGCCGTGTCCTTCACCACGTCGGTGGAGTTCGCCTTCGGCTCGGGCATGGCGGTGGACGGCTATGTGCTGAACAACCAGCTGACCGACTTCTCCTTCATCCCCACCAGCCCGGGCACAGGCCTACCCGTGGCCAACGCCGTGGCGGCGGGCAAGCGTCCGCGATCGTCCATGGCGCCCACCATCGTCTTCGACCGGGCGGGCAAGCCCCTGCTGCTGGTTGGCTCGCCCGGCGGGCCGGCCATCATCGGCTATGTCGCGGAAACCATCGTGGCGGCGCTGGACTGGGGCCTGGACGCGCAGGAGGCGGTCAGCCTGCCGCGCATCGTCAACCGCAACGGCACCACCGCCTTGGAAAGCGGCCCCTGGGCCCCGCCCCTGAAGGCTGGGCTGGAAGCACTGGGCCAGACGGTGGAGCTTAAGTCCATGCCCAGCGGCCTGCACGTCATCAAGCGCACCGCCACCGGCCTGGAAGGCGGCGTAGATCCCCGCCGCGAGGGGCTGGCGGCGGGGGACTGAAGCGCCGCCGCCATTTTCATTTTTTGACTAGGCCGCGACTGCGGCCGCCGGAGCGAGCACCGAGGGGCGCAGCGAGGACAAGGCAAGCGGGCGCTTGCCCGCGCCCGCCGCTTGAGGGGACTCAGATCAAACCTCAAGCCGCCGAGCGGGCGGCTTGGGCCATGATGTCGTTGGCGGTGGGCACGCGGCCCATGCCAGACTTCGCGCGCTTGGCCGCCATGGGCAGGATGGGGGCGGTGATGGTGCCGCCCTCGGCCGCGCGGCGCACGCTGCGCGCCACCTTGCTGTAGGCGCCGGTCTCGATCTGGCGGATTCGTTCCTTGCTGACGCCGTAATGCTGGGCCAGCCGCTCCAGCGTCACCGGTTCGTCCGCCAGGTTGCGGGAAATGAAGATGTGGCGCTCGCGGTCGCCCAGCGCCTTCAACGCATCCAGCATGAGGCCCTTACGCTGGCGCAGCTCACTGCCTTCGGCCAGGCGGCTTTCCACCGATTCGGTATCGTCGGCCAGCAGGTCCATGGCCTCTTGGTCATTATCCTCGCCCATGGAGACATTCAGGGAGGCGACGGGGGTGGCGAAGCGATGCTCCATCTCCCGCACTTCCTCCACCGTGGCGTCCATCTCCACCGCGATGCGCTCCGCCTCCTCGTCCGTCATCATGCGGTCGTGGACGCCCAGCCGGCGCTGGGCTTGGCGCAGGTTGAAGAACAAGCGCTTCAGGGCGGCGGTGTTGCCCCCCTTCAGCATGGACCAATTGTGCAGGACGTAGGACTGCACCTCCGCCCGGATCCACCACAGCGCGTAGGTGGCGAGGCGGAAACCGCGCGACGGGTCGAACCGCTGCACCGCCTTCACCAAGCCGATGTTGGCCTCAGACACCAGGTCACCCACGGGCAGGCCGGACCGGGCATAACGGGAGGCGATCTTGATGGCCAGCCGCATATGACTGTGCACCAGCTCGTCGGCGGCGCGCTGGTCCTGGCTGGCGGTCCAGCGGTTGGCCAGCTCAAGCTCACGCTCGGGCGACAGCATGGGATAGCGGTTGGCCTGGGCCGTGTAGGCCCGCAGCAGGTCGACCGACTCAGAAGAGAATGAACCCATCGCCCGTCCCCTTTCAGTACCGTCCTGGCCGCACATCGGCGCCGGACTTGGCCCAGAGTGAGGTGGTGGGGGCAGCAAAACCGACGCGCCCCGTTCACCACGCTGTCATCTTTTGCTGGGACATCTAAAGATTGGGTTAACAGCCTTGAACAAGCACGCGGCATACCCAACGCCCTTTCAACCGCCGCCGCGAACGGATGGTTCCGGCGCGCTTGGCGCCTCTGCGGCGGGCCACCCGAAGTGAATGTCATCATGCAAGCCTTGCCCGCCGTGCCCGGCTGCGGCAGCATCCCGGGATAAGCAATCACTAACCGCCGGGCCGGACGCCGCAGCGCCGCCGCCGGGGACACCTTGGGAGATGAGAAGATGAGTCAAGCCGCGGTCCTGGTGGAGGACGGGAACGGGGTCCGCACCCTGGTGCTGAACCGGCCGGAGAAGCGCAACGCCCTGACCGGTGCCATGTATTCGGCCCTGGCCGAGGCCCTGACCGGCGCCGCCACGGATGACGCCGTGGGCGCGGTGCTGATCCAGGGATCGGGCGGCAGCTTCACCGCCGGCAACGACCTGGCGGACTTCCTGGCCGGACCGCCGCTGTCAGCCGACACCCCGGTGATGCGCTTCCTGCGCGCGCTGGCCACATTCCCCAAGCCCGTGGTGGCGGCGGTGGAAGGCCACGCGGTGGGCGTCGGCACCACCCTGCTGATGCATTGCGACCTGGTCTACGCCGCCCCCACCGCGCACTTCGCCATGCCCTTCGTCAGCCTGGGCCTGGTCCCGGAGGCGGGTTCCAGCGTGCTGGCCGCCCGGCTGCTGGGCCACCCCCGCGCCGCCGCCATGCTGATGGCGGGTGAGGCGCTGACGGCCGACGCGGCGGAGGCGGCGGGTCTGATCAACGCCGTCATCCCCACGGAAACGCTTTATGAGCATGCGGCGGCCAAGGCGGCGGCGCTGGCGGCCAAGCCACGCGCGGCCATGGCCAACACCAAGGCCCTGATGCGCCATGATACGCCCCAGGTGCTGGAGGCCATGGCGCGTGAGGCCACCCTCTTCGCCCAGGCACTGACCAGCCCCGAGGCCAAGGCCGCCTTCCAGGCCTTCCTGTCCAAAAGCCGCTGATGGGGCTATCCCGCCCGTGTCCCTGAGCGTCTGGGATGCGGGCGGGCCGCGCCTCGGGCATCGCCCCGTTGACACCATCGGTCCTGTCCGGACCAGAAACACAAAAGCCGCGTCCGGTTGCCCGTCACGGCTTTAACGTACTGATCTTGCTGGGGAAGGATGGTGGGCGCGACAGGGATTGAACCTGTGACCCCTACCATGTCAAGGTAGTGCTCTCCCGCTGAGCTACGCGCCCATCCTTCGAAATCCGCCGATTTTTGCGGGGCCCCGTTGCCGGGGTCATCGGCGTGGGCGGCTGTGTAGCATCGCCCGAACCGGCTGGCAACCCTTCTGTTTCATCAAATCGAAAATTTTCTTCCCCGGGCCGCTGAAGGCCGACGACCGCCTTGAAGACATAGGGCAGACGCCGTGGGCGAACGCCGTCGTCGCGGGGAACTGAAAGGTCGCAATGGAACCGTGGGGTTCATCTCCCCCAGCCGTGGTGACGCTACCGGTGCCCCACACGCAGCTCACCGCGCGCAGTGGGCGGCCGGGGCGCCAAAACAGTCCGCGTCACTTGGGGTACAGGATGGGTCGGTCGGATCTCCCCCAGCAGACAGCGGCGGAAAAGGCCCAGGACCCCGGAAATAAAGAAGGCCGCGCCTATCGGCGCGGCCTTGAGTTTAGGGAGGAAACGCCCAAGAAGTGCGTTACGACAGAACCACAATCGCGGCCATGTCGCACTGCACAATATGCCGATCGAGGGCCGGTTGATCAAGCGGAAAATGCACCACGGGCGAAGAATCTTGATTATTCAGTCGATTGCCTGGGGCCAGTGAAAATCGGCTTACTCCGACCGTTGTGCGACGCAACACATTGATTCAAGAGAACATCATGTAATTGCGTTACATCGCAAGAGCGCCCTATGCCCCAATTTTCTTACACCAATGATATTGACAGCGCTGTCTCCGCCACGCTCTAAGTCGGGTGCGGAAAACGCGCGCGGGCGGGGTTTCCCCCCGGGCGCGTCCCCTATCTGTATAATGGGGTACGCATCCCGGCGGCCGGATATAAGGCCGGCCGGTCGGTGGAACGGGAAGGAAACGGAAAAGGAAGGCGTCACCCATGCAGGGCCTCTCGCTCTTGGCGGACATCGGCGGCACCAACGCCAGGTTTGCCCTCTCCGAATCCTCGGAAACGGCGCCGCACGATGCCCACGCCGCCAGCATTTCGGGCGTGCGCATCCTGCCCTGCGCCGACTACCCCTCGCTGGAAGCGGCAGCGGAGGCCTATCTGGCACTGGAGGCGCCGGGCGCCCGGCCCAAGCAGGCCGCCATTGCCCTGGCGGGGCCCGTAACCGGCGACCGCATCCGCATGACCAACCTGCCGTGGGAATTCTCGATCGACGGCGTGCGCCGCTCGCTGTCGCTGGACCGACTGGAGGTCGTCAACGACTTCACCGCTGTGGCCCTGTCCATTCCCGCCCTGGGCCCCGACGACCGGGCGCAGGTAGGGGACGGCGCGCCCGTGGCGGACGCACCCATCGCCGTCCTGGGCCCGGGCAGCGGCCTGGGCGTCTCATCCCTGATTCCACGCAAGCGCAGCAACGGCCAGCCCGGCTGGACCGCGCTGGCGACGGAAGGCGGCCACGTCACCATGGCCCCGGTGAATGACCGGGAGTCGGCCATCCTGGCGGTGCTGCGCAAGCAGTTCGACCATGTGTCGGCGGAACGCGTGCTGTCCGGCCCCGGCCTGGTCAACCTGTATGAGGCCGTGTGCCTGGCCGACGGCAAGGAGCCGGCGCGCCTGACCGCCGCCCAGGTCACGGCGGCGGCTACCACCCATGCCGGCGACCCGGCGTGCATCGAGGCGCTGGAAACCTTCTGCGGCATGCTTGGTACCGTGGCCGGCAACCTGGCCCTGTCCATCGGCGCGCGCGGCGGTGTCTACATCGCCGGCGGCATCGCGCCGCGCATCCTGTCCTTCTTCACCCACAGCCGCTTCCGCAAGCGTTTCGTGGAAAAGGGCCGCATGCGCGACTATCTGGGTCCCATCCCCACCTACGTGGTGACCCACCCGCTGCCTGCTTTCCTGGGCCTGACGGCCAAGCTGGACGGCTAAAAAGAAAAGAGCGCCACGGGCCCCGCGGCGCTCTTTTCTTTTTAGCTCCAGGAGCTCTCTCACCCGATCTCTGCATCCTCGGGCGGCACCTCGCCCCAGCGGCGCAGTCGACCGCTGTCGATGTCGAACAGGTCCAGGATGCGGCCGACGGTATGATCCACCAGCTCGTCCACGCTGGCCGGCCGGATGTACATGGCCGGCACCGGCGGGGCGATGATGGCCCCCATCTCGGCCAGCGCCGTCAGGGTGCGCAAATGGCCCAGGTGCAGGGGCGTTTCCCGCACCATCAGCACCAGGCGCCGCCGTTCCTTCAGCACCACGTCCGCCGCCCGGGTCAGCAGGCTGGAGGTCACGCCGGTGGCGATCTCGCTCATGCTGCGGATGGAACAGGGCGCGATGACCATGCCCAGGGTGCGGAAGCTGCCGCTGGAGATGGATGCCCCCACGTCGGCGATGGCGTGATTGACATCCGCCAGGGCCCGCACCTCGGCGGGCTTCATATCCGTCTCATGCGCCAGCGTCATCTCCGCCGAGCGGCTCATCACCAGGTGGGTTTCGATGGGCAGGGAGCGCAGGGTTTCCAGCAGGCGCACGCCGTATCGCACGCCGGAGGCGCCGCTGATGCCGACGATGAGGCGGGAGGGGGCGTTGGTCATGATGCTGGGATGTAGCGCCGCCCCGGCGCCGCCGTCCACCGGAATTGTTTTTGGATGAAACAACGGCCGTCAGGACGGACGCGCCATTATCTCCCAATCGTGAAGGGTCATGTCGCGACGGCGGACTTAAAGGGACACCGTCGTGGACCTATGTTCATGGGCGTGCCGTTAACCATGGCCTCTCAAGCCATCCCCAGAAGGAACGGGTTCGACCATGACCACCACTCCCGATCTTTTCGCGCCCGCCCATATCGGCGCCATCCCCGTCGCCAACCGCATCGCCATGGCGCCCCTGACGCGGGCCCGCGCCGGCATGGACGGGGTGCACACCCCCCTGGCCGTGGACTACTACCGCCAGCGCGCCACCGCCGGCCTGATCATCACCGAGGCCACCAACATCTCGCGCCAGGGGCGCGGCTACGCCTATACGCCCGGCATCTACACGCCGGAGCATGTGACGGCGTGGAAGGCGGTGACGGACGCCGTGCACCAGGCTGGCGGCCACATCGTGCTGCAGCTGTGGCACGTGGGCCGCATCTCCCACACCAGCCTGCAAGAGGGCGGGGCCGCCCCGGTGGCGCCCAGCGCCCTGCAGGCAGGCGGTGAGACCTATGTCGAGAACGGCTTCGCCCAGCCCTCCTCGCCCCGTGCCCTGGAGACGGCAGAGATCGCCGGCATCATCGACGACTACCGCAACGCCGCCCGCAACGCCAAGGCCGCCGGCTTCGACGGGGTGGAGGTGCACTCCGCCAACAACTACCTGCTGGAGCAGTTCATCCGCGACAGCACCAACCACCGCACCGACCGCTATGGCGGCAGCGTGGAGAACCGCACCCGCCTGACGGTGGAGGTGGCCCAGGCCGTAGCCGAGATCTGGGGACCGGACCGGGTGGGCGTGCGCCTGTCGCCCATCACCCAGGCGGCGGGCAACACCCCGCTGGACAGCGACCCCAACGGCACCTACGGATTCCTGGCCGAGCGGCTGGGTGAGTTGAACCTGGCCTATCTACATTGCGTGGAAGGGCAGACGCGCGGTCCCAATGGTGCCCAGAACTTCGACTTCCAGGCCCTGCGGAAAAAGTTCGGCGGCGGCTATATCGCCAACAACGGCTATGACCGCGACTTGGCGGCCCGCACCATCGCCGAGGGCCGTGCCGACATGGTGGCCTTCGGCCGTCCCTTCATCGCCAACCCCGACCTGGTGCACCGCCTGAAGACCGGCGCACCCCTGGCGCAGGCCCCGCAGGAGGCGTTCTACGGCGGCGGTGCCAAGGGCTACACGGACTGGCCCAGCGCTGCTTGACGCCGTTTGCCTCAACACCGGCATGACATCCTCATGCCGGTGGGGTGCGCGTGGAATTTCCGGAAAGGAAAAGGGCGGCCTCGCTTGGGGCCGCCCTTCTTCTATATCCGCGAGAGATCGGAGGATCAGTCCTCGATCTCCTCGTGTTCCTCATCCTCCAGGGCCGCCTGCTGTTCAGCCAGGGCGCGATCCTCGGCGGTTTCCAGCAGGGTGGTGGTCTCCAGCTCCGGCTCGGGCAGGCCACGGCGGGCACGGGACAGGGCGGCCTCCAGCTCACGCTGGCTGCACAGGCCCAGCAGCACGGGGCTGCGCGGCTTGATGTTGCTGGTGTTCCAGTGGGTCTTGTCGCGCACCGCGGCGATGGTCGGCTTCGTGGTGCCGATCAGGCGGGAAATGGCGGCGTCCGACAGTTCCGGATGATTCTTCAGCAGCCAGGCGATGCCATCGGGCTTGTCGCCGCGCTTGGTCACCGGGGTGTAGCGCGGGCCCTTGGCGCGCGCGATCGGCTGCGGCAGGTCGTGGATGCGAATCTGCAGCTTCAGGTCCGGGTTCTTTTCGCAGCGCTCGATCTCATCCTTGGTCAACTCGCCGTTGCCCACCGGATCGCGCCCGACCATGCCGATCGCCACCTCGCCATCGGCGATGGCCTGCACTTCCAGCGAGTGCATGCCGCAGAATTCGGCGATCTGCTCAAAGGACAGCGCGGTGTTCTCAACCAACCAGACCGCGGTCGCCTTCGGCATCAAGGGCAGTGCCATGCTTCCTCCTAACCCGTGGCGGAACGTTCCGCCAACACGCATCAAAACCCGTGAATAAGGTCGCGAAAAGCAATATCCGCCCGTCGCGCGGGCTGAAGGCCCCACGCAGCCGGACGGGAAACTGTGACGCGTACATGAGCTATATAGAGGCCCGCGACGGGCGAGGCCACGCCTTTTTATGGGCGCGCCTCCCCTTGCCGTAGAGTTTTTCCAGACTTAAACAGTCAGAACAATCTTCCCCACATGGCTGCTGCTTTCCATCAGCGCGTGCGCCGCCGCCGCCTCTTCCAGGGGGAAGGTCTTGAAGATGACCGGGCGGACCTCTCCCCGCGCCAGCAGCGGCCACACCTTTTCCGCCAAGCTGGCGGCGATGGCGGCCTTCTCCTCCGCCGAACGCGGGCGCAGCGTCGACCCGGTCAGGACCAGGCGCTTGGTCATCACCGGCGCCATGTTCAGCGTCACCTTGGGCCCGCGCAGGAAGGCGATGGTCACGTGGCGGCCCTGGTCGGCCAGGGCGTCGATGTTGCGCGGCACATAGTCGCCGCCCACCATGTCCAGAATAACGTCCACACCCCGGCCGCCGGTCGCCTCCTTCACCACGGCGACGAAATCCTCCGCCTTGTAGTCGATGCCGCGATCGGCGCCGATGTCCTCACAGGCCTTGGCCTTGTCCGGCCCACCGGCGGTGGCGAAGACGCGGGCGCCAAAGGCCTTGGCCAGCTGGATGGCCGTGGTGCCGATGCCGCTGGTGCCGCCATGGACCAGGAAGCTTTCCCCCGCCGCCAACCGGCCACGGTCGAAGACATTGGTCCAGACGGTGAAGAAGGTCTCCGGCAGGGCGGCCGCCTCCACCATGCTGAAGCCTTCCGGCACGGGCAGACACTGGCCGGCTGGCGCCACGGCATGGTCGGCATAGCCGCCACCGTTGACCAAGGCGCAGAGGGCATCACCCACCGTCCAACCCGTCACCCCCTCGCCCAGCGCGGCGACGGTGCCCGCCACCTCCAGCCCCGGCAGATCGGAGGCGCCGGGCGGCGGTGGGTAGCTGCCGGCGCGCTGCAGGCAATCCGGCCGGTTGACGCCGGCGGCTGCCACCCGGATCAGGATCTGGCCCGGACCGGGTTGCGGCGTCGGCCGCTCGATGGGCTTCAGAACCTCGGGACCGCCGGGTTGGGTGATGGCGATGGCACGCATGGTTGCAGGATCTCCGCGACTACGTCAGGCGGGGGATGGTCCCCTCGCCGCTTGGGGTCTTGCACCATGTAGGGCCCCGGCGGCACAGTGACAACCGACACGCCGGAGGGCCGACCCTCCACAGGAAAGGCAGCCGCCCCATGGACACCGACGACATCGCCCCGCCGCCGAGCCGCCCCAGCAGCTTCCTGGACATCGCCCGCCTGTCGGTGGGGGAACTGCGCGAATACCGCAACAGCCTGGAGGCGGAGATCGCGCGGGTGGACGACGCCATCAAGGCCAAGCAGGCCTCACTGAACGCCGCCGCCGCGTTTTTCAAAAGCTAGCGGCGGCATGAGCTTTCGCCTCACGCCGCCATGGGATGCGACCGCATCCGCCGGAGCTTTCCGGGAAGCCGAAGGCGAACTGGAAAGCGAGGAAGCCAAGCCCGCGGATGCGGGCGCCCGGCGACTGAGGACTTTCCAATAATCAAACCGGGACGGCCTCGAACGTCGCCGTATCCAGGGTGAAGGTGCCGTCGGCTTCGATGGCGAAATGCCCGGTGACGGCGTCCGCCATCCGCCCCTGCAGGGACCGGATGGCCGCCACATGGCTGTCCGGCGGGGTCATGCGCGCGATCCAACTGGCGAACTCCAGGCGCAGGCGCCGCTCCGTGACGCCCGTGACCCGGAAACCCGCCGCCGCCAGGGCCCGCCATTCCGCCACCGAATAATTGCGCACATGCGATGGGTCGCGCAGCAGCTCGATGCTTTGCAGGAAGGTGTCCAGCAGCGGCTGACCCGGCGTCACCACGTCCATGAAGACGGCGATGCCGCGCGGCTTCACCACCCGCCGCGCCTCCCGCAGGCCGGCCGCCAGATCCGGCCAGTGGTGGGCGCTATAGCGGCTGATCACCGCGCAAAAGTCGGCGTCACCGGCCGGCACGGCATCGGCGCGGCCCACCCGCGTCTCGATATTGGCCAGGCCCCGCCGACCAGCCTCCGCCGCCACGGCGTCCAGCATGTCGGGCGACAGGTCGCAGGCAACCACCTGGCCCACGTACGGCGCCACGGTGAAGGCGACATGCCCGCCGCCACAGCCCAAGTCCAGGACCGTCTTATAGCCCTTGCCCGCCACTAGGCTGGCCAACTGCCGCAAATCCTCCCCCTGGGCGTGGACGGCGCTGGCAACATAGGCGGCGGCCTGTGGCCCGAATTGGCCAGCCACCAGCGATTCCTGGTCGCGGCCCGCGGATGTTTGACCGGGCGTTTGAGGCGCGTGCTGGATGGTCATTCCCTACTCCGTTTCTTGGTCAAGATTGCCCCGGTTCGGCGGGGTGGAGCGCCAAGGTGACAGAGCCTTAAACTGGTACCAGATCCAGGTTTATACTGGTATCAACTGCTACCTCCTTAAAGGCCCGCGCCCATGGACATCCTGGATACCTCGAAACGGCGCGAGCTGGGGGAGTTCGTGCGGGCGCAGCGGGAACGGCTGTCACCGGCGGCCCTGGGCCTGGCGCCCGGGCCTCGCCGCCGCACGCCCGGCCTGCGGCGGGAGGAACTGGCGCAGCTGAGCGGCGTCAGCGTCACCTGGTACACCTGGATCGAGCAGGGCCGCGACGTCTCCATCTCCCCCGGCGCCCTGGCACGCCTGGCGGTGGCCCTGCGCCTGTCAGCGGCGGAGCGCGCCTATCTGTTCGACCTGGCAGGCAAGCGCGACCCGGACGAGGCGGCCGCCGGGGATGACGCGCCCGTGCCGGCGGCGCTGGACGCCCTGGTCCGGGGCGTCCCATACCCGGCCTATCTGCTGGACCGAACCTGGAACGCCCTGGCATGGAACGCCGCCGCGGCACGACTGTTCACCGGCTGGCTGGATCACGCCGGTGACCGTAACCAGTTGCGCTATCTGTTCCTGAACCCCGCCGCCCAGGCCCTGATCCCCGACTGGGCGGAACGGGCGCGGCGGGTGGTGGCGGAGTTCCGCGTGGACTATAGCCATCACCTGAACGATCCCGCCATGCGGGCCCTGGTGGCGGACGTCAGCCAGTGCAGCCCCCTGTTCGCCAACCTCTGGCACGCCCACGCGGTCACCGCCCGCGCTGGTGGCGAGCGCGCCTTCCAACACCCGGCCGACGGCCCCCTGCGCTATGAGCAGCTGACCTTCGCCCTGGCGGGGCATACGGATGTGAAGCTGGTGACGCTGGTGCCCATTGGGGTGCCCGCTGGGGTGCCGGCCGGTTGATCAGGCCGGGACCTTCCCCTTCACCCACAGCAGCGCCGCGACGCGAAGGGCGCTGGACAGGTTGCCGTCGCGGTTGCCGTCGACCTCTTCCACCAGGGCGTTGATCGACAGGCCGCGGGCCACGGCCATGTCCTTCAGCGTTTCCCAGAACGGCTCCTCCAGCGTCACGCTGGTGGGGTGGCCGGCGATCAGGACGGAACGCTTGCGCAGGGTCATGCGGTGGCTCGCTGATGCTCGGTCACGGCATCGACCACGGCCCGGGTGAGGAAAGCCAGGTCGTCGGTGTCCATGGTGTAGGACGGGGTGAGGTAGACGATGCGGCCGAAGGGCCGCACCCAGACCCCCCTGTCGATCAGGCGCCGCTTCAGCCTGTTCATGTCGGCAATACGCTCCAGCTCCACCACGCCGATGGCGCCTAGGGCGCGCACGTCGGTCACGCCGGGCAGGTCGCGGCAGGGCTCCAGGCCCGCCGCCAGGCCCCGGGAGAGGGCGGCCACCTGGGCCAGCCTGGGCTCGCTCTCGAACAGGTCGAGGGAGGCGTTGGCGGCGGCGCAGGCGAGCGGGTTGGCCATATAGGTGGGGCCGTGCATCAGGGCCGCCTGGGCGTTGTCCGACCAGAAGGCCTGGAAGATTCGGTCGCTGGCCACGGTGGCGGCCAGGGCCATGGTGCCGCCGGTCAAGGCCTTGGACAGGGTGATGATGTCGGGCACCACGCCGGCGGCCTCGCACGCGAACAGGGCGCCGGTGCGGCCGAAACCGGTGAAGATCTCATCGAAGATCAGCAGCAGGCCATGGCGGTCGGCAGCCGCGCGCAGGGTGCGCAGCACCTGGGAGTCGTGGAACAGCATGCCGCCCGCTCCCTGCACCAGGGGCTCCACCAGAATGGCGGACAGGGTGTGGGCATGGGCGGCCAGATCACGCTCGAACCGCGCCGTCGACTCCTCATCCACCGGCAGGTCCAGGATGAGATGTTCGGGCAGCAATCCGGCGAACAGACTGTGCATCCCCTCTTCCGGGTCGCACACCGCCATCGTGGCGATGGTGTCGCCGTGATAGCCGCCGCGGAAGGCCGCCAGCTTGGTGCGGCCGGGCACCCCCCGGTTCAGCCAATACTGCGTCGCCATCTTCATGGCGATCTCGACGGAGACGGAGCCGCTGTCGCAGAAGAACACGCGGTTGAGGTCGCCCGGCAGCATGGCCGCCAGGCGGCTGGCCAAGGTATAGGCCGGCTCATGCGCCAGGCCGCCGAACATGACGTGCGGCATGCGCGCCATCTGCTCGGCCACCTTCTCGCGGATGTGGGGGTGGTTGTAGCCGTGGCAGGCTGTCCACCAGCTGGCCACCCCATCCACCAGCCGCCGGCCATCGGCCAGGGTCAGGCGCACCCCCTCCGTCGCCACCACAGGCAGGGGCGGCAGCGCCGTCTTCATCTGGGTGTAGGGCAGCCAGATGTGCCGGCCGCCCTGCTGAAACCAATTATTATTCCGGTCGGGAAACGACCCAGGTCTGCCCATGATCAGTGGCCGCACGCCCCGGAACAGGCATCCGCGGCGTGGCCGGCGTGCTCCTCGTCGGCGCAGCCTTCTTCCACAATATCCATGGTGGTCATGCCCAGGCGGGCCAGCAGCCGCTTGTCATGGTCGGCCACCGGGTTGGCGGTGGTCAGCAACTTCGGCCCGTAGAAGATGGAGTTGGCGCCGGCCAGGAAGCACAGGGCCTGGGTCTCGTCGCTCATGCCCTCGCGGCCGGCGGACAAACGCACCATGGAGGCCGGCATGGTGATGCGGGCCACGGCGATGGTGCGCACGAAATCGAGGGCGTCCAGCGCGTCCTTGCCGCCCAGGGGCGTGCCGTCCACCTTCATCAGCATGTTGATCGGCACGCTCTCGGGGTGCTGCGGCAGGGTGGCCAGCGTGTGGATCATGCCCACGCGGTCGGTCAGATCCTCGCCCATGCCGACGATGCCGCCGCAGCAGACGTTGATGCCGGCCTCACGCACGTTGGCCAGCGTGTCCAGCCGATCCTGGTAGGTGCGGGTGGTGATGACGTTGCCGTAGTACTCGGGCGAGGTATCGATGTTGTGGTTGTAATAGTCCAGGCCCGCCTCCTTCAGGCGCAGGGCCTGGCCGGCGTTCAGCATGCCCAGCGTGACGCACGATTCCATGCCCAGGGCCTTCACACCCTCGACCATGGCGCAGACCGATTCCAGATCCTGGTCCTTAGGGCTGCGCCAGGCGGCCCCCATGCAGAAGCGGGTGGCGCCGGCATCCTTGGCGGCCTTGGCCTCGGCCAGCACCTTCTGCACCTCCATGAGCTTGGACGCCTTCAGGCCCGTCTCATGGTGCGCGCTCTGCGAGCAGTAGCCGCAGTCCTCCGGGCAGCCGCCGGTCTTGATGGACAGCAGGGTGGAGATTTGGACCTGGGTGGGATCGAAGCGACGGCGATGCACGGCGGCGGCCCGGAACACCAGCTCGGTGAAGGGCAGGTCGAACAGCGCCTGGATCTCGGCGCGCGTCCAGTCGTTGCGCACGTCGTCGCTCTCCATGACAGGGGCGGAGAAGGCGGCGGGGCGGCTGATGTCGATGGCGGTCACGGGTGCGTTTCCTTGGGGGATACCGGGGCAATACCGGGGCCGGGCCGAAGCTCAAGGCCAGCCCGCACCTAACGGCAGCGGCGGGGACCGGTCAAGAAAAACCGGGGCGGCGCCGGCCGCCGGCGGATCTCGGGGAAACTTGGTGAGAGGCGACAGGTCCGGCGCGACAGATGATTGCGCGGCGCCGCTAGACCAGCGCCGTGAACACCGATTCAAGAATTGAGATCACCACTTGGCCGACAATCTCGACCAGCCAGGACCAATCGTTCAGGCGTTCAGCCCAGCGGGATTCTTCCTCAGCCAAAGGGCCCCCCCTCCACGGTCGCGCATCAAAGCAGGGCGAGCAACAGCCCAAGCGCGTCCGTAGGCTGAGATGGGGCCGGAATTTGACACCCGCAACCCAGGCGCCGCACTTTCGCACGCGTCCGGCCGGCGCTTGCCATTAAGCTCCGCCCGATCTGATCCCAACCGATGGCGCCTTCATGCAGTCCCTGACCGAATTCGCCGAGGCCAAGCTGGCCGAGATGGACGCCGCCTCGCTGCGCCGCCGGCTGGTGGACAGCGACCGCGATGGCGAGGGCGGTCTGTGGATCAGGCGCGGCGGCCGGCGCCTGCTGTCCTTCTCCTGCAATGACTACCTGAACCTGGCCCACGACCCCCGGGTGAAGGCGGCGGCCGTGGCGGCGGTGGAGCGGTACGGCGTGGGGGCCGCCGCCTCGCGCCTGGTGACCGGCAACCACCCGCTCTACACCGTGCTGGAGCAGAAGCTGGCTGCCTTGAAGGGGACGGAGGCGGCCTGCGTCTTCGGCTCCGGCTATCTGGCCAACGCCGGCATCATTCCCACCTTCGTGGGGCCCAAGGATCTGGTGGTGGTGGATGAGCTGGCGCACGCCTGCATCTGGGCCGGCGCCAAGCTGTCGGGCGCCACCCTGCGTATCTTCCGCCATAACGATATGGACCATGCCGCCCAGGTGCTGGCGACATATCGGCCGCGCCATGGCCGCGCCCTGTTGGTGACGGACGGCGTCTTTTCAATGGACGGGGATCTCGCCCCCCTGCCCGCCCTCGCCAACCTGTGCGCGCAGCACGACACCTGGCTGATGACCGACGACGCCCACGGCATCGGTGTATTGGCGGAGGGCCGGGGCTCCAGCTTCGCCTTCGGCGACAAGCCGCTGGTGCCGCTGCAGATGGGCACCTTGAGCAAGGCGGTGGGCGGCTATGGCGGCTATCTCTGCGCCTCCCAGGCGGTCATCGACCTGGTGAAGACCCGGGCGCGCACCCTGATCTATTCCACCGGCCTGCCTCCCGCCACGGTGGCCGGCGCCATCGCGTCCCTGGACATCATCCAGGGTGACCCCGACCTGTGCGCCCTGCCCGTGACCAAGGCCCGGCGATTCACCGCCCTGTTGAACCTGCCTTCCGCCGAAAGCCCCATCGTGCCCATCGTGCTGGGCGGCGCCGAGGTCACCTTGCAGGCCCAGCGCCTGCTGGAGGACGAGGGCCTGCTGGTCACCGCCATCCGCCCCCCTACCGTGCCGGCCGGCACCGCCCGCCTGCGCATCACCTTTACCGCCCGCACGCCGGATGCGGAGATCGAGCGCCTGGCCGGCCTGATCCGCGATCGCGTGCTGCCGCTCAAGAGTGTCGAGAGCCCCAAATGACCGTCCCCGCCTTTTTCGTCACCGCCACCGGCACCGACATCGGCAAGACCTTCGTGACATCCGGCCTCGTGCGCCGCCTGCGGGCCAAGGGCATCGCCGCCACCGCCCTGAAACCCGTGGTCAGCGGGATCGATCTGGAGGATGCCGCCAGCCTGGCGGCCAGCGACCCCGCGCAGCTGCTGGCAGCCATGGGCCGGCCGGTCACCCCGGCGGAGGTGGCGCGCATCAGCCCGCACCGCTACGCCGCCCCCCTGTCGCCCGACATGGCGGCGGCGCGCGAGGGCCGGCCCCTGGACGTGGACGGCATGATCGAATGGTGCCGGGAAAAGACGGCCTTCGCCGCCGCCCCGCTGTTCGTGGAGGGTGTCGGCGGCGCCATGGTGCCGCTGGACGGCAGCCGCACGGTGCTGGACTGGATGGTGGCGCTGGACCTGCCCCTGTTGCTGGTCACGGGCAGCTATCTCGGCACCCTCAGCCACACCCTGACCGCCCTGGACGTCCTGGCCCGCCGGGGATTGCGGGTCGCCGCCATCGCCGTGAGCGCCACCCCCGGCGCCACCGTGCCCATGGCCGAGACGCTCACCACCCTCGCCCGCTTCGCCCCCGGCATCCCCCTAACGGCGGTGCCCAGGGTGGAACGGGTGGAAGAGGCGGACACGGCGTTCGACGCGCTGCTGGGGGCGTTGGGGCTGTAATCCCGAGGTGTTTGCGGGACTTCGCACGGAAGTGATGGCACTATCGGCAGCATGTCAGCCGACGATGATAACGCCACCCCTCTATCCCCGACGCACCTCGACCATGATGCGGTTGCGGCAGCGGTGACGCGTGTTCAGCAACTGGCCAAGCAATACGGGGCCCCTAATCGCAGCTTGACCGATGAATTGATCGCCGGGCGTCGGGTGGACACTGAGCAAGGATGAGCCTCAGCTCAGCGCCGTCTCCGCCCTGATCTCACGGATCAGGTTTTCCATGCGGCGCAGCAGGGCTTCGGCCACCTTGAGCGGCACGACCACCACATCGTCCTCGGCATCGAAACCGCCCTGGCGGCGGATGACGATCTCATCGCGGGGGTTGGCGTAGACCGCCACGGCGGTGGCCATGTCGGCCACGATGCTCGTCTGGTCCAGATGCCCCCATTGAAACGCGCCGGCCATATCGTCCTCCATCGCTGACATCGCGAAAGAACAAACTGGGAACGATCAAGGCATAAATCAGGAACTCAGGCAAGGGGAATTTAGCTCCCCTTGCCCGATCCCGGATCTCAGCTGGGGTGGATCATGTCCTCAGGCTTCACCCAGGCGTCGAACTCCGCCTCGGTCAGGAAGCCCAGGGCCAGGCCGGCGGCCTTCAGGGTGGTGCCTTCGGCGTGCGCCTTCTTCGCGATCTTGGCGGCCTTGTCATAGCCGATGTGCGGGTTGAGCGCCGTCACCAGCATCAGGCTTTCGTGCAGCGACTTGGCGATGCGGTCCTCATTCGCCGTGATGCCGATCACGCAATTGTCGGTGAAGCTGACGGCGGCGTCGGCCAGCAGGCGGATGGACTGGGCCACGTTGTAGATGATGACGGGCTTGAAGACGTTCAGTTCGAAATGCCCGGTGGCGCCGGCGATGGTGACGGTGGTGTGGTTGCCCATCACCTGAGCGCAGACCATGGTCATGGCCTCGGACTGCGTCGGGTTGACCTTGCCGGGCATGATGGAACTGCCGGGCTCGTTCTCCGGCAGGCTCAGCTCCCCGATGCCGCAGCGCGGGCCGGAGCCCAGCAGGCGGATGTCGTTGGCCACCTTCATGAGCGAGGCCGCCAGGGTGTTCAGCACGCCCGACACCTCCACCAGGCTGTCGTGCGTCGCCAGCGCCTCGAACTTGTTGGGGGCGGTGACGAAGGGCAGGCCGGTCAGATCCGCCACCTCGGCCGCGAAGGCGGCATCAAAGCCCTTCTTGGCGTTCAGGCCCGTGCCCACCGCCGTGCCGCCCTGAGCCAGGCGCAGCAGCGCCGGCAGCGCCGCCTTCACCCGCTCCACCCCATAGGCCAGCTGCTGGGCATAACCGGAGAATTCCTGGCCCAGGGTCAGGGGTGTCGCATCCTGCAGATGGGTGCGGCCGATCTTGACGATGCCCTTGAACGCCTCGGCCTTGGCGGCCAGGGCGTCGCGCAGATGCTCCAGCGCCGGCACCAGGGTGCGGTGCAGTTCCACCGCCGCCGCGATGTGCATGGCGGTGGGGAAGCTGTCGTTGGACGACTGGCCCCGGTTCACATGGTCGTTGGGGTGCACCGGCTTCTTCGACCCCATCTCCCCGCCCAGCAACTCGATGGCACGGTTGGAGATGACCTCATTGGCGTTCATGTTGGTTTGGGTGCCGGAACCGGTCTGCCACACCACCAGGGGGAAGTGGTCGTCCAGCTTGCCGGCCGCCACCTCCGCCGCCGCCTGGATGATGGCGCGGCCCAGCGCCTCGTCCAGTTCCCCCAGCTTCACGTTGGCCTGGGCCGCCGCCTGCTTCTGGATGCCCAGGGCATGGACCAGGGCCGGCGGCATGCGCTCCCCCCCGATCTTGAAGTTGCCCAGGGACCGCTGGGTCTGGGCGCCCCAGTAGCGGTCGGACGGCACCTCCAACGGGCCGAAGCTGTCGGTTTCGGTGCGGGTGCCCTGTTTGGCTTCAAGGACCATTTCGATGCTCTCCAGGCTGGTGAGGGGCGGAGTTTACCCGGATCCCCTCGGGCCCCGCCATGTCAGCGCTTGTCGAGGATGTTGCCTATGGCGCCAAACACACCCCCCTCTTCCCGGGTTCCCACCAGGGACGAGGCCAGCATGCGGCCGGCAAGCCTTGAGAAGGGCAGGCTTTGCAGCCACACCTTGCCGGGGCCCCGTAGCCGGGCGAAGAACAGGCCCTCGCCGCCGAACAGCATGGACTTGATGCCGCCCACCTGCTCCACATCGAAATCGATGTCGGCGGTCATGGCGGCCAGGCAGCCCGTGTCCACGTGGATGACTTCCCCCGGCTGCAACGTGCGTTCCACCAGGGTGCCGCCCATGTGGATGAAGACGATGCCGTCGCCTTCCAGCTTCTGCATGATGAAACCGTCGCCGCCGAACAGGCCGGTCAGGATGCGGCGCTGGAAGTAGATGCCGATGGCGACACCGCGCGCCGCCGCCAGGAAGCTGTCCTTGTGGCAGATCAGGCGGCCGCCATAGTCTGCCAGCTTGAGGGCGGAGATGGTGCCGGGATAGGGCGCGGAAAAAGCCACCGTGCCCGGACCGCTGCCACGCTGGGTAAAGACGGTGGTGAAGAGGGTGGAGCCGGAGAGCACCCGCTTGCCCGCGCCCCACAGCTGGTCCAGCACGCTGCCGCCGTCGCGGCTGGAACCGTCACCGAAGATGGTGTTCATGTCCACGCTGGCGTCCTTGTACAGCAGGGCGCCCGCCTCGGCGATGGCGCTGTCGCCGGGCGCCAGGCTCACCTCCACATACTGCATCTCATGGCCGTGGATGGTGTAGTCCAGGGCGCTGGCCGGGCCGGGCGGCGGCGGGGTGAAGGGGTTGCCACCGCCGGCGAAGGCGCCCCAGATGCCGCCACCGCCCGGCGGGGGCGGGGGCGGCGGGGATGAGGCGGTGCCGCCATACAGCTCCGCCACCTGGCCCACGGGCAGCCAGTCGGTGAAGCCTTCCCGCCAGCAGTGCGCGCCCGGATTGGCGCGGGCGAAATTGCGCGCCGCCGCGTCATCCAGGGGGCCCGCCTGCTGCTGACCGTTGTGGAAGAACCATTCCGTCATGGCAACGCACCCCTTCTCTGTTCAACCAGGCCGTTCGTGTCCCCCGCGGACCGGCCCTTGGTATCGCCCCCTTTTACCAAGATGGCGCCCCCCTCACCAGCGCTGGCCCCATTCCCGCCCGGCCATCTGGCCCCCTTTGCCGCAGGTTCGCGGCGTGACGGCGGCTTTGGGAATATTCCGCCGGCCTGTGCGTCTTTCCAATAAGGCCGGCCCGGCGCCGGTCCTTACCTGCCGAAGGACGCGCGCATCATGATCACGGTCGGTTCGGGGCATTGGCGGGAATGGATGGGGCAGCTATGGTGCGGCCCGGCCCCCCGCTTCCGGTGGGGCCGGCTGTGGCCGAGGCTGAAAGCGATGAGCATCTGGGGCAAGGTGGTGGGGGGTGTCGCGGGCTTTGCCATTGGCGGCCCCCTGGGCGCACTGCTGGGCGTGGCCGCCGGACATGCCGCCGACGCCTGGGCGTCGCAGCCGTCAGCCCCCCCGGGCCCGGACGGCCAGCCTGACCAGACCCGCAGCATGGCCTTCACCATCGGCGTCATCGTGCTGGGCGCCAAGATGGCCAAGGCCGACGGCGTGGTGGACCGGGCGGAGATCGACGCCTTCAAGCGCGTCTTCCAAATTCCGGCGGAGGAGGCGCGGAACGTCGGCCGCATCTTCGACCTGGCCAAGCGCGACAGCGCGGGCTTCGAGCCCTATGCCCGGCAGCTGGCGGGCATGTTCCGGGACCGGCCGACGGTGCTGGAGGATTTGCTGGGCTGCCTGTTCCACATCGCGTCGGCCGACGGCAGCCTGCACCCGGCGGAGCTGACCTTCCTGGCCGACGTCGCCCGCATCTTCGGCATTTCCGAGGCGACGTTCGAGGGCATCCGCCGCATCCACGGCGGCGCCGCCTGCGGGTACGAGGACCCGCTGGACGACCCTTACGCCGTGCTGGGCGTCGCCCGTACCGCCAGCGATGCGGAAATCAAGCTGGCCTGGCGCCAGGCCTTGCGCGACAACCATCCCGACACCGTCATGGCCCAAGGCCTGCCGGCGGAGTTCGTGGACGTCGCTACCCAAAAGACGGCCGCGCTGAACGCCGCCTATGACAAGATCCAGAGCCAGCGGGCCAGTGCGCCCGCCGGCCCGCACCAGTAAACCCGCATCCCTCAGTAACCCGTACCCTAGAGCTTATCGCTTCCATGGCCCCCACCCCGCCCATCGTCGCCCTGAAGAACGCCCACATCACCCTGGGCGCCACCATCCTGTTCGAGGGCGTGGACGTCACCATCGGTCGCGGGGACAAGATCGCCCTGGTCGGCCGCAACGGCAGCGGCAAATCCACCCTGCTGAAGGCCCTGGCCGGCGTGGTCGACCTGGACAAGGGCGAACGCTATATCCAGCCGGGTGCCCGCATCGGTTACCTGCATCAGGAACCGGACTTCAGCGGCCATGCCACGGTGGCGGACTTCGTCAGCGCCGGACTGGTGGAGGATGCGCCCTATCGCGTACAGGCGGTGCTGGACGAGCTGAACCTGCCCGGCGACCGCGCGGCCGCCACCCTGTCGGGCGGCGAGGCCCGCCGCGCCGCCATCGCCCAGGCCCTGGTCAGCGACCCCGACGTCCTGCTGATGGACGAGCCGACCAACCACCTGGACCTGCCCACCATCGAATATCTGGAAAAGGCGCTGCAGGCCTTCCGCGGCGGGCTGCTGCTGATCAGCCATGACCGCGCCTTTCTGAACACCCTGGCGCGCAAGACCATGTGGCTGGATCGCGGCACCATGCGCGAAACGGAACGCCCCTTCGCCGAGTTTGAAGCCTGGCGGGACGAGGTGTTCGCGGCCGAGGATCTGGTCTACGCCAAGCTGGACCGCAAGATCGCGGTGGAGATGAAATGGCTGCGCGAGGGTATCAGTGCGCGGCGCACCCGCAACATGGGCCGGGTTCGGGCCTTGCAGGGCCTGCGCAAGGAGCGGGCGGACCGCAACCGCCAGGGCCAGGTGAAGCTGGCGGTGTCGGACGCCGAGAACTCAGGCCGGCTGGTGATCGAGGCAACCAACGTCGCCAAAAGCTTCCAGGATGGGGAAGGCAACACCCGGATCATCGCCCGTGACTTCTCCACCCGCATCCTGCGCGGCGACCGGGTGGGCCTGATCGGCCCCAACGGTGCGGGCAAGACCACCATCCTGAAGATGCTGATGGGCGACCTGGCGCCGGACAGCGGCACCATCCGCCTGGGCACCAACCTGGAAACGGTGGTGTTCGACCAGCGCCGGGCGCAACTGGACCCCAACCAGACCATACGCCAAGTGCTGCTACCCTTCGGCGGCGACAGCGTTGTGGTGGGCGGCACACCGCGCCATGTCGCCTCCTACATGCGGGACTTCCTGTTCGACGGCGGCATGCTGGAACAGCCGACCCGGGCGCTGTCGGGTGGCGAGCGCAACCGTCTGCTGCTGGCCAAGCTGTTCGCCCAGCCCAGCAACCTGATGGTGCTGGACGAACCCACCAACGATCTGGACATGGACACGCTGGACCTGCTGGAAGAGGTGCTGAGCGATTATCCCGGCACCCTGCTGCTGGTCAGCCACGACCGTGACTTCCTGGACCGGCTGGTCACCTCCACCATCGCGGTGGAGGGCGACGGCGTGGTGGCGGAATACGCCGGCGGCTACAGCGACTATCTGATCCAGCGTCCGGCCCGCACGCCCGCCGCCAATGCCACCTCCAAGGCGGCCGATGCCCCCAAGGCGGCGGAAGCGCCCAAGGTCAAGCGCAAGCTGGGCTACAAGGAACAGCGTGAGCTGGACCAGCTGCCGGCCCTGATGGACAAGCTGGGCGACCAGGTGAAGAAGCTGGAGGCCAAGCTGGCCGACGCCACCCTCTACGCCCGCGACCCCGCCGCCTTCCAGAAGGCCTCGTCCGACCTGGACAAGGCCCACCAGGACCTGGCCACGGCCGAGGAACGCTGGCTGGAACTGGAGGCGCTGAAGGAGGAGCTGGAGAGGGGCGCGTGAGGTTCTTCCTTGCATGCCCGGCCATTGGCCGTACAATGCGGGAATGGAGAATATGATGGCTCATCCCGCGACAGATACCCCTCGGCGCCGTGCCCGCAGCGAACGGCTGGAAGCGCGCGTCACCGCCGAGCAGAAGGATATGATTGAGCGCGCGGCGGCACTCCAAGGTCGGTCGATCACTGACTTCGTCCTAACCAGCGTGCAAGACGCGGCCCGACGCGCGATCGATGAGCACCTGCGCCTGGAACTGTCGCTGCAGGACAGCCGGGCTTTCGTTGAGGCGCTGAGCAAGCCGCAGCCTGTGAATGACCGGCTGCGCGACACAATTCGCCGGTATCGCGACGCTACCGGCGCCTGACGGTCGGAATGACGGCTTCCGATCCTCTCCTGCGTTCCCTGCGGGTCGACGTGCTCGGCCCACAGCATGACCGACGCCACTTTGCCAGCGGTGTAGATGCGCTTGACCGCTATTTCCAAACGCAAATAGGACAGGACGCCCGCAAGAACATTGCGGCGCCATTTGTTCTCCTTCTGCCAGACGGGACAGTCGCCGGCTATTACACTTTGTCCGCCACGTCTGTGCACTTGGCGGATCTGCCGCCGGAGACGGCTCGCAAACTGCCACGCTATCCGGTGGTGCCGGCCACGCTGCTGGGCCGACTGGCGGTGGATAGGCGTTTTCATGGCCGCGGATATGGTGGATATCTGCTGGCGGATGCGTTGCGCCGTTGTTTGCGCAGCGAAATCGCGTCGTTTGCCGTGATCGTGGACGCTTATGACGACAACGCCCACCGTTTTTACGAACGCATGAGTTTTCTCGCTTTACCTGATACACCCCGGAAATTGTTTCGGCCCTTGGCCGACATCGCGCCGCTGTTCCAGGAGAGCGGCGCGTGAGGCCGCTGGACGTCCTGCGGGCGCTGGCCGTCGTGGCCATCTGGGGAATCAATTTTTCCGTCTCGAAATTCGCGCTGCGCCAGTTCCACCCCATCACCGCCATGGCCATCCGCTTCGCGCTGGTGGCGCTGGTGCTGGTGCCCTGGCGGCGGCTGCCCTGGGCCCATGTACGGCCGCTGCTGGCCTATTCCGTCGTGCTGGGCGGCCTGCATTTCCCCCTGGTGTTCAGCGGCCTGATGGGGTGCAGCGCCGCCGCGGCCTCCGTCGCCATCCAGTTGCAGGTGCCCTTCGCGTCGCTGATGGCGGCGGTGTTCTTCAAGGACAGGCTGGGCTGGCGCCGGGCGGCGGGCATGGCGGCGGCCATCGCCGGCGTCGGCATCATCGCCTACCACCCCGGCGGGACCGACGACCCCGCCCATCTGGGACTGGTGGTGCTGGCCGCTGCCGCCTTCGCCTTTTCCAGCATCCAGCTGAAATGGATGCCGCCCATGGACCCGTTCACGCTGAACGGCTACATGGCCCTGTTCGCCGTGCCGCAGCTGGTACTGATGTCCGCGGTGCTGGAGGATGGGCAATGGGCGGCCATTCAAGCGGCGCCGCCGGCGGCCTGGGCCTCCATCCTGTTCATGGCGCTGGTCTCCACCATCCTGGCCTATGTTCTGTGGTTCCCGCTGGTGCAGCGCTACGCCGTCAACCAGACCATGCCCTTCATGCTGCTGGTCCCGGTGTTCGGGGTGGCCGGCGGCGTCATCCTGCTGGGTGAGCCCTTGTCCTGGCACCTGGCGGCGGGCACGCTGGTGACCATCGCCGGCGTGGGCGTGGTGCTGCTGCGCCGCCCCCGCCTGGTGACAGCCCGGACGGCGAGCTGAGAACCCATGGCCCTGCGTGACCGCCCTTCCCCCAACCACGGCCCCCGGCCGGAAGGAACTGCCGTCGACATCCTGGTGCTGCATTACACCGGCATGCTGTCGGCCGAGGCGGCGCTGGATCGGTTGTGCGACCCAGCGGCGGAGGTCAGCGCCCATTATGTGGTGGAGGAGGACGGCACGGTCTGGCGCCTGGTGGATGAGGGCCGCCGCGCGTGGCACGCCGGCCGGGGCGCCTGGGGTGACGTCGGGGACGTCAACAACCGCTCCATCGGGGTGGAAATCGTGAACCCGGGCCACGAGTACGGCTACCGCCCCTTCCCGCAAGCCCAGATGCAGGCTGTCATCGGGCTGTGCCAGGGCATCCTGGCCCGCCACCCCATCCCGGCCGGCAACGTCATCGCCCATTCCGACATGGCGCCCGCCCGCAAGCAGGACCCGGGCGAACTGTTCGACTGGCCGGGCTTGGCCCGCGCCGGCATCGGCCTATGGCCAGCCACCGATGCCCACGGGCCGGTTTGGGACGGCGGTGACGATCAGGTAGCCGCACTGCTGGCGCGCCTGGGCTATGACCCCACCATCGCGACCTTCACTGAAACGCTGGCCGCCTTCCAGCGCCATTGGCACCCGGAAGCGCTGGGCCAACCGGCGGACGCAGAGACCGTGCGGCGGCTGCATAGCCTGCTGGCTCAATCCGGTCGCTGATCCCCGCCATCGGCGCTTGCATCCCCCGGTCGATGCGCCTAGGGTCGCCGCCTGCCAGACGGCCGGATGGCCGCCTCCCGACAATGGCGAAAGCCGTCGGGGGGAGGAAAGTCCGGGCTCCACGGAAGAACGGTGCCAGGTAACGCCTGGCGGGGGCGACCCTAGGGAAAGTGCCACAGAAAGCAAACCGCCTGCCGCCCGCCCTTTCGGGGGACCGGGGGGCCGGCAAGGGTGAAAGGGTGCGGTAAGAGCGCACCGCGCCCCTGGCAACAGGGGCGGCACGGTAAACCCCACCGGGAGCAAGATCGAATAGGGGCGGCACGGCCGGGCAACCGGCCAAAGCATCTTCCGAGCCGCCGCCCGGGTAGGTCGCGCGAGGCGCTTGGCGACAGGCGTCCCAGATGAATGGCCATCCCACGGCCGCCGCCCCTTCACGGGGGGACGGGCCGGAGGACAGAACCCGGCTTACAGGCCGTCTGGCAGATTTGAATCCAGCAAACGGGACCTCTTCCCATTCCCACCCATCGCCGCCCGCCAGGGGTGGGTCGGGCGTGGGATCGCATGGGAAAACACGCCACAACTTCCATGACTCCACCCGCCTATGGGATGGCATGGGATTTTCGGCGTCGTTTGGGCGCCGCATGGGAATTCATGGGAAAGGGCGGTAAAACGACTTCTGACGCCTACATATCGCGGCCTATGACCTTTCCCTTACCATATTTGGTGCCACCCCCCTGAACCGACGAGTACTTGGGACTAAAACCGGCCCCCGAATAACCAAGGTGGCTTATCCAAAAGATTTGGGCGGCGTTTCACTAACGGCTGTGCGGACGACCCCCTTATCCACAGGATAGGTACCCCCTATCCGAAGGCTATTAGATTCGGCGGAAACCCACGAATATATGGGCCCGGGACCTACCCGTTCGATTTAGAGGCGCCGGCAAGAAGAACGTTTTCCACAACTGTGGAAAAACGCTGTGTGGACAAGCATTGAGCCGAGTCCTCCCATTGACGCCCATAAGTTCCCATGCTACCCCATATGGACCCAAAAACAGGGCGCGCAGGCTATCCGGTCTTACCCGGACGGGCGGCGCATTCTGAAACTGGGGCTGGTGCCGGATCGGGTGGGGCGCGGAGGCGCTGGAGACGCGGGGATCGATGGGCTTGTTCCTGTCCACATATGTGAACAAGGTCGACAAGAAGGGTCGGGTTTCAGTCCCGTCTTCCTTCCGTGGCGTCCTTGGTGGGCAGACGGAGCTGATCGTCTTCCGGTCCCTGCAGGCCAACGCCATCGATGCCTGCAGCGTCGACTATATGGATCGCCTGTCCGAGGCGCTGGACAACCCCAACATGCCCGACGACATGCGCGACCTGATCGAGACCACGGTGTTCGGCGGCTCCGTCCGCCTGGCCCTGGATCCGGAGGGCCGTATCGTCCTGCCCGAGAACTTCCTGGCCTTCGCCGGTATCACCGAAGGTGCCGCCTTCGTCGGCCGCCGCCACACCTTCCAGATTTGGGATCCCGACGCCCTGTCCGCCCATGAGGCCGCCAGCCGCGACCGCAGCCGCGCCCAGAACATCTCGCTGTCCACCATCCTGGCCCGCACCAACTCGGTCCTGGCGGCCGGGTCCAATGGCGGGGGTGCGCAATGAGCGAGACGACCACTTCCGCTGAGCCACAGGTCCACATCTCCGTCCTGCTGGCCGAGGTGCTGACGGCCCTGGCCGTGCGCGATGGCGGCGTTTATGTCGACGGTACCTTCGGCGCCGGCGGCTACACCCGCGCCATCCTGGAAGCGGCGGATTGCCAGGTCATCGGCATCGACCGCGACCCCGCCGCCATCAAGCGGGCGGAGCCCCTGCTGGCCCGCTTCCCCGGCCGCCTGCGCATCATCGAGGGCCGGTTCGGCGACATGGCCGAGCTGCTGGCCGCCCACGGCATCGGCCCGGTGGACGGCGTGGCGCTGGACATCGGCGTCTCCTCCCCCCAGATCGACGATCCGGCGCGCGGTTTCTCCTTCCGCTTCGACGGCCCGCTGGACATGCGCATGAGCCTGAGCGGCCCCACCGCCGCCGACGTGGTCAACGACTACGCCGAAGCCGATATCGCCAACATCCTGTGGCGCCTGGGCGAGGAACGCCTATCCCGCCGGGTGGCCCGTGCCATCGTGGCCGCCCGCGCCACGTCCCGAATCGAGACCACGGCGCAGCTGGCGGACATCATCCGCGGCGTCGTTCCCCGCTCCAAGAAGGATGGCATCGACCCCGCCACCCGCAGCTTCCAGGCCCTGCGCCTGCACGTGAATGACGAGCTGGGGGAGCTGGACCGTGGCCTGGCCGGGGCCGAACGGGTGCTGGCACCCGGCGGTCATCTGGCGGTCGTCTCCTTCCATTCCCTGGAAGACCGGCGGGTCAAGGACTTCCTGCGCCAGCGCAGCGGGTCGGAGGGCGCGCCGTCGCGCCACATGCCGGCCGCCCACAGCGGCCCCGCCCCCACCTTCCGTCTTCTGGGGCGCAGCGGGGTCACCCCGGGCGAACCTGAACTTCGCCACAATCCGCGCGCCCGATCCGCTCGGTTGCGCGCCGCCGAACGCACCAACGCCCCCGCTTGGCCCATGGGAGAAGCAGCATGATAGGCAAGTCCACGCTCGTCTGGCTGTGCCTCGCCACTGTCGCCAGCGGCATCCTCTATCACACCAGCTACCGCGTGCAGGAGGAGCAGGAGCACCTGGCCTCCCTCAACCGGCAGATCGCGCAGGAGCAGCAGTCCATCCAGGTGCTGCGCGCCGAATGGGCCTACCTGAACGATCCCACCCGGCTGGAGCGCCTGGCGACCGAGCATTCCACCCTGCGCCCCACCAAGGCGGAGCAGATGGTGGCCCTGGCCGCCGTGCCGGTGAAGCCGGAGGCGCCCGCCCCGGTTCCCGGCGCGCCGGCGGACCAGGCGAAGCCCGTCCCGGCGCCGGAGTCCACCTACGTCGCCAGCGCGGCGCCGGCCGCCCCCGCCGTGCAGGTCGCCGTCGCCCAGGCCGCGCCGGCGCCCATGCCCAAGGCCCAGGTCGTGGCGCTGAAGGCGCCGGACGTGCAGGCATCCGCCCCGGTGAAGGCCGCCACCAAGCCGGCCCCCACCGTGAAGGCGGCGAAGCAGCCTGAGCGGGTGGACAGCATCGGCGCCCTGATGGCCAGCCTGGACGCCGCCGACAGGGCCGGCGGCAAGGTCACCCTCGCCTCCGCCTCCGGCAGCGCCGCCAAGCCCAAGGCCAAGCCCATCCTGATGGCGGAGCAGACCTTGAGCGCCAAGCTGGGGGCCGCCCGATGAGTGACGCGCCCTTTTCCCTGACCGGTTTCGACATCGCGGGCATGGAGCGCATCCAGGCCCCCAGGTCGGAAGGCAGGGTCCGCCTGAACAACCCCACCAGCCACGCCTTGGAGCAGGGCCGGTCGCGCCTTCTGGTGACGGCCGCCCTGTTCGCGTTGGTCCTGGGCGCCATCGGCGTGCGCTTGGCCGACACCATGGTGTTCAGCCGCGAGGCGGAGCCGCCGGTGGCGGAGAACACCACAGCCCGTCCCCTGCCCGTCACCCGGGCGGAGATCACCGACCGCAACGGCGTGCTGCTGGCGACCTCGCTGGCCACCGCGTCCGCCTACGCCGATCCCAAGCTGGTGATCGACGCGGAGGAGGCCGCCCGCAAGTTGGTGGCCACCCTGCCGGACCTCGACTATCGCCAGGTGCTGAAGGACCTGAAGGGTGACAAGCGCTTCGTCTGGATCAAGCGCAACCTGACGCCCCGCCAGGAATTCGAGGTTAACAAGCTGGGCATCCCCGGCGTCTTCTTCCAGCAGGAGGAACACCGCATCTATCCGCAGGGCAGCCTGACCGCCCACCTGATCGGCCTGACCGGCATCGACAACAACGGCCTGATGGGTATCGAGCAGTCGTTCGACAAGCGCCTGCGCGAAAATTCGGAGCCGCTGCGGCTGTCCGTCGATGTGCGCCTGCAGCACATCGTGCGCAAGGAAATCACCCAGGCCATGCAGGACTTCAACGCCATCGGCGGCGCCGGCCTGATCATGGACATCAAGACCGGCGAAATCCTGTCGATGGTCAGCCTGCCGGACTTCGACCCCCAGAATCCGGGGGAGATGCACGACGAGTCGAAGTTCAACCGCGCCACCCTGGGCGTCTATGAGATGGGCTCGGTGTTCAAGATCCTGAACACCGCCATCGCCCTGGAAACCGGCACGGTTAAGCTGCACGAGACCTTCGACACCAGCCACCCGCTGAAGATCGGCCGCTTCACCATCCATGACGATGAGCCGGTGAACTACTGGATGGACGTGGTCGACATCTTCCGCAAGTCGTCCAACATCGGCTCCGCCAAGATGGCGGAGAAGTTCGGTATCGACGTGCAGCGGGAATACATGGGCCGCTTCGGCATGCTGAAGGCCCCGTCGCTGGAGATCCCCGAGGTGGGCGGCCCGCTGGTGCCCAACCCCTGGCGCCCCACCACCCTGCTGACCGTCGCCTTCGGCCACGGCATCTCCGTCAGCCCCATCCAGATGTCCTCGGCCGTGGCCGCCGTGGTCGACGGCGGCATCATGCGCCCGGCCACCCTGCTGAAGCGCGACCCCAACGCCGAAATCCCCGAGACCCGGGTGATCTCGCCCCAGACCTCCGCCATCCTGCGCAAGCTCATGCGCCTGGTGGTGACCGAGGGCACGGGCAAGACCGCCTTCGGCTCGGGGGACTTGAAGGCGGCGGACACGCTGGACTATCTGGTGGGCGGCAAGACCGGCACCGCCGAGAAGGTCAGCGGCAAGGGCTATGCCCACAAGTCGCTGCGCACCTCCTTCGCCGGCGCCTTCCCCATGACCGACCCGCGTTATGTGGTGTTCGTCATGGTGGATGAGCCGCACGGCACCAAGAAAAGCTTCGGCTTCGCCACCGCCGGCTGGGTCGCCGCCCCCGCGGTGCAGCGCATCGTCTGGCAGGCGGCACCCCTGCTGGGGGTGAAGCCGGTGGTCCGCAACGATCCCGAGATTTTGCAGGCCATGACCATCAACTAACCAGCCCCCCCTGAAACCCACACGACAGGGCACCGCAAGGTGGGGGTCGACCGATGCCGGGCAGCGCGCTATCAACCCGCCCCGGCATCACGTGTGAGAGGGACCCTTGCGTCTGACCGATCTGATGGCATCGCGCACCGAAATCGCCGTATCGGCGCTGGCCCTGGAACGGGACCCCGAGATCACCGGCCTGACCGCCGACAGCCGCGCGGTCAAGCCGGGCATGCTCTTTGCCGCCATGCCGGGCAGCGCCCGCGACGGGCGGGACTTCATTCCCCAGGCGGTGGCCGCCGGCGCCGTGGCCGTGCTGGCGCCCAAGGGCACCAAGCTGCCTGAAAACCTGCCCCATCCCGTCAGCCTGATCGAGGACGCCAATCCCCGGCGGCGCTTCGCCCTGCTGGCGGCGGCCTTCTACAAGCGCCAGCCCGCCACCATCGCCGCCGTCACCGGCACCAACGGCAAGACCTCCACCGCGCAGTTCACCCGGCAGCTGTGGTCCCTGCAGGGGCACCAGGCCGGCGCCATGGGCACCCTGGGCCTGATCGCCCCCGGCTTCCCGCGTGAGGACAGCCTGACCACGCCCGACCCGGTGGCCCTGCACAGCACGCTGTCGCGCCTGGCAGAGGGCGGCATCACCCACCTGGCCATGGAGGCCAGCAGCCACGGCCTGGACCAGTTCCGCTTGGACGGCGTGCTGGTCACCGTGGGCGGCTTCACCAACCTGACCCGCGACCATCTGGATTATCACGGCACCATGGAGGCCTACTTCAAGGCCAAGGCCATGCTGTTCGACCGGGTAATGCCGCGCGGCGCGACCGCCGTGGTCAACGCCGACATCCCCGAGTTCCAGGCCCTGGCCGACCTGACGCGCGCCCGCAAGCAGACCCTGATCAGCTTCGGCGAGCAGGCGCGCGAGCTGGCGGTGAAGTCCCTGCGGCCCCTGCCCCAGGGTCAGGCCCTGACCCTGGAGGTCATGGGCACCCGCCATGACATCGTCCTGCCGCTGGTGGGCCGCTTCCAGGTGTGGAACGCCCTGTGCGCGCTGGGCATGGTCATTGGCAGCGGTGCCGAGCCGCAGGCCGCCGCCGGTCTGCTGTCGCAGCTGGACGGCGTGCGCGGCCGGCTGGAACTGGTGGCGACGCTGGACAATGGCGCCGCCGTCTATGTCGACTACGCCCACACGCCCGATGGGCTGGAGACGGTGCTGAACAGCCTGCGGCCCCATGCGGAGGGCCGCCTGTCCGTCGTCTTCGGCTGCGGCGGCGACCGTGACCGGGGCAAGCGTCCGATGATGGGCGCCATCGCCGCCCGCCTGGCCGACCGCGTCATCGTCACCGACGACAACCCGCGCACCGAGATCCCCGGCGCCATCCGGGCCGAGGTGCTGGCCGGCTGCCCCGGCGCCACCGAGGTGGACGACCGTGCCGCCGCCATCGCGCTGGCCATCGGCGAGCTGAAGGCCGGTGACGTGCTGGTCATCGCCGGCAAGGGGCATGAGCAGGGCCAGATCGTGGGCAAGGAGGTGCGCCCCTTCGACGACGCCGCCGTCGCCCGCGGCGTCCTGGGCCTGCGGGGGGGCATGGCCCCAGGGGGTGCCGCATGACCCCGGTCCAGGCCAAAACCGTGCTATGGACAGCGGCCGATGCCGCCGCCGCCGCGAACGGGCGCGCCCAAGGCGCCGACTGGGCCGCCACCGGCGTGTCCATCAACACCCGCACCCTGAACCCCGGCGACCTGTTCGTGGCGCTGAAGGGCCCCAACTTCGACGGCCACGCCTTCGTCGGGACGGCGCTGGAGCGCGGGGCCGCCGCCTGCCTGGTAAGCCAGGTGCCGGACGGCGTCGCCGCCGACGCGCCCCTGCTGGTGGTCGACGACACGCTGGCGGCGCTGGAGGATTTGGCGCGGGTTGCCCGACTGAACACCACCTCCAAGGTCATCGCCGTCACCGGGTCCGTGGGCAAGACCAGCACCAAGGAATTCCTGCGCACGGCGCTGGGCGCCTTGGGGACCACCTTCGCCACCGAAGGCAACCTGAACAACCACCTGGGCCTGCCCCTGTCGCTGGCCAGCCTGCCGGCCGACGCGCGCTTCGGCGTGTTCGAGCTGGGCATGAACCACGCGGGTGAAATCGGCCCCCTGTCGCGCATGGCGCGGCCGGACATCGCCATCATCACCACGGTTGAGGCGGTGCACCTGGAGTTCTTCGCCTCCGTTGAGGGCATCGCCGACGCCAAGGCCGAGATTTTCGAGGGCATGTCCCGCCAGGGCACGGCCATCCTGAACCGTGACAACCCGCAATATGCCCGCCTGCTGGCCGCCGCCCGCACCCAGGGCATCGGCCACGTGCTGAGCTTCGGCGCCACCGCCGGGGCGGACGCCCGGCTGATCGACCTGGATCTGGGCCCGACCGGCAGCGATGTGACGGCCGAGATCCAGGGTCAGGTCATCCGCTACACCCTGGCCGTCCCTGGCCGCCATCAGGCGCTGAACAGCCTGGCCGTGCTGCTGGCCGTGTCGGCGGCCGGCGGCGATCTGGCCATCGCCGCCCAGTCCCTGGCCACGCTGGCACCCGTCAAGGGCCGGGGGGTGCGCCAGACCGTGCCGCTGCCCCCCCATCCCCATGGGGGCGGCACCCTGACCCTGATCGACGAAAGCTACAACGCCAGCCCCGTGTCGGTGGCCGCCTCCGCCGACGTGCTGGGCCATACCCAGCCGGAATCCGGCGGCCGCCGCGTGGCGGTGCTGGGCGACATGCTGGAACTGGGCCCGGACTCTCCCAAGCTGCATGCCGGCCTGGCCGACGTGCTGGTGGCGGCCGACGTCCATCTGGTCTTCACCTGCGGCCCGAACATGCGGCATCTGTTCGACCGCCTGCCGCCCGAGCGCCGGGGCGCCCATGCCGACACCAGCGCCGAGCTGGCGCCGCTGGTGGGTGCCGCCGTACGCGCCAACGACATCGTCATGGTCAAGGGTTCCGCCGGCAGCCGCATGGCGCTGGTGGTCGATGCCCTGAAGGCCCTGGACCATCCGCCCCCCTCTTCCTCACCCGCCGTCTCCGGGAGCTAAGACCCGCCCCATGTTGTTCAATCTGCTGTTCCCGCTGGCCGACGACTTCCAGCTTTTCAACCTGTTCCGGTACATCACGTTCCGGACGGGCGGGGCCATGCTGACGGCACTGATCATCAGCTTCGTCATCGGCCCTGGCGTCATCCGCTGGCTGAAGTCCATGCAGGGGTCGGGGCAGCCCATCCGCACCGACGGGCCGGAGACGCACCTGAAGAAGAAGGGCACGCCCACCATGGGCGGCCTGATGATCATGATCTCGGTCCTGATCTCCACCGTGCTGTGGGTGGACGTGACCAACGCCTACACCTGGATCGTGCTGCTGGTCACCGTCGGTTTCGGCTTGGTGGGCTTCGGCGACGACTTCCTGAAGCTGACCAAGCGCAACACCAAGGGCCTGTCCGGCCGGGGCAAGATGGTGGCCATGATCGCGGTCTCCGGTGTCGCCACCGCCTGGTACCTGCATGTGGCGCAGAGCCCGCTGGATACCAGCCTAGCCGTGCCCTTCCTCAAGGACGTGCTGATCCCCCTGGGCTTCCTGTTCGGCCCCTGGGCGGTGTTCGTCATCGTCGGCTCCAGCCACTCCGTCAACCTGACGGACGGCCTGGATGGCCTGGCCATCGTGCCCATCATGATCGCCGCCGCCAGCTTCGGCTTGATCGCCTACCTGTCGGGCAACGCCGTCTTCGCCAACTACCTGCAGATCCATCACGTTCCCGGCACGGGTGAACTGGCGGTGTTCTGCGGCGCCCTGGTGGGTGCCGGCCTGGGCTTCCTGTGGTTCAACGCGCCGCCGGCCATGGTGTTCATGGGCGACACGGGCTCGCTGGCCATGGGCGGCGCGCTCGGCACCGTCGCCGTCATCACCAAGCATGAGCTGGTGCTGGCCATCATCGGCGGCCTGTTCGTGCTGGAAACCGTGTCGGTCATCGTGCAGGTCGCCAGCTTCAAGATGACGGGCAAGCGGGTGTTCCGCATGGCGCCGCTGCACCACCACTTCGAAAAGAAAGGCTGGTCCGAGCCGACCGTCGTCATCCGCTTCTGGATCATCGCCGTCATCCTGGCCCTGGCCGGCCTGTCCACCCTGAAGCTGCGTTAAGCCCCGCCCATGTCCCAGCCCATCCTCCTACCTTCCTTCAAAGGCCGCCGCGTGGCGGTGATGGGCTTGGCGCGTTCCGGCCTGGCGGCGGCGCGCGTGCTGGCCACCAGCGGAGCCGACGTGCTGGCCTGGGACGATGGGGTCGGGGGCCAGAAGGCGGCGGAGGCCGCCGGCATCCCCCTGACCAACCTGCATGAGGCGGATCTTTCGGGTGTCGCCGCCCTGGTGCTGTCGCCTGGGATCCCCCACACCTTCCCGGCACCACATCCGGTGGCGGCCCGCGCCAAGGCCGCCGGCGTGCCCATCATCGGCGATGTGGAACTGCTGCGCCTGGCCCAGCCGGACGCGGCCTACGTCGGCATCACCGGCACCAACGGCAAGTCCACCACCACCGCCCTGACCGGCCACATCCTGGCCCATGCCGGCCGCACCCTGGCCGTGGGCGGCAACCTGGGCATCCCCGTCCTGACCTTCCCGGCACTCGTTGCGGGCGACGTCTATGTGCTGGAGATGTCCAGCTATCAGCTGGAGCTGACGCCCTCCCTGGGCTTCGACGCCGCCGTGCTGCTGAACATCACGCCCGACCACCTGGACCGCCACGGCGGCATGGACGGCTACATCGCCGCCAAGCGCCTGATCTTCCAGGCGGGCGCCCGCGACCGGTCCAAGCCCCCGGCCATCGCCATCCTCGGCGTGGATGAGCCCAACACCGCCGCCATGGCCGACAGCCTGGAGATGGAAGGCGGCCGCAAAGTCGTGCGCATCTCATCGGAACGCGTGGTCCCGGGCGGCGTGTACGCGGCGGATGGTGTGCTGGTCGACGATACTGATGGCCAGGCCCGCGCGGTGGTCGACCTGCGCCAGTGCGCGGCCTTGCCCGGGCGTCACAACTGGCAGAACGCCTGCGCCGCCTACGCCGCCACCCGCGCCGTGGGCGTGACGCCCGAGGTGATCGCCGAGGCGATGCGCACTTTCCCCGGCCTGGTCCACCGCCAGCAGACCATCGCCACCCTCGATGGCATCCGCTTCGTCAACGACAGCAAGGCCACCAACGCCGACGCCGCGTCCAAGGCCCTGGGCTGTTACGAGGACATGTACTGGATCGTCGGCGGCAAGGCCAAGGAGGGCGGGCTCAGCGGCCTGGAACCCTTCATGGGCCGGGTGCGCCACGCCTTCCTGATTGGTGAGGCGACCGAGGAATTCGCCCCTTGGCTGGAGGGCAAGGTCAGCTATGGCCGCTACGGCACGCTGGACCAGGCGGTGCCCGCCGCCTACGCCATGGCCAGGGAAGCCATGAAAGCGAATGGAGCCGGGGGCACGGTGCTGCTGTCGCCCGCCTGCGCCAGCTTTGACCAGTATCCCAATTTCGAGGTGCGGGGCGACGCCTTCGTCCGCATCGTGCGCCAGTTGGCAGGCCAGTTGGAAACCGGAAAGGACGGGACGCCATGATCACGCTGTCGCGTACCGACCAATCCGTCATCGGCCGCTGGTGGTGGACCGTCGACCGCTGGACCCTGGCCACCGTCTTCCTCATCGCCACCATCGGCGTGGTGCTGATCCAGGCCGCCAGCCCGCCGGTGGCGGAGCGCATCGGCCTGGATAACTTCCACTTCATCCAGCATCACGTGATGATGCTGATCCCCACCCTGATCATCATGGTGGGCGTGTCGCTGCTGTCGCCCAAGGGTGTGCGGCGCATGGCCATGATCATGTTCCTGCTGTCGCTGGTGGGTGTGGCCCTGACCCTGGTGTCGGGCGTGCAGATCAAGGGCGCCACGCGCTGGATCCACCTGCCCGGACTGTCGGTCCAGCCCTCGGAATTCATCAAGCCCGCCTTCGCCGTGGTCGCCGCCTGGCTGTTCGCCCAGGCCCGGCACACTAACAACGTGGTCTATTTCGGCGTCTGCATCGTCTTCTACCTGATGATCGTGGCCCTGCTGCTGATGCAGCCCGACCTGGGCATGACCTTCGTGGTCAGCGCCGTGTGGTTCGGCCAGTTCTTCATCGCCGGCCTGCCCATCCTGCTGGTGGCGGTGCTGGTGGTCTGCGGCCTGTCCGGCCTGGTGGGCGCCTACTTCCTGTTCCCGCACGTGCAGAGCCGTGTGAACCGCTTCCTGGATCCCGCCGCCGGCGACAACTACCAGGTCCAGCGCGCGCTGGACGCCTTCCAGCACGGCGGCCTGTGGGGTACCGGCCCCGGACAGGGCACCGTCAAGATGACCATCCCCGACGCCCATGCCGACTTCATCTTCGCCGTGGCGGGGGAGGAGCTGGGCATGCTGTGGTGCCTGTTCATCGTGCTGCTGTTCGGCGTGGTGGTGATGCGCAGCTTCGCCCGGGCCTATGGCGAGCAGAGCCTGTTCGTCATGCTGGGCTCGGCCGGCCTGGCCATGCAGTTCGGCCTGCAGGCCTGCATCAACATGGCCTCCAGCCTGCACATGATGCCGACCAAGGGCATGACCCTGCCCTTCATCAGCTATGGCGGATCCTCCCTGATCGCGCTGGGCATCGGCGTCGGCATGCTGCTGGCCCTCACCCGCAAGCGCTTCGGCCAGGGGGACCTGCCGTGACCGCTTCCCCGATGGGCCCGATCGTCCTGGCGGCCGGCGGCACCGGCGGCCACCTCTTCCCGGCGGAGGCGCTGGCCCGCACCCTGCGCGCCCGGGGCCTGCCCGTCCTGCTGGTGACCGACACGCGCGGCCATGCCTTCGGCGAGGGGCTGTCCGACATCCCGGTGCACCGGGTCAGCGCCGGCACGCCGGGCCGGGGACTGGTGTCCAAGGCGCGCACGGCCCTGTCCCTATTGGCCGGCACGATGCAGGCCCGCCGCATTCTGAAGGATTTGAAGCCCGCCGCCGTGGTGGGTTTCGGCGGCTACCCCTCCGTCCCCACCGTGTTCGCGGCCCAGCGCCTGGGCATCCCCGTCGTGCTGCATGAGCAGAACGCCGTGATGGGGCGGGCCAACAAGATGCTGGCCGGCGGCGCGCGGCTGATCGCCACCTCCTTCCCGCAGGTCAGCGGCCTGCCCCGCCACGTGGCCAGCGTGCGTACCGGCAACCCCGTACGCCCGGCCATCCTGGACCTGGCCGGCCGGCCCTACACCGCCCCTACCGGGACCCTGTCCGTCCTGGTGACGGGGGGCAGCCAGGGCGCCTCTGTCTTCAGCACCATCCTGCCCGCCGCCGTCGCCCGCCTGTCCCCGGAGCATCGCCTGCGCCTGAGCATCAAGCAGCAGGCCCGGCCGGAGACCATGGAGCAGGCGCGGGAGGGGTACGCCGGCCTGGGCGCTGACGTGGAGTTGGCCCCCTTCTTCCGCGATATGGCCGGCCGGCTGGATGCCTGCCACCTGGCCATTTGTCGTTCCGGTGCCGGAACGGTGGCGGAATTGGCCGTTGCCGGCCGTCCCGCCATCCTGGTACCCTACCCTCAGGCCATGGACGATCACCAGACCGCCAACGCCAAGGCCTTGGTCGAGGCCGGCGGCGCCTGGCTGATGCCGCACGCCCAATTCACGGCCGAGGCGCTGGCCCAGCGCCTGGCCGCCTTCCTGGACGACCCGGCGCCCCTGGTCCTGGCGGCCGCCGGTTCCCGCTCCTTCGCCATTCCGGATGCGGCCGAGCGCCTGGCCGACGCGGTGCTGGACGTCACCCAGGGCGGGAGGGCCGCCGCATGAGCACCCCTCGTAAGACAGGCTTCCCCAGGGTGCCGCCCTTCGCCTATGGTCCCGCCGCCGCGGGCTGGACCCGCGCGCATTCCCCCTATCGCAGCGGAGACGGCCAATGAGGGCGATGCCCCTGTCCATCGGCACCATTCATTTCGTGGGCATCGGCGGCATCGGCATGTCCGGCATCGCCGAGGTGCTGCATAACCTGGGCTATTCCGTCCAGGGCAGCGACCTGGCCGACAATTACAACGTCAAGCGCCTGCGCGACCTGGGCATTCCCGTATCCATCGGCCAGCGGGCGGAGAATCTGGGCGACGCCGCCGTCGTCTGCATCTCCTCCGCCGTGAAGCGCGACAACCCCGAGGTCATGGCCGCCCGCGCGGCCCTGATCCCCGTGGTGCGGCGCGCCGAGATGCTGGCGGAACTGATGCGCCTGAAGTGGTCGGTGGCCATCGCCGGCACGCACGGGAAAACCACCACCACCTCGCTGGTGTCGGCGCTGCTGGACGGCGCGGGCTTCGACCCCACCATCATCAACGGCGGCATCATCAACGCGCTCGGCACCAACGCCAAGCTGGGCTCCGGCGACTGGATGGTGGTCGAGGCGGATGAGAGTGACGGCACCTTCACCAAGCTGCCCTCCACCATCGCCGTCGTCACCAACATCGATCCCGAGCATCTGGATTTCTACGGCACCTTCGACAAGGCGCGTGAGGCCTTCGACCAGTTCGTGCAGAACATCCCGTTCTACGGCTTCGCGGCACTGTGCATCGACCATCCCGAGGTACAGGCCCTGATCAGCCGGGTGGATCGCCGCATCGTCACCTATGGCTTCAACCCCCAGGCCGACCTGCGCGCCACCAACCTGCAGACCACCGTGCAGGGCGCCTTCTATGACGTCGTCGTCTCCGACCGCGTAGCGGGGGAGGAGCGGACCATCACCGGCCTGCACCTGCCCATGTACGGGCTGCATAACGTGCAGAACTCGCTGGCCGCCATCGCCGTCGCCCTGAACATGGGCATCAACGACGACAGCATCCGCCAGAGCCTGGCCAAATTCAGCGGCGTGAAGCGCCGCTTCACCAAGACGGGCGAGAGCAACGGCATCGTCGTCATCGACGATTACGGCCACCACCCGGTGGAGATCGCGGCGGTGCTGAGTGCCGCCCGCACCGCCGGCAACGGCCGCACCATCGCGGTGGTCCAGCCGCACCGCTATACCCGGCTGCAGAGCCTGTTCGAGGAATTCTGCACCTGCTTCAACGACGCCGACGCCGTCATCGTCGCCGACGTCTATGCCGCCGGTGAGACGCCCATCCCCGGCGTCGCCAAGGAGGCGCTGGTCGACGGCCTGCGCACCCACGGCCACCGCCACGCCCTGCCCCTGCCCTCGCCCGAGGCGCTGCCGTCCATGATCCGCGACATGGCGCGGCCGGGCGACCTGGTGGTCTGCCTGGGCGCCGGCAGCATCACCACCTGGGCCAACGCCCTGCCGGCGGAGTTGGACCGCCTGTTCGGCACCGCCATCCCCGGTTCGCGCAACGGGGGGAGCCAGGGCTGACATGATGGCGGAACGGCGCACCATGGATGAAGGAGAGCTCAGCCGGGGCACCGCCCTGCTGCGCCGCCTGCCGTCCGTGCGTGGCCGCCTGACGCCCGACGCCCCGCTGGGCCCCTTGACCTGGTTCCGCGTGGGCGGCCCGGCCGACGTGCTGTTCCGCCCGGCGGACGAGGACGACCTGGCCCAATTCCTGGCCGCCTGCCCGGCCGACGTGCCGGTCACCGTCATCGGTGTCGCCAGCAACCTGCTGGTCCGCGACGGCGGCGTGCGCGGCGTGGTCATCCGCCTGGGCGGCAGCTTCGCCCAGGTCTCCGTCGAGGGTGATCTGGTCCACGCCGGCGCTGGCGCCCTGGACCTGACCGTGGCGCAGACGGCGCAGGCCGCCGGCCTGTCCGGGTTGGAGTTCCTGTCCGGCATCCCGGGCACCATCGGCGGCGCCATCCGCATGAACGGCGGCGCCTATGGTGGGGAGACGGTGGACGTGATCGAGACGGCGGTGGGCATCGACCGCCAGGGTCGCCGCCACGTCTACGGCCGCGACGACCTGCACCTGACCTACCGTCACTGCGGCGTGCCCGAGGACGTGATCTTCACCGCCGCCACCCTGCGCGGGACGGCCGGCGACGGGGCCGCCATCCAGGCCCGCATGGACGAGATCGCGGCCGCCCGGGCCGCCAGCCAGCCCGTGCGCGCCCGCACCGGCGGCTCCACCTTCGCCAACCCCCCCGGCGAGAAGGCCTGGGCCCTGGTGGATAGGGCCGGGTGCCGCGGCCTGGTGGTCGGCGGCGCCCAGATGTCGGAAAAGCACGCCAATTTCATGCTGAACCTGGGCGACGCCACCGCGGCCGATATCGAGGCCTTGGGCGAGGAAGTGCGGCGCCGCGTTCTGGAGACGTCGGGCATCACCCTGCGCTGGGAAATACGCCGCATCGGGGTGCCTTTGGACAAGGGTTGAGGCGCCCGCGAATCAGTCCTGAGCGGGTGCGGTAATCGCCGAAGGCCGAGTCGATTTTCGACCCGTCCGGAGGACATAGGGAAGGACTACGGGTAGTTATACCCCGGTTGCACCGGCCTGGACATTTCAACGCTATAGCTAGCGGTTTTCAAAAAGAGGCGCCAAGAAACTCACAAAATGTTGCGTTTCCCAGCGGTTCTGCAAAGGTGGGCTATCCTCTAGGGATTGTGTCGCCTGGCTGAACCGCCTCAGCCGATAGGGAGCCGTTTGATGAGTGGTCACCAGCCTAAGCATGTCACCGTCCTGATGGGCGGGTGGTCTGCCGAGCGCGAGGTGTCGCTTGTCAGCGGCGCGTCCATCGTCACCGCCTTGGAATCCAAGGGTTATATCGTGCGCGCCGTGGATGTGCAGCGCGACCTGGCCAGCCTGCTGGCCGCGCTGACGCCCAAGCCCGACGTCATTTTCAACGCCCTGCACGGCCGGGGCGGCGAGGACGGGATGATCCAGGGCGTGCTGGAATATCTGGGCGTGCCCTACACCCATTCCGGCGTCATGGCCTCCGCCGTTGCCATGGACAAGGCCATGACCAAGCGCGTGCTGGGCACGGTGGGCATGCCCCTCGCCCAGGACGTGATCGCCACCCGCGAGGATGTCCTGGCCGGCCATGTCATGGAACCACCCTACGTCATCAAGCCGGTGGATGAAGGCTCCAGCGTCGGCGTGCGCATCGTGCGCGCGGGCCACAACGGCCCCGCCATCGAGGCGGAGCACTGGGTCTATGGCGACACCGTGATGGTGGAGAAGTTCATCCCCGGCCGCGAGCTGACCGTGGGCGTGGTGGGCGACCGCGCCTTGACCGTGACCGAGATCGTGGCCAGCACCGAGTTCTTCGATTACACGGCCAAATACACCGAGGGCCACGCCGTCCACGTCTGCCCGGCCCAGATCCCGGCAGAGGTGGCGGAAGAAGCCAAGCGCCTGGCCCTTCTGGCCCACCAGACCCTGGGCTGCAGCGGCGTCAGCCGCAGCGACTTCCGCTGGAACGACAGCAAGCCCGGCGTCACCGGGCTGTGCTTCCTGGAGACCAACACCCAGCCGGGCTTCACGCCCCTGTCGCTGCTGCCGGAACAGGCGGCCTACGTTGGCCTCAGCTACGCCGACCTGTGCGGCTGGATTGTGGAGCACGCGGCATGCCACGGGTGACGCATCCCTCCAGCCCCGGCTTGTTCCCCGAGGGCGACAGCCCGCGCAGCCGCATCGCATACGAGACGCGGCGGACGACGCAGAAGGCCGCCCAGGCCGCCAACCGCCGCCGCGCCGTACCGCGCTGGCAGCAGTTCCTGGGCCGCCGGGCCACCGTCATCGTGCCGCTGGCCCTGGTCGGCGGCCTTGTGCTTTGGGGATGGGCCAGCGGCAAGCTGGCCGCGGCCGGCAACGCGGTGGACGCCGCCTTCCTGGACGTGACCGCGCGCGGCGGGCTGCGCGTGCAGGAGGTGCTGGTCAAGGGCCGCAAGGAGACCGACGGCGCCCAGGTGCTGGCCGCCCTTGGGGTGGAGCGCGGATCGCCCATCCTGGGCTTCGACCCGCACGCGGCGCGCAAGCAGCTGGAGCAGATCCCCTGGATCGCCAGCGCCCGCATCGAGCGGCGCCTGCCCGACACCCTGTTCGTCGTGCTGACGGAACGCCAGCCCATGGCCATCTGGCAGCACGAGCAGAAGCTGGCCCTGGTGGATGCCGAGGGCACGGTGCTGACCGACCATAACCTGGACCACTTTCCTAACCTGCCCATCCTAGTGGGCGAGGGTGCCCCCAAGCAGGGTCGCGCCCTGCTGGCGGCGCTGGCGTCCGAGCCCACCATCCAGTCCCGCGTCGACGCCGCCGTGCTGGTGGGCGCCCGCCGCTGGGATCTGCACCTGAAGGGCGGCCTGGAAGTGCGTCTGCCGGAAGTGAACTACGAGGCGGCCCTGCACCAGCTGGCCGCGCTTGAGGCATCAGACAAGATTTTGGAGCGCGACGTGGTCGCCATCGACCTGCGCGTGCCGGACCGGCTTGTTGTCCAATCCTCGCCCGCCGCGATCGCGGCCAAAGCGGCGGCGAAGGCCGCGGACAAGAAGCGCCAGGCGGCGGCGAAAAAGAACTGAGGCGGACCAGACCATGGCATTCACCGTAACCGGCCGGTCCAAGCCCAAGCGCGTGGCGCGCGGGGGCACCATCGCCGCCCTCGACGTGGGCAGCAGCAAGGTCGTGTGCTTCATCGCCCGGGTGGAGGAGCCCGGTTCCATCCGCGTGGTCGGCATCGGCCACCAGGTGTCGCGCGGCGTGCGCGCCGGCGCCATCGTGGACATGGAGGCGGCGGAGACCGCCATCGGCACAGCCGTGCACGCGGCCGAGACCATGGCCGGCGAACAGATTCGCGAGGTGCTGGTGGGCCTGTCCGGCGGGCAGCCGGAAAGCCAGACCCTAACGGTGGAAACGGGCATCTCCGGTTCCGAGATCACCGACCACGACCTGCGCCGCGCCCTGGCCCATGCCCGCAACCTGAACGTCTCGGCGGATGCGGAGCTGATCCATTCCATCCCCGTGGGCTACACGGTGGACGGGTCCAGCGGCATCCGCGACCCGCGCGGCATGGTGGGGGAGCGGCTGGGCGTGCGCCTGCATGTGGTGACGGCCGCCGCCGGCCCGGTGCGCAACCTGAATTCCTGCGTCGGCCGCTGCCACCTGGGCGTGGAAGGCTTCGTCATGTCCCCCTTCGCCGCGGGCCTGTCCTGCCTGGTCGAGGATGAGATGGACCTGGGCGTCACCCTGATCGACATGGGCGGTGGCACCACCAGCATCTCCGTCTTCTTCGACGGCAAGATGGTGTGGACCGACAGCGTGCCCATCGGCGGCAGCCACGTCACCAGCGACATCGCCCGCGGCCTGACCACGCCGCTGGCCCATGCCGAGCGGTTGAAGACCCTGTACGGCAGCGCCCTGCCCGCCCCATCGGACGAGCGTGAGATCATCGACGTGCCGCAGATCGGGGAGGAGGACCGGGCCCAGGCCCACCACGTGCCGAAGTCCCTGCTGGTCGGCATCATCCAGCCCCGGCTGGAAGAGGTGTTCGAGTTCGTGCGCGGGCGCCTGGACGCCTCGGGCTTCGCCAAGCTGGCCGGCCGTCGCGTCGTCTTGACCGGTGGCGCCAGCCAGCTGCCCGGCATGCGCGAGCTGGCCCAGCAGGTGCTGGACAAGCAGGTGCGCCTCGGCCGCCCCTTGCGCATCGGCGGTCTGGCGGAATCCGTGGGCGGTCCCGCCTTCTCCGCCGCCGCGGGCCTGCTGGCCTACGCCGTCCAGCAACATGCCGAGGCCCCGGCCCTGGCGCCCTTGATGGAGCCCAGCGGCGGCGGCTGGCTGGGCCGCATGGGCAACTGGCTGAGGGACAATTTATGACCCCGGCAACCGCCCTCAAGAGATTCAGGCCACCGCCATTGCGAACGCGATGTCCCGGCCGAAGACCGACGAACCCGACCCAAGACCTAACCGCACCGTATTCCGGACGCTCCGCAGAGGGGACAACGCCATGACCATCAAAGTCACCATTCCGCCGGTGGAAGTGCTGACCCGCCCGCGCATCACCGTGTTCGGTGTCGGCGGCGCCGGCGGCAACGCCGTCAACAACATGATCCGCTCCAACCTGGAAGGGGTGGAGTTCGTGGTCGCCAACACCGACGCGCAGGCGTTGACCGGCAGCGAGGCCACCAAGCGCCTTCAGCTGGGCAGCACCATCACCCGCGGTCTGGGCGCCGGTTCGCGCCCCGACGTGGGCCGTGCCGCCGCCGAGGAACAGCTGGAGGAGATCCTCTCCTACCTGGAAGGCACCAACATGTGCTTCATCACCGCCGGCATGGGCGGTGGCACGGGCACGGGTGCCGCCCCGGTGATCGCACGCGCCGCGCGGGAACAGGGCATCCTGACGGTGGGCGTGGTGACCAAGCCCTTCCATTTCGAAGGTGCGCACCGCATGCGCATCGCGGAGCAGGGCATCAACGAGCTGGCCGGCTATGTCGATACGCTGATCATCATTCCCAACCAGAACCTGTTCCGGGTGGCGAATGAGAAGACCACGTTCGCCGACGCCTTCAAAATGGCCGACGACGTGCTGCACTCCGGCGTGCGCGGCGTGACCGACCTGATGGTCATGCCTGGCCTGATCAACCTGGACTTCGCCGACATCCGCACCGTGATGACGGAGATGGGCAAGGCCATGATGGGCACGGGCGAGGCCACCGGCGAGCGCCGGGCCGTGGAGGCCGCCGAGGCCGCCATCAGCAACCCGCTGCTGGACGACGTGTCGATGAAGGGCGCCCGCGGTGTCCTGATCAACATCACCGGCGGCTATGACATGACCCTGTTCGAGGTGGACGAAGCGGCCAACCGCATCCGCGACGAGGTCGACCCCGACGCCAACATCATCTTCGGCTCCACCTTCGACGCCCAGCTGGACGGTAAGATGCGCGTCTCCGTGGTGGCGACCGGCATCGAGACCCTGGCCGGCCAGCAGCCGCGCCAGCAGCCGGCTGCCCCGCAGTTGTCGGTTGTCAGCACCAGCGCCGTGCGCCGTGCGCCGGCCCCGGCGGCCACGCCCTCGGTCAGCACGCCCGTCCGCCCGGCCGGCGCCAGCTACCACGCCGCCCTGACCCCGGCGCCGGTGGCGCCGACGGCCGCCGCTCCGGCGGTTTCGGCCGCCATGACCGCCCCGCTTGCGGCCCCGGCGGCGGCGCAGCCCGCGCCGCAGATGGCCGTTCCCGCCCCGGCGCCCTTCACCCCGGCGGCCGAGCCGGCCCCCGCCCCCGTAGCGGCGGCCCCGGCCGTCGAGGTGGCGCCGGAGCCTGTGGCCGAGCAGCCGACCCCCCGGACTGAGGTGCCGATGCGCGCCCCCGCTCCGGGCGCCCTGCGCGGCGAGCGCAGCGGTGGCGGCTTCATCCCGCCGCGTCCCGCCGACGCCGGTCCGCGCCTGGGCGCGCCCAACCCCGAGCGCTACACCCCGCCGCAGGCGGAGCCGCGCAAGAAGGGTATCTTCCAGCGCATGTTCGGTTTCGGCGGTGATGAGCCGGCCCCGGCCCCGCAGGTCCAGCACCCGCAGCCGGCGCCGCGTCAGCCCGCCCCCGCCGCGCACTACGCCCCGCAGCAGCACGCGCCGCAAGTCCAGCACCCGCAACCGGCGCAGCAGCACGCCCCGGCCCCGCAGGCGGCCCCCCGCCAGCAACCGGCCGTGCATCAGGAGCCCGGCCTGGGCCGCGCGCCGGGCGAGGACAGCTCGCTGGACATCCCGGCGTTCCTGCGCCGGCAGGCCAACTGACGGTGTCGAATTGCCGGCACGCGTGTGACTGACGTCACTGCATTGCATCATGTGAAGGGCCGCTTTCCGCAGGAAGGCGGCCCTTTTCATTTGCGGCGAAAAGAAGGCAAAATTGCATTTGTGCTCAAATAGATACGCATAGCCTCACGTAACATTCGGTAACAAAGAGTGATTTGAAGCCTGGCGCCCACGTTGTTACTTAGGCAGCGTGACGTTCGGCTTTGGATGCACCGCAACACGCGGTTAAACACCCGGAACCAGCGCCACAGCCCAAGGCGGCAAGGCGGCAGGGTCGATTAATCGACCGATAGCCGGACCGGTCGCCGGACGTGGATGGCAGGACCCGCACATCGCGATTGAGGTGGTCACGGTTGGACCGCCCCGCCCGCCGCCCCCGTCCGAACGCAAAGTCCCCGGTGGATATAACCCTGGGGCGCACGTGATGCAGGAAAGGCCCCAGCCCGACCGTATCACGGCCGAATAAGGAAGTTGGAACCGTGTACGCCGATCGTGAACCCACCACCGCCGCCCGCCAGCAGACGCTGAAGGCCCCCATCAACTGCACCGGTGTCGGTCTGCATTCCGGCCTGCCCGTTGCCATGACGATGCGCCCGGCGCCGGTGAACACCGGCATCGTCTTCCGTCGGGTGGATCTGTTGCGCGGTGGTGCCACCGAAGCCCAGGCGGCCGTGCCGGCCCGTTGGGACGCGGTGGTGGACACCCGCCTGTGCACGGTGGTCGCCAACGCCACCGGCGCCACGGTGGGCACGGTTGAGCATGTCATGTCGGCCCTGCGCGGCTGCGGCATCGACAACCTGTTCATCGACCTGGACGGGGCCGAGGTTCCCATCATGGACGGCAGCGCCGCCCCCTTCGTCTTCCTCATCGAGTGCGCCGGCATCATCCAGCAGGAGGCCGCGCGCCGCATCATCCGCGTGCTGCGCCCCGTGTCGGTGGTGGAGGGCGAGAAGGTCGCCACTCTGACCCCGGCCTCGGGCTCCAGCTTCGCGTTCGAGATCGACTTTGCCAGCGCCGCCGTCCGCCGTCAGGAAGGCTTCGTCCGCCTGGAAGCCGACAGCTTCAAGGATGAGGTGGCCGAGGCCCGCACGTTCGGCTTCCTGCAGGAGGTGGACATGCTGCGCCGCGCCGGCCTGGCCCGGGGCGGCTCCATGGACAACGCCATCGTCATCGACGGTGACCGCGTCCTGAACGAGGGCGGCCTGCGCTTCGATGACGAATTCGTACGCCACAAGATCCTGGACGCCGTGGGCGACCTGTACATGGCGGGCTACGCCATCGTCGGCCATTATTCCGGCATCCGGTCCGGCCACGCCCTGAACAACAAGCTGCTGCGCGCTCTGTTCGCCGACGCCTCCGCCTACGAGATTGTCGAGGAAATGGACGCCGCCTTCGTCCCGGCTTGGGAGCAGCCGCTGCTGGCCACCGCCTGATACTTGAATACCTGATACTCGAATAGACGAATCACGCCGCCGTCCGTCCGGCCAACAAGCACCAAAAACCAAACAAACACCAATCACTGAGCCTCAAACGAAAAGGCCTTCTTCCCCATCCGGGAAGAAGGCCTTTTCCGTTTCCGGCCGGGAATCCCGGCCGTCGGGTCTGGACAGTATTGGCGCCTCACAGCATGGCGTTGATGCACAGGGCCATGACGGCGGCGACGGACAGCATGCCGGCGGCCTCGACGAAGGCGGACAGGCGGGCGGCAAAACCGGTGGTGACGGCGGTCTCGGTGGCGGTGACGGTGGTCATGATCTTAATCCCCTTCTGAATGATGATCGCTGGTCGGGCGATGGTCGTTTGATGAGAAGCGCGTGAGGTTTGGGTTCGGTTTACAGCATGGCGTTGATGCTGGCGGCGATCAGCAGGGCCACAGCCATCATGGCCACGCCCTCGACGGCGGCGGTGTCGGGCAACACCTTGAAAAAGCGGAAGGAAGCGGTGCGGCTGGAAGCGGCGAAGGCGGTCATTTCTCTCTCCATCAGGATCGTTGGTCGGTGATGTCCCTATAAGAGCAAGGGCCGTGCCAACTCATCAAAATGGCGGAAATCCTGGGGTGCGGGCCTTCACGCACCACCGCTTCGCCATCACACCGCCAGAATTTGGCCGCAATGACGATTTAGTGTTGAAATGAGCCATTCTATACTGTGCGACGGTGAACACTGTCCGTTTGCGTACATCATCCACCTGTCCGCTGACGTACGGTTTAAGGCGGGGGTGCCGAGCGCTGTCACGGGTAAGCTGTCTGATCCGAAGGCCGCGCGGGAACCGCCGTGATGAATACCAAGCGCTCCATGATCAAGCTCACCATTCCCACCGACCCGACCGACTGGCACGGCGGTGCCATGGAGCATGTCTGGGCCACGCCTTTGGGTGGCGATCTCTACGTCCTAGAGAACTCACCGGGCAGCGCCTATGGCCTGAGCTATCAGGACATCGTCGTCGCTCACCCGGAGGATGGCCTGCTGCTATTCCGGCGCGTCCATGCCCGCCAGGGCCATTCCACCTATCGCATTCGCCTGGCCAAGGAGACGACGATTCAGGACTTCCTGCGTCATTGGCAAGCCATCCAGGCGCTGGGCTGCACCTTTGAAGGCGAGTTCGGTGGGCGCGGATACATCGTCGATATTCCCCCAGCCACAGATGCGCATGCCGCCTACGCCCTGATGATGGAGAGCGAGGACCGGGGCATCTGGATTTTTGAAGAAGCTCACTACGGCGGCCCGGATAGGTAATGTCCCAAAAGCGAAAGGCCCTCTTCCCGTATGGAAAGAAGGCCTTTTCGATTGCGCCGGACCCCCGGCCGGCGCGCCCACCACGACGGGGCGCGCTCCGATCAGCGATGTCATAGCATGGCGTTGATGCACAGGGCCATGGCACCGGCGACGGCCAGCATGCCGGCGGCCTCGACCAGGCTGGTCAGGCGGGTCATCAGGCCGGCGGTGGCGGTGCGGCGAGTGGCGGGCCGGCTGGCGGTAACGGTGGTCATGATTGCTATCCCCTTCTCTTATGGACGGCCGCTGGTCAGGCGGCGGCGTTTGGATGGTGCCAGCTTAGAGCATGGCGTTGATGCTGGCGGCGATCAGCAGGGCCACAGCCGTCATGGCGACGGTCTCGATAGCATCAATGCTGGGCAAGCCCTTGAAGAAGCGGAAAGAAGCGGTGCGGCTGGCGGTGGCGTAGGCGGTCATTGTCATCTCCATCAGGATCGGCGTTTGGCGATGTCCCCATAAGAGCAAAGGGCGTGCCAACACATATGAATCCATATATTTCAATAACTTAAACTGAAACTCATCCACCATTAACAGTGGCGCCGCCATTAAGTAGCCGCATTTGCAATTTATTGCCAAAATACGCGACGCCACCCTGTGCGCCTCCGAACACTGTCCATTTCCGGACACTCATTCCGACCCTCCCCACCCGCGACCCCAAAAGCGAAAGGCCCTCTTCCCCATCCGGGAAGAAGGCCTTTTCGGTTGTGCCGGCGATCCGGCCAGCGCCGCTCCCTTTATGACGCACAGGAGCGGCGCGGATATCCCTGGGGACGTTTACAGCATGGCGTTGATGCACAGCGCGATGACGGCGGCGACGGCCAGCATGCCAGCGGTTTCGACCACGGCGGCAGCGCGCGGCAAGACGGCGCTCAGGCGGTCGGCGAAGCTGGTGACGTTGCTGTTCGGGGCGCTGACGGTCCGGGTGCTCATGATTGCGTATCCCTATCTTCGTTCAATGTGTCTGGATCAAAGCATCGTGTTCACGCTGACGCTGATCACCAGCGCCACGGCCAGCATGGCGACGGTCTCGACCATCTCGGTGCTGGGCAGATACTTGAAGAAACGGAAGGAAGCGGTGCGGGGCGCGGCATTGAAGGACGACATCTTGATCTCCATCGGAGCGTGGTGGGTTAATGCCTGCCTTATCAGCAAGGGGTGTGCCAACCGCCGAAAGCCGCGGGATTCCGTCGTTCTTGGTTAAGGGTTTATGGGTCGTTGACCAGACGGCGCCACTAATTGGCCGCATTCGCCACATTTGGCGAATATGACTACCATTTCAGCGTCCGAAATCGCCCACTGTCCGTTTGCGGACAGATGGAACCGTCCATCGCCGGACAGCGGACCACTATCGACAGCCCCGTCAGCCGCCGAACCACACCTTGGTGTCGAGGTAGCGGGACGCTAGGAAGCGGTAGAGGCGGCCGATCTCAAGCATCGCCTCGTCCTTCGCTGGGTCCAGGGCCTTCCAGCGCTGGGGAAGGTCTTCCCAGGCCAGGGTTTCGAAGTGCAGGTTGTCCCTATGCCGGCGCAGCATGGCGACCGTGCCCTCGAACTGCTTCAGCGCCGCCACGGCCTCGCCCGTGCCGGCCTCCACCTCATCGAACCAGGCGCGATACTTTTCCACCGGCACCTTCAACAACGACTGGATGCGGCGCAGCTGGTGGTCCAGCTCGCGATCGCCGCGCGCCAGCTTCTGCATCTCGCGCAGCTTGCGGCCGATGTCGAACACCGGTTTGAAATACTCCCGCAGCGCCTCCAGGAAGGCCAACTCGTTGGCCAGCACCTCCACCCTGTCCACCACCTCCTGCTTGCGTTCGACGGCCACGCCGACCAGAGCGGCGATCTCGGCCGCCTGCTCGCGCATGCGGCGCTTGGCCTCCTCGCTCTCATCCAGGGCGGCCGTGGCATCGGCGCGGGCGCCGGCGATGGCCTTCAGCAGCGACCCGCCGATCTTGATGAAAGCCAGGTCGCGGTGGCGGGACTCGATGGTCCAGGAGGCCGTTCCGTCCACGATTTCCGATGGGATGCGGTCCCCGTTATGGATGATACGCACGAAACGCAGGCTCTGCGCGACCATGCCTAGGAGCTGGCCGTCGCCGCTTTCCGGAGAGATGGAGAACATCTGCGCCACCTGCCGCAGGGGAATGGCGCCCCGGGCGTCGCCCAGGTCGATCTGCAGCACCGGCTCGCCATGGCTGAGCGTGAAAAAGGAATTGGGCAGGCACAACGCCGGATGCGCGAAGTTGAATTCCGTGATGCTGGGCTTGGCCGTCTTGTCGGGCATGGCGGTGGAAGAGTGTCCTGGAAAGGCGACTTAATAAAGTATCTAGCGGTTGCCCTGCCGTACATCCACCCCCGAACGCGGTCGCGTGTCGATGCAAAAATGCCCTGCCGGCCTCCATCCTATACACCCGCGTAGGATGAGCGCACTGGTGGCCGAGGTTCCCGGCGGGCCCGGTTTTTGAGAAATTTCGCTGTCAGGCCGACAATGTGCCGCTTGGCGACGGGCGGTTGACCCGTGCTATAACACGCCGTCGCGCATCCCGCCGCCTATTCCGCTCCGAGAAGATGCCCTTGTCCTTCCCTCGCATTGCCTTGTCGCCCCGTCGCCTCCGCCGCCTGGTCCCGCTCGCCGCCCCCCTGGCGCTGCTCGCGGTTGCGGCTTGCTCCAGCGATGAGAAGGAGGCCCCCTACATCGAACGCCCGGTGGAGCAGATCTACTCCGAGGCGGGCAACGCCATCGATCGCGGCGAATACCAGAAGGCGGCCCTGCTGTTCGGCGCCGTGGAACAGCAGCACCCCTATTCCACCTGGGCCATGCGCGCCGAGCTGATGGCCGCCTACGCCTATTACCAGGCCAACAAGTATGAAGAGGCCATCGGCTCGCTGGACCGCTTCATCAGCCTGCACCCCGGCAACCCCAACGTCGCCTACGCCTATTACCTGAAGGGCCTCTGCTATTATGAGCAGATCTCCGACGTGCGGCGCGACCAGACGCCGACCGTGCAGTCGCTGAAGGCCCTGGAAGAGGTCATCCGCCGCTTCCCCACCAGCCCCTACGCCCGCGACGCCAAGCTGAAGATTGACCTGACCCGTGACCATCTGGCGGGTAAGGAGATGGACATCGGGCGCTATTACCAGAGCGTGGGCCTGAACCTGGCCGCCATGAAGCGCTTCCGCCAGGTGGTGGATCAGTACCAGAGCACCAGCCACGTGCCGGAGGCCCTGCACCGCCTGGTGGAGGTCTACCTGTCGCTGGGCATGCTGGATGAGGCGCGCAAGGCCGCCGCCGTGCTGGGCTACAACTACCCGGGCAGCGACTGGTACCAGAACACCTACGACCTGGTGAAGGACCTGCCCAAGCCGCGCGTCATCCCGGTCAACCTGACGGCCCAGCCCGCCGACACGCCGGCGGCCACCCCAGCGGCCGGCCCCCGCGCCGGCGCACCGGTCGCGGCCCCCGAGGGCCAGACGGCACCGGCTGTGGACAAGCCGGACGCCAAGCCGGCCGATCTGAAGGCGCCAGACCAGAAGACGACGGACCAGAAGGCCGACGACAAGGGCGAGAAGCCCCGCCAGGAAAGCAAGGACCGTGGCTTCTTGGGTTGGCTTTTCGGCGATTAAGTCCTAGAAAAATCATATCCCGACAGCGGGGCTCCGGATCGGCGACAGACCAGTCCGGGGCCCTTGTCGTCTAAAGAGTGCCGTCTGGAAGTATCGTCCCCAAGGCTCGCAAAACCGGGTGAGTTGCCATGCTGGCGTCCCTCTCGATCCGTGACGTGGTCCTGATCGAACGGCTGAACCTGTCGTTCGGCCAAGGCTTGTGCGTGCTGACCGGTGAGACCGGCGCCGGCAAGTCCATCCTGCTGGATGCGCTGGGCCTGACCCTGGGCGGCCGGGGCGACAGCGGCCTGGTGCGCCACGGTGCCGACCAGGCGACGGTGGTGGCCGAGTTCGATCTGGCCGCGCGTGGAGCCAATGGAGGATCGGACCATCCCGCCCTGGCCCTGCTGCGCGAGCAGGACCTCGATGCCGACACCACCCTGGTCCTCCGCCGCACCGTCACCGCCGATGGCCGCTCCCGCGCCTTCATCAATGACCAGCCTGTGGGCGTGGCCCTGCTGCGCCGCGTGGGTGAGACGCTGGTGGAGGTGCACGGCCAGTTCGACACCCATGGCCTGCTCAACCCCCTGACCCACCGCGACCTGCTGGACGACTACGCCGGTCTGGCGCCCAAGCGCGCGCAGGTGTCCGGCCTTTACCGCGCCTGGCAGGCGGCCGAGGCCGCCCGCGCCGATGCGGACCGCGAGGCCGCCCGCGCGCGCGAGGAAGAGGAATATGTCCGCCACGCGCTGTCCGAACTGGATGCGCTGGATCCCAAGGACAACGAGGAAGAGGCGCTGGCGGAAAGGCGCGCCGTCATGATGCACCGGGAAAAGCTGGTCGAGGCGCTGACCGGTGCGGCCGGCGAAATCTCCGGCGAGCGCGGGGCCGAGCGCGCCATCGCCAACGCCCTGCGCCACCTGACCCGCGTGGCCGACAAGGCTGCCGGCCAGCTGGACCCGCTGATCGCGGTCCTGGACCAGGCCGCCGCCGAGATTGGGGAGGCGGCGCGCACCCTTCAGGTCATGGCCGGCGACATGGACCATGACGGCGCCAGTCTGGAAAAGTTGGAGGAGCGGCTGTTCGCCCTGCGCGCCTGCGCCCGCAAGCACGGCATCGCCGTGAGCGGCCTTGCCACCTTGCGCGCCGACTTCGCCCGCCGCCTGTCGCTGATCGAGGACCAGGGCGACCTGCTGACCCGCCTGGCCAAGGACGCCGCCGAGGCGAAGCAGGCCTACGCCACCGCCGCGTCGTCCCTGACGGGGGAGCGGCGCCGGGTGGCCGGCAAGCTGGACCGGGCCGTGATGGCAGAGCTGTCTCCCCTGAAGTTGGAGAAGGCGCGCTTCGTCACCGCGGTGGAGCCGGTGGGAGAGGCCGAGTGGGGCCCCGGCGGCAGCGACCGCGTGGCCTTCACCGTCGCCACCAATCCCGGCGCCCCCCCGGGCCCGCTGGCCAAGATCGCGTCGGGCGGCGAACTCGCCCGCTTCATGTTGGCGCTGAAGGTGATCCTGGCCCAGGTGGGCACCGTACCCACCCTGGTGTTCGACGAGGTCGACACCGGCATCGGTGGTGCCGTGGCCAATGCCGTGGGTGAACGCCTGGCCCGTTTGGGTGCCGGCCTGCAGGTTCTGGTAGTGACGCACAGCCCGCAGGTGGCGGCGCGCGGCCAGCAGCACCTGAACGTGCGCAAGCGCGTGGCCGCCGGCAAAACCACCACCGACGTGGTCATCCTGTCACCGGAGGAGCGGCGGGAAGAGATCGCCCGCATGCTGTCGGGTGCCGAGATCACCGCCGCCGCCCGCGCCGCCGCGTCCGAGCTGATGGCCGCCGGCTGAGCCGGCGCCGTTCCCTTCCGCCTTCATCCCGAGTACTGCCATGGCCGCCAAGCAAGCCATCGACGCCCTGACCCCAGAGGATGCCCGGGCAGAACACGCCCAGCTGGTGGCGGAGATCGGCCACCACCGCGCCCTCTATTACCAGAAGGACGCGCCGGAAATTTCCGACGCCGACTACGACACCCTGGAACGGCGACTGGCGGCCATCGAGCAGCGCTTCCCCGAACTGGCCGGTGCCCACAGCCCCACGGCCACGGTGGGGGCCGCCCCGGCCGCCGGCTTCGGCAAGGTGAAGCACAAGGTGCCCATGCTATCGCTGGGCAACGCCTTCGAGGATGAGGACGTCGCCGACTTCGTGGCCAGCATCCGCCGCTTTCTGGTGCTGGACGAAGCCGCCTCGCTGGATTTCGTGGCCGAGCCCAAGATCGACGGCCTGTCCCTGTCCATCCGCTATGAGGACGGCCAGCTGGTGCAGGCCGCCACGCGTGGCGACGGGGCGGAGGGCGAGGACGTCACCGCCAACGTCCGCACCATCGACGACATCCCCAACACGCTGACGGGGCCAGTTTCCGGAAAAGGGGTCCCGGCCGTCCTGGAAGTGCGGGGCGAGGTCTATATGCGGCGCGAAGACTTTCTGGCGCTGAACAAGACCCAGGCGGAGAAGGGTGAGAAGGTCTTCGCCAACCCGCGCAACGCCGCCGCCGGCAGCCTTCGCCAGCTGGACGCCAGCATCACGGCGGGCCGGCCCCTGCGCTTCTTCGCCTATACCTGGGGTGAGCTGTCGGAGCCGCTGGGCGCCACCCAGTCGGAAAGCCGCCAGCGCCTGGCTGACCTGGGCTTCACCATCAGCGAGCCGTCGCGCCTGTGCCGCACGGCCGACGAGCTGCTGGACTATTACCGCTGGATCGGCGGCCAGCGCGCCACCCTGCCCTTCGACATCGACGGCGTGGTCTACAAGGTGGACCGGCTGGATCTGCAGGAACGCCTGGGTTTCCGCACCCGCACGCCGCGCTGGGCCACCGCCCACAAATATCCGGCGGAGAAGGCGCAAACCCTGCTGAAGGCCATCAGCATCCAGGTGGGACGCACCGGTGCCCTGACCCCGGTGGCGGAGCTGGAGCCCATCACCGTGGGCGGCGTCGTCGTCTCGCGCGCCACCCTGCATAACGAGGATGAAATCCGCCGCAAGGACGTGCGGGTGGGCGACACCGTCATCGTCCAGCGCGCCGGCGACGTGATCCCCCAAATCGTCGGCGTCGTGCCCAACCTGCGCCCTGCCGACAGCCATCCTTTCGAATTCCCCACCCACTGCCCCGCCTGCGGCAGCCTGGCCGTGCGCTCCGCCGCCGAGAAGGCGGACGCGGCGGCGGAAGTGGTGGCGGTGGAAAGCGGCACCCCGGATGATGGTGCCGCCGTTGAGGGTGCGGAAGCGTCCGCCCCCGAGGAAACGGTGGCCGAGCCGGACGGCGTGGTGCGGCGCTGCACCGGCGGCCTGATCTGCCCCGCCCAGGCGGTGGAGCGCCTGATCCACTTCACCAGCCGCCTGGCCTTCGACATCGAGGGCCTGGGCATCGAGCGCATGCGCCTGTTCCACAGCCAGGAGCGCATCCGCGAGCCGGCCGACATCTTCACCCTGGAAAAGCGCGAAAGCGAACGGCTGGACCGCATCGTCACCATGACCGGCTTCGGCAAGAAGTCGGTGGAGAAGCTGTTCGCCGCCATCGAGGCCCGCCGGACCATCGGCCTGGACCGCCTGATCTACGCCCTGGGCATCCGCCAGGTGGGCGAGGCCACGGCCAAGCTGCTGGCCCGTCACTACCTGACGGTGGATCACTGGCGCGCCGCCATGATCAAGGCGGCGGAGGAGCGGACCGCCCAACCCACCGAGCGCAAGCCTGAGCTGGTGGGTGAGGCCTATGCCGAGCTGTGCGCCATCGAACAGATCGGCGTGGGCGTGGCCGACGACATGATGGCTTTCTTCCGCGAGGAGCATAACCGCGCCCTGCTGGACCGCCTGCTGGCCCAGATCACCGTGGAAACCTACCAGCGGCCCACCACCACCGGGTCGCCGGTCGTGGGCAAGACCGTGGTCTTCACCGGCACGCTGGAGACCATGGGCCGCAGCGAGGCCAAGGCCAAAGCCGAGGGCCTGGGCGCCAAGGTCGCCGGCTCCGTCAGCGCCAAGACCGACTATGTCGTCGTCGGCGCCGACGCCGGCTCCAAGGCCACCAAGGCCCGCGAGCTGGGCCTGACCATCCTGACGGAACAGGAGTGGGTGGACCTGATCAGCGGCAAGACCGGCGCCCCGGAATAGTGGCGGAATCCACCACCCACCTGGCGTGAAGGACGATTAAATCGCCGTTCACGTTGGATGGTCCCGGGGGCGCCTCAGGATTCCTGCGGATTTTGCAATTGGCACATCCCTTGCGATGAAGGCCGTAACCGGCTCGGCACGATGGGCCGGACCGATCCGGAAGCTCCGCCCCTGACACCACCGGGGCTGACGCTTCCCGCCTTATCGTCAGGGAGACCCCGCCTCATGTTCCGCACCCCCCACCGCTTGGCCACCCTGTCCCTTGCGCCGCTGGCTGCCGCCCCCTTGGCCGCGGCACTCATCGCCTTCACCTCGGCCCCGGCCTACGCCGGCACCATCGGCCCGCAGACCCTGCACGGCCGCACGCTGGAGCTGGAAGGCCTGGTGGCCAATGTCGAGATCACGGTGTCGTCCTCCGCGAAGGAGATCACCGTCACCGCCACCGGCGACGACGACCAGGTCAACCGCCTGTCCTTCCACAGCGAGGGCGACAAGGCCAAGGTGGAGCAGGAGCACCGCCACCACGAGCATTACAGCGACCGCGACTTCATGAAGGTCAGCGTCACCATGCCCGCCGGCACCAGCCTGGCGATCGACGATTTCGTCGGTGACCTGACCGCGGGCGACCTGAACGCCGACCTGGCAATCGAAGACCTTCATTCCGGTTCCGTGACGGTCGGGCGGGTGCAGTCCGCCGCCCTGGACGTGACCGGCAGCGGCAACATCACCGTGGGCGACATCGCCAAGGCCGTCTCGGTGGAGATCAAGGGCTCCGGCAAGGTGCGCACCGGCAAGACCAATGGCGAGGTGTCGCTGGAGATCAGCGGCTCCGGCAATGTCGACATGGCCTCGGTCAACGGCGCGGTGTCGGCCGAAATCCACGGCAGCGGCAACGTCACCATCCATGCCGGCAAGGCCGACCCGCTGTCGGTGGATATCGCCGGCTCGGGCGACTTCACCATGGACGGCGTCGCCACCAACCAGTCCATCAGCCAGCACGGCTCCGGCCAGGTGCGCATCCGCAACGCCGGGCACTGAGCCTCGTCCCATCCCCGGGGTTGCGCTGCGCGGGGCAGCCCCCACCCCATCAGGAAGCCCGCCGGGAAACCGGCGGGCTTTCGTCTTTGGCGCCAAGGGCCTAAGGTCGGCTTCCGCATACATGGCCACCCGGGAACCCCGCCGATGAAATACCTGCACACCATGGTCCGCGTCACCGACCTGGACGCCTCGCTGGACTTCTACGTCAACAAGCTGGGGCTGGAACTGGTGCGCCGCCGCGACTACGAGAAGGGCCGCTACCTGGCGGCCCCGGGCTCGCCGGAGTCGGAGGTGGAGCTGACCTGGAACTGGGATCCTGAGGTCTACACCGGCGGCCGCAACTTCGGCCACCTGGCCTTCGCCGTGGACGACATCTATGCCACCTGCCAGCGGCTGATGGACGCGGGCGTCACCATCAACCGCCCACCGCGTGACGGTCACATGGCCTTCGTCCGCTCCCCCGACCAGATCTCCATCGAGCTGCTGCAGGCCGGCGACGCCCTGCCCCCGCAGGAGCCCTGGGTCTCCATGTCCAACACCGGCACCTGGTAAATCACGTCACCGCGGCCCGCCCCGCAGCGCACGGTTGCGGGGCCGGCCCGTTCATTCTATCCCTACCCCATGCTGCTGCTGATCGTCCTGGCTGTGATGGGGGTGGGCCTGGCCCTGGCGCTGGTCGCCTGGCTGGCTACGCGTGGCCCGTCCGAAGCCGAAATCTTCCGCCGCTTCGACGCGCTGGAAGGGTTCACCATCACCGAACGCCACGCCCATGAGGGCACCGGCATCGCCGCCGACGAGGCGCGCGGCCGCGTGGCCGTGATCGGCAAGGGCCTGGACAAGCGCCCGCCCGTGCTGCTGGCCGCCAAGGACCTGACGGCCTGGCGCTACCAGGCCAAGGACCAGCATTTCGAAATGACGCTGAAGACGCGCCGCTTCCCGCAGCCCCTGGTCGTCAGTTTCCGCAAGCGCGCCACCGCCGACGAATGGCTGAAGATTTTCCGCAACATCGTCGAGGAGCGTTGACCTATCCCACAGCGCGGCCCGTACGGAAGTGCGAGACTCTGGGACCCCATACGTCTTAAGGTCATGATGAGGTGGTTGTACCGCCCGCTGTTTTGAACGCCCCGCGACCTAAAGGTTGGCATGACGCCCCCACCGTCCTCCGAGGCATCGTCGTCGTCCCGTACCCTGGCACAGTTCGGGAACGCATCGTCCGTCACCGGCGGAACGCCCCGCGATGGGAACGGCCAAGGAGGCGGCGCCCAGGCGCCGGGCATGGGGCCGGAGGATGGCAAGGCGGCCGCGCGCAAGAAGGTGCGGCTGCCGCTGCGCAAGCGCTTGTCCTACAAGCAGGCGCGCAACACCGCCCTGCTGACCCTGGCGCTGGGCATCATCCTGAACACCGCCCAGATCACCTACGACCTGTTCAACGTCGAGCAGCAGACCGACCAGCTGGTGCAGCAGGTGCTGAGCACGGCGCGCCAGCCGGCGGCGGAGGCGGCCTACGCCTTCGACCAGGCGCTGGCGGAACGGGTGCTGACCGGCCTGTTCGAGTACCGCCCCCTGTACCATGCCGTCATCTATGAGGATTTCGGCAACCAGCTGGCCGCCAAGGACCGGCCGGAAGCAGAGGGGGGCCTGAAGTGGCTGGCGGAAATCCTGCTGCCCCAGGAAAAAACCTTCTCCATCCAGCTGGTCATCGAACGCCACCACCAGAACGTGGGCGTGCTGAAGGTCAGCGTCGACCGCTACCTGATCGCGCTGGATTTCTTCCGCCGGTCGGCCATCGTCCTGGGCGTGGGCTTGGTGTGGACGGTGGCGCTGGCCCTGATCCTGGTCGTGGTCTTCTACATCTCGCTGTCCAAGCCCTTCCTGCGCCTCACGCGCGGCATCGCCGCCGTGGACGCCCGCCGGCCGGCCGACCTGCTGCTGACCGTGCCGCCGCAGCACGCGGATGACGAACTGGGCCTGCTGGCCAGCACCACCAACGAATTGCTGCTGGAATTCGACCGCGCCCTGGTGGAGCGCGAGCGGGTGGAGGCCCGGCTGCGCGAGCGCGAGACCCACCTGTCCGGCATCATGGACAACGTGGCCGATGGCATCATCACCCTGGACGAGGACCTGCGCGTCGCCACCATGAACCGCGCCGCCCACCAGCTGTTCGGGTATGAGCCAGGCCAGGCGGCGGGGCAGCCCTTCGTCAGCTTCATCGCCGACGAGGACTGGCCGCGGGTGTCGATGGAGCTGATGACCAGCCTGCGGCGCCAGGGCGGCAGCCATGGCGGGGAGCAGCGGTCGGAGGTGCAGGGCCGCCGGCGCGACGGCACCGTCTTCGCCATGGCCTTCGGCGTCAGCCAGATGCGCCTGGGCACCCGCCGCACCGCCATCTGCGTCATCCAGGACATCACCCAGCGCAAGCGGTCGGAACGCGCCGTGCGCGAAAGCGAGGAGCGGCTGAAACAGGCCGTCAGCGCCACCCGGTCCGGCGTGTTCGACGCCGACTTCGCCACCGGCCTGACGTGGTGGAGCCCCGAGTTCCTGGAGATGCTGGGCTATCCCGGCGGCGCTAGCCCCTGGCATGACAAGCCGCTGGAGGCCCTGCTGCACCCAGACGATGCGCCCGCCACCATGGGCACCATCGAGCGTTACCTGTCGGGCGAGAGCGGCGACTACCTCAGCGTCTTCCGCCTGCGCAAGAACGACGGCAGCTGGCTGTGGATCGAAGCGCGCGGCTTGGCCATCCGGGATGAACGGGGCCGTCCCCTGCGCTTCACCGGCACCATGACCGACGTGACCGACCGCAAGCGCTTCGAGGAGCAGCTGCTGTACGTCAGCACCCACGATCCGCTGACCGGCCTGGCCAACCGCACCCTGCTGCAGGACCGTCTGCAGCACGCCATCGCCCATGGCGCCCGCAAGGGCACCTCCGTCGCCGTGCTGGTCATGGATCTGGACCGGTTCAAGCTGGTGAACGACAGCCTGGGCAGCCAGGTGGGCGACAAGCTGCTGCGCGCCCTGGGGCAGCGCCTGGTGTCCTGCGTGCGCGCCGCCGACACCGTGGGCCGCATGGGCGCCGACGAGTTCATGGTGATCGCCGAGGATCTGCCGGAGCCGCAGGTGGCCGCCCGCATCGCCGAGGCCATCCTGGTGGGACTGACCCGGCCCTTCGCCATCGACGGCCAGCAGCTGTTCATCACCACCTCCATCGGCATCAGCCTGTTCCCGGGCGACGCGTCGGACACCGACGCCCTGCTGCGCGACGCCGCCACCGCCATGGACAACGCCAAGGCGGCGGGCGGTAACAGCTACCAGTTCTTCACCCCCCGCATGAACGAGGAGGCGGTGGCGCGGCTGTCCATGGAGCACGCGCTGCGCGAGGCCCTGGACCTGAACCAGTTCACGCTGCACTACCAGCCCAAGATCGACCTGGAGACGCTGCAGCCGGTGGGGACCGAGGCGCTGATCCGTTGGCACCATCCGGAGATGGGCTCCGTCTCCCCCGCCCGCTTCATTCCCATGGCGGAAGAGAACGGTCTGATCGTCCCCATCGGCGAATGGGTCATGCGCACCGCCCTGGCCCAGATCCGCGCCTGGCAGGAACAGGGGCTGCAGCCCCTGCCCGTGGCCGTCAACGTCTCCGTCCGCCAGGTCTCCTCCGGCCAGTTCGCGGAGCGGGTGCGCCAGCTGTTGCAGGAATACGACGTGGGGCCCGAATTCCTGGAGCTGGAGATCACCGAGACGGCGATGATGTCCAACCTGGCCTATATCGCCGACACGCTGGCGGAACTGCGCTCCCAGGGCATCTCCATCGCCATCGACGACTTCGGCACGGGCTATTCCTCGCTGTCCTACCTGCGGCGCCTGCCCATCACCACGCTGAAGATCGATCGCTCCTTCGTGTCGGAGGCGACCTCCAACACCGACACGGCCGCCATCGCCGCCACCATCATCGCCATGGGCCGGCAACTGGGCCTGACCGTGGTGGCGGAGGGAATCGAGACCGAAGAGCAGCTGGACTTCCTGCGCCGCCACCAGTGCGATCAGCTTCAAGGCTTCTTCTTCTCAAAACCCCGCCCGGCGGACGACTTCTGCAAAACTTTTTTGAAGCCGACAAAGATGCACGCGGTAGCCTCCTGAACCCGGCTTGACGCCTACTGGCAACCCGGCAAACACCCCCTCGAAACGCCCCCGAATCCGAGTTGAACGGCGTTGCAGATTTGCCCTATTCGGCGCGGAATCCCTTGATCCTGTTCATCAATGCTTGACGGCAACGCCCGGAAAACCGAGGCTTGGCGACAGAGGCTGGACGCGAGTCCCAGGCAAGAATGCCAGGGACGGTCGTGTCTTAAAAAAAACGTACAGGGAGGAAAGACGCATGGTGGCGAACGTCTTTGGGAAGTCGTGCCTGAAATCTCGTATTCTGGCGGGTGTGAGCGTCGCGGCGCTGGGCACATCGCTGTTCACCTCATCGCCGGCGCGCGCCCTGGACTTCAACAGCGGCGATCTTCAAGGCAGCTTCAACACCACCTTGACCTTCGGCGGCCTGATCCGCGTTCAGGAGCGTGACAAGAACCTGGTGGGCAAGGCCAACGGCGGCAACGCCTCCTCCATCAACCAGGACAACGGCGACCTGAACTATGGCACCGGCCTGGTGTCGACGACCGGCCGCATGACCAACGAACTGAAGCTGGACTACGATAACATCGGCTTCTTCGGCCGCGCGACCTTCTTCTACGACCCGATCAACAACGACGCCAACAGCACCTCGGCCGCCCGCACCGGCGCCTTCACGCTGAGTTCCACCGCCCGCGACCAGTCGGCAGCCTACGCCCGGTTGCTGGACGCCTATGCCTACGGCAACTTCGACCTGGGTGGCGGCACGTCACTGAGCATGCGCGTCGGCAACCAGGTGCTGAGCTGGGGCGAAAGCACCTTCATCCCCAACGGCATCAACGCCATCAACCCGGTGGACGTCTCCGCCCTGCACCAGCCGGGCACGGAACTGAAGGAAGTCTTCCTGCCGGTGCCGATGATCAGCGCCAACCTGGGCCTGACCAACAACCTCAGCGTGGAAGCCTTCTACCAGTTCAAGTGGGAGAAGACGCTGCTGGATCCGGCCGGCACCTACTTCAGCAGCGACGACGCGCTGTCGCCGGGCGCCCGCTATCTGTCTCTGCCCTTCGGCAACCCGCTGGCCCACGACATCGCCAGCCAGGGCGCCATCGAGACCAACGGCACGGTCAAGAACCCCATCCTGGGCCAGGTCACGCCCATCGCGCCCTTCGGCACCAACGTGCCGCGCCTGAACGATCACAACGCCCGCGACGACGGCCAGTTCGGCTTCGGCGTCCATTATTCCGTGCCGGAACTGGATGATACCGACTTCGGCATCTTCTTCCTGAAGTACAACAACCGGGTGCCGGACCTGTCGGTCAAGGTGGGCAGCTTCGGCGACTTCGCGTCCAATCCGGAAACGTTCAGCAACCACAGCGGCTACTTCGCCGACTACGTCAACGACATCAAGATGTACGGCGTCAGCTTCAGCACCAGTGTTGAAGGCGTCGCCATCCAGGGTGAGTACTCGTACCGTCAGGGCCAGCCCCTGCAGTATGACGCCGTGGATGTCCTGCAGGCCATGCTGGCCGCCCCCTCGGTCTTCGGCTTCATCCAGACTGGCAGCCAGCAGGGCGCGGCCCTGGGTGCCCAGCAGGGTGCCGCCGCCGGTGCCGCGCAGGGCCTGGCCGCCGCCACCGCCGCCTACCAGACGGCCGTGAACCAGGTGCTGTCGGTCGCCGCCCCGGCGCTGGTCGGCACCAACTTCACAGCACTGCCGGCTCCGGTCCAGGCCACCGTCCAGGCCGCCATCGCCGCCCGCGGCGGCCCGGCCTCGCTGGCCGCGGCCCAGGCCGCGGGCCAGGCCCAGGGTGCCGCCGCCGGCGCCAAGGCCGGTGCCACCGCTGGCGCCACCGCCGGCGCGCAGCAGGCCGCCACGGCGGCCGCCCATATCTTCAACACCAATGCGCTGATCCAGCGCCTGGGTGGCATCCAGGGCACCACCACGGCCCAGATCGAGCAGAGCGCGTCGCGCCTGTTCGGCACCACCATCCAGGGCTATGGCCGCTACGACATCAGCCAGGTCCAGATGACCTTCACCAAGGACCTGCCGCCCATGATGGGCGCCAATCAGGTCATCCTGGTGGGCGAGGTGGGTGCCGACATCGTGCACAACATGCCGGATGGCGTGCACTTCAGCGGCACAGGCACCAACGTCGGCGGCAACGCCAACTTCCTGGGCCTGGGCGGCATGGAAAGCGTGGCCACCAACGGCTTCGGCACTGAGTTCTCGTGGGGCTATCGCCTGGTCGCCCGCTTCGACTACCTGAATGCCATCGGTGGCATCAACCTGATGCCCCGCGTCGTCTGGGAACATGACGTGCACGGCACCACGCCGCTGCCGGTGGGTACCTTCATCGACGGCCGCAAGGCCGTGTCGGTGGGCCTGACCGCCACCTTCCTGGACAAATGGTCGGCCGACGTGAACTACACCAACTTCTTCGGCGGTGGTGACTTCAACCTCATCAACGATCGTGACTTCATCAGCTTCAGCCTGAAGTACTCCTTCTAATCCTGCCGCCCCGTCACGGGACCGCTGGATTTCCACCGGCGGCCCGTGACAGGGTCAGCATCCCTTTCCCGGTTTTATGGGCGCCGGCCACCGAGAGGCGGTCCGCGACTTGAATGATGAAATGCCGCCCCCTCGCCGCCCGGCTTGCCGCCGGCGCCCTGTCCCTGGTCCTGGCCTCCAGCCTCGCCCCCGGGGACAACCTAAGAGCGAGGGAGATGGCGGCCGGCGACAGCCCCTCATCATCCGACGTCCCGCCATCATCCGACGTCAAGGTCACAGCACCCATCGCCGGGAAGACCCCGGCCGCCAATGCGCCCATCCCGGCGCTGCTGGCCCCCCTCGCCCCGCGCTCCCTGATCCTGGCCGGCACGCTGGCGGGCACGCGGCTGGTGGCGGTGGGGGAACGCGGGCATATCCTGCTGTCCGACGACAATGGCCACAGCTGGCGCCAAGTGCCCGCCCCGGCCAACGCCACCCTGACCGGCGTGCGCTTCATCGACGCCAAGCAGGGCTGGGCCGTGGGCCATGACGCCACCATCCTGCACACCGCCGATGGCGGTGAAAGCTGGACCCTGCAGAACTTCGCGCCCGAGTGGGAACAGCCCCTGATGGATGTGCTGTTCGACGATGCCGACCACGGTATCGCGGTGGGCGCCTACGGCCTGTTCCTGGAAACCGCCGACGGCGGCAAGACCTGGACCAAGCGCCGCATCACCGATGACGACCTGCACCTGAACGCCATCTTCACCACCGGCGGCGACACCCGCATGGTGGTAGGGGAGGCCGGCGGCGTCTACACCAGCCCGGACAAGGGCCACACCTGGACCAAGCGTCCCCTGCCCTATGAGGGCTCGCTGTTCAGCGGCGTGGCGGTGGACGACAGGACCGTGGTGGTCTTCGGCCTGCAGGGCCACGCCTTCCGCTCCACCGACGGGGGCCAGACCTGGCAGACCATCGACACCGGCACCAAGGCCGGCCTGATGGGCGGCGTCGCCACCCCCGATGGCCATGTCGTCCTGGTGGGCGCGTTGGGCACGGTGCTGAGCAGCAGTGATGGCGGCGCCAGCTTCAAGCTGACCTACCGCCCCGACCGTCTGGCCCTGGCCGATGCGGTCCGCGGCGCCGACGGCACCTTGATCCTGTTGGGCGATGAGGGCCCCAAGCTGATGGGCGCGCTGCCCTGACCGCCAGCGCTGCCCCGAACGGCGCGCCCTAGACCGCCTATTCCCGGTTCCCCCGTTTCCCCAGAGTGCCCGATGACGTCCCTGCCCCGCTTCCTCGACGCCCTGATCTTCCGCCACCGGCAGGTGGTGCTGGTGCTGTTCGCGCTGGCCACGGCCTTCTTCGCCTGGCAGGCCAGCCACCTGGCGGTGGACACGGCCTATGAGAAGCAGCTGCCGCAGGAACACCCCTATATGAAAACCTTCCTGAAGTATCAGAAGGAATTCGGCGGGGCCAACCGGGTCATGGTGGCGCTGAGCGTCAAGAAGGGCGACATCTACACGCCGGAATTCTTTACCAAACTGAAGCAGGTGACGGACGAGGTGTTCTTCATCCCGGGCGTGGACCGGGCCAGCGTCACCTCCCTGTTCACCCCCAACGTCCGCTTCATCGAGATCGTTGAGGACGGGTTCAGCGGCGGCAACGTCATCCCGGCGGAGTTCAAGGCCACGCCGGACTGGCTGAACGTGGTGCGCGGCAACGTGCTGAAGTCCGGTCAGGTGGGCCGCCTGGTGGCGGAGGACTTCACCGCAGCCTTGGTCAGCATCCAGCTGCTGGACCGCGACCCCAGCACCGGCGCCAAGCTGAACTACATGGACGTGGCCAAGAAGCTGGAGGCCATCCGGGGCAAGTACGCCGATGACGCGGTGGACATCCACATCATCGGCTTCGCCAAGGCCATGGGCGACGTGGCCGACGGCACGGTGGGCGTCATCGGCTTCTTCGGCGTCGCCTTCGTCATCACCGCCATCCTGGTCTATGTCTACGGCCGGTCGTTCCGCATGACCGCCGTGCTGCTGGCCCTGTCGGTCGTCACCGTCATCTGGCAGCTGGGGCTGCTGGTGCTGATGGGCCTGGCCATGGACCCCATGTCCATTCTGGTGCCCTTCCTGGTGTTCGCCATCGCCATCAGCCATGGCGTGCAGAACGTGGGCACCATCACGCAGGAGATCGGCAAGGGGGCCGACGCCTTCTCCGCCGCCCGCATCAGCTTCCAGCGCCTGCTGGTGCCGGGCGCCAGCGCCCTGGTGGCCGACGCCATCGCCTTCCTGACCATCCGCATCGTCAAGATCCAGATGATCCAGGAACTGGCGCTGTCGGCCTCGGTCGGCATGGTCATCATCGTCGTCACCCACCTGATGATCCTGCCGGTGGCCCTGTCCTTCCTGCCGCTGGGCGATAGCTACCGCCGCCGCGTTTCCGGCCAGGTGGACCGCTTCGATGCGGTGTGGAAGGTCTTCACCGTTTTCGCGCGGCCCAAGGGCGCCATTCCGGCCCTGATGATCGGCCTCGCCGTCTTCGCCTGGGCGCACCATGAATCGGGCCGCCGTGTCATCGGCGACGCCGAGGCCGGCGTGCCGGAACTGTGGCCGGACAGCCGCTACAACAGGGATGCGGATTTCATCGCCGCCCATTTCGCCATCGGCGTGGACATCATCCAGGTCATCGCCGAGGCGCCGGCCAACGGCTGCATCGATTACACTGTCGCGTCCCAGGTGGACGACTTCGCCTGGCAGATCCGCAATGTGGACGGCGTGCAGTCCACGCTGTCGCTGCCCCAGGTGATGAAAACCGTCAACATGGGCTGGAACGAAGGCAACCTGAACTGGCGCGTCCTGCCCCGTAACAGCCAGGTGCTGGTGCGCGCCGTCTCACCCGTCGAGACTTCCACTGGCCTGTTGAACGCCGACTGCTCCGTCATGCCCATCATGATCTTCACCAAGGACCATAGGGCAGAGACCATCGACCGCGTGGTCAAAGCGGTGGAGACCTACAACAAGGCCCATGGCACCGACGCCAAGGATAAGGGGCCCATCCACTTCCGCCTGGCGACCGGCAATGTTGGTGTCATGGCCGCCACCAATCAGGCCGTGACGGCGGCCGAGACACCCATGCTGCTGTGGGTCTACGGCACCGTGCTGGTGTTTTGCGCCCTTACCTTCCGTTCCGTCGTCGGCACCATCGCCACCGTCCTGCCCCTGGTCGTGGTCTCGGTGCTGTGCGACGCCCTGATGGCCGAGCTGAAGATCGGCCTGAAGACCAGCACCCTACCGGTCACCGCCCTGGGCGTAGGCATCGGCGTGGACTACGGCCTCTACATCTTCAACCGCCTGCAGTCCTACCTGAAGCACGGCCTGGGCTTCGCCGAAGCCTACTACAAGACCCTGCAGGAAACCGGCAGCTCCATCCTGTTCACCGCGCTGACCCTGGCGGTGGGCGTGGCCACCTGGTCCTTCTCCGCCCTGAAGTTCCAGGCCAACATGGGCGAGCTGCTGACCTTCGTCTTCATCGCCAACATGTTGGGCGCCATCATCCTGCTGCCCGCCATCGCCGCCACGCTCTACCGCCTGTTCCCCCGCCTGTTCGAGAGCGAGGTCAAGCGGGCGCAGAAGCGGACCTTCGCGGCGCACTAGATCGTTTGCCTCAGGCGAAACAAGCCCCCGTCCGGTCCGTCCGGCGGGGGTTTTTCTTTGAGGGCGGACTACTGCCCCTTGGGCTGCGCGGCTTCCCATTCCGGGTCCACGGTGCCACCGTCGAAAATGAAGCGCCACGGGGCGTCCTTGGTCGCGCGGCGCCAGATGGTGACGTAGCGGACAGGCGGACGCTCCACCACCGTGCCGTCGGGTTTTTTAAGGCGGGAGCGGGCCTTGCCCCAGCTGTAGCCCAGCGTGCCGTCGGCCGAGACCGAGGCATCCTCCGGAGCCCATTCCAGCTCCAGCCCCGCCGGGAACAGGGTGGCCAGCGCCGCCCGGTCCACCTTGGCCTGCGGACGGTTCAGCAGGGTGACCTCATCTGCGGCAAAGGCCTGGAAGGCGGCCCCCACGCCCATCTCCCGCGCCTTGGCGGCGAAGGCGCGGTCGGTGTCCAGGATGGCCTGAGCAGGGTTGGCGGCGGTGGGGTTGCCGGGGCTGGGCAGTGGGCCGGCCCCGATCAGCAAGGGTGCCGCCAGGACGCAAGCGGCCAGGCCCAAGGGGAACCGCAAACGGGACATGATCTTGTTCTCCCTCGCGTCATTGTTCTTGGCCGCCAGGGTAGCAATAAAAAGGGCGCGGGAATATCCCGCGCGCCCAGTCAACCTTGCACTGTTGCTTATAGCCTCAGAAGCCGACGCGGATATGGCCCATGACGGCATGGTCCGTGCGGTCACCATTATCGAACGTCCCCTGGTAGGAGACGGCGACGTTGACGCCGTTGGCCTGGATGGCGATGCCGCCCCCGCCATAGTAGGAGGTGCGCTTGCCGGCGCCCGCGTCCGTCTCCGCCACCTGGCCGCCCGGCAGCGTGGCCTGGAAGATGCGGCCGGAGTTCAGGAACTCATGCTGCACGCCGGCCTGGATCTGCGGCGCCACCACCACATCGCCCATGACGAAGGGGATGGCCAGCTGGCCGCCCGCCTGGGCGCGGAAGCTTTCGGCGTCGAAGTCCGGCACGCTCAGCGCCAGGGCGCCCGCGTCCTTTTCCGTGTAGCTGTGGATGCTGGCGCGGGTGTAGCGCAGGCCCGCTGTGGGACCCAGGGCCACATTGCCCAGCGTCACATTGTAGCCGCCGGACAGGCTGGCGCCATAGGTGCTGCCGTTGGGCGTGGCGTTGCCCCAAGGCTGCGGCGCGAAGCCGGTCTGGCGCTGCATCTGGGTGAACTCGTCATAGCCGTAGCTGATCATGCCGTCGGCATAGAAGGCGCCCATGTTGGCCGTGGCATAGGCCATCAGGTTGTAGGCGTGCAGCTCGTCCTTGCCGAAGCCACCCCGGAAATGCATGCGGTTGTCGCCATAGCCCAGGGCGACACCGGTGGTGACATAGTCGGATACCCGATAGTCCACACCCAGAGCGCCGGTGTAGCTGTCGTAGGTGTAGCCCATCTGGCCGGCAATGGCGTCGCGGTCGCCGGTGCCGTAGTTGCCATAGAGGAAGATGCCGACGCGGCCGTCGCGCCCCGTCGAGGTGCCGGTCCCCATGCCGCCGCCCACGCCGGCGACAGCCGTGCCCGAGCGGATGCCGTTCAGACGGGCGCGCACGGACCCCGTCATGCCGTCATCGGCGATGAAGTTCAGCTGCGTGGCCGCCACTGCCGCCTGCGGCGCCTGAAGCACGGTGGTCAGGGTGCCCGCCACATATTCCGCCACCAGGGTATGACCGGTGGTGGTGGGATGCACGTCGTCCCAGAACAGCATGGTGTTGATGTTGGCGGGGGTGCAATAGCCCGTGGCCTTGCCGCCCAGCAGGCAGGAGTGGGTGGCATCGGTGATGCCGTAGGCCGACGGGTTGGCCTGGATCATGCTGAAGATGGTGTTCACGTCCACCAGGATGACCCGGGCGCCGCTGGTGCCGTTGAGGCTTTTGGTCAGGGCCAGCACATCGGCATTGTGGATGGCCGTCAGCTGGTTGGCCTGCAGCGAGGCATCCGCCCCTTCCGCCGAGATCGACGGGGTGTTGCCCAGGTTGGGCAGGTTGAAGATCAGGAAATTGCGGGCGCCGGCGGCGATCAGCTTGCTGGCGCCGGTACCGATGTTGCCCACGACGGTGGCCGCCTCCGTCGCCGCGTCCACCGAGGAACCGCTGGTGGCGTACTGGAAGTAGTCGTTGGCGCCGATCCACAAGGAATACAGCTGGCTGCTGGTGATGGTGGGCTTGGCCGCCAAGAACGCGTTGATCTGGTTCAGGAAGTCGATGGGCCGTTCCGCCGTGGAGCGGGCGCCGCCATAGGCGTAGCTCTTGAACGGCACGCCACCGATCAGCGCGCCCACCTTCTCATCCCACAACGGGCCATTGGAGAAGCGGCCATTGTAATAGGGCGGCGGTGGTGCCAGACCCAGGGGCACCAGATTGCCCGGATCGCTGAGGCTGTCACCGAAGACGATACCGGCGGAATATTGCTGCGCGTGCGCGGTGAAACCGACGAAAGACGCCATCAGCGCCACCGCCATGGCGGTGGTCGTGCGTAACATCCGGCTGGTCATGGGCTCCCTCTATCCCTTCACGGCGGGCCGTTCAGGCGGCCCGCTCGTTCTTGACGCGAGGGCAGAGTCCCACGAAAGCATCCCCCGCAGTCAAGGGCCCAAAAGTCACAAGGCGGCGAATATCACCGGTTGTGTCGTGACGGCAGCAGTTGGGGAATCGCAACGATCCGGCCCCGCTGGGTGGTGGCGGGGCCGGAACTGGACGCTCTTATTTCAAGCCGGACAGGTAGGCGATGACGTCGGCGCGGTCCTGAGCGGAGGGGATGCCCGGGAACGCCATGCGGGTGCCGGGCACGAGCGCCGCCGGCTTGGTGAGATAGACGTCCAGCGTGGCGGCGTCCCAGGTCTTGTTGGCGGCCTTCATGGCGGGAGAGTAGTTGAAGCCCTCCTCGCTGGCCGACTTGCGGCCGACCACGCCCCAGAGATTGGGGCCCAGCTTGTCGGCGCCGTCCTTCTCGGCGCTGTGGCAGGCCTTGCAGCGCTGGAACACCTTTTCCCCCTTCACAGGGTCGCCGGCCGTCTGAGCGGCGGCGGTGCCGGCGACGGCGATGGCCAGGACGGTGAGGGCGGCGACAATCTTCATGGAACGACCCCTGTTGTTCTTCGTGTGACCATATTTCCCGGGCCATGCGGGGCCTGGGCTGAAGTGGCGCGACGGTAGGGGGCGGCCGATGACGCTGTCAATCGGACGGACTGTCCCGATCCGTAAAAAGGCGGGCCAGATTAGAGGGATAGCACAGCCAGGGGAGGATGGCGGCGCACCGTCCTCCACCTCAGGCTTCAGTCGCCGACATCCAGGGTGGGTTGACCGCGCAGAGCGCCGCCGTTGAAGCGCCCCCCGTTGAGGCGGCCCATATGATCGGCGGCGCGCTGAGCCGCCTGGGCGCCCCGCTGTACCAGGGTGGCCTTGGCGGGCTGAGCCAGGGGCGCCGCATGGACCCGCATGGGGCGGTTGGGCCGCAGCACCCACAGCACCGCCAGGGCCGCGACGGCGCCCACGGCCGCCGGCAGCAGGGAGACGGCCGCGGCCACCAGCCCGGACACCACGGTCAGGTCGAACAGCATCCCGGGCCGGGCAGGTGTGACCACATGGGCCAGCAGCACGCCCACGCCAATGACCAGGACCCAAACACCCCACTGGCGGGGGGCCGCGACCGACAGCAGGAAACCGGCGATGGCCAGCATCACCAGGGTGCCGTCCAGACTGGCGGACGTCAGGTCCCACAAGCCGGCGGCGGCGCCAAAGCCGGCGGCCGTCAGGGGGAGGAGGACAGTCTTGAGCAACATGGCGACACGCTGATCCCGAAGGAGGAACATCCGTCCGGTACTTTACCCCCCTTGGCAGTCACCATCGGGGGAAGGCGTCCGGCGATGGTGCTATTGAACACCGGGATTGCGGCGGAAGCCGGGCAACGCTGGGACCATGACGGGGCGATTGCCGCCAAACGCCACGCGTCACCATGTGGCGGCGGGCTCTTGGACAAGCGCCCAGGCCGCCCATGGGACGGCCATCCCGGCTCACAATTCCTCAGGATCGGAGGGGTAAGGATCGCCGCCCTTGACCACGTAGCCGCGTTCAGGGGGAAAGCGCTGCAGGGTCTTGGACACGGCCAGCTTGGTGCTGGAGGCCCACACCAGATAGCGCCGGCCCATGCGCCACGACGACACCACCGGCTCCGGCGCGCCGCGCGACACCGTCTGGAAACTGGAATGGGTGATGGTGACGGTGAAGGCGCTGTCGTTGGGCATGCGGCGCTCGTCATAGACATACAGCAGCGCCTCGTCCGCGCGGCGCGCCTCGGCCAGGCGGTCATGCTCGGTGACGCTGCTGCGCAGTTCCTCCAGCTCCGCCGTCATCTTGCGCTCCTCGCGCTTCAGATCCAGCGTCAGCTTGGCCTTGTCCCGCACCGCCTGGAACAGCTCATCCACCTGGCGGCGGCGGGCGCGGGTATCGCGGCGCATGCGGCGGATGCGGCGGGCGGTGGAGCTGGCGACCTGCCCCGCGGCGGTGAGGCCGGCGGCGATGCCGAACAGCAGGGAAAAGCTGATGGCCATGGCGCTCAGCCCCGCGGGGCGGAGGTGTCGGCCTCCGCCAAATGGATATCGCCGTCATCCATGCCCGGGCCATGGTCCCCCGGGCCGTCTTGCGAGGGCTCGCGAATCTCGATGATGTGGAAACCCATGGAGTGGGGGTAGTAGCTCTCCACCAGGGTCTTGGCGTCACCAACATTGGGCGCCCAGGCATGGACGTTCTGGGTGCGCGCCCAACTGCGCGACAGGCCCATGACCTCTTTCTGCTCCATCACCGCGCGCTGCACATGGCGGTTGATCACGGCCGCCACGAAATGGCGGGCGGGCCGGCCGGGGCGGGTAAAGGCGTCCTCCTCCCCCAGCACGCGGATCAGCTGGTCGCGCTTGGCCTCCAGGTCGGCCACGCGGCGCGTCGACATATAGTTCTGCCGCCGGGCGGATTTCAGCGCATTGTCCAGGCGGGCCACACGCGGCATGATCTTGCCGCCCCGGTCCTCGAACTTGCGGAACAGGATGTTGGCCTCCTGGAAGCGCTCATCCACCCGGTCCACGCCTTCGCTCATGTGCAGATGACGTTCCACCAGATGCGAAATGGCCAGGGCGGCGAGGTAGGACAGCCCCGCCACCATCATAAAGATCGCCACCGCCGTCAGCAGATCGCTCATAAGCCGCTTTTTAGCCGGATATGGTTGGTGAACTCCCCCACCCGCAAGGCAATCCCGGAGATCGGGCACTGTCAAGCGATGGTGGATCCAACCATTAGCATTACCCCCGCCGCTGCGATAGGTTTGCCGCCATGACTCCGCCCGCCCCCACCGCCCCCCGGCGCCTCGACGTGACCCTGGTCCCGGCGCTCAGCGACAATTACATCCACCTGCTGCGCTGCGCCGCCACGGCCAAGGTCGCTGTTGTGGACCCGGCGGAGGCCGCCCCGGTGGTGGCCGCGCTGGAGCAGCAGGGCTGGGGGCTGGACCTGATCATCAACACCCACCACCATGGCGACCATGTCGGTGGCAATCTGGAACTGAAGGCCCGTTACGGCGCCGCCATCGTCGGCCCCGCCGCCGACCGCGACCGCATTCCCGGCATCGATCGCGCCGTCGCGGACGGGGAAAGCGTCACCTTGGGCGCCTGCCCCCTCACCGGCATCGACGTGCCCGGCCACACGCGCGGCCACATCGCCTTCCACGGGGCCGAGGACGCCGTGCTGTTCTCCGGCGACACCTTGTTCTCCATAGGCTGCGGCCGCCTGTTCGAGGGCACGCCGGACCAGATGTGGAATTCCCTGACCCGCCTGCGCGCCCTGCCGGATGAGACAGCCGTCTATTGCGGGCACGAGTACACCGCCGGCAACGGCCGCTTCGCCCTGACCCTGGAACCGGACAACGCCCGTCTGGCGGCCCGCATGGCGGAGGTCACGGCCCTGCGCGCCCAGGACCGCCCCACCCTGCCGACCACCATCGGCATGGAGCGCGCCACCAACCCCTTCCTGCGGGCCGACCTGCCGGCGCTGGCCGCCGCCGTAGGCCTGGACGGTCAGGATCCGGTGGCCGTCTTCGCCGAAATTCGCCGCCGGAAAGACAATTTCCGGGGGTAAAAGACCCTATGATCCAGCCCCTCTAGAAAGCCTGACCGTCCCATGAAGCTTTTCTACAGCCAGACCTCCCCCTTCGTGCGCAAGGCGCTGATGGTCGCCCATGAGCGGGGCCTGGTTTCCCGGATCGAGCTGTCGCCCATCGACGTCTGGTCGCCGGACACGGTGGTGCCGACCCTGAACCCCCTGGGCAAGATCCCCACCCTGGTGACCGACGACGGCATGGCCCTGTTCGACAGCCCGGTCATCGCCGAGTACCTGGACAGCCAGGGCACCCAGGGCCAGCCCCTGTTTCCCGCCGCCGGGGCGGAGCGCTGGCAGGCCCTGCGCCAGCAGGCCATCGCTGACGGCATCTGCGACGCCGCCATCCTACGCCGCATGGAGGGCCTGCGGCCGGAGAACCTGCGCTCCGCCAACTGGACGGACCGCCAGCGCCAGGCCATGACCCGCGCCGTCGAGCTGCTGGAGGCGGAGGCCGACCAGCTGCAGGGCCTGACCATCGGGACGATCTCGGTCATGATCGCGCTGGCCTACCTGGACCTGCGGTGGGAGTGCGATCACTGGCGCCAGCGGGCACCCAAGCTGGCCGCCTGGTTCGCCCAGGCCAGCGACCGGGACAGCTTCCGCCTGACCGTGCCACCACGGGGGTAAGGAATGGACGCCGCTTCCCTGGACGCCGAGGGGATCATCCGCCTGCTGGGACTGCACCCACACCCTGAGGGCGGCCACTATGTGGAAACCTACCGCCATGCCCCGGCGGACGGTGGCAGGGGTGCCTCAACCGCCATCTACTTCCTGCTGAAGGCGGGGGAACGGTCGCACTGGCACCGGGTGCGCGACGCGGACGAGGTGTGGCACTGGCATGCCGGCGCGCCCTTGCGCCTGTCCCTGTCCGCCGACGGCGTCACCGCCACCCATCTGACCCTGGGTGCGGATCTCGCCGCCGGGCAGCGGCCTCAAGGCGTGGTGCCGGCCGGCCAGTGGCAGGCGGCGGAGTCCCTGGGCGACTGGACCCTGGTGGGCTGCACCGTGGCCCCGGCCTTCGAGTTCCACGCCTTCGAGATGGCGCCGTCGGACTGGGTGCCAGGGGTGGGTCATCCGGCCTGACGGCGGACCCTGATGGCGGACCTGCGTAACGGCGGTTTGCAATCTGGCCGTCTTTGCCCGATAAACGCGGCCAAAGCGGCCCCTTAGACCTAGAGTATTCCCATGGGATTCAATTGCGGCATCGTCGGCCTGCCCAACGTCGGCAAGTCGACCCTGTTCAACGCGCTGACCAGCACGGCGGCGGCGGAAGCGGCCAACTACCCCTTCTGCACCATCGAGCCCAATGTGGGCCGCGTCGGCGTGCCCGACCCGCGCCTGGACAAGCTGGCGGCCATCGCCAAGTCGCAGAAGACCGTCCCCACCCAGCTGGAATTCGTGGACATCGCCGGGCTGGTGCGCGGCGCCTCCAAAGGTGAAGGCCTGGGCAACCAGTTCCTGGCCAACATCCGCGAGGTGGACGCCATCGTCCACGTGCTGCGCTGCTTCGAGGACGGCGACATCACCCACGTGGAAGGCTCCATCCACCCCACCCGCGACGCGGAAACGGTGGAGACCGAGCTGATGCTGGCCGACATGGACAGCTTGGAAAAGCGCCTGCCCGCCCTGCAGAAGAAGGCCAAGGGCGGCGACAAGGAATCCAAGATTTTCGCCGACCTGATCGAGCAGGCACTGGCCGTGCTGCGCGACGGCAAGCCGGCCCGCGTGGTCCAGGTGTCGGATGAGGACCGTCCCTACTGGCGCCAGCTGCAGCTGCTGACCGCCAAGCCGGTGCTGTACGTCTGCAACGTGGAGGAGGCCTCGGCCGCCACCGGCAACAGCCTGTCGGCCCAGGTGGCCGAGATGGCCAAGGCCCAGGGTGCCGTGTCCGTCGTCATCTCCGCCGCCATCGAATCGGAACTGGCCCAGCTGAGCGATGAGGACAAGACCGAGTACCTGTCCTCCCTGGGGCTGGAGGAGCCGGGCCTGAACCGCCTGATCCGCGCGGGGTACGGCCTGCTGAACCTGCTGACCTTCTTCACCGTCGGCCCGAAGGAAGCCCGCGCCTGGACCGTGCGCCGCGGCGCCAAGGCACCCGAGGCCGCCGGCGTCATCCACACCGACTTCGAACGCGGCTTCATCAAGGCCGAGACGGTGGACTTCGACAGCTACGTCGCCCTGGGCGGTGAGGCCGGCGCCAAGGATGCCGGCAAGCTGCGCATCGAAGGCAAGGAATACGTCGTCCATGACGGCGACATCTTCCATTTCCGGTTTAATGTTTGATCGCCGAGGCCCCTGCTAAGGGGCATGGTTACGTGACCGAAATGAAAAGGCGGCCAGGGTAACCCGGCCGCCTTTTGCTTTGTCAGCGCTCGCTGTCCAGCGAGGCCATGGCATGCGCGTTGTAGCGGTCACCGGCGGCGCTGTCCTTGGGCACCGCCCGTTCGATGGCGGCGAGGTCGTCGGCCGTCAGGATCACGTCCAGGGCGCCCAGAGATTCCGCCAACCGGTCGCGGCGGCGGGCGCCGATCAGGGGAACGATGTCCTGGCCCTGGGCCAGCACCCAGGCGATGGCGATCTGGGCGACCGTGGCGCCCTTTTCCGCGGCCACCCGCCGCAGTTCCTCCACCAGCGCCAGGTTGTGGTCCAGGTTTTCGCCCTGGAAGCGGGGGCTGTGGGCGCGGAAGTCAGCGCCCTTGCCCTTGTCCTTTGTCCAATGCCCGCTGATCAAGCCGCGCGACAGCACGCCATAGGCGGTGATGCCGATGCCCAGCTCGCGGCATGTGGGCAGGATGTCCCGCTCCAGCCCGCGCGAGATCAGCGAGTATTCGATCTGCAGGTCGATGATGGGGTGCACGACCGCCGCCCGGCGCAGGGTGTCCGACCCCACCTCGGACAGGCCGATGTGGCGGACATAGCCGGCCTTCACCATGTCGGCGATGGCGCCCACCGTGTCCTCGATGGGCACGTTGGGGTCCAGGCGGGCGGGACGGTAGATGTCGATATGGTCCACCCGCAGGCGTCGCAGGGTGTAGGACAGCGCGGTCTTCACCGCCGACGGCCGGGCGTCAAAGCCGATCCAGTTGCCGGCCGGGTCGCGCTGGGCCCCAAACTTCACGCTGATCTGCACATCGTCCCGTTTGTGGGCTCGGGTGAACCCCGCGTCGGCCAGCGCGTCGCCGATCAGCATTTCGTTATGGCCCATGCCGTAGAAGTCGCCGGTGTCCAGCAGGACCACGCCGGCATCCACCGCCGCGTGCAAGGTGGCGATGCTCTCGGCCCGGTCGCTGGGGCCGTACATGTCGGACATGCCCATGCAGCCCAGGCCCAGGGCGGAGGTGGCGGGACCTTTGGCGCCTAACATACGCTGCAGCATCGTTTTTTCCTCAAGTGGCGGGAGGCTTGGTAACGGCGTCAGGCCGTTGGTGAGGTGGACTATGCCGCCGAAGGCACCGCGTGATAATCTGGGCAATCATCAATGCGCTGTTCGATATTTCGAACAATGGTGCCTCATGCCCGCCCCCAATCTCGCCGACCTCGACCTTTTCCTGGCCGTTGCCCGCCACCGCAGTTTCCGCCGCGCCGCCAAGGAACGCGGCGTGGCGCCCAGCACCCTCAGCCTGGCCCTGAAACGGCTGGAGGAGGATCTGGGCGTGCGCCTGCTGAACCGCACCACCCGCAGCGTGACACCGACGGAAGCGGGGCAGCGCCTGGTGGCCCGGCTGGCGCCGGTGTTCAGCGAGGTGGCGGAATCGCTGGACGAGGTGAACAGCTTTCGCGACACGCCCACCGGCCTGCTGCGCCTGAACGTTCCCATCGTCGTGTCCTGGCTGATCCTGGCGCCGCTGGTGCCGCGCTTCCTGGCGGCCTACCCGGGCATCACGTTGGAGATCATTGAGAACAACGCCTTCGTCGACGTCTTCGCCCAGGGCTTCGACGCCGGCATCCGCTATGGCGAGGCCCTGGCCCAGGACGTGGTGGCCGTGCCCATCAGCCCGCCGCAGCGCTACGTGCTGGCGGCATCGCCGGAGCTGATCGCGCGCGAGGGCATGCCCGGCCATCCACGCGACCTGATCGGCCGCCCCTGCCTGCGCCACCGCTTCGCCGACAGCGCCGTCCAGCCCTGGGAGTTCGAGCGGGGGAATGAGGTGGTGCGCATCCAGCCCGACGGCCGCCTGGTGGGGAACAGCGTGCACGTCGCCATCAGCGCGGCGGAGGCGGGCCTGGGCTGGTTCTGCACCTTCGAGGGTTTCCTGGCCCCCTCGCTGGCCGCCGGGCGGCTGGTGCCGGCCCTGCAAGAGTGGCTGCCCCCCTTCCCCGGCCCCTATCTCTACTATCCCAGCCGCCGTCACGTGCCGGCGCCCTTGCGCGCCTTCATCGACTTCATGAGGGCCCACTATGAGGCGGAGATGGGCGCCCGGTAGCGCGCCGGCGTCACGCCCAGGCGGCGGCGGAAGGCGCTGACGAAGGCGCTGGTGCTGCTGTAGCCGGCCTCCAGCCCGGCTTGCGTCACCGACAGGCCGGTGCCCAGCAGGCTGGCCGCGTGCAGCAGGCGCAGTTGCTGGCGCCATTCACCGAAGCGCAGGCCCGTCTCCTCCTTGAACAGGCGCTGCAGGGTGCGGGCGCTGGCGCCCACGGCGGCGCCCAACGCCTCCAGATCCGATTCGTCCGCCGGGTCCTGGCGCAGGCGCTCAGCCAAGGCCAGGGCCCGGCGGTCGCGCGGCCAGAGAAGCGACAGGGGCAGCCGCTCCGCCGCGGCCAGGCGGTCCATCAGCACACCGGCCAGCCGCGCCTGGTCCACCTTATCGGCCCGCAGCATGCCCACCGCCACGACATGCAGGATCAGCTCGCGCAGCAGTGGCGCCACGCCGAGCACCTGGCAACCGGCGGGCATGGCGCCCGTTGCGGCGGCAAGGGCCGGCGCGATGTAGAGGGTGCGCATGGCGACCCCGCCCCGCATCTCCACCGTGTGCGCCGCGCCCGGCGGCAGCCATACCGCCTGGGCGGGCGGCACCAACCAGGCGACCCCATCCGCCACCACCCGCATGACACCGCGCGCGGCGTACAGCAGCTGGCCCCAATCGTGTTTGTGACTGTGCAGCCGGTGGCCGTCGCTGAAGGTCAGCGCCAGGCTGCGGATGAGGAAAGGGTCGGCCATCTTGACGCCTTTACGACAAAGATCGTCATCCTAGCGCAAGACGGCCACGGCCCGATACGGCATCATCCGGCCATTCCCCACCACGCCCCCACCACCACGCCCCTACCACGGAGGTCATCATGGCCAACCACCTGCGCTTCTTCGCCATCCATGCCGAGGATGTGGAGCGCGCCAAGACGTTCTACGAGGCGGTGTTCGACTGGCGCATCACCCCCTGGGGGCCGCCGGGCTTCTACCTGATCCAGACCGGGACCGAGGGCGAGAAACACGTGGGCGGCGCACTGCAGCAGCGCCACGAACCCGTGACCGGCACGGGCATGAAGGGCTTCGAATGCACCGTGGGCGTGGACGATCTGGCCGCCATCATGGCCAAGGTCACCGCCAACGGCGGCACCATCGTCATGCAGCCCTACACCATCGACGGGGTGGGCCGCCTGATCTACCTGCACGACACGGAAGGCAACCGGGTCGGCGCCATGCAGTACGACCCGGCCTATGCGGCGGCTTTCTTTTAGCCCTCAAACGGCGGACGGCCGCAGCCTGTGGACGCCTAGGGTCGCCAGATCACCAGCTGCTGTTGTCGCCGCCGGAGCTGCCGCTGTCGAAGCTGCTGGACGAAGACCCGCCGTCGGATGAGCCGCCCCAGCCGTCGTTGGACGATGAGCTGTTGCCGGAATCGTAGTCCGGATCGGGGCGGCGGTCGTTCTCGTACACCCGGTTCTCGGTGACGTTGTTGATCACCGTCTCGTGCACCACGGTGTCGCGATGGCCACCACCGGCCATCAGTTCGCCTGCCAGCACGCCGGTAAGGAAGCCGGTGCCCAGGCCCGGCTCCTGCACCACCACCGGGGCGTAGCCGGGCTGGCCATAGGCCGGCGGATAGGGCGGCGGCACCGGACCGGCGGGGGCGGGACGATAGCCGCCACCGTAAGCGGGACTGGCGCGCCGAAAGACCAGGTAGATGGCCAGGGCGGCCAACAGCAGGCCGCCCACGACCAGGATGACGGTCAGGCCGCTGTCTCCCTCCGCGCGCGGGGGCGGTGCGGCCTGCACGGCGGTGTGGGTTGGCGGCGCGGGCTGGGCCGGGGCCGCCTGGACGGCCGGCTTCAGGAAGGATTGCTCGCGCGCCAGGTGCTGCTGGAAGGTCTCCGGGCTGCGGGCGAAGTGCAGGCTGGGGTCGATCTTGCGCGCCAGCTCCAGCTCGCCCACCGCGTCCTGATGGCGGCCTTCCAGGCCCAGCACCTCACCCAGGTCGTAATGGGCGCGGGCGCTGTCGCCATGCTCCCGCACCACCTCGCGCAGCATGTGCTCGGCGGCCGGCAGGTCCCCCGCGTCCACCGCCTTCTTCACCTGTTCCGGCGACGGGGCTGCCCATGACGGGGTGACCCCGGCCAGCATGAGCCCCATGGCCAATCCCAGCAGTAAACCAGCCTTATTGGCCGCCTTGGCGTGTGTGGTCATGTCCCGCTCCCCGCGATGAATATCCAGACCGTTCAATATGGTAGCGGCGATCCATCGGCGGCGATAGCACCCTCTTCGGGGTGCGGCCATCGGCCGGGGCGACAGGCCCGCCGCCAAAAGCCCGTCGCCAGAATCCTGCCGTTAGAAGCCCGCCCCCGGCTGATCCAGGTAGTCCCGCTCCGCCGCCGTGCAGGCGCGGCCCAGGATGCCGTTGCGGTGGGGGAAGCGGCCGAAGCGGCGGATGACCTCGCGGTGGCGTTCGGCATAGTCCAGGTGTTGGCCGGCGCCGATGCGCTCCGCCACCAGGGCGACGCAGCAGTCCTGCAGCACAATCTCCTCCGCGTGCTCGAACGGCAGGTAGAAGAACAGGCGCCGGTCCACCGGCTGTTCCAGGTCCTGTGCGCGGGCCACCGCCCGGGTGGCCAATTCCTGCGCCCGCGCGTCGGTGGCGAAGGCCAGCGCGTCGCCCCGGAACAGGTTGCGCGGCACCTGGTCCAGCAGGATCAGCAGGGCCAGCGCCCCGTCCGAGGTATCGGCCCAGGCGTCCAGCGCCCCTTCGGCCGCGGCGTGATAGCTGTCGGCCAGCCGGTCGCGGATGCGCGCGTCGATGTCCGCCCCGCCGCTGAACCAATCGTCCGGCGTCAGTTCCCCGAACCAGAAGGCCAGAACCTCCGCCGCCGTCACCACGCCCATGCCGCCCACCCTTGACAGGATTGCCAAATCCGCAACATCGCATCCATTGCGTGTGTTGTTTACCAAAATTTCAGCTACAGTAATGACGCGGCCCACCGGGGAACAGGCCGCGCTATCGCATGGGGGAACAATGCCTGACTCTGTCGATGTGTCCAACGCCGCGGACAGCCCGGCGCATGGTGGTTCGCATGCCTTCCGTTTCCACGGCACGGGTCGCGAGTATTTCTCTATCTGGATCGTGAACCTGCTGCTGACCATCGTCACCCTGGGCATCTACTCGCCCTGGGCCAAGGTCCGCAGCCAGCGCTATTTCCATGAAGCGACGGAGCTGGCGGGCGCCCGATTCGGTTATCATGCCCGCCCGCTGTCCATCCTGATCGGGCGCATCATCGTCCTGGTCCTGTTCGTGCCCTACGCCATCCTGGCCAAGATCCAGTCGCCCTATGCGCTAGTGTACGTCCCCGTCCTGCTGGTGGCGGGCCCTTGGATCATCGTCAAGGCGCTGCGCTTTCGCCTGCGCGTCACCTCCTACCGGGGCGTGCGCTTCAGCTTCTCCCATGAGGCCGGCGTCATGAGCGGGGCCTACATCAACTTCCTGGGCCTGCCCATCCTGGGCGGGCTGACACTGGGCCTGCTCTATCCCTACGTCCTGCATCAGCAGTACCGTTGGATGGTGGACAACAGCCGCTACGGCGCCACGCCGCTGCGCATGGCGCCCGCTGTGGGCCGCTTCTATCTGCTGAGCCTCATTCTGGCCGCGGCTCTGCTGGCGTTCGCCGCCGCGGCGTTCGCCATGCTCTATCCCTTGATGGACGCGGTGGCCAATCACCGGCCGGCGCCGGCCAGCGCGCAAATGGCCCCCTTCCTGATGTTGGTGCTGTACGCTGGGCTTTTGCTGGTGACCCTTCTGGTCGCCCTGTGGCTGGCCAAAACGGTGGTGCAGCGCCTGTCCCTGGCGGACGTCACCCTGTCCGCCGGCTGGCAACTGGGCCCGGTGCTGTGGCTGTACGTTAGTAACGGCCTGCTGCTGCTCTTCACCCTGGGCTTCGCCTACCCCTGGGTCCGCTGCCGCACTGCCCGCTATGTTCTGGAACACCTGACGGTCCACGCCCCGACGGGGCTGGACAGCTTCGTCGCCGGTGCGCAGAGCGAGACCGGCGCGTTTGGCGACCAGGCGGCGGCCTTCTTCGACATCGACGTCGGGATCGGCTTTTGACGGCCGACGCCCCACACGCCACCGGGACGGGCCGGCTGTACCGCGCCGGCCTGTCGCGGGCGGAGACGGTCACCGTGCGCGCCGGCCCCCAGGGTCTGGTCCTGTCCGGCACGGCCGGGGATGAGGCGCGCACGGTCCCCCGGCACACCCTGACCATCGTCCCGCCCGTCGGCGGAAACTATTGGCGGTTCGACTTCGCCAACGGCGACACGCTGGAGGTCATCGGCGGCGGCCCGCTGGCGGCGGCGCTAGGCCACAAGCCCGGCCTGCTGTCCCGGCTGGAGGGGTCGTGGCGCCTGGCGCTGGCCAGCGTGCCCGTGCTGCTCGGCCTGGGGGCCGCCACCTGGTATTGGGGCGTGCCCAAGGCCGCCGATCTGGCGGCGGCGCACACCCCACCCTGGGTGGAGCGCAAGCTGACCGACGCCGGGCTGAGCCTGATCTTCCGGGATGAGAAGGAGCGGACGACCGTCGACCCCGCCCGCCAGAAGCGGTTTGCCGGCATCCTGGCCGACATGGTGGGAGCCCAGGATGGCCAGGCCTACCGCCTGCATTTCCTGAACAGTCCCCTGGTCGGCCCCAACGCCTTCGCCCTGCCCGGCGGCGACATCATCGTCACCGACCAGCTGCTGAAGATTCTGGACGATGAGGAGGTGGCGGCCGTGCTGGCGCACGAGGTGGGCCACGTGCGCCACCGCCACGGCCTGCGCCTGGCCCTGCGCGCCAGCGGCCTGTCCGTGCTGGCCGCCGTGGCCGTGGGCGACGCCAGCACCGCCGGCCATTTCCTGGTGGGGGCGCCCGTGCTGTTGCTGAACCTGCGCTTCACCCGCGAATTCGAGGCGGAAGCCGACGCCGACGCCCTGGCGTGGCTGTCTCACGATCCGTCGCGCAGCCCCTGCGCCTTCGCCCGGGCCCTGCGCAAGATCGTCGACAGCCCGGAGGTGAAGCAGGCAGCGGCAATCGCCGGCCACATTCCCAGCTGGCTGGCGACCCACCCCATGACGGAGGAACGGCTGCGCCCCTTCGACGCCGCCTGCCCCGCCAAGATCTGATCGACATCACCCAAAATGGAAAGGGCGCCCCGGTCATCCCGGAGCGCCCTTTTTCAATCCCGCAAGGGATGACCCGCTTAGTGCTGGTCCGCCCACACGGCGCGCTTGGCGGCATAGAGGATGCCGGCCAGCACGATCAGGAAGATCATGACCTTCAGGCCCATCTGGTGGCGGGCTTCCAGGTTGGGCTCAGCCGCCCAGGCCAGGAAGGTCGCCACGTCCTTGGCCTGCTGCTCCACCGTGGCCTTGGTGCCGTCGGCGAAGGTCACGCCACCGTCCGACAGGGGCGGCGGCATGGCGATAACATGGCCGGGGAAGGCCTTGTTGTAGTTGCCGCCCGACGGGACGGTGAAGCCGACGGGGGCCGGCTCGAAGCCCGTCATCAGGGCGACGATGTAATCCTCACCCCCCTTGCGCGCCTTCACGATCAGCGACAGGTCCGGCGGGGCCTTGCCGCCGTTGGCGGCGGCGGCGGCCTTCTCGTTGGGGAACGGGGCCTTGAAGTGGTCGGCCGGCACGCCCTTGCGGGTGAACATCTCACCCTCGTCATTGGGCCCGTCGGTCATGTCGTAGCCGGCGGCGATGGCGGTGATCTCCGCCTCGTTGTACCCCAGCGCGGCCAGATTGCGGTACGACAGCAGGTTCATGGAATGGCAGGCGGAGCAGACTTCCTTATAGACTTGGAAGCCGCGCTGCAGCGCCTTGCGGTCGAAGGTGCCGAAGATGTTGCTGAAACCGCGGGTTACACCGCCGTGGCTCCATTCGTTCTTCGGGTACTCCATCTCTTCGCTGGCGACCGCGGGGGCGGCCGCAGCGACGGCGACGAGACCGGCGAGGATCAGGGACCGAAGACGACGCATCAGGCTTTCTCCATCGGCTTGGCGGTAGCACCGGCGGCCGAGGCCCCACCGCCCAGAACGGGCTTGGCGATGCTGGCCGGCAGCGGCAGGGGCTTCTCGATCAGGCCGACGAACGGCAGCGACAGGAAGAAGCCGAAGTAAACGAGGGTGGCGAACTGGCCGACATAGACCAGCGGGATTTCCAGGCCGCCCAGGTGCCAGGCGGCGTCGGCCGTCTGGGCGCCCACGTACATCAGCAGGAAGAAGGCGACCAGGAAGGCCAGGATGCCCTTCTTGAAGATGGGACGGAAGCGGGCGCTGCGCACCGGCGAGGTGTCCAGCCAGGGCAGGATGAACAGGATGGCGATGGAGCCGAACATGGCGATGACGCCGCCCAGCTTGGCCTCGATCAGCTTCAGCCCGGTGAAGGGGATGGAGATGTCGAAGGTGATGGAGCGCAGGATCGCGTAATAGGGCAGGAAGTACCACTCCGGCACGATGTGCGGCGGGGTCACCATCGGGTTCGCCTGGATGTAGTTGTCCGGCTCGCCGAAGAAGTTGGGGGCGTAGAAGACGAAGGCGGCGAAGATGGCCAGGTACACCACCGTGCCGAAGCTGTCCTTCACCGTGTAGTAGGGGTGGAAGGGCAGCGTGTCCTGCGGGCCCTTGGGCTCGACGCCCAGCGGGTTGTTGGAACCGGTGACATGCAACGCGGCCACGTGCAGGAACACGACGGCGGCGATGACGAAGGGCAGCAGGTAGTGCAGGGCGAAGAAGCGGTTCAGCGTCGGGTTGTCGACGGAGAAGCCACCCCACAGCAGGGTCACGATGTCCTGGCCCACCAGCGGCAGGGCCGAGAACAGGTTGGTGATGACGGTGGCGCCCCAGAAGCTCATCTGGCCCCACGGCAGCACGTAGCCCATGAAGGCGGTGGCCATCATCAGCAGGAAGATCACCACGCCGATCATCCACAGCAGCTCACGCGGCTTCTTGTAGGAGCCGTAGTAGAGACCGCGGAAGATGTGGATGTAAACGGCGATGAAGAAGAACGACGCGCCGTTCATGTGGATGTAGCGGATCAACCAGCCGAAGTTCACGTCGCGCATGATGCGCTCGACGGAGTTGAAGGCCAGGTTGGTATTGGGCGTGTAGTGCATCGCCAGCACGATGCCGGAGACGACCATCGTCACCAGCATGATCATGGCGATGGCGCCGAAGTTCCAGAAGTAGTTGAAGTTACGCGGGGTAGGAAACACCCCGTATTCCTTCTGGATCATCGTGAAGATCGGCAGGCGCTGGTCGAGCCAGTTGACCACCGGATTCTTGAAAGAGGATGAAGGGCCGTGAGCCATTTCTCGCTCCCTGGGGGTCCGGCTTAGCCGATACGGATCGAAGTGTCGGTCTTGAACGCGTAGCTGGGCACTTCCAGGTTACGCGGCGCGGGACCCTTGCGGATGCGGCCGGATGTGTCGTAGACCGAACCATGGCAGGGGCAGAACCAGCCGCCGTACTCGCCGCGGGGATCGGAATTCTTCTGGCCCAGCGGGATGCAGCCCAGGTGGGTGCAGATGCCGACGACCACCAGCCATTCGGGCTTCTTCGCGCGGTCCGCGTCCTTCTGCGGGTCGCGCAGTTCGGAGACGTTCACGTCCGTGGCGGACTTGATTTCCTCGGGCGTCCGGTGGCGGATGAACACCGGCTTGCCCCGCCAGGTCACGGTGATGGACTGACCCACCTGCACCGGCGCCAGGTCCACGTCGGTGCTGGCCAGCGCCAGGGTGTCGGCCGCGGGGTTCAGGCTGTCGATGAAGGGCCAAACGGTGACGGCGGCGCCCACGACACCGGTCGCGGCGGCAGCCAAGTATATGAAATCGCGGCGCGAGGGATCCCCGCCGCTGTGAGAGCCGCTCCCCGGCCCGTGCCCGGCCATCTGGGTCGTGTCCGCCATACCAAGCTTCTCCTCGAAGTCAGGGGGCACCTGAAAACGCCCCGGCGCCCGCCTCACAAGGGTTTCCCAATGTTCTTATATCCTTACCCAAGCGGACCAGCCTTGCGCAGGCCCACGGCGAATAAGGTTGACGGCCGGCGTCTTGTCCGGTCGCGGTAAATCCATATACATGCCGCCTACGGCCTTGGGAAGCGTATGAATGTGGCCTCAACGCTATTCTTAGCTGCACAAGCGAAAGGTTTGGCGGCTTAAGAGCTAGTCTTTCCAATAACTTATCGGACTACTTTCCCGTGCGGATCGCCCTTTACCAACCCGACATCCCCCAGAACGCCGGAACCTTGATGCGCCTTGGCGCCTGCCTGAATGTGGGCATCGACATCATCGAGCCGTGCGGATTCGTTCTGGACGATAAACGCCTGCGCCGGTCGGGCATGGACTACCTGGAGGGTGTGGATCTGGTGCGCCATACCTCCTGGACTGCGTTCGAGACGCGTCGGCGGGCGAACGGTCAATCCCAGGGCGACGCAGGGCAGCCCTCCCCCGGGCGGGGCGGGTCCGTGCCCCGTCTGCTGCTACTGACCACCCGCGCAGCCCTGTGCTACACCGATTTCGTCTTCCAGCCGGACGACATCCTGCTGCTGGGCCGGGAATCAGCCGGTGTGCCGGAGGAGGTGCACACCGCCGCCGACGCCCGCCTCGCCATCCCCTTGCGCCCGGGCTTGCGCTCGCTCAACGTTGCCATGGCCGCCGCCATGGTGGTGGGCGAGGCCATCCGCCAGCTGGACGCCTGGCCCCGTTGACCTCTGGAACCTGCCTACCTGGAACCCCCATCGATGACCGACATTCCCCTGTCCTCGAGCCTTCTGTCCGCCGACGCGCTGGCCGGCGACGCCCCTCTGGCGGAGGAGCGCAAGGCCCGGGCATCCGCCTGGTTCCAGGATCTGCGCGACCGTATCTGCGCCGCCTTCGAGGCCATCGAGGATGAGGCCGCCGCCCTGCCCGCCTATGGCGATGGCGCACCGGGCCGGTTCGAACGCAAGGCCTGGGCCAGATCAACAGAAACGGGGCCGGATGCCGAGGGCGAGCACCACGGCGGTGGCGGCGTCATGTCGCTGATGCGCGGCCGGGTGTTCGAGAAGGTGGGCGTCAACATCTCCACCGTCCACGGCACCTTCTCCGAGGAATTCCGCGCCCAGATCCCGGGGGCGGCCACCACCGGCCGCTTCTGGGCCAGCGGCATCAGTCTGGTGGCGCACATGCGCAGCCCCCTGGTGCCCGCCGTGCACATGAACACCCGCCACCTGGTGACGGAGCAGGCCTGGTTCGGCGGCGGCGCCGACCTGACGCCCATGTTTCTGGACAGTGCCGAGACGGCGGAGGACGCCGCCACCTTCCACGCGGCGCTGAAGGCCGCCTGCGACGCGCATGGCGCCGACTACTACACCCGCTTCAAGGAGTGGTGCGACCGCTACTTCTTCCTGCCCCACCGCAACGAGCCGCGCGGCGTGGGCGGCATCTTCTACGACCGGCACGACACCGGCGACTGGGAGGCCGACTTCTCCTTCACCAAGGCCGTGGGTCAGGCCTTCCTGGATGTCTATCCCCTGATCGTGCGCCGGCGCCTGGGGATGCCCTGGACGGATGCGCAGCGCCACCACCAGCTGGTGCGCCGGGGCCGGTATGTGGAGTTCAACCTGCTGCACGACCGCGGCACCCTGTTCGGCCTGAAAACCGGCGGCAACATCGAGGCCATCCTGATGAGCCTGCCGCCGGAAGTTAAATGGCCGTAAGCGCAACCTGACCTGAGCGTACCACCCCAGCGGCAAGGCCGCTGGTAGCCCGCGACTGCGGGCGCCGGAGATTTCCGGGGAGCAAGGCGGACTGGAAATCGAGGACAAGGCAAGGACGCGGATGCGTCCGCCCGCCGTCTGAGGGCGAAAAACAAGGGCCCCGAGGACATCACCCCGGGGCCCGATAAAAAGAGCCGGTCGGCGGAAGGGGAAAGGAGGCCGCCATTCCACCCGTCGCGCCACACGACTAGCGCGCCGCCGACCGGCTGTACGGTGCCCTGTCTGAACGGGGGCGAGGGCTCCGCATCGCCCAGGCCCCAGGCACCGATAGGAATTCGAAACTCAGGGCGCCTTGCCAGCCTCGGCCGTCTTGTCGGACTGGGCCTTGTCCAGCAAGGGCTTGAAGGCGGCGGCCAGGGCCACGTCGGCCTGGTCCACCTTCTGGTCGCCGTTCTTGTCGTGGAAGCCGAACATGCGCCAGCCGGACGCCATGAACTCCTCCCGCGACATCTTCTGATCCCCATCCAGGTCAATGGCGACGAAGCGGATGTGGGTTTGCTTCAGTTGCTGGGCCTTGCGTTCCGGCGTCCCGTTCTCCTTGTTCAGCCGCGCCTCGAACTCGGCGGTGTATTCCGCCTCGCTCACCCAGCCGTCGCCGTTGGTGTCCAGCGCCGTGAACTGCCGGTCGCGCACCGCCTGGTATTCCTGGGCGGTGACCACGCCGTCGCCGTTCCGGTCATGCTCCTTGATGAAGCTGGCGATGTCGTGCGACGCGGCCCAAGCGACGCGAACAGGGGCCACACCGGTGGCCAGCAGCGCAGCGCCGACCAGCGTGGTCGCGGCGAAACGTGCGGGGCTGCGGGCAAAAGCGCGGCGGTTGGGGGCCATGATGGGGAAATCCTTGGAAATGGGTATCGATAACGGGTGCCGGCGTCCCACGCTGCCCCCACGCCGCGTCCCTCGGCGTCCGCAGCATCAGTAATGATAGTCATTCTCATTTGCAAGGAGAAAATTTGCGGTGCCGTGGTGGTCATGCCGCCCCTCCGCAAAAACGGCCTGCTATTCTTAAGAGAAAATCTAAGAGCAAAGCGCTCGTGTATACACCCTATAGCAAAGCAACCTTTGGGGGAGATATCCATGACAAGCCCAACCATCACCTACAACGACATCCTGCCGCCCAACTCCTTCGTGACCGGCATCCGCCAGGATGGCGGCGACGGACAGCCGGTCGTCCTGTCCGGCAATTACCAGCCGACCGGCGGCGGCAAGCCGCAGGCGATGCTGTATCGCGGGCCGCTATATCCCACGGACAGCAACGGCATCTTCCCGTTCTTGCCCGCCTTCCCTGGGCAGACCATCGTCACCTCGACCTTCTATGGCCCCAACACCGCCCTGTTCGACCCAAGCCTGGGTCAGGGCAACGTGCGGGCGGTGGGCAGCTACCAGTACGAGGAAGGCGGCAAGGGCGACCATGGCATGATCTACCAGGGGCCGCTGGACGGGTCAGGCACCTGGACCCAGATCGACGTGCCCGCCGACGTCGCCGGCGGCACCGTGGCCAACACCCTGGCGCACAGCACCATGGGCGACCTGGTGGTGGGCAATTACGACCTGGCGGGCAAGCCCGGTTCCGGCAACGGTTTCATCTACAACGTGGTGACCGGCACCTTTCAGGTGCTGGACATCGGTGCCCTGGCCACCCTGTACGGCATCTGGCAGAACGGCCCCAAGGACCCGGCCCCCTACACGCTGGCCGGCGGCTATAAGCAGGGACACGACCTGAACACCGGCCTGCTGGCAGACTACGACCCCGCCACCGGCGAACTCAGCCGCCTCACCGCGCTGTGCTATGAGGGCAAACCCGGCGTCGTCACCCATTTCGAGGGCATCAGCGGCGTACCCGGCGGTTATGCCCTAGCGGCCACCACCGACGCCGGCGGCGCGTTCGTCCATGTCGACCGCCTGGCCGATGGCGGCTTCGGTCCGGCGCGCTGGCTGGCCGCCGCCAACCCGGCCAGCACCAGCATCAGCACCGCCAACTCCATCCTGCGCAACAATCTGGTCGGCATCTACCACCCCGCCAGCGGCGGCGTGCAAAGCTACGTGGCCACGCTGGCGGACTGAGCCCCGGCTGAGTGGCGCCCAAGGGAGTGGCGCCCAGGGGAGTGGCGCCCATCGGATTGACAGCCCCGCCGGCCCATGCAACGCTGACTGGCCATCGGTTGATCACGGTTTCACCGGACCGGCGGGGCATCAAACAACGGGCACTTACGTCAACAAATTCAATCATCTGGCTGTGGAATCCGAAGTGTGCCTGCGCATCGCGCGCGGGACGGAACGGGTGTACCAATCATTTTCGGGCCAATTTTCGCAAGACCAGGGAACCGGCGCCGCCAAGGCCGCCGGAGCGATAAAACGGGGAGACTCGCCGCCCTTCAAAAATAATGGAGGCGGAACGGGCATGGGTTTTAGGGACATGAAAAGGCGCGACCTGCTGAGCCTGATCGGCACGGTGGCAGGCAGCGCCGTGATGTATCAGGCGGCCACCAGCCTGGGCCTGGCGGCGGAGACCACCTACAAGGGCCCCATCAAGCTGGACGGTGACGCGAAGGGCGCGTCCATCCTGATCCTGGGCGCCGGCGTGGCCGGCCTGGTGGCGGCGATCGAGCTGCGCAAGGCGGGGTACAAGGTCCAGGTGCTGGAGTACCGGGAGAAGGCCGGCGGCCGCAGCTGGTCCCTGCGCGGCGGCGATACCTACACCGAGCTGGGCGGCTTCAAGCAGACGGTGGGCTTCGACCCGGGGCTGTACATCAACCCCGGCCCCTGGCGCATCCCCTACCACCACCGCGCCGTGCTGGATTACTGCCACCGCTACGGCGTCGCGCTGGAGCCGTTCAACCAGGTCAACTACAACGCCTATCTCCATTCCGCCAAGGCCTACGGCGGCAAGCCGCAGCGCTTCCGGGAGATCCAGGCCGACTATCACGGCCATGTGGCGGAGCTGCTGGCCAAGCTGACCCACCAGAACGCCCTGGACGGCACGGTCACCAAGGAAGACCAGGAAAAGCTGCTGGAATCGCTGCGTGCCTGGGGCGGGCTGGACAAGAATTACGCCTATGCCGCCAGCCTGGACTCCAGCAACGTGCGCGGCTACGAGAAGGCGCCCGGCGGCGGCGTGAACGGCGCGCCGGTGCCCTCCACCCCCGCCAGCCTCAGCGACGTCATGCAGGGCGGCCTGTGGCGTTTCCTGGGCATGGGCCTGAGGGATGAGTTCCAGTCCACCATCTTCCAGCCGGTGGGCGGCATGGACCAGTTCCCCGCCGCCCTGGCGCGGCAGGTGAAGGACCTGATCCGCTTCAACACCAAGGTGACGCAAATCCACCAGGACGACCACGGCGTCACCGTCACCTATACCGACACCGTGAAGGGCGGCGCGCCGCAGACGGCCAAGGCCGACTGGTGCCTGTGCACCATCCCCCTGTCGGTGCTGAGCCAGATCAAGCTGAACGTAGGGCCCAAGATGGCGAACGCCATCAGCGCCGTGCCCTATGAGGCCGCCGCCAAGGTGGGCCTGCAGTTCAAGCGCCGCTTCTGGGAACAGGACGAGGCCATCTACGGCGGCATCAGCTTCACCGACCTGCCCATCGCCATGATCGGCTACCCCAACAGCGGCTATGGCAGCCCGGGCAAGGGCGTGCTGCTGGGCACCTACGTCTTCGGCGCCTATGCCATGGAATACACCGCCATGCCGCCGGAGGAGCGTATCAAGCGCGCCCTGGCGTATGGCGCCCAGATCCATCCGCAATACGCCAAGGAATTCGACACCGGCGTGGCCGTGGGCTGGCATCGCGTGCCCTGGACCCTGGGCTGCCACGCCTCATGGACCGAGGAGACGCGGGCCGCGCATTACCAGGACCTGTGCCAGGTGGACGGGCGAATCGCCCTGGCGGGCGAGCATGCCAGCTACATCACCGGCTGGCAGGAGGGGGCGGTCCTGTCCTCCCTCGACGCCGTCACCCGCCTGCACCAGCGGGTCGTGACGGCCTGACGCCCCCTATCCCGAGAGGCAATCCATGACGATCTTCAAGTCTTTCACGGTCAAGGCAGCCGGCCTGACGGCGCTGCTAACCGGCCTTTATGTCGCGGTGGGGGGCCTGTCCCACCCGGCCCGCGCCCAGGCGTCGGACGCCAGCTCCGCCGCCTTCGCCAGCCCCCGCCATTTCGGCCAGAAGGACGGCGCCGCGCTGTACCAGGCCATCTGCCAGGGCTGCCACATGCCGGACGCCAAAGGCGCCACTGGCGCCGGCACCTACCCCGCCCTGGCCGGCAACCCCAACCTGGAGGCGGCGGGCTATCCCGTCGCCATGGTGGTGCACGGCCAGAAGGCCATGCCCCCCATCGGGGAGTTCCTGGATGACGACCAGGTGGCGGCGGTGGTGAACTACGTCCGTACCCACTTCGGCAACCACTACACCGACGCGGTCACGGCGGCCGATGTGAAGGCGGCCAGATAGGCATCCCCTCAATCGCCAGGCGCCAGCATTCGCTGGCTTGGCTATCCTCCCTTTCCGGTCCACTTCGTTCCCCGGAAAGGTCCGGCGGCCACGGTCGCGGCCTACAGCGGCATGAGCGGTAAGGCTCATGCCGCTGCCATCAACTCCCGCTCGGCGACGATGGTGATTGAAACAGCCGCCGCTCCAGCTCCGCCAGGCAGGCGTCGCGGTCGGGCTGGAAGTCGTGGGCGATCCACCAGCGCTCCAGCTCGCCCATCAGGCGGCCAACCTCCGGCCCCGGGGCCTGACCCCTATCCAGGATGTCCTGGCCGCGCAAGGGGAAGGGGATTTCCTGCCAGGCCGACGCCTCGGCCAGGGGCTCGAACAGCTCGAAGGCCGGCGTGCCCATGGCGGCCGCCGACAGCAGCAGCACGGCGCGGTAAATCTCCGGCCCCAGGCGGTGCAGGGCGATGCGCCGCGACTTGAACGGCAGGTCGGGGTGCACGTCCACCGCCGGGGCGGCGATGGCCGCCAGCCGGTCGCGCTGGAAGTTGGAGAAGCGCAACCGGTCGGCCACCGCCTCCGCCGCGCTGTGGGCCAGGGGGCCGGCCGGCAGCAGCGCCGCCAGGCGGGCCAGCGGCTCCGTCTCCCCCACCATCCATTCCAGGCGGTCCAGCGCCGCCAGGCGGTCCACCGCCACGGCCTGGGGCAGGACATGCTCCATGATCCCCTGATCGACCATGATGCGCCAGACGTCGGCGGCGCGGTCCGTGGCCAGCAGCTTCAGCAGCTCTTCCCGCACGCGCTCCCCTGACAGGCCGCCGACCAGAGGGGCCAGGCGGGTACAAGCGTCCAGCGCCGCCGCGTCCGGCGGGCCCTTGCCCAGGCGGGCGTAGAAGCGGAAGAAGCGCAGCAGGCGCAGCACGTCCTCGCGGATGCGGGTCTCGGCGTCGCCGATGAAGCGCACGCGCCCCGCCGTCAGGTCGGGCACGCCGCCGAAGGGGTCGTACAGCTCGCCATCCACGGTCAGCGACATGGCGTTGAAGGTGAAGTCACGGCGGGCGGCATCGGCCAGCCAGTCGTCGGTGAAGGCCACCCGCGCGCTCCGCCCGAACGTCTCCACATCCTGGCGCAGGGTGGTGATCTCGAACGTCTCGTTGCCGATGATGGCGGTGACGGTGCCATGCTTCAGGCCGGTGGGCACGACGCGGATGCCGTCGGCCTTGAGCCGGCGCATCACCTCCTCCGGCGGCAGGGGGGTGGCGATGTCGATGTCGGCCGCCTGGATTTCCAGCAGGCAATCCCGCACGCAGCCACCGACGAATCGCGCCTCCTGCCCGGTGCGCATCAGGGACTGTAGGACACGGCGGCTGGCCACGGAAGCCAGCGGGCCCGTGGGCACCAGGGAGCGGACGGAGGTCATGACGCCTTAAGGTTGTATTTTATCGCAATTTTATCAAGGATCCGCGCTCCCGGCAACGGCTGCGCCCAGGATACGGGCGGCCCGGCACGGGCATCAGCCGGGCAGTCCCAGCACCTCGCACAGGTTCACCAGCATCCCCGCCGTGGCGCCCCAGATGTAGCGGTCGTTGTAGGGGAAGACCCAGAAGTGCCGGAGGGCGCCCTTGAACTCGCGGGACTGCCGCTGGCGGCTGCCGGGATCCAGGATGAAGCTGAGCGGCACCTCGAACACTTCCTGCACCTCGAACGGGTCGGGCTGCAGGAAAAACGGCGGGTTGACCAGCCCCACCACCGGCACCACGCGGAAGCCGGTGCGGGTGTAGTAGGTATCCAGCCGACCGACCACCTCCACCTGGGTGGGGGCCAGCCCCACCTCCTCCTCAGTCTCGCGCAGCGCGGTGGCGATGGCGTCGGTGTCCTCAGGCTCCACCCGGCCGCCGGGGAAGCTGATCTGGCCGCCATGGGCCGCCAGGTGGGCGCTGCGCTGGGTCAGCAGCACGGTCATGCCCTCCGGCCGGTCAACCAGGGGCACCAGCACGGCCGCGTCGCGCACCGTCGGTGGCGGATCGAACACGCCGCCAACATCCACCTCGTTGCCGTCGCGGTCCCCCCGGGCGCCGATGCCCGGCCCCTCGAACGCGAAGGCCCCCTCGTGCCGGCCCCCTTGGGGGCCTTGGGCGAAAGCGCGGCGGATCGCCGCCGCCGCCGTCATGCCGGCTCCAACCGGAAGAACACGCCTTGGCTCCATACCCCGGCCGGGCCGTATCCCCCCACCGGGCCGTCGCCCCCTGCGGCCCCCTCTGCCGCCAAGGCCATGTCGGCCAGCTCATAGAACACCGGGCGGTTCAAGCGCGCCTCCAACCCGCGGCCGATGTCGCCGCGCACGTGAATGTAGGGGCTGGGCTCCCCCGTCGCCGGATCGATCGCCACCCGAATCGGATGCTCCGCCCCGGCCGTTACCCAGTGGTCCAGGTTGGTGCGGAAGGACAGGGCCTGGCCCCGCCCCTCGCCCTCGCGCCGCATCTCTACCGCCACGAAGGGCGCGTCATCCACCCGGATGCGGCCCCGCTCCGCCGGGGTGATGAGCCAATAGTCCCCCGCCTCGTCCCGCCGAAGGACGGTGGAGAACAGCTTGACCAGGGGCAGCCGGCCAATGGGGCTGCCGTGGTAAAACCAGGTGCCGTCGCGGGCGATGCGGATGTCGTAGCCTTCATCCGGCCGGGTGTCGGGCGCACCGTCGCCGGGCGCGCGCGCCGCGCGCAGGCCGGCCAGATCGGCGGGACCTTCCGAGGCGGTGGCGGGTTTGTCCGCGGCGTCCTGGCCGGTTCCAGGACCGGCATCGGGCTTGCTTTCCGTCATGACGCAATCAACCATCAAGCCAAAAGGTCCGCCCCATCAGCCTATCGGCCGATGCGGGGGGACCGGAAATTTTTCCGATTTCGGCCACAAAGCTAGCATAAAGGGGGCTGGCATAAAGGCCCGGAGCCGGCGTTCTGGCATCGCTGGTGAACAATTGCACTCTTGGGAGACCCCGCGTTGAGCATCACCGACCTGCCCCGTGACCAGGTTTACCCGGATGCGAGCCTGGCTTTGGACATCGAAAACACGGGCCTGAAGCTGGCCAGCGTGCGCGCCATGATCGGCCAGGCCATCTTCGGTCAGGAAGAGGTGATCGACCTCAGCCTCGTCACCCTGCTGGCGGGCGGTCACCTATTGCTGGTGGGCGTGCCGGGCCTGGCCAAGACCCGCCTGGTGGAAACTCTGGGCATCGTGCTGGGCCTGGACGAACGCCGGGTGCAATGCACCCCCGACCTGATGCCCGCCGACATCCTGGGCTCCGAAGTGCTGGAGGAGGGGGAGCACGGCCGCCGCGCATTCCGCTTCATTCCCGGCCCCGTCTTCGCCCAGCTGCTGATGGCGGATGAGATCAACCGCGCCAGCCCGCGCACCCAGTCGGCCCTGCTGCAGGCCATGCAGGAAGGCCGGGTTTCGGTGGCGGGGCAATATCATCCCCTGCCCCGCCCCTTCCATGTGCTGGCGACCCAGAACCCGCTGGAGCAGGAGGGCACATATCCCCTGCCGGAGGCCCAGCTGGACCGATTCCTGCTGCAGGTGGACGTCACCTATCCCGAGCGTGACGCCGAACGGCTGATGATGATCGCCACCACCGGCGCCACCGCCGCCGCCGTGCGGCCGGTGCTGACGGCGGCGGAACTGCAGGCGGCGCAGGAGCTGGTGCGCCGGGTGCCGGTGGGCGACAGCGTGGTCGACGGCATCCTGGACTTGGTGCGCAGCGGCCGGCCGGAGACCAGCGACGTGGCGGAGGTGCGCCGCCACGTGGCCTGGGGCCCCGGCCCCCGCGCCGCCCAGGCCCTGATGCTGGCCAGCCGCGCCCGGGCCCTGATGGATGGGCGCTACACCCCCTCCCTCGACGACGTTGTGGCCCTGGCCAAACCGGTGCTGCGCCACCGCATGGCGCTGAACTTCAGCGCGCGGGCCGAGGGCGTCACACTGGACGCCGTCATCGACCGCCTGTGCGCGCCGCTGGCCTGATGTCCCCCAAGGCTCCCCAGAATCCAACGGATCCCGCGCCGGCGGCCAGCCGCCTGCGTGACCGCGCCGACGCCCTGGCCCAGCGCCTGCCGCCGCTGCTGGTGGCGGCGGAGAGGGTGGCCGCCGCGGTGACGCCCGGCCTGCACGGCCGCCGCCGCGTGGGCACGGGCGAGGCGTTCTGGCAGTTCCGCCGCTATCAGCAGGGCGACGACACCGACCAGATCGATTGGCGCCAGTCGGCCAAGGGCGATCATGTCTATGTGCGGGAAAACGAGTGGGAGGCGGCGCAGACCGTCTGGCTGTGGCGCGACGCCGGCCCGTCCATGGACTGGCGGTCGGACCGTGAGCTGCCGCTGAAGCGGGAGCGCGCCGACCTCTTGGCCCTGGCCCTGGCCTGCCTGCTGGTGCGCGGTGGCGAGCGCGTGGGCCTGATGGGCGGTCCCCGCCCGCTGCCCGGCCGCCCGGCGCTGGAGCCCCTGGCCCTGGCGCTGACGCGGCCCCCCTCCGCCCCGCCGCCACCGGTGCCACCGGCCCAGCCCCTGGCCCGTCACGCGCGGTTGGTGGTGATGGGCGACCTGCTGGCGCCGCTGGAGGACATTCAGGCGGCGGTCGCCTTCCATGCCGGGCATGGCGTGCGCGGCCACCTGCTGCAGATCCTGGATCCGGCGGAAGAGACCCTGCCTTATGAAGGCCGGGTAGAATTCCGTGCCGTCCATGGCGCGGTGGAGGGTGAGCACCGCCTGCTGGTGCCCCGGGTGGACGGTCTGCGCGGCGCCTATCAGGAGCGGCTGGCCGCCCACCGTGGCGGCCTGGCCCAGATCGCGCGGGCCAGCGGCTGGTCCTTCTCCCTGCACCACACCGACAAGCCGCCGCAGACGGCGCTGCTAGGCCTGTGGGGCGCCTTGTCGCAGGAAAGCGTTAGGACCGCGGCCGCCCATTCCGGCGTTACCCACGCGCCCGCCAATTGGACAAACGAGGGGGGCGCCTGATGGCCTTCGCCAGCCCGCTGGTGCTGTGGGCCCTGGTTCTGCTGCCAGGCCTGTGGTGGCTGTTGCGCCTGACGCCACCCGCCCCCAAGCGCGTCACCTTCCCGGCCTTGCGCCTGCTGCTGGGCCTGACCGCGAAGGAAGAGACGCCCGCGCGCACGCCCTGGTGGCTGCTGGTGCTGCGCCTGGCCCTCTGCGCGTTGCTGATCATCGGCCTGGCCCGGCCGTTGCTGCACCCCGATGCCACATCCGTCGCGGGCACCGCCCCCTTGCTGCTGGTCGTGGACACCGGCTGGGCCGCCGGCCGCGACTGGCCGGAGCGGCAGCAGGCGCTGGACCGGCTGGTGACCCAGGCGGAACGCCAGGACCGCCCCGTCCTGCTGCTGGCCACCGCCGCCGGCGCCGGTGGTGAAGCGCCACAGGTTCAGGGTCCCATGAGCGCCACGGCCGCGCGCCGGCTGGTGCAGGCCCTGGCACCGCAACCCTGGCCCGGCGACCGCGCCGCGGCCCTGGCCGCCTTGGACACCGCCCAGAAGAGCGGCCCGCTGGCCGGGATCGCCGCCGACAGCTATTGGCTGGCCGATGGCCTGAACGACGGCAGCGTGGCAGCCCTGGCCGGCCGCCTGCGTGCCCTGGGCCGCGTCACGGTGATGACGGCCGGCGCCGACCATGGCCCGCTGCTGCTGCGGGCGCCGAATAACGACGGGGGCACGCTGATGGTGCCGGTGGAACGGGCCGAAGGGGCCCAGGCCCAGCCCATCGCCGTCGAGGCGCTGGGTGAGGACGGCCGCGCCCTGGGCCGGGCGGAAGGCATCTTCGCCCCCGGCCAACGCCAGCTGACCCTGCCCCTGACCCTGCCCGGGGAGTTGCGCAACGCCGCCGTCCGTCTGCACCTGGAGGAGCGCGCGGGCGTGGGCGCCAGCCTGCTGCTGGACGATCGCTGGCGCCGCCGCCCCGTGGGCCTGGCCACCGCCGGCCCCGGCGGCGACAACCAGCCCCTGCTGTCCAGCCTCTATTACCTGGACCGGGCCCTGGCCCCCTATGCCGAGGTGCGGCGCGGCACCATCTCCGCGCTGCTGGACGGTGGCGTCGCCATCCTGGTGCTGCCCGACAGCGGCGCCCTGACCGACAGCGACACCGCCCGCCTGGCCCGCTGGATAGACCAAGGCGGCGTGCTGGTGCGCTTTGGCGGCACCCGCCTGGCCCATGAGGCGGAGCCCATCGGCGCTGAGACCCTGTTGCCCGTGCGCTTGCGCGGCGGCGACCGTTCGCTAGGCGGCGCCCTGTCCTGGACCACACCCGCTCACCTGGCCCCCTTCGACGACAAGAGCCCCTTCGCCGGCCTATTGGTGCCGCCCGACGTGACCGTGAGCCGCCAGGTATTGGCGGAACCCGGGCCGGACATGGGCGACAAGGTCTGGGCGCGGCTGGAGGACGGCACGCCCCTGGTGACGGGCGAGCGGCGGGGCAAGGGCTGGCTGGCGCTGGTGCACACCAGCGCCGACCCCGCCTGGTCCAACCTGGCGCTGTCGGGCCTGTACGTCGACATGCTGCGCCGCCTGGTGGCCCTCAGCGACGGTTTGCCCGGCGGCATCGGCGGCAATGCCGGCGGCGCCCTGCCGCCCCTGTCGCTGCTGGACGGCCAGGGCAGGCTGATCGCCCCCTCCGCCGTGGCCCAGCCGCTGGAGCCGGAGGGCAAGGATGAGGCCGCCGGCACCCCGGTGGGGCCGCTGCACCCGCCGGGCTATTACGGCGTGGGCGACCGGCGCCGCGCCTTGAACCTGGCCGGGTCCGTGGCGCCATTGGTACCCATGGAGCCGCTGGCCGGTGTCGCCTACCAGGGCTTCGGCGGCACGCGGGAGACGGACCTGCGTCCCTGGTTCCTGGGGGCAGCGGCGGCCCTGTGGGTGGCCGACCTGTTCCTGTCGCTGCTGGTCCGCGGCCTGCTGCCCACCTCACTGCGTCCAAACAGGCGTTGGCGCCAGGGGGCGGCGGCGGTCGCGCTGGCGCTGGCAACGGTGCTGGCCGCCCCGCGCGGGCATGCCGCCACGCCGGACGATGAGATCGTGAAGGCCACCACCGCCAACTGGCTGGCCTATGTCGAGACGGGCGACCGCGCCGCCGACGCCACCACCAAGGCCGGCCTGCTGGGCCTGGGCGAGCAATTGAACCGCCGCACGGCGGTGGAAGTGGCGGGCGCCATGAGCGTGAACGTGGAAAAGGATGATCTGGCCCTGTTCCCCCTGCTGTACTGGGTGGTGACGCCGGGCCAAACCGCCCTGTCCGACGCGGCGGTGGCCAAGCTGAACCAATACCTGCACGCCGGCGGCATGATCCTGTTCGACACCCGCGACCAGGGCGCCCCGGACGCCGGCATCCAGGCGCGCCTGCGCGACCTGACCCACGGCCTGGACATCCCGCCCCTGGCCCCGGTGGGGCCGGAGCACGTGCTGGGCCGCACCTTTTTCCTGATGCAGGACTTCCCCGGCCGCCAGGCGGGGGGCCAGGTATGGGCGGAAGCCTCCGAGGGACGTGTGAACGATGGCGTCTCACCCGTGCTGGTGGGCGGTAACGACTGGGCCGGCGCCTGGGCCATCGACGGCCAGGGCCGGCCGCTGAACGCCGTGGTGCCGGGCGGGGAGCGCCAGCGCGAGATGGCCTACCGCTTCGGCATCAACCTGGTGATGTACGCCCTGACCGGCAATTACAAAGCCGACCAGGTGCACGTGCCGGCCATCCTGGAGCGGCTGGGCCAATGATGAACCTGTTCGCCGGCCTCAGCATCAGTTTTGAACCCTTGCTGCCCGCGTGGCTGCTGATCCTGCTGGGGGCGCTGTCGCTGCTGGGCCTGGCACTCATGGCCTGGCGCAGGGCGCGCGGCCTGACCTGGCGCTTGGCCACCCTGGCGGCGCTGGCCCTGCTGTTGCTGGACCCCGCGCTGGTGCGGGAGGACCGCCACCCGCTGAAGGACGTGGCCGTGGTGGTGGTCGACACCTCCGCCAGCCAGAACGTGGGCCACCGCAAGGAGCGCACGGATGCCGCCCTGGCCGCCCTCAAGGCCAAGCTGTCCCAGGTGCCCGACCTGGACCTGCGGGTGGTGGAGACCGGCACCTCCACCGCCGGCGGCAAGGGGGAGGAGACGCGGGCCATCGACGCCCTGACCCAGGCTGTGGCCGACGTGCCCCGCCGCCGCCTGGCCGGCGCCATCCTGCTGACCGATGGCCAGGTGCACGACGTGCCGGAAAAGCCGGAGAGCCTGGCCGACCTGGGCCCCGTGCACACGCTGCTGACGGGTGAGCATGGCGAGGGCGACCGCCGGCTGGTGCTGGTGCGCGGCCCCAGCTACGGCATCGTCGGCAAGACGGTCACAGCCACCGTGCGGGTGGAGGATCTGCCGGCGGGAAAGGGTGCGGACAGTGCCCTGCTGACCATTCGCCAGGACGGCCAGCCCGAGCGCCAGGTGCCGGTGCCGGTGGGGGAGGACGTTCCCCTGACCATCACCGTGGGCCATGGCGGCCCCAATCTGCTGGAACTGTCGGTCAACGCCGGCCCGGCCGAGCTGTCCATGGCCAACAACCGCACCGCCTTCATCGTCAATGGCGTGCGTGATCGGTTGCGCGTACTGCTGGTGTCGGGCGAGCCGCACGCGGGCGAGCGCACCTGGCGCGACCTGCTGAAGGCAGACCCGGCGGTGGATCTGGTGCACTTCACCATCCTGCGCTCGCAGGAGAAGTCCGACAGCACGCCCATCCGCGAGCTGTCGCTGATCCAGTTCCCCATTCGCGAACTGTTCGAGGTGAAGCTGAACGACTTCGACCTCGTCATCTTCGATCGCTATCGCCAGCGCAATGTCCTGCCCATGGGCTATCTGGCCAACATCGCGGAATATGTGCGCAATGGCGGCGCCTTCCTGGAGGCCAGCGGCCCCGCCTACGCCACGCCGCTGTCGCTGTACCGCACGCCGCTGGGCGAGATCCTGCCGGGCGAGCCCACGGGCACCGTGACGGAACAGCCCTACACCCCCACCCTGACCGAGGCCGGCCGCCGCCATCCAGTCACGGCCGGCCTGGACGGTTATGGCGAGACGGCGCCGGCTCAGGGAAACCAGCAGAAAGCCCCCTGGGGACGCTGGTTCCGCCAGATCGACATCGTGCCGCGCCAGGGCACGGTGGTGATGAACGGCGCCAACAACCAGCCGCTGGTGGTGCTGGACCGCGTGGGCAAGGGACGCGTAGCCCAGATCGCGTCCGACCATATGTGGCTATGGTCGCGCGGCTTTGAGGGCGGCGGCCCGGCGGCGGAACTGCTGCGCCGCCTGGCCCACTGGCTGATGAAGGAGCCGGCGCTGGAGGAAGACGACCTCAAGGCGCACGTCGACGGCGATCGCCTGGTGGTGGAACGCCGCTCGTTGAGGCCGGATGCCGACCCGGTGGAAGTACGATCCCCCGGCGACGCCGTCACCACCCTGCCCCTGGCCGACAGCCCCGACGGCGTCGCGCGCGGCAGCCTGGAGGCGACCGAGCCCGGCCTGTGGCGGGTGAAGGATGGCGACCGCACCGCCCTGGCCGTGGTGGGCGCCCTGAACCCGCCGGAACTGGCCGACATGCGCACCACCCCCGACCGCCTGGCCCCGCTGGCCAAGGCCACCGGCGGCGGCGTGTTCTGGCTGGTGGACGGATCCGGTGCTGGCGGCCTGCCTGACCTTCGCCGGGTCAGTCCCGGCCAGAGTGCCGCCGGCGGTAGCTGGCTGGGCCTGCGCGCCAACGGCGACTACACCGTCACCGGCGTCGCCCGCGTGCCCCTGGTGCCCGCCTGGCTGGCGCTGCTGGTCCTGGCCGCCCTGCTGGTCCTGGGCTGGCGCCGCGAGGGTCGCTGAAGCGGTTGATCAGCGTAAACGCCTCACGCACCCCGCCTCACGCACCCCGTTGCCAGACCTTGGTCACCAGGAAGTGCTGGGCCAGGAACTGATAGGTCTTCTTCAGGCGCGCCTCCAACTCGGGGCCGCGTTCCAGCGGTTCGCCGTCCCAGGCATAGATCATGTCGTCCCACAGCATCAGGCGGGTGTGCAGCTCATCGCGCATGCGGCGGATGAAGGCCACCTGGCTGTCGTAGGATTTCAGCACCGCCATGATCTCGCTGGTCTGGGCATCCAGCTGGCCGAAGATGTCCTCGAAATCCAGGATGGGCTGCTTGACCAGGGCCATCATGCGCGTCATGTCGGCCTGCAACTGGCGGTCGGTCTTATAGATGCGGCCGGCCTGGGCCACGCCGGCGATGATCTGCTGCACCTGGCCGTAACGGTCGCGTAGTGCCTCGATATAAGACAGCTCGCGGGCGATCGACTCGACCTTGTCCACGATCTCCTGCTTGCGGTCATCGGGCAGGCCGAAGCGGCGGGCCAGTTCGCTGAAGGCCTGCTGGGCGCGCTGCTTGGTCTGCGGATCCTCCACCACCTGTTCCAGCTGACCGCGGTCGGTGACCAAGGTTTCCTTGCCCGTGATCCAGGACACCAGCTGCACGGTGATTCGGCCGCGCGCGATCTGCAGGTGGCTATCTTCCACCCGCCAGGACGCGCTGCCGTCCAGCAGTTCGCGCGGGATGCTGTCGCCAGGCCGGATGGTCTTGACATATTTCAGGCCACGCTCGACCACGCCCAGCAGGGTGGCGTCGGCGCTGTTGTCGTCGATGCCGAAGGCTTCGCGCAGGGTGCGGAAGGGTATCTTGCCCCACACGTCGCCCAGCTGGACGTTGTAGACGGCCTCATTGGTGTCGCGGGTGAAGGAGAAGAAGGCGCCGGGGACAGCGAAGACCTTGTTCTCGAACATGAAATGCGTGCTGCGGCTGGCCTCTGCCTCATCCGAGGCGGCACGCGACGCACCCGCGGCACCGTCGCCAGCGCCTTCCTCGGCCGCGGCCGCCTGCACCGGATAGTCACGTCCCAACATCGTCTCCGGTCAGTTCCGCCCGACACGCCGTCCTGATATCAGCCTGCGGGAACGACCCTGCGCTCCCCGGCTGCAACCGGATGGCCCCCTGGCAGAAGGTGACACAGATGCCGGCCCGGCGATAACCTCATTTTAATGAGGCAAGCTTACCAGGTAGTTAAGTCGGCGGCGGCATTGGCTGACCGGGCTTACCCTATCAGTCGTCATTCATCACCTGCGCCGTCTTCAGCGCGTCCCGCACCAGGACGCTCTTGCGCAGGATGTTGTCGATGACGCGGCCCTGCACCAGGCTGATGCCCATCTTCTCGGCCCAGATGAGGCCGGAGACGGTGCCGCAGCGGGCCAGGATGTAGCGGCAGTTCTCCTGCTGCCGCACCTTTTCCTGCAGCGCCTCGATCTCCTCCTCCGTCATGCTTTCCATGTCGGGGGACCAGATGATCTTGGCGTAATCGCAGGCCATGTATTCCAGGTCCATGTGCGTGACCCAGAAGTCGTTCAGTCCGTCGATGCAGATCTTGTAGCCACGGGTGGCGGCGAAATCGACGACCTCCTTGTACATCGAGACGTTCTCGATCAGGTCGGTCTTGTTGATTTCAAGGACGACGTTGCCGCGCAGGTCGGTCGTCAACCGCTCATCGAACTTCACGAAGCTGGCTGACAGGATGGTGGCCAGGTTCAGGTTCAGGCCCAGCCGCTTGCCGCGCAGGAAGTCCACGCCGTAGTTCAGCGCGCGCAGGACCGACAGGTCCAACTGCGAAGTGAAATAGCTGAACAGCCAGCGGTTGGCGGTGATGTCGAACTCGGGCGACAGCCGCTCTTCCAGCGCCTTGATGGCGATGTAAAGCTCGAAATACTCGTACTCGTTCTCGGTGGGGTTCTGGATGTTCACCACCGGCTGGTTCAGCATGAAGGGCGACAGGTCGAACATCTGCACGGCGCGTTCGATCTTACCCAGTTCTTCCAGCGTGATGGGGGGCTTGGTCTGCTCGACCGGCGCGTCGCCGCCCTCGCCCTTCTGCAGGCCTTCAATGAAGCGGATGACGCTCACGAAGTTGAGCGACAGCTCCATGATCGAATAGAGGCTGTCTTCCCGGTAGGGGTTCTGCTTCGTCATCGTCGTGCGCGACAGCAGCAGCTTTTCGATCTTCGAGCAGACGTCGCTTATCAGCGAGAACTTGATGCCCTTGTACAGGACGATGACGTCGTCGTTGGACAGGTTGAAGACCTGCAGGTACGACGAATTGTCCGCCGTTTCCTGCATTGCGCGTTTGATGGACATGAGGTCCAGGTTGCTCTTGTCCTTCAGCAGGGACAGATGCAGGTGGATGAGACGCAGGCCCTGCAGTTCCCGCTTGGCGGACTGCAGCAGGGTCAACAGCTTCTGATCGTCGTATTCCGGCTTTTCAGGCAACGCCACCGGACGTTCGCCGGGCTTTACCCGGACCCAATCCCGTTTCGGCGCATTCGGACGATTCATCTCATCTCCGCAACCGGATGCTCCCAAGGCTCCGGGCAACAACTAGGACGGGCAAATTTTCCACTGTGGACCGGGCCCACGCCCTTGAGCCCCAAGCAACCCGAAACCCCGTCATCCGCAGGCGCCCGCAGGATGGGGCCACACCGCCACCGCGTCCTCCGGGCCATCCGCGTACAACCTTCCCTGACAGGATATCATGGCCGATACATTGGCCAATTCAATATCCCGCTATCCCTCAGGATGGCGCCCCCAACAGGCAAACCTATCCTTGCGGCAATAATACTTTGGAAGAGGCGGTGACGATACCTAAAATTTGACGAATCCTGACATTGCGCCCCATCGGCACCGCATTGGCCTCGAATCGTGCAGTATAGGCCAGGCCCACACTAATGGCATCGGCAGCCACGACAGTAATACACGCCCAAGTGGCGCGCCTGACCTTGGAATCGAGAAAACAGCCGGAAGGGATGGCTGGGGCGGGAGGGATCGAACCTCCGCATGGCGGAATCAAAATCCGCTGCCTTACCGCTTGGCGACGCCCCATCACCGGGCCTCCCGTCAGGGAGGGCGGCACCATAATCAGAAAGCCCGGCGGACGCAACGCCCCAAATCGCCCTGACCTTTTCCGCGAAACGCTGGCGCCGATCCCCCGCCGTGGCACTATGGCGGTACGCTCCCTCGCCCGGCCATCCCATGCCCCTTCCCTCGCCTATTCCCGCCCTGGCCATCCTGCTGCTGGCCGGCACCGCCCTGGCCGCCCCCAGCGGCATGCCGGAGCCGCCGCCCGCTGGAGCCGACGCCGGCCTGCTGGCGCTGGACGCCCGGGCGCGCGCCGGTGATGCCCAGGCGCAGCTGGATCTGGCTGACGCCTATGGCGACGTCCCCTTCGACCGCCCCGCCGACGTGGCCCGGGCCAGCGCCTGGTACCGGCTGGCGGCCGCCACGCCGGACCCCGTCCTCCGCCGGCAGGCTTGCGCCGCCCTGGGCACGCTGGAGGCCGGCGGCATGGGCTGGCCGGAAAACATCGCGGCCGCCCTGCCCTGGTACCGCTGCGCCGCCGATCTGGGCGACGTGCAGTCGCAGTTCAATCTGGGCCTGCTGTATGACGAGGGCGTGGACGTGCCGGCGGACGCGGCCCAGGCGGAGGCCTGGTACCGCCGCGCCGCCGAGGGCGGCCTCGTGCTGGCGCTGGAGCGGCTGGGGGCCCTGGCCGAGCGCGGCCATGACCGGGACGCCGCCGCGCGCCTGTACGGTGAGGCGGCGGCCAAGGGTGACGTCGCGGCCGTCCACGCCTTGGCCCGTCTCAAGCGCGGCGGGCCGTCACCACAGGTGGTGGGCATTGGTTTGGCGGCGCAATCGCAAGACCCCGCCACCGTCAAGCCGGCGCCCAGGCCCGTCCCCGGCCAGCCGCGCACGCCGCCGGCCGCCGTCGGCGCGGACGAACTGCGCCTGATCCAGCAGCGCCTGCGCGACCTGGGGTACCTGCACGGGCCGGCGGACGGCCGCCTGGGCGCCCGCACGGCCAACGCCATCCTGGCCTATGAGGCGGCGCACCCGGCGGTTTGGGACGAAACGGCACCGCCACCGGACGGCTGGCCCGGCCGTGACCTGCTGGCGCGCCTCTCCCGGCCCTGAGACTCAGGCGTCCGCTACCACCTCGGCCGCTGGCACCTCGGGCAGCAGGGCGGTGGCCTTGACCCACCAGGTCGGGCGCACGCGGTTGATCAAGGCGGCGGCCGAGGCCGCCGCCGCGACATCGGCATAGAGGCCGATGCAGGTGGCGCCGCTGCCCGACATGCGGGCCAGCAGGCAGCCCGGCGTCGCATCCAGGGCGGCCAGCACATCGGTGATGGCGGGCGACAGGCTTTCGGCGGCGGCCCCCAGATCATTGCCCCGCGCCCGCAGCAGCAGGGCGAAGTCGGCCACGTCCACGGGATCGCGTTCCAGCCGGCCGGCGGTGGACCAGGCGCCGGTGCGGGCGGCGAAGACGTCCTTGGTCGGCATGTGCACGCCGGGGTTCACCAGCAGCAGGGCGGCCGGCGGCAGGGTGGGCCCGGCCACCACCTGCTCCCCCGCGCCGCCGAAATAGGCGGTGCGGCCGAACAGGCATACGGGCACATCGGCGCCCAGCGTGGGCGCCAGCTCCACCAGGCGGGCATCATCCTGCGCCACGCCCCACAGCTCGGCCAGCGCCTTCAGGGTGGCGGCAGCATCGGCCGAACCGCCGCCGATGCCGGACGCCACCGGCAGGTTCTTGGTCAGGCGGATGGCGACGTGCGGGTCGCGACCCAGAACGTCGGCCAGGGCGTGCGCGGCGCGGGACACCAGGTTGCGGCCCGTGCCCTCGGCCACCAGGGTGCTGCCGAAGGGGCCGTCGATGGCCAGGCTGAAACCCGGCGCCTCGGTCACGGTGATCAGGTCGTGGGCGGTGGCGAACACCACCAGGCTATCCAGCTCATGATAGCCGTCGGGCCGCTTGCCCAGCACGTGCAGGTACAGGTTCAGCTTGGCGGCGGCGGCGGCGCTTACCGTGGTCACGGGGATCGGTCCTTCAACAAATCTTGGGTATCGGAATTATTGGGGTGCTGCGGGGTCGCGCTTCAGCTTTTCATCCAGCGCGGCCTTCAGGCTGTCGTCCGGATTCTCGCGCGCGGCGCGTTGCCACTGATAGTGCGCTTCGAGCCGCCGGCCGGTGGCCCAGTAGGCGTCGCCCAGATGGTCGTTGATGGCCGGATCGCGGGACTTCAGCTCCGCCGCGCGTTCCAGCAGATCAACCGCGCCGGGGATGTCGCCCGCACGGTACTTGGCCCAGCCCAGGCTGTCGATGATGGCGCCGTCGTTGGGGCGCAGCTTCACCGCCTGCTCCAGCAGCTGGCGCGCCTGGTCCAGCTTCACGCCCTTTTCCGACCAGGCATAGCCCAGGTAATTCAGGACGCCCGGCTGATTGGGCTGCAGCTGCAGGGCGCGCAGCAGGTCGGACTCCGCCTCCGGCCAATGCCCCATCTGGTCCTGCACGGTGGCGCGGGCATAATAGAGGAACCAGTCGCCGCCATTCGGGCGGCCGCCCAGGCGTTCGATGGCCTGGTTATAGGCGGTCAAGGCCTCGGGAAGCTTATGGTCGGCGCGCAGCAGATCGCCCAGGCGCACCAGGGCGTCGCTGCGGTCCGGCCTCTCGGACGCCATGGCCCGCAGGATGCCGGCCGCCTCCTGCGTCTTGTTAAGACGGGCCAGGGCGTCAGCCTGGCGCAGGCGCGCCGCCCACAGCAGGCCCGCGTCCGCCTTCTCCCCCGTCTTCATACCCAGGTCGGCGACGACGGCAGCATATTCGGCCGCCGCCTCCTGGTCCCGGTTCATTTCCGTCAGCGTTTCGCCCGCCAGCATGCGGGCGGGGGCAAGGGACGGGTCCAGGTGCAAGGCCAGGCGGCTATAGAGCAAAGCCACCTCCGCCACCTTTTCCTGGTTGATGGCGGCGGCCACGTCGAACAGCGCTTCCGCCAGGCCCTCGGTGGCGTTGGCCACCATGCGGCCCGGGTGGGGACGGGACAGCAGGGCGCGGGCGGCGTCGCCCATGGGGCCCTTGGGGTCCGCCTGCAGGATGGCCGCCACCGCCGCCTGCGCCAGGTCGGCATGGCCCATGCGCATTTCGAAATTGGCGCGCAGCATGGCGACGCGCAGCACCTGGCCACCGTCCGAGGCCTGGGCGTACCAGCTGCGGGCCGCGTCCTCGTGGCCCGCCAGATCCTCGATCAGGGCGGCGTGCAGGGCCGCCATGGCGCGGAAGGACGGCTGCGCCTCCAGCGGTTCCAGCGCCGCCTTGGCGGCGGCCCAATCACCCTTGCGCGCCTTGACCCAGGCGGTCACCAGCGGCCGCATGAAGGTGCCCAGACCGTCCTGGGGCAGGGCATCGATGGCGTGCAGCGCGCCCGGCTCGTCCCCCGCCGCCACGGCGTCGGCCGCCAGCAGGGTCAGGGCCACCGGATTGCCGTCCTTGGCCGCCACCAGGCGCTTGGCCAGGGGCAGCGCCACCTTGGTGCGGCCCAGGCCGACATTGATCAGCACGGCGCGGCGCAGCAGGGTCAGATCATCGGGGTCGGACTTGAGGCTGAGCGCCAGGAAGTCGGCCGCCGCCGTCCAGTCGCCCGCCCCCTGCGCCACCTTGCCGGCGACGAAGGCCGCCAGCGGGTCGGGGCCGCCGCCCTGCTCCGGCGCCTTGGCCGCCCAGGCGGAATGCCCCCAAGCCCCCGTCAGGCCCGCCGTCAGCAGGCCCGCCATGACCACCGTTGATGTCCGCCGCAAAAACCGCACGAGATCGCCGCCGTCTATTCTTAAGGTCCGGGTGCCCAAGCTAATCGGGAAACGCGGCCGGAACAACCGCGCCGGTCAGACACGGGCGGAAACAAAAAAGGCGCCCGGTGCTGGGCGCCTTTTCATGAAGCGGGCTTACATGTTGGGATAATTGGGGCCCCCGCCGCCCTCCGGCACCGTCCAGTTGATGTTCTGGGTCGGGTCCTTGATGTCGCAGGTCTTACAGTGCACGCAGTTCTGCGCGTTGATGACGAAGCGCGGGTTCTGCCCGTTGTCGTCGCGCGTGACCTCATACACCCCGGCGGGGCAGTAGCGCTGCGCCGGCTCGTCATACGTGGGCAGGTTGAAGGCGATGGGGACGGTCGGGTCCTTCAGCTTCAGGTGCGACGGCTGGTCTTCCTCATGGTTGGTGTTGGAGATGAACACCGAGGACAGGCGGTCGAAGCTGATGATGCCGTCGGCCTTGGGATAGGTGATCTTCTTGGCGTTGGCCGCCGGCACCAGGCTCTCATGGTCCGGCTTGCCGTGATGCTGGGTCCAGCCCACCAGGAAGCCCAGCTTCAGGTCGTTCAGCCACATGTGCAGGCCGCCCAGGGCCGTGCCCAGCCACATGCCGTGCTTCAGGCTGGGCTTCACGTTGCGCACCTTGTACAGGTCCTGGAAGACCCAGCTCTGACGCCACTTGGTCTCAAGATCCGTCAGCGCGTCATGGCCCTCGCTGCCCGCCGCCAGGCGCTCGAACGCCGCCTCGGCCGCCAGCATGCCGGTCTTCATGGCGTTGTGGCTGCCCTTGATGCGGGGCAGGTTGACGAAGCCGGCGGCGCAGCCGATCAGCGCGCCGCCGGGGAAGGTCAGCTTCGGCACGGACTGCAACCCACCCTCGTTGATGGCGCGGGCGCCGTAGGACAGGCGCTTGCCCCCCTCCAGATAGGGACGGATCAGCGGGTGCTGCTTGAAGCGCTGGAATTCCTCGAACGGCGACAGGTAGGGGTTGGTGTAGTTCAGGTGGACGACGAAGCCGATGGCCACCTGGTTGTCCTCCAGGTGGTACATGAAGGACCCGCCCCCGGTCTTGCTGTCCAGCGGCCAGCCCTGGCTGTGCAACACCAGGCCCTGTTTATGCTTGGCGGGGTCGATCTGCCACAGCTCCTTGATGCCGATGCCGTACTTCTGGGGATCCACGCCGTCGCGCAGGTTGAAGCGGGCCATCAGCTCCTTCGACAGGTTGCCCCGCACGCCCTCGGCGAACAGCGTGTACTTGCCATGCAGCTCCATGCCGGGGGTGTAGCGGTCCGTCGGCTCCCCATCCTTGCCGATGCCCATGTCGCCGGTGGCGATGCCCTTGACCGAGCCGTCGTCGTGGTACAGCACCTCGGCCGCGGCGAAGCCGGGGTAGATTTCAACGCCCAGTTCCTCGGCCTGTTGCGCCAGCCAGCGGCAGACGTTGCCCAGGCTGACGATGTAGTTGCCGTGGTTGTTCATCAGCGGCGGCAGCAGCGCATTGGGAATGCGCATGGAGCCGACCTCGGTCAGGATGTAGAAGCGGTCGTCGGTGACGGGGGTGTTGAGCGGCGCGCCCTTCTCTTTCCAGTCGGGAATCAGCTCATTCAGGGCGATGGGATCGATGACGGCGCCCGACAGGATGTGGGCCCCGACCTCCGATCCCTTTTCGATGACGCAGACGCTGATCTCCTTGTCCGCGGCGGCGGCCAGCTGCTTCAGCCGTATCGCGGCCGACAACCCCGAGGGGCCGGCGCCAACGACGACGACGTCATACTCCATCGACTCCCGTTCCATGTCTTTCGCCTTCTTTTTCCCAGGTTACCGGTGCGGAGTTCCGTGGCTTGCGTGCGGGCCCTCGCGGACGAACCCTAAAGGGAGCGCGTCATTTTCGCGCGCGCTCGCCCCATGCGGTTGATGAAGAAACACACCAGCGATGGTAGGGTCAAATCATGATTGACACGGCAAAAGCCGTCACGGATCTGGCCTGGCTGGTCGAGATCGGTGCCGACGAAGCGATCAACGACCAGCCGACGGACTGGACCCAGGTGGCCAGCCGCAGGGCGCCTACTGCGCGCGACGCCGGCCCGGGCCGCCCGCCGGCCGGCGCCCCGTCCGCCGCCGCCCCTGGCCGTTCCGCCACACCGCCGGAAAAAAGTTTCGGTGGCCCGCCTCCCCTCGCTGCCCTGGCTGGCGGCGATGGTCCGCCCGGCAGCCCCTTGGGCATGAGCGAGGCCCGGGCCAGCGCCCGCGGTGCCGCCATGGCCGCCACCACGCTGGACGAACTGCACAAGGCCCTGCTGGCCTTTGACGGCTGCCCCCTGAAGCAAACCGCCAGCTCCACCGTCTTCGCCGACGGCAACCCCAAGGCGCGCGTCATGCTGGTGGGGGAGGCGCCGGGCGAGCAGGAGGACAGGCAGGGCAAGCCCTTCGTCGGGCCGGCCGGCGCGCTGCTGGACAAGATGCTGGCCGCCATCGGCCTGGACCGCCATGCCGAGGAGCCGGACAAGGCGGTCTATATCAGCAACATCCTGCCCTGGCGCCCGCCCGGCAACCGCAACCCCACGGACAGCGAGATCGCCGCCTGCCTGCCCTTTATCCAGCGGCATGTGGAGATTGCCGACCCCGACATCCTGGTCTTCCTGGGCGGCATCTCGGCCAAGACCCTGCTGGCCAAGACGGAGGGCATCACCCGGCTGCGCGGCCGGTGGTTCGACTACGGCAGCCCCGGCCTGACCCGGCCCCTGCCCGCCCTGGCCCTGCTGCACCCCGCCTATCTGCTGCGCAACCCCGGCGCCAAGCGCGAGACCTGGCGAGACCTTCTGTCGCTGCGCCAACGTCTTCAGGCCTTGCCGCCCCGCCCGTAAGGCCGCATAAACGATGATCATCCCTTGCGCCGCCCGGGCGCTCGTGTTCTACATATGTTCCGTAGCCTTCTTCACTTTATTTCCCGGCCAGTGATGAACGGACGGATGGACGGCAAGCCGGCATGACCCTCCCTGTGACCTCCGCCCCCTCCCCCGCCACGCCCGATCTGGACCCGGCGCGCGACCTGTTGGCCGTGGCCGGCAAGAAGCGTTTCGCCACCGTGCTGGCGGACCCGCCCTGGCGATTCGTGAACCGCACCGGCAAGATGGCGCCGGAGCATCACCGCCTGTCGCGCTACGGCACCCTATCGGTGGAGGAGATTTGCGCCCTGCCGGTGTCCAAGGTGCTGGCCGATACGGCGCATCTGTACCTGTGGGTGCCCAACGCCCTGCTGCCGGAGGGGCTGCAGGTCATGCAGGCCTGGGGCTTCCAGTACAAGACCAACCTGGTGTGGCACAAGCTGCGCAAGGACGGCGGCTCCGACGGGCGCGGCGTGGGCTTCTACTTCCGCAACGTCACCGAACTGATCCTGTTCGGTGTGCGCGGCAAGAATGCCCGCACGCTGGACCCCGGCCGCACCCAGGTGAACTATCTGGGCACGCGCAAGCGGGAGCATTCGCGCAAGCCCGATGAGCAGTACGACCTGATCGAGGCCTGCAGCCCCGGCCCTTACCTGGAGATGTTCGCCCGCGGCGCCCGGCCCAAATGGACCGTGTGGGGCAACCAGGCCGACGACAGCTATGAGCCCACCTGGGACACCTACGCCCACAACTCCGCCACCCAGCGCCGCGTCGCGGCGGCGGAGTAATCGGACGGCCCTATCGGCGCCATCGCCTTGGATGGCGCCGCATATGAACGCCCCCTGTGACATAGACGTTGCCGCCACTCACCTTGAAATACGGCGCACAGGGAAAACCATTTATGATCGCTCGCCGGGATACCCGCCCGGACGACGGGGAATTGGTGCGGATTGCCCTGAATACGAGCCAACACACCATCGACGGCGATCAGGAAGCGTATTCCCAAATCCGGAAGCTGATCATCATACCACTGCCGTGCCGCCTCAATTTCCGACTGCGCGACGGGCAGGAAATAGAGATTCAGCATTTCACCAGTCAGGTCCGGCTCCGCCACAAGGTCGCACGCACCTCCGACCAAGGAACAGCATGCCGCTTGTCTTCCTCAAAAGTCGCATCGCGGCGATCGAGTTCAGCGGCCAGCGCTTCCGATATCGGTAGCGCCTCATTCTCCAAGCTGTCGCAAAGCTCCCCGATCAGCTCGAGACGCTCCTCAACGGTCAGATGGCTGAAGTCTATGGCGGACATGGGCACCGGCCCTAAGCAAGTCGCCCATTAAAGATGGCAGCCGGCCTTCCTCATGTCGAGGTCCCCCGAAAATTTCACCGCCCGCGGCGCCCCCAGAAGGTGCGGCCCTTGCGGCTGGTCTGGGCTTCCAGGAAGGATTCCTCCAGCGCCGCCATCTGCTCGGCCGTCAGGCCCAAGGGCAGATAGTCGATGCCCGACAGTTCACGCAAGGCCTGATCGTCCATTACCCCCTGAAGGGCGGTCCGCTTACCGTCAGCATCGAATAGACGCCGCATCGCCTAACCTCAAGCCAAACTGCCAAACATTCGGACGGCATCCCAATTCCGGGCACCGATTCCACGGGCGCGATCACCCAAGCAACATCGCATGGAATGCCGCTTTTTCGCGGCAAAGGCCACGTGGCAAAAGGTTAGGCTGTTACAACCGACAAGCCTAGGCGCCGGTTTAGGCTAGAGGATTAGGCCAGGGTAGTGCTAAGGGCGGCGTCCAGGTCGGCGATCAGATCGTCCACGTCCTCAATACCCACCGACAGGCGCACCAGGCCGTCGTCGATGCCGGCCGCAGCCCGCAATTCCGCCGGAATCGAGGCGTGGGTCATGATGGCCGGATGCTCGATCAGGCTTTCCACCCCGCCCAGGCTTTCGGCCAGGGAAAACAGCTCCGTCCGTTCCAGGAAGCGGCGTGCCGCCTCCAGCCCGCCTTTCAGGCTGACGGAAACCATGCCGCCGCCGCCCCGCATCTGGCGCTGGGCCAGAGCGTGCTGCGGATGGCTGGCCAGGCCTGGATAGCGCACCCCCGCCACGGCCGGATGACGCTCCAGCCATTCGGCGATGGCAGCGGCGTTGGCGCTGTGCCGTTCCATGCGCAGGGCCAGGGTCTTCAGGCCGCGCAGGGCCAGGAAGCTGTCGAAGGGGCCGGCCACGGCACCTACGGCGTTCTGCAGGAAGCCTAGGCGGTCGGCCAGCTCCCCCTCCTCCCGCACCACGGCGACGCCGCCCACCATGTCGCAATGGCCGTTCAGGTACTTGGTGGCCGAATGCACGACGATGTCGAAGCCCAACTCCAGCGGCCGCTGGGCGTAGGGCGTGGCGAAGGTGTTGTCGCACACGGAAATCAGCCCATGCAGCCGGGCGAAGGCGGCCACCGCCTCCAGGTCCACAAGCTTCAGCAGCGGGTTGGTCGGCGTCTCCACCCACAGCAGGCGGGTGTCGGGCGTCAGCGCCGCCTCCAGCTTGGCCGGGTCGGTCATGTCGACGAAGCGGGAGGTGATGCCCATGGAGCGCTTGCGCACCCGTTCCAGCAGGCGGTAGCTGCCGCCGTAGAGGTCGTCCATGGCGATGATGTGGCTGCCGGCGTCCAGCAGCTCCAGGATGGTGGCCTCCGCCGCCAGGCCGGAGGCGAAGGCATAGCCCCGCACCCCGCCCTCCAGATCCGCCACGCAACGCTCATAGGCCATGCGGGTGGGGTTCTGGCTGCGGCTGTACTCATAGCCCTTATGGACGCCGGGGCTTTCCTGCACATAGGTGGAGGTGGCGTAGATGGGCACGGTGATGGCGCCGGTGCTGGGGTCCGGCTCCTGCCCCGCATGCACGGTGCGGGTGGCGAAGGCCCGTTGGTTGGACAGGGGGCGGTTGTGGCTGCGGTCGGCCATGGGGATTCCTTGGGGATGAAAGCGGGGCGCGGGACAGAGGGCGGGCGTCAGCCCAGCTGCCGGCGCAAATGGTTCAGCAGGTCGACGCGGGTCAGCAATCCTAGGAAGGCGTCCCCCTCGGTGACCAGGGCCACCATGTTGCGGCTGAAGATGGCGTCCAGCGCGCTGATGGGGGCGGTCACCGGCACGGTTTCCAGGCGCGAGGTCATGGCCTCCCGCACCGCCTCGCGGAAGCGCGACGGGTCGGGCTCGACATGCAGCAGCAGGTCGGACTCGTCCAGCAGGCCCACCACGCGGCCGCCCTGCATCACCGGCAGCTGCGAGACGTCGGAGATGCGCATGCGCTTGTACGCCGTCAGCAGGGTGTCGTCGGGCGAGACGGTCACCACTTGGCCCTTGTCCACCCGCCGGGTGATAAGGTCGCGCAGATCGCCGGTGCGGGCGCTGGGCAGGAAGCCTTGGTCGGCCATCCAGCCGTCGTTGAACATCTTGGACAGGTACTTGTTGCCCGTGTCGCACACCAGCGTGACCACGCGCTTCGGTGTCGTCTGTGCCCGGCAATAGCGCAGGGCGGCGGCGAACAGGGTGCCGCTGGAGGAACCGCCCAGGATGCCCTCCCGGCGCAGCAGCTCGCGCGCCGCGTTCAGGCTCTCGGCGTCGGGAATGGTGTAGGCGTCCTCCACATACTGCAGGTCGCAGTTGGGCGGCACGAAATCCTCGCCAATGCCCTCCACGACCCAGCTGCCCGGCTCGTCATGCCGGCCGGTCTTCACCAGGTCGCGCAGGATGGAACCCTGGGGGTCGGCCAGCACCATGCGGGTGCGCGGGCTGGCCGCGCGGAAATAGCGGCCCAGGCCGGTCAGCGTGCCGCCGGAACCCACGCCCACCACCACGGCGTCCAGGCGCCCGTCCATCTGGCGCAGCAGCTCCGGCCCCGTCCAGCGCTCATGCGCCGCCGGGTTGTCGGGGTTGGCGAACTGGTTCATGTAGACCGCACCGGGGATCTCGGCGGCCAGCCGCTCGGCGATGTCCTGGTAATAGTCGGGATGGCCCTTCCCCACGTCGCTGCGCGTCACATGGATTTCGGCGCCCAAGGCCCGCAGATGGTTGATCTTCTCCGCCGCCATCTTGTCGGGGATGACCAGCACCAGGCGATAACCCTTGGCGGCGCAGACCAGCGCGAGGCCCAGGCCGGTGTTGCCGGCCGTGGCCTCCACCACCGTGCCGCCGGGCTTCAGCCGGCCCGTCTTCTCCGCCCCCTCCACCATGGCGAGGCCGATGCGGTCCTTGATGGAGCCGCCGGGGTTCTGGTTTTCCAGCTTCAGGTACAGCTCACACGGGCCGGTATCGATCTTGGTGACACGGACCAGCGGCGTGTTGCCGATCAGGGACAGGATGGCGGGGCCATCCGGGGTGTTCTCGGTTGACGGAATGGGGGCGGACGACGCGTGCGCGATCGACATGGGAACCCTCTCGGTCTGTTCGTTAAGCAAAACAGTGACCGATGGGCGGGGCACTTACAATCCCCCGTCAGTATAGACCCTCGCGACGCTTCCTGTTGGCCGGCGCCCGGCGGAAAGTCTTATTGCCTTTGCCGCAATGCACAATATTACAAGCTTGCGACGCGCCGCTTTACTTCGAAATGTTCTGGCGGAATTGGGCGGTAATTCGCATCAATCAATCCGCGTCGATGCAAATTGGCCAGATTGTCGGCCAGGTTGTCGATGCAGGCGGCGCGGTCCCAGCCTTCCAGCCAGTTCTGCTCCAGGAAGGCCATGATGGCGGGCTGGCCCAGCTCCACCTCCCACAGGATGCCGATGAGGGAGGACAGCGCCTCTTCCTCGATCTGGGTTTCCTGGTCGACGCAGATGGCGGCGTTGGCTTCCTCGACGCGGCCCGTCTCCGGCCCGGCGCCCAGGCCGAAATCGACCAGGCCCCGCCGCTCCGGCGGCGCCACCAGCCAGTGGCCGATCTCATGGATCAGCACATAGGACTCGCTCTGGGTTCGGATGGCGCGACCGTCCCAGCTGTAGGCCGCCATGGGCAGTTCATCGATGGTCTCGATGCCGAAGCGGTGGGCCAGCGCGACGCCGTCCGCCCGGTGCTGGGGCGTATCCACGCCCAGGGGCACCAGGTCCAAGGTGGCGGCGATGCGCTCGAACACCTCCGCGACCAGCGGATCGGCGCCGGTCAGGCGGCCGCGCAGGTCGGCCAGGATGGCCGGCAACTCCTCCAGGGGAATGGGGGTGAGGATCATGCCCGCTCCAGCACCACGAAGCTGTGCGCCGGGGCGGGGTCGACCTCCACCTCCAGCGCCGGCACATCGCGCCGCGACACTTCCCGCCATTCAGCCCGGTCAAAGGTGGGGAAGAAGGCGTCGCCCTCCGGGCTGGCGTGCACCTCGGTCAGATACAGGCGGTGCGCGGTCTTCAGGGCGGTGGCGAACAGCAGCTCCCCGCCGATCACCATGACCTCCGCCGCGCCGTCCGCCGCCGCGATCAGGCGGGCTTGCTCGATGGCGGCGTCCAGGCTGTGGCAGACCACGGCGCCGTGGGCGCGATAGTCCTTCTTGTGCGTCACGATGATGTTGGTGCGGCCCGGCAGCGGCTTGGCCCCGATGCTCTCCCACGTCCGCCGGCCCATGACCACCGGCTTGCCCAGGGTCATCTCCTTGAAATACTTCAGATCCCCCTTCAACCGCCACGGCAGGCGGTTCTCCACCCCGATGACGTTGTTGGTGGAAACGGCGGCGATGAGGGCCAAGGGAATGGGCGCGGACTCGGGCATGGGATCAAGGGGCCTGGCTGATGAACGCTCAAGGCCTGCGGTTTTACGGCAAACGGGGGATGGTGAGAATGCGGAAGATCAGTTTGTCGGGCTGGTTTGCACTTTAGGAATGTCAGCCGAAGATATTTGAGAAAAGGCTATTGCCTCATATTTGGCTTGATCAATATGACAATCGACCATTGAGATAAAATCTTTCTTACACAGTCCAACCTGCTTAGCCATTGCGCTCAGTAAGCTGTCACCTATAGATTTCGCTCCGGTGCCATGGCTGATTTTTGTTCTCTTCGTAGTCTTTTTTCCCTCTAGATTCCAATATATATAATAATGATGATCTCCATCAGATTTCTTAAATCCTTTTCTCAGAAGAGCAGCCTCAATTGTTTTTTTATCTTTATTCATTTTCCAACACCGAGAATCGAGAGATCAATTCATTTTTCAGAACGATGGCATCATCTGCCAGTTCAGAATCAGGGGCCATGGCGTAATTCACCCAGAGCATCTGAAGTTCATCAATAATGCAAGATCTTATATCTTGATAAGACTCGCTATATACATCTATATCTAGATGTTCATCATGAAAATAAAACAACCCGTCATCAATGACGTATGAAATTCTTGGACGAATTGCCATATTCGCTTTTATTTTTACGCCTCCGCAATAAAAAAATTCAATGGGATCTAGCGTTGCTTCCAACTCAGAGATTTTTTCCACTTTCTTAAATTCTTTTATTTTTCCAGAAGAATTGTGAATTGCCTCACCAAATATGCTTATATTTTTCCTGACATTAGCCTTAATCCATTCCTCTATTCTTAAATTGTAACCGAATTTCACCGTATTATTTGATGATGTCCTGACTGTCGCCAAAGCTTGGCCAAAATCTATTACCTTCAATCTTCCATAAATCTCCTCTCGCGAATCTTCAATAGGCTGCGAAGAAGAATAGGATTCAATTAAAGATTGAGCAGCTTCCGATTTGAAGCTATAGCGCCCGCTGGCGCCCACTCGGATACGCACATGAAGATTTTCATATTGATCAGGAATAAGTCCACGAGCAGCTTCAGCTAAAAATTTTCTTTCACGTGCGCTCGGCACAACGCGTCGCAGATTATCCTCATCCCCACTGCTGAACGCCTTCAAAGTTCGAACTAACTTTAGACGAGCATTTATGGAAGACGGCGTCGAGTTTCCAGCCTGCGACGAGACGCTAAATGGCTGTATATAACTACCTTCTTTTGGGGCTTTACATATCAGCGCATATTCACGCTTTACTTTAGCGCTCGGCTTAAGACGTTGACCTAAATCCTTACCTTCGAAACCCATGCCGATAATTAAAAGCATACGCTGAAGAGCGCCTAATGAAGCGAGTACGGCTTCAGCGGGAGCGCCATGAAGCCGACGAACCAAATCTCCGTCAAACTTCAGCTCAATATCTTCAATTTCTTCGACCACCAAGTGCCCCATATTAACCAACATCTCTACTTCTGGTCGATCTCGCCATCATAGGAGAAAAACCACCCAGATCCAACCACCACAGCGCGTATCCAATGGTATAGATTGGAGATCGCCTTAGAAAGGGCGCTGTTCCCCTCTCCCGCCGGCCCTCAATGCCACCAGCCGCCGCTCAGCGTTCTGGTTCTTCGGGTCCAGCTCCAGGGCGCGCTGGTAGGCCAGGATGGCGGCGGGCTTGTCGCCGGTGGCCGCCAGCGCCTCGGCCAGGCTGTCCTGGGCGTTGCCGCTGTCAGGGTAGAGGTCGGCGGCCAGTTTCAGGATGGCCAGGGCGCTCCGGGGCTGGCCGTTGCTGAGCAGGCGATAGCCCCAGTCGTTCAATTCCGCCTCCTGCAACGTCACGCCCGGCTCCCGGGCCTTCATCGCGGCGTAGAGCGCCGGCACCTGGTCGAAGCCGTGGCGCTGGATGTCCACGCGCAGGGCGGCCAGGCCGGCCAGCTTGGCGCCATAGAGGGCGGCTACCTGGTCGATCATGTCCTCAGGAAACGCGCCGGACAGGTTGGTCAGGATGACCACGCCCACCTCATCCTCCGGGTAGAGGAAGAAGGCGGAGCGGCCGCCGCCGGTCATGCCCACGGCGCGATGGCCGCCGCGGTCCAAAACCTCCCAGCCCAGGCCCCACTGGCCCGGGCGGCCATCGTTGAAGGCGGCGGGCGTCCACAGCAGGCGCAGGCTGTCGGCGTCCAGCAACTGACCCTGGCTGACGGCGATCATCCAGCGCGCCATATCCTCCGCCGTGCTGTCCAGGCCGGAGGAGGCGCGATGCATGGGGCGGAACAGTTCATAGACCGGGCGGGGTGTTGCCACCGGGGCGCCATCCGGCCCCCCAGCGGGATTGGGCGCATAGCTGTTGCGGTAGCCGGCGGCCTTGCCCGGCGTGACCATGCTGCTGTCGCCAAAGGCGGTGTGGGTCATGCCCGCCGCCTCGATCTCCCAGCCGATGATGGGCGTGTCGGGCGGCTGGCCGGTCAGCGTGTCCACCACCCGCTGCACCAGGGTGTAGTTGGTCTGGCAGTAATCGAAGCGCTCGCCGGGCGTGAACTTCATGGGCTGGGCCTGCACCCAGGCCCAGATGGCGTCACCCCCCACCCGCTCGTCCCGGTCGCCCGGCGCGCGGTTGATGTCGGGCAAGCCGGACATGTGGGTCAGCAGCTGGCGGATGGTGATGGGGCGCCAGGCGGCGGGCAGGTCGTCCAGGTACTGGCCGACGGGCGCGTCCAGGTCCAGCCGCCCGGCCTGCACCTGCCGCATCGCGGCCACGCCGGTGAAGGCCTTGGTGATGGAATTGACGGCGAAGATCGTCTCATTGGTCACCGGCACCGGCGTCTGCAGGTTGGCCACGCCATAGCTGCGCGACAGCACCAGGCGCCCGTGCTGGATGACCGCCACCTGCAGGCCGGGGATGCCCAGCGCCCGCATCTGGCCCTGTAGGAAAGCGTCGACCTGTGCCGCCACCGGGGTCGCCACCGTATCCACCGCGCCGGCGGCCGGCGGCGCCCGGTTGGCGGCCACCACCGCCTTGCCCGTGGCCGCCTGGCCCACCATCGGCGCCCCCGTCAGCAGCAGCAGCGCCACCAGTCCCCACATCCCGCGCATGATACATCCCCGCATCAACACCTGAGCGGGGGCATGCTAACAGGCGGGCGGCGGGACGCTGAGGGCCACTCCGGTGGCCCCACCGGCGGGCCGCCTCAGGCCTCTTGCAGGGTCAGCAGAAGCTGTTTCCAGTCCTGATAGCCGGAGAGCGGATTGGTGGCGTCACCGCGCTGCTCAATGGCGCTGATGACCTTCCGGGTTTGGTCGATGTAGTTGACCGGCTGGCTGTCCAGGCTGGCGCGCTCCTGCGCCGTGAAGGCCTGGAACTGGCCATTGGGCCCCACCTTGCCCAGGCGCCCCATCATCTCCAGCTTGCCCATCTGTTCCAGGCTGATCTGTCCGGACTGATAAAGACCGCCAGCCACGCCCATCATCTGGCTGCGGGACATGCGGGTGAAATCCGGCGCGCCGCCGGATGCCGCGTTAATCGTCGTCACGTCTGTTCCCCCTCCGAACGCGCGAAACTGCGGCCGGGGCAAGCACCTGGCGTGCCAGAAGCGTTCGCCACCAAAGGCCAGGGCGGCTGCGGTGGGAAGAAGATGCGTGGTCGGAGACAACAACCGGATCAGCAAATATTGCCGAGATACACAGGCAAAAGTTGCCGCCCGCCACCTCCCTGATCACACCGCCACGTCGGCCTTGATGTGCGGGTGCGGGTCGTAGCCGGTGATCTCAAAATCCTCGAAGCGATAGTCGAACAGGCTGTCGGCTTTGCGCTTGATCACCAGCCGGGGGAAGGGCCGCGGCGCGCGCGTCAGCTGCTCTTCCGCCTGGGGGATGTGGTTGAGGTAGAGGTGCACGTCCCCGCCCTGCCACACCAGGTCGCCCACGGAAAGGTCGCACTGGTGGGCCAGCATGTGGATCAGCAGCGCGCCCTCGCACAGGTTCCAGGGAAGGCCCAGCAGGGTGTCGGCGCTGCGCTGGAAGATGAGGCCGGACAGCTTCCCATCGGCCACAAAGAACTGATAGGTCATGTGGCAGGGCGGCAGCGCCATGTCGGGCAGGTCGGCCACGTTCCAGCCGGTGAACAGCAGGCGCCGGCTGGTGGGATTGGTGCGGATGCCGTCCACCAGTTCCTGAATCTGGTCGATGACCTTACCGTCCGGCCCCTGCCAGCGCCGCCACTGCTTGCCATAGACGGGGCCCAGGTCGCCCCACTGGGCAGCGAAGGTATCGTCAGCCAGCACGCGGGCCTCGAAGTCTTCCTGCGAAATCTCCTCGCCCGTCTTTCTGCGGTAATTGGCCAGCGGCCAGTCCGTCCAGATGCGCACCTTGTTGGCCAGCAGCGGGCGGATGCTGGTATCGCCCGACAGGAACCACAGCATCTCGTGGATGGCCTGGCGGTGGAAAATCTTCTTGGTGGTCAGCAGGGGGAAACCGACCGACAGGTCAAAACGCATCTGCTCGCCGAACAGCGCCTTGGTGCCCACGCCCGTACGGTCCACCCGGGCGGTCCCGTGGTCGATCAGGCGGCGCAGCAGCGACAGGTACTGGTATTCCGGATGCGCCATGGCAGCCCTCAACAAATGATCGCCGGGCGGCCCGACGCGGAAACGGTATCACTACATAATGTAGCGCCCGGGCGTGCGGAACCCCATATCTCAAGAAGCCATAGACGCCGGCGGGGCCCAGGCCATGGTCGGCGCCGACCAACCAGTTCCCCGGAAAGGTCGCGGGCCTGCCATTCCCTGAAGGCCTTTCACTTTCGTGCCCGCGTCCCTATATTGGGAATGTCGGGCTTGCCCGACTATGGCGATAAACGCCTTGCGGAATAAGCGTTGCGGACCCGGGGGCGGTACCCGGCGCCTCCACCATCATGGGGGCGAATCAGGATCGACGTGCGTGGTAAAGGCATGGTTTTCGCTCGGCATGGTTCCGCCGTTATCGGGCCGTTTCATAGGTGCCAACGATAATTCGGCGCCTGCTCTTCGCATGGCCGCCTAATACCCTCAACGGGGTATTAGCGGAAAGCTAAGAACGGGGTTCGGGGGGCACCCGGCAACAGAAGCCCCCCACTGAACGGCCCCGATCGGCGGACGTCCAAGCCGCCGGTCGGCCCGTCCTTTGACCCACCTGCCGGCGTTTTCGCGCGCCCAAGCTTGCAAATCGCGCGCCGGGCGGGTCTATTGGTGACGTTGTACCCCGCTACCGGAGCGTTTTGCCTGCCATGTCCACCGATCTCCTTCGCTACGACCGTATGGTCGAGGCCGCCCTGCGCCGCGTCGTGCGCGATGCGCTGAAGGAAGTGCAGGAGCATGGCCTGCCCGGCGAGCATCATTTCTTCATCAGCTTCCGCACCCAGTATCCGGGCGTGCGCATGCCGGAATTCCTGCGCGCCAAGTACCCGGATGAGATCACCATCGTCCTGCAGTACCAGTTCTATGGCCTGGACGTGAATGACGAGCGGGTGGAAGTGACGCTGAGCTTCAACGGCAGTCATGAGCGCCTGGTGGTGCCCATGGCCGCCATCACCACCTTCGCCGACCCCTCGGTCAACTTCGCCCTGCAGTTCCAGCCCCCCGACGAGGAAGAGGGCGAGGACGTGGTGGATGAGGCCGCCGAGGAAGAAGAGGTCGCCCCCGAGGGCGAGGACGACGACACGCCCAAGCAGGGCGGCACCGTCGTGGCGCTGGACGCATTTCGTAAGAAATAAGCCCGCCCGCGCGGGGGAGCAGCGACCATGCCCGTCTCCCCCGATTTCCTGGACTACATCCTAGACCTGCTGGCCCCCCTTTCAAACGAATATGGAGGATCGGTTGAAGCCCCGCGCCTGTTCGGCGGCCGGGGCCTGACTCTGCACGGCCGCAACTTCGGCCTCATCACCCGCGACGACACGCTGTACCTGAAGGCCGACGCCATCAGCCAACCGCAGTTCGAGGCCGCCGGCTGCATCCGCTTCGCCCCCTGGGCCGACAAGCCGCACCGTTCCCTGGGCTACTACACCCCGCCCGACGGCGCCATGGACGATCCCGACGAACTGCTGCGCTGGGCCCGCCTGGCCGTGGACGCCGCCCTGCGCGCCCCGGCCAAGGCGCCGAAGAAGGCGAAGGCACCGGCGGCGGCGAAAAGGAAGAACCTGGCGGACATGTTGCTGGAGTAGGGGCGCGTTTTCGGGATCAGTCTTCGTGGCGGTCCACGTATTCACGTAAGGCCTGATTGATGCGGCTTTGATACCCCCGACCATGGGGATGCTTACGGAACCAGGCAATCAAATCCGCATCCAGACGCAGGGTCAGTTGCTGCTTCACTGGCCGGAACATGCCCCGTTGCGCGCCGGTCCAGTCGGTCCTTTCCGGAATGTCGGTCGTGTCGATTTGCTCATCCGGCATCGCGACCAGGGTTTTAATCTGCGCTTCCAGCTCAGGGGAAAGGTCAGCCGCAGATTTGCGCCGCTTGCGCGCTCTGAAGACCGCCCGCTTCTCAGCTAGCTTCATAGTCAGCCCTTTCCCTTGCCGTTGCCTTCCTGGCGCTGATGATCCGGCCGGCGGCCCCTCCCCCATCATCGGGAAGGGTGTGAACCACGAACAAGATCAGATCCGCAGCGCCTTTGACCACAGAGCACACGGTGTCCCAGCGTTTCTCATCGGGATAAGGATCTTCCATGGTCAAGGCATAGGGATCATCAAGCGCGAGGGCAGCCAGCTCGAACCCGACCTTGTGCTTCCGGAAATTGGTCTCGGCCTTCTTTGGATCCCATGTCCAGCGCAAGGCATCCGGCCCCATATTTGTAGCCACATAAATGTAGCTACAAATATGGTTGGCGGCAAGATGACCCATACAAAAAGGGCGGCCCCAGCGGGACCGCCCTTCTCGCTACTCAGTGCCCAATCCCTGACGGGATCAGGTATCCAGGAAGCTGCGCAGCTTGCGCGAGCGGGAAGGGTGCTTCAGCTTGCGCAGCGCCTTCGCCTCGATCTGGCGGATACGCTCGCGGGTCACGCTGAACTGTTGGCCCACTTCTTCCAGGGTGTGGTCGGTGTTCATGCCGATGCCGAAGCGCATGCGCAGCACACGCTCCTCACGCGGGGTCAGCGAGGCCAGGACGCGGGTGGTCGTCTCGCGCAGGTTCGCCTGGATGGCGGCGTCCAGCGGCAGGACGGCGTTCTTGTCCTCGATGAAGTCGCCCAAGTGGCTGTCTTCCTCGTCGCCGATCGGCGTCTCGAGGCTGATGGGCTCCTTCGCGATCTTCAGGACCTTGCGGACCTTCTCCAGCGGCATCATCAGCCGTTCGGCCAATTCCTCCGGCGTCGGCTCGCGGCCGATCTCGTGCAGCATCTGGCGCGAGGTGCGCACCAGCTTGTTGATCGTCTCGATCATGTGCACGGGGATGCGGATGGTGCGGGCCTGGTCGGCGATGGACCGGGTGATGGCCTGGCGAATCCACCAGGTGGCGTAGGTCGAGAACTTGTAGCCGCGCCGGTATTCGAACTTATCAACGGCCTTCATCAGGCCGATGTTGCCTTCCTGGATGAGGTCCAGGAACTGCAGGCCGCGGTTGGTGTACTTCTTGGCGATGGAGATGACGAGGCGCAGGTTGGCCTCCACCATCTCCTTCTTGGCGCGGCTGGCTTCCTTCTCGCCCTTCTGCACCGTCGAGACGATGCGGCGGAATTCGCTGATGGGCAGGCGCACGCCTTCCGCGATCTCGTTGATGCCCTCGCGGACCTTCACGATCTCGGTGGCGCTGCGCTCGGCGAACTTGGCCCAGGCCTTGGAATTGCCCTTCACCCGGTCCAGCCAGTTGGGGTCCAGCTCGCTGCCGTAGTAGTGGTGCAGGAAGTCCTCGCGCTTGACCTTGCAGTCGGTCGCCAAGCGCAACAGCTTGCCCTCGAAGCCCATCAGGCGGCGGTTCATGCCGTACAGCTGCTCGACCAGGGCCTCGATGCGGCTGTTGTTCAGCCGCACGGAGTTGACCAGCTCGGTCAGTTCGGCCTTCAGCTTGTCGTACTTCTTGTCCTGGGCCTTGCCCAGATCCTCGCCGCGCTGGATGGCCGCCAGCCGCAGCTCCTGCATCTTGTGCAGCTTGTCGTAAGTGTCCTCGATGGTCTGGAAGGTTTCCAGCACCATGGGCTTCAGTTCGGCTTCCATGGCGGCCAGCGAAATGCCGGCCTCTTCCTCGCCGCCTTCGCCGGGCTCACCGCCCTCGCCGCCCTCGGGGCGCTCACCGCCCTCACCGTCGCCGGCGCCCTCGCCACCCTCGGCCGCCCCTTCCTCGCGCGGGGCCTCCTCGGCGCCCAGCACGGCCTCGGTCAGCTCACCCGACTCCGGATCGACGCCATAGGTCGCGTCCAGGTCGATGATGTCGCGCAGCAGCATCTTCCCTTCGTTCAGGGCCTCGTGCCACTGGATGATGGCACGGATGGTCAACGGCGATTCGCAGATCGCGCCGATCATCATCTCGCGGCCGGCCTCGATGCGCTTGGCGATGGCGATTTCGCCCTCGCGCGACAGCAGCTCCACCGAGCCCATCTCGCGCAGGTACATGCGCACCGGGTCGTCGGTGCGGCCGATGTCGTCGTCGTCCAGGTTACCGGAGACACGGCCCTCGCCGTCGCCACCGCCTTCACCGCTGGCCTCGGAATCCTGCTCTTCCGATTCGATGACGTTGATGCCCATCTCATTGAGCATGGCCATCGTGTCCTCGATCTGCTCGGAGGAGGACTGGTCGGGGGGCAGGGCCGCGTTCAGCTCGTCATAGGTGACGAACCCCCGCTCCTTGCCGCGCTGGATCATCTTCTTGACGGCCAGGCCCATGCCATCCATCAGCGGGCCGTCCACCTGTTCCTCACGCGCCTCGGAAACGTCCGCACTCTGCGCTGCTTTCGTGGCCATTCGCTCAATGTCCCCGACTAACTGAAATGCAAACCAACTGAACGCCGGTTCAACCCTGACGGCCGGCCTTCATGGGCGCCGGCCCATACCCTTCACTCACAGACACGCAATCCGGGGCCCGATCCGTCTGCACAGGGGGCCGTCGACACCGGGTGCCGGACTAAACTGGTGCTTCCGATACCCAAAGAAAGCGCCGGTTCCCACCAAAAACAGGGGCTGGGACGAAAAAAAGGCGCCGCACCGGATGAAAATCCCGGTAACGCCACCCCTCATCATCCCTAACCGTCCGTCCTGGCCGGACCCGTGTCGCCTTTTCGCGTAATCGTCGCTCCCCAGCGCAACCTCATTTCCAACCTCCTCCGGCCGGGCCGTCCGTGGAACGCGCCGCGATGGGCGTGCCGACTGGAGGAACCGTCCGCCCCCGTCCGGTGCGGGGGTACCTCGGGGTGGCGGCGTCAGACGCCCTCACCTTCCGGATCCAGGGCATGGCCCCGGCGTATCAACTCTTCCCGTTTAAGGGCCATCAGCCGGGCCAGGGTCTCCTCACTGGGATCCTCGGCCAGGCGTCTTTCCGCCTCGCGCAGCTCGGTCTGGAACACCAATTCCTGGGAATTGAGCCAAACCTCCTGCCAGCCCGCGCGGGCGGATTCGGGCGTCGCCTCCGGACGGGCGTAAGAGGGCAGGTCCGCCCCCAGCGTCTCATCCAGTTCCTCGGCGAAGCCGCAAGCTGACAAGTGGCGTCGTAAACCCTCGGCGTCAAGTCCCGAATCGTGGAACAGGCGTTCGACCAGCGCTTGGCGCAGCCGTTCCAGCCCCTCGGTGGCGAAGCTGATCATGGCCAGCGTCTCGCCCAGGGTCTCGAACAGCACGGGGTGGTTCAGCACCACGGCCAGCAGCAGGCGTTCGCGCCAGCGCGCCGACCCGGTCTCCACGCCGGCACGGAACCGCTTGTCCCATTGCCGCGCCACAGGAAAGGGCAAGGCGCCGGGCCGCTGGCCACGGTTGAAGCCACCCCCCTGCCCGCCCTGGAAGGCGGGGCGCGCGGCACGGCCCAACTGGTACAGCCGATCCTTGAAGGCGCGGTGATAGGCGTTGCGCACCCGGGCGTCCGGAATGCGTTCCAGCTGCGCCTCCAGGGCCGCCTGCATGCCGGCCTGGGCGTCAGGCTGGGTCAAGTCGCGGTCCGCCGCCTCCATGTCCCACAGCACGTCCGTCAGCGGCCGCGCGCGGTCCAGCACCGCCTGGAAGGCGGCGGCACCACCGGCGCGGATCAGGCTGTCGGGATCCTCCTTCTCCGGCATGAAGGCGACGCGCACGGAATGGTCTGGCACCAGCAGGGGCAGAACCCGCTCCACCGCGCGGAAGGCGGCGCGCCGGCCGGCGTTGTCACCGTCGAAGCACAGGATGGGCATCCGCTGCCCCTCGGGCGCCAGCTTCCACAGGGCCTGGATCTGCGTCTCCGTCAGCGCGGTGCCCAGCGGCGCCACAGCCCCCTCGAACCCGGCCATGACGCTGGCGATGACGTCCATATAGCCTTCGGTGACGATCACCGGCTTGCCGTCCGCCGCCGCCTGACGCGCGCGGCTCATGCCGTAGAGGATGTCGCCCTTGTGGAACAGGGGGTTCTCGGCCGAATTGATGTACTTCGGCCCCTCGCCCTCCAGGATGCGGCCGCCGAAGGCCACCACCCGGCCGCGCCGGTCGGTGACGGGAAACAGCACCCGGTTACGGAAGAAGGGAAAGGGCGCACGGCCGTCGTCCGGCCGCTTGAACAGCCCGGCCTCCACCATGTCGGCCTCGGTGTAGCCGGCGGTCACCAGCTCCCCGCGCAGGCCCGTGCCGTCGCTGGGGGCGTAGCCCAGGCGGAAGCGGGCCATGGCCTCGTCATCCAGGCCGCGGCCGCGCAGGTAGGCCAGGCCATGGCGGCCCGCCGGCGCGCGCAGTTGCGCCTCGAACCAGCGGGTGGCGCGCTCCACCAGGTCATACAGCGACTTCTCGCGCTCGAACCGCTCCCGCTCCTGCGGGCTGGCCTTGGGCACGGTCAAGCCGGCCTCGGGCGCCAGCGCCTCCACCGCCTCCATGAACGACAAATTGTCGTTGCGCATGATGAAGCCGATGACGTCGCCGTGCGCGCCGCAGCCGAAGCAGTGGAAGAAGCCCTTCTGGTCGTTGACGTAGAAGCTGGGCGTCTTTTCGTTGTGGAAGGGACAGGGCGCGCGGAACTCCCGCCCCGCCCGCTGCAGGCGCACGCGCCGCATCACCACGTCCGACAGGGTCAGCCGGTTCCGCAGCTCTTCCAGGAATTGGGGCGGCAGGGCCATGGGCGGTGGCGGAGTCCTAGAGGTGGTCTGTCAGGATGGGGCCGGGCGGCGTGCCCGGCCCCAGAAAGGGTGGCACCTCAGCCGTTCAGCGCGGCCTTGACCAGCGGACCGACGGTGGAGAAGTCCATCTGGCCGGTGTACTTGTCCTTCAGCACGGCCATGACCTTGCCCATGTCCTTGATGCTGGCGGCACCGGTGTCGGTCACAGCCTGGGCGATGGCGGCCTTCGTCTCCTCCTCGGTCAGCTGCTTGGGCAGGAAGGACATGATGACGGCGATCTCCGCCTCTTCCTGGGCGGCCAGCTCCTCACGGCCGCCCTGGCGGTAGAGGGCCACGGATTCGCGGCGCTGCTTCACCATGGTCTGCAGCATGCTGCCGATCTCGGCCTCGGGGATGCCGTCCATCTGGCCCTTGGGGCGCGCGTCGATATCCCGCTTCTTCAGTTCCGCCATGATCATCCGGACGGCGGACAGCGTCTGCGTGTCCTTCGCCTTCATGGCGTCCTTCATGGCCTGGGTGAAACGCTCGCGCAGCATGTGTCGGCTTCCTCAAGAGGCTTCATGGCAACCGGCAAGCCATCCGCCTGCCCCAGGTTTTGGGGGCGCATGCGGGATGGTAGCCAATCAATGGGGAAGGACGAACTTTACCCGCCCAACCCCTTGAGCGCCAGCGCCCAGATGACAGAGGCGCCCCCGCGCCCCGAGCATGGGGGCCATCGCTTGACCCGGCCGCCCGTGTTCTCTATGTGACAGAAGAATTTCCGACGACATTGGGGCGGCCCCTGCGGCATGCCCGCGTTCCAGGGGGCGCTCCCGCCCCGTGCTCAAGCGCGCGCCCACAAGGTCGAACCGGATGAGATGAGAGGGCACCTTCAAGGCCGGCAGCCGCGAACGCCGTCCGGGGAGTGCCCCGCAGCGAATGGAATGAAGCGATGACCGCAGCCGCCCCCACCCACCCCCCGCAGCCTGAGGGCGCCACCGGCGTGCTGGTTCTGGCGGACGGCAGCATCCATTGGGGCAAGGGCATCGGCGCCGCCGGCCAGTCGGTGGGCGAGGTCTGCTTCAACACCTCCATGACCGGCTACCAGGAAATCCTGACCGACCCGTCCTACGCCGGCCAGATCATCACCTTCACCTTCCCGCACATCGGCAACGTCGGCACCAACGACGAGGACATCGAGACGGTGACCCCGGCGGCCCGGGGCCTGATTCTGCGCGTCGACATCACCGAGCCGTCGAACTGGCGCGCCACGCGCAACCTGGACGCCTGGCTGAAAAGCCACGGCCTGGTGGGCCTGGGCGGCCTGGACACCCGCGCCCTGACCCGCCGCATCCGCGACGGCGGCGCCCCCAACGGCGTCATCGCCCATTCCCCCGACGGCAAGTTCGACCTGGATGCCCTGCTGGCGCAGGCCAAGGCCTGGCCTGGGCTGGAAGGCATGGACCTGGCCAAGGACGTGACCTGCGGCCAGACCTTCACCTGGGATGAAAGTGCCTGGACCATCGCCGGCGGCTATGGCCGACAGACCGATCCCAAGCACCACGTGGTGGCCGTCGATTTCGGCGCCAAGCGCAACATCCTGCGCTGCCTGGCCAACGCCGGCTGCCGCGTGACGGTGGTGCCCGCCACCGCCACGGCCGAGGAAATCCTGGCGCACAAACCCGACGGTGTCTTCCTGTCCAACGGCCCCGGCGACCCGGCCGCCACCGGCACCTATGCCGTGCCCATGATCCAGCAGATCGTGGCCAGCGGCCTGCCCCTGTTCGGCATTTGCCTGGGCCACCAGCTGCTGGCCCTGGCCCTGGGTGGCCAGACCACCAAGATGGAAAAGGGACACCGCGGCGCCAACCACCCGGTGAAGGACCTGGCCACCGGCCGGGTTGAGATCACCAGCCAGAACCACGGCTTCGTCGTGCTGCCGGAAAGCCTGCCGGACACGGTGGAGGTGACCCATGTGTCTCTGTTCGACGGCACCAACGAGGGCATCCGCCTGAAGGACAAGCCGGTGTTCTCCGTCCAGTATCACCCGGAGGCGAGCCCCGGCCCGGAGGACAGCCATTATCTGTTCGACCGGTTCATCGAGAACATCGCCGCCCGCTGACGCGGCAATATTGACCAAAGTATTGATGAACGTGCCTGGAGGGCCGGTGAAGAGCGCTTCACCGGCCCTCACCTTTTGAGTATCCGACACCCTCTCGAAAAAATCTTGCGCCGCTGCTATAAAAATCATTCGCGGGCGGCATGAGGCTAATAATGGGCGTGTTCGATTTCCTGAAAAAAGATGTGGTGGAAAAGGTGAAGGTGCCCGCGCTGGCTGCCAGCGTGGTCATCAATTCGAAGACCTATCCCATCAACAACATGGCAGCCAACAGCTTTACCGCCACGGGGGCCGCCGGCCTGGGCCAGGGGACGAGCTTCAAGATGAAGGTCGCCTTCAAGGACAGCAAAGAGAACATCGCCTTCATCTGCGACGGCCAAGTCGCCGCCATTATTGGCAAAGACGCCAAGATCAACTTCGTCAACCTGGACGAGGCGCGGCGCCTGAAGGTCGCGGGCTTCCTGACGCGTTACCTGCGTTCCCGCTGATCAGCCGAGCTACCTCGAATCAATACCGGTAAAATTTTAAATAATTCCCGTTAATAGCTTTTTCATCACTTGCGGCACCGACTCCCCGCCAGGGTCGATTGGTGATATTCTCAAGTGATGCGCATCTATTCTCTCCTGTTACCGGCAATCGTGGCGACGGCCTTCCTGGCTGCGGCGCCGGCGTGTGCGCAGACCGCGCCGGCCACGCCCTCGCAGTGGATGGTACGCCCCACCCCGCCGCATGATGGGCTGAAGCTGGCGCAACCCCAGCCGGGCCACGTGGGCGCCGGCCCCCACGACCCCAGCCCACCGCCGGCCGTGGCCCTGCCCCTGCCACCGCGCTATACCCAGCCGCGCATCGTCTATGCCTTCGCCGGCCCGGCGGCGCGCATGATGACGGTGTCGCGCGAACTGTCGGACGCCTGCCGCCGCGGCCGCTTCATTCAGCGCGTCGACATGCTGTACCGCGCCTTCGGCCCCAGGGAGAACCCGCTGGGCGTGGCCTACGGCACCTGGGCCATCAACCTCATGGACCCCGACCGCAAGCGCGAGGCCGGCACGGTCTATTTCTTCGACAAGCAGGACACGGCCCGCTGCACCGTCTACACCGCCCGACAGGACGTGCTGTTGCCTTGGTACTACGGACCCGGCGGCGGCTACGGCAAGGACCCGGCCGCGCCGAATCCCGCCGCCAACGGCGTCACCCCGGTCTCGGCCCCGGTGCCCAAGGCCCCCTAAGCCGCTGGTTTCCATAGGATCAAGCCCTGGTTTGACCCCGCGGGTTGCGGTAGGCGCACCCCCCCACCCCATATGCAGCGCTTCCCCCCGGGGCGGGGGCCCTTTATATAAGCGGCTCAGCCGAACAATCCCCCGCGCCACCATTCCAGGGCGGGGGATTGTTTTGTGTGGCCGGAGTCTGGAGCCCCCGTCGGGTTGGGCCGGACTGACCGGACGGTAGAATTCAAAAAATGGCGGCTGACCCTCATGCCTAAACGCACAGACATCAAGTCCATCTGCATCATCGGCGCCGGCCCGATCATCATCGGCCAGGCTTGCGAATTCGACTATTCCGGTGTGCAGGCGTGCAAGGCGCTGAAGGAAGAGGGGTACCGGGTCGTCCTGGTCAATTCCAACCCCGCCACCATCATGACCGACCCGGGCCTGGCCGACGCCACGTACGTCGAGCCCATCACCCCGGCCGTCGTCGCCAAGATCCTGGAGAAGGAGCGCCCCGACGCCCTGCTGCCCACGATGGGCGGCCAGACGGCGCTGAACACGGCGCTCAAGCTGTTCCACGACGGCACGCTGGATCGGCTGGGGGTCAAGCTGATCGGCGCCAAGGCCGACGTCATCGAAAAGGCGGAGGACCGCCTGCTGTTCCGCGACGCCATGGACAAGATCGGCCTGGAAAGCCCCAAGTCGCGCATGGTGAAGTCGGAGGCCGAGGCCGCCGACGCCCTGGCCTATGTCGGCCTGCCCGCCATCATACGCCCCAGCTTCACCCTGGCCGGCACCGGCGGCGGCATCGCCTACAACAAGGCGGAATACGTCGACATCGTCCGTGGCGGCCTGCGCGCCAGCCCGGTGGGTGAGGTCCTGGTCGAGGAATCGGTCCTGGGGTGGAAGGAGTATGAGATGGAGGTTGTGCGCGACTGCCGCGACAACTGCATCATCATCTGCTCCATCGAGAACATCGACCCCATGGGCATCCACACCGGTGACAGCGTCACCGTGGCACCCGCGTTGACGCTGACCGACAAGGAATACCAGCTGATGCGCAACGCCTCGATCGCCGTGCTGCGCGAGATCGGGGTGGACACCGGCGGGTCCAACGTCCAGTTCGCCGTGAATCCGGAGAACGGCCGCGTCGTCGTCATCGAGATGAACCCGCGCGTCAGCCGCTCGTCCGCGCTGGCGTCCAAGGCCACCGGCTTCCCGATCGCCAAGATCGCCGCCAAGCTGGCCGTGGGCTACACCCTGGACGAGCTGGACAACGACATCACCGGGTCCACGCCGGCCAGCTTCGAGCCGACGATCGACTACGTCGTCACCAAGATGCCGCGCTTCGCGTTCGAGAAGTTCCCCGGCGCCGACGCCCTGCTGACCACCTCGATGAAGTCGGTGGGCGAGGCCATGTCCATCGGCCGCAGCTTCGCCGAATCGGTGCAGAAAGCCCTGCGCTCCATGGAAACCGGGCTGACCGGCTTTGACGAGGTGGACCTGACCGGCGGCACCGGCGTGGTCGATCCGCTGAAGATCCGCGCCGCCCTGTCCAAGCCCACGCACGACCGCATCCTGGTCATCGCCCAGGCCTTCCGCCACGGCCTGACGGTGGAGGAGATCCACGCCGCCTGCCGCGTCGACCCCTGGTTCCTGCGCCAGATCGAAGAGGTCGTGCAGGCCGAGGCCGGTGTGAAGGCCGCCGTCCAGAAGGGGGGCCTGGCCGCCCTGACCCAGCGCGACTTCGCCAAGCTGAAGGGCCAGGGCTTCTCCGACGCCCGCCTGGCCACCCTGACCGGCAGCACCGAGGCGGCCGTGGCCGCAGCCCGTCGCGGTTTGGGCATCCGCCCGGTGTTCAAGCGCATCGACACCTGCGCCGCCGAATTCGCCAGCAAGACGCCCTACATGTACTCCACGTACGAGGGTGACGGCAGCGTGGCCGGCGAGTGCGAGTCCGAGCCAACGGACAAGAAGAAGGTCGTCATCCTGGGCGGCGGCCCCAACCGCATCGGCCAGGGCATCGAGTTCGACTATTGCTGCGTCCACGCCGTCTACGCCCTGCGCGAGGCCGGCTATGAGACCATCATGGTCAACTGCAACCCCGAGACCGTCTCCACCGACTACGACACCGCCGACCGCCTGTACTTCGAGCCGCTGACGGCCGAGGACGTGATCGAGCTGGTGCGGACGGAGCAGGCCAACGGCGAGGTGCTGGGCGTCATCGTCCAGCTGGGCGGTCAGACGCCGCTGAAGCTGGCCCGCGACCTGGAAGAGGCCGGGATCCCCATCCTGGGCACCAGCCCGGACGCCATCGACCTGGCCGAGGACCGCGAGCGCTTCCAGCAGCTGCTGCACAAGCTGAACCTGCGCCAGCCGGCCAACGGCCTGGCCCGCTCGCTGGAAGAGGCGGAGAAGGTGGCGGAGCAGATCGGCTTCCCCGTCGTCATCCGCCCGTCCTACGTGCTGGGCGGCCGCGCCATGGAGATCGTCCATGACCAGGCCGGCCTCAAGCGCTACATGGGCAACGCCGTAAAGGTGTCGGGCAAGAACCCGGTGCTGATCGACAGCTACCTGCAGGACGCCATCGAGGTGGATGTGGACGCTGTCTGCGACGGCACCCAGGTCTATGTCGCGGGCGTGATGGAGCACATCGAGGAAGCCGGCATCCATTCCGGCGACAGCGCCTGCGCCCTGCCCCCCTACACCCTGCCCAAGCCGGTGGTGGACGAGCTGTCCCGCCAGGCCGAGGCGCTGGCCCACGGCCTGAACGTCGTCGGCCTGATGAACATCCAGTTCGCCATCAAGGCGAATCCGGACGGCAACGGCCCGGCCGGCCAGGACATCTACATCCTGGAAGTGAACCCGCGCGCCTCGCGCACCGTGCCCTTCGTCGCCAAGGCCACCGGCACCGCCATCGCCAAGATCGCCGCCCGCGTCATGGCTGGCGAAAAATTGGCCGACTTCAAGCTGGGCGGCGCCTTCCCGCCGCACACGGCGGTGAAGGAGGCGGTGTTCCCCTTCAACCGTTTCCCCGGCGTCGACATCCTGCTGGGGCCGGAGATGCGGTCCACCGGTGAGGTCATGGGTCTGGACCCGAACTTCGCCATGGCTTTCGCCAAGGCCCAGCTGGGCGCCGGCGTAACCCTGCCGACCACCGGGACGGTGTTCATTTCGGTTCGGGAACGAGACAAGCCCGCCCTGGTTCCCGTGGCCCGCCGCCTGGTCGACATGGGCTTCAGGATCGTTGCCACCTGCGGCACCGCCAAGGTGCTGTCGGCGGCCGGCATCCCGGTCAGCCAGATCAACAAGGTGCTGGAAGGCCAGCCCCACATCGTCGACGCCATGATCGATGGTGAGGTGCAGCTGGTGTTCAACACCACGGAAGGCGCCCAAGCCGTCTCCGACAGCTTCAGCTTGCGCCGCACCGCACTCGTCAATAACATTCCCTATTACACGACGGTCGCGGGGGCCCGCGCTGCCGTGGACGCCATCTCGGCGCTGCGCACCGGCAGCCTTGAGGTTGCGCCGCTTCAGTCCTATCTGAGCGGGACTTACTAACCTGCGGGTGATCGATCGACCAGGGGATGACGGCCGACCGGCCGCCATCCCGGGATCAAGATCACCCTCGGGAGGGTTTCTCGTTGTCGCGATGCGGCCCCTCGGGGCTCGCCCCAGGGCAAAATCCCCTGGGTTCTGAGTAACGGAATATCGAAGGCTATGGAAAAAATCCCGATGACGGCTGCGGGTTACACCCGCCTCCAGGAAGAACTGAAGCATTTGAAGGTCGTTGAGCGGCCAGCCGTGATCAAGGCCATCGCCGAGGCGCGTGAGCACGGCGACCTGTCGGAAAACGCGGAATACCATGCCGCCCGCGAGCGCCAGAGCTTCATCGAAGGCCGCGTCATGGAGCTGGAGGACAAGATCAGCCGGGCCGAGGTGATCGACGTCAGCAAGCTGACCGGCAACGCCGTGAAGTTCGGGGCCACCATCCGTTTGGCGGATGAGGACACGGACGAGGAGTCCACCTACCAGATCGTGGGTGCCGACGAGAGCGACATCAAGAACGGCTTCCTGTCGATCACCAGCCCGCTGGCGCGCGCGCTGATCGGCAAGCATGTCGGCGACAATGTCGAGGTGACCACGCCCGGCGGCTCCAAGAGCTACGAGATCGTGGAGATCGCCTTCCGCTGAGGCGGAACGCCCGCGCTGAAAAGAAAGGCCCCCGCTGGACAATCCGGCGGGGGCCTTTCTTTATGGCTATCGGCAGGACCGAAAGACGGGGCTTATTCCTCGTCTTCCTCGTCGTCCAGGACCTCAGGGCCCACTTCAACGTCGATGGGAACGCCGGGGGTGTACTTGGACTGGCGGATGGCCAAGGCAGACTTCACGTGGCTGACGTTGGGGGCCGCAGTCAGCTTGGTCGTCAGGAAGCGCTGGTAGCTGTCCCAGTCCGCGGCCACGATCTTCAGCAGGAAGTCGGTTTCGCCGGCCAGCATGCTGCATTCCCGAACCTCGGGCCAGCTGTTGACCATGCCTTCGAACTTCTTCAGATCCGCTTCCGCCTGGGAAGACAGGCCCACCTGCGCGAACACGGTCACGCCAAAGCCCAGGGCCTCGGGGTTGATGTCCGCATGGTAGCCCCGGATGAAGCCCGCCTCTTCCAACGCGCGGACGCGCCGCAGGCAGGGGGGCGCAGAAATGCCGGCCCGCCGGGCGAGTTCCACGTTGGTCATTCGGCCGTCCGCCTGCAAGTCGCGCAGGATACGCCGATCAATTCGGTCGAGTTTGACCCGCCGCATGGTATTGTCTTGTGCTCCCGGGAGGGGTGGGGTTGAAAGGATATTACATAGATTGCCCGCCGCCCCCAGGCAAGAAAGATTGTTGCGCGCGAAACGGTCCCATCCTTTGGTGATGCGCGTTACACTGGCGCCATGAACGCCCAGAGCCCCCTGGCGGCCCCCGCCGTCCCCCTCGCCCCGCAGCCCGCAACCCCGCCCACCTGCTGGGTTTTATCCGATGGCAAGGCGGGCATGGAAAACCAGTGCCTGGGCCTGGCGGAGGCCGTGGGCGCCACCCCGGTGATCAAGCGCATCCACCTTCAGACGCCCTGGCGCCAGCTCAGCCCCTACCTGCCGCTGAGCCTCGATCACGGCCTTACCCCCGACTCCGACACCCTGGCGCCGCCCTGGCCGGATCTGCTGATCACCTCCGGCCGGCAGGCGGTGGGCGCCGCCCTGGCCATTCGCCGACAAAGCGGGGGCCGCACTTTCTGCGTCCACATCCAGAACCCAGGCGTGCCCTTCGGCTGGCTGGACCTGGTGGTCATGCCGGCCCATGACCGCAAGACCGGGCCCAACGTGATGGAAAGCCTGGGCGCCCTGCACCGGGTGACGGCGGGGCGCCTGGCGGCGGAGGCGGCCAAGTTCGCGCCCCTGCTGGATCACCTGCCCCGCCCGCGCGTGGCCGTGCTGGTGGGTGGCTCGAATGGTGTCTACCAGCTGACCCCGGCCGTGACCGCGCAGTTGGCCGACCGGCTGGCCACGCTGGCCCGCCAGGGCATGGGGCTGATGGTCACGCCCTCGCGCCGCACGGGAGCTGAAAACGAAGCGGTGCTGCGCCAGCACCTTCAAGGATTGCCGGCCGTAGTCTGGGACGGTGCCGGCGCCAACCCCTATTTCGGCTACCTGGGCCTGGCCGACGCCGTCCTGTGCACGGGCGACAGCGTATCCATGGTGTCGGAGGCGGCCAGCACCGGCAAACCCGTCTATGTCATCGCCCTGGAAGGCAAGTCGGCCAAGTTCGACCGTTTCCACCAGCTGATGGTGGAGCGCGGCGTCACCCGCCCCTTCACCGGCGTGGTGGAGAATTGGACGCCCACGCCCCTGGACGACACGCCCCGCGTTGCGGCCGAGGTGCTGCGGCGCATGGCCGCCCGGCGCTGACGCCCCGACCGCGCACGGGGACGCGGCCCGTGCTACGGTGGGCCTTTCCATTGCTGGGGTGGGCCAATCGCATGGTATCGGCATTGACCCCGATGCGCTGCCGCCCCATCTGGGGTGAGGTATTTGCGAACCAGTCTCAGCAAGAACGATTCTAACGTACGATCTAACCCCGGCGCCGATCAGGCGCCAGCCTTGGAAGAAGCAGGACCATGATCGGCACCACCGCCACCTCCTCCCCCGCGTCTGGCTCCCCCGTGTCTGGCGCCCAAGCTTCTGGTGAGACGGTGGCGACAGACCCGGGTCGCGCCATCGACCTGGACGCCTTTCGCGCCACGCCGCTGTCCCAGGACCCCTTTGCCCACCTGATCATCCCTGGCTTCGTGCGGGCGGAGGCGCGCGAGGCCATCCACCGCGATTTCCCAGAGATCGAGCAGGCCGGCAGCTTCCCCGCGCGGGAACTGAGCTTTGGCCCCGCCTTCGCGGCGCTGCTGGAGGAAATTCAGGGCCCGGCCATGACGGCGGCGTTCGAGGAGAAGTTCGGCATCGACCTGACCGGCCACCCCACCATGGTGACGGTGCGCGGCCGGGCCAAGGCCCAGGACGGCCAAATCCATGTGGATAGCAAGAGCAAGATCATCACCGTCCTGCTCTACATGAATCCGGCCTGGGAAACGTCGGACGGCCGCCTGCGGCTGCTGCGCGGCCCGGAAAGCCTGGACAACGCGGTGACCGAGATCCCTCCGGCCGAGGGCACCCTGCTGGCTTTCCTGAACGGCCCCACCGCCTGGCATGGCCATACCAGCTTCGTCGGCCCGCGCCGCGTCATCCAGTTGAACTGGGTGCAGGACGACGGCGTGGTGAAGCGGGAACAGTTCCGCCACGCCCTGTCGGCCAAGATGAAGCGCCTGAACCCCTTCCGCTGAATCTGTGAAAACGGCGCGTCTGCCCGTATAACGCCCTGATGCGTCACCGCCGGCCTGCTTGAGGGCCGGCGGTTCCCTTGTCATTTGGACCCGTCCATGCCCCTCAAGATCGAAACCTTCAGCAACGTCACCGGCGGCAGCAGCTATTTCAAGGCCATCGGCCATCCGCTAGCGGCGGAACCGGCCCAGGCGCTGCTGGCCGATCTGCGGGCCGCGGGCCGGGTCGCCGTCTACGATCCGCTGAACATGCTGGAGCCGTTCGACGAGATCCACCACCTGACTGGTCCCCAGGGCGCGGTGAACGTGGTGGCGGTCTATGCCCAGAACGTGGACAAGATCGGCCAGCCGCTGCTGGGCCGGCCGGCCCAGCCGGTGACGGCCCTGGCCGGCACCGCCGTGGACGCCGTGTTCGTGGCGGCCTTCGACGCCGATCGCCTGGTGGCCCACATCCGGCACCTGATCCCCGCCGGTGCCAAGGTCTACTCCCTGGACCCGCTGAAGCTGCCGGACGAGTTGCTGACCGACCGGCGCACCTATCTGGCGCCCCTGAATTTCGCCACCAACTACGCCTTCTTCCGCGATGGCGCCGGCCACCACACCCGGGTGGTCACAGCCAACTACTGGTCCAGCTACGGCGCCGCCGAGCCCTATCTGTGGCTCTGCCTGTTCGGCGAGGACGGCCAGGTGCTGGCGCGCTGGACGCAGGAGCTGCCGGGCGCCGACGGAACCGTGGTCATCGACAGCGCGGCCGTGCGCAAGGAATTCGACCTGCCGGAATTCACTGGCCAGCTGTTCATCCATGTGGTGGGGGCCGCCGGCCACGATGTGGTGAAGTACGCGCTGGACACCTATGGCGACGCCGCCGACACCCTGTCCTGCACCCATGACGCCAACGCCTGGCCGTCGGACTTCTACGCCGGCCTGCCCGCCCCGCGCGCGGATGAGCGCGTGATCCTGTGGGTGCAGAACAGCCACCCCTGCCCCATCCCCGCCGGGGCCGTGGCACTGAACCTCATGGGCCATGACACGGCGGTGGAACTGGACCGGGAAGTGCCGCCCTACGCCACCTTCGCCCTGGACGTGGCCAGCCTGCTGCCCGACGCCCGCTGGCCGCAGCAGGTGGAAATCCGCGCCGGGAAGCACTTCGTCCGCCCGCGCTACGAGGTCATCCGCACCGACGCCGCCGGCGCCACCCGCCATCGCATCGCCCACCCGAACGTGGAACGCGTGGACCTGAAGCCGGACCCCAAGCTGGCCACCCTGACGAACCTGATGGGCAAGGGCTTCATCCTGCCCGCCCCCATCTTCCCGGCCGGCCGCTTCCGCACCATCGCCCTGCCCACCCCAATGGGCACCACGCAAGATCATCTGCCGCTGACCGCCATCGTCTACGACGCCGACGGCACGGAAGTGGCGCGCCGCGACCTGGGCCGCCTGCCCCGCAACCATGAGACGGTGTTCGAGGCGGCCGACATCCTGGACGGCAAGAGCCTGCCCTCCGGCTATGGCCATCTGGAGCTGATCTACGACTTCGCCGCCGGCGAGAACGACGCCGACGGCTGGCTGCACGCCCTGTTCCGCTATGAGGACGGGGTCAGCGGCCACACGGCGGAGACCAGCTTCGGCGCCCACATGTTCAACACGGTGCTGACCTATAAGAACGAGCCGCAGTCCTATTCCGGCCGGGCGCCGGGCCTGTCCACCCGCCTGTTCCTGCGCACCGGCATGGCGGCGGACGTGGACACGCTGTGCCACTTGATCTACCCGGCCAGCACGCCGTGGAATACGCGCTCCAACACCGCCCTGATCCTGATGACCAAGGATGGGGAGGAGGTCGCCCGCCGCACGGTCACCATCGCCTGCTCCGGCAGCTTCCACTTCCGCGTGGGCCAGACCTTCACGAGCAGCGAGGTCAAGGAGGCGGGCCGCGACGCCTACGTCCTGATCCGCGACACCACCTGCCGCCTGTTCGGCTATCACGGTTTGATCCGCGACGGCGCCCAGGGGGCCTTCGCGCTGGATCATATGTTCGGGTTCTAAAACCACGATGCGCTTTGAAAGCGCATTGGATTGCCGTTTACCCTCTCTTCGTGATACAAACGATGATCACGGAGAAAGGGACTGACCGCCATGCCTCGGGCAAGCGTTGACGACAACGGCCGGTTCTCGATGGATATTCCACCGCTGGAGAAGGCGCGCCTTGTCCGGGCGGCCGCGTTGGAACACACGACCCTCAAGGATTTCCTGCTCCGCAATTCGTTGCGGGCGGCGGACTTGGTGATCGAACGTGCGGAACGGATCGCGCTATCGGAGCGTGACACCCGGAAGGTACTTGACCTTCTGGACAACCCGCGTGAGCCCAATCCGCATATGGTCGCCATCTTGAAGGACCGGCAGGCCAAGTGATCGGGCTTTCAGCTTGGCGCGAAGAGGCCATCGATAAAAAGCACGACCGTAAGGGCTTTGACTGCGGACAGGCGGACCTCAATCTCTTCATCGCTCAATACGCCCGCCAGTCCCATGAGAATGGCGCGGCGAAGACCTATTGCGCGATCGCGGCAGCCGACGGAAAGACCATTCTCGGCTTCTACACCATCAGCCCAGGCCAAGTGGATCTGCACCAAGTGCCCCTCGCCGCCCGGCCGAGCGGCGGGGGCCGTTATGCGCTGGGCGGGTTTCGCCTCGCGCGCTTGGCCGTGGCCAAGGCCTATCAGGGCCGGAGCCTCGGCGGCCACCTGCTGGCATGTGCGATGGAACGCTGCATGCGAGTTTCGACCCAGGTGGGCGGCACCGCCCTGCTGATTGATGCCAAGGACGCAGCGGCGGCGGCGTGGTACGCCCGTTATGGCGCCTTGCCGCTGGACGACCGGCCGCTTTCCCTCGTCATGTCCTACGCGGAATACAACAAGGCCCGTGTCGCCGCCGGACTGCCACCGTTGTAGGCTGCGCGGAGCCCTGCAGCCCCCTGAACCGGAAAGCCCCCGCCCTTACTGCGCGCTGGCGCTTTGCTTGGGTAGGCTGCCCACAGCCTCCAGCACCTGGGCCTCGGTCAGGATCTGGGGCCAGACGTCCGGCTCGGCCTGGCCGGGGCGGTAGAACAGGTAGAGGGGCACGCCGCTGCGGCCGTGGGCCTGCAGCACGCGGGTGATCTCGGCATCACGGTTGGTCCAATCGCCCTTCAGCAGGGCCACGTTGTGACCCTTCAGCGCCTGGTGCACCGTGTCGCTGGACAGGGCCACGCGCTCGTTCACCAGGCAGGTGATGCACCAGGCGGCGGTGAAGTCCACCAGCACCGGCCGGCCGTCGGCGCGCAACTTGTCCAGCGTCGCGGGGGAGAACGCCTCGAAGCCGTCCGTCATGGCCACGGCCTTGCCACCCGCCACCGGGCCGCCCGCCGAGGCCGCGTTGCCTCCCGCCTGGGGCAACACGGCGGCGACGGCCAGCACCAGCGCCACCAGGGCGGCCAGGGCACCGCCGCGCCGGCCCCAGCCCTCGGCATAATGCGTGACGCCATAAAGCCAGGCGGCGAAGCCCACCAGCACCAGGCCGACCAGGATGCCGGTCATGCCGGGCGCCCCCACCTGCACCGCGAACACCCAGACCAGCCAGGCGGCGGAGCCGTACAGGGGGAAGGCCAGCACCTGCTTCAGCCGCTCCATCCACGCGCCGGGCTTGGGCAGGTGGCGCAGCAGCCAGGGGCTGCAGGCCAGCGCCAGGAAGGGCAAGGCCATGCCGAAGCCCAGGGCCAGGAAGACGGCCAGCGCCACATACCACGGCTGGACCAGGGCGTAGCCCACGGCCGCCCCCATGAAGGGCGCCGTGCACGGCGTGGCGACGACGGAAGCCAGCACGCCGGTGAAGAAGGAGCCGGCATAGCCGTCCCCCTGGGTCAGCCCTTGCCCCACACCCATGAACTGGTCGCCCACGGTGAAGACGCCCGACATGCTGAGGCCCAGCAGCAGCATGACATAGGCCAGCACCGCCACCACCAGGGGCGACTGCAGCTGGAAACCCCAGCCGATCTCCTGCCCGCCGGCGCGCAAGGCCATCAGTACGATGGCGATGGCGGCAAAGCAGGCCAGCACGCCTGCGGTGTAGACCAGGCCGTGCAGGCGGGCATGGGCGCCCTGGTGGCGCACCAGGGCCATGGCCTTCATCGACAGCACAGGGAAGACGCAGGGCATCAGGTTCAGGACCATGCCCCCCAGGCAGGCGAACAGCACCGCCTGCCACAGGGGCAGGACGGGCGCGCTGCCGGTATCCGCCGCCACACCACCACCGGCCGGTGCGGCCCCCACGGCATCGGCGGGGATGGCGATGGCCAGCGCCTGGGTGGTGGGCTGGCCGTTCACCAGTTCCGTCACCTCCAGGATGCCGTTCACCGGGCCGGGCGTGGCGCGGCCGGTGGGCTTCAGGGTCAGGGTCAGGCCGTCCGTGGTGACGGCCAGCTGCTGCGGCGCGCCAGCCTCCACCAGGTCGGGGTTTTCGGCGAAGAAGTAGGCGTCCTTGACCTGGTCGGCCGTCAGGCCGGGCGCGGCCAGGCGCACGGTGGCGGCGGTCTTGGTGGCGCTGACGCTGGCGGCGTAGGGGCTGGGTACCGGCAGGGCCGCCCGCGCCTCCGCGAACAGCGGCGCCACCGCCGGGTCAGGGGCGCCGCTGGCCGTCCCTGGGGCGGCGACCGGCACATCCAGGGTCAGGGTGGCGTCCTCGGGCACGCAGACATCGGCGCAAATCAGCCAGTTGGCGGCGGCTGTCAGGGTGACGGTGCCGCCCGGCTTGGCATCGGCCGGCACGTCCAGGCGGGCCAGGACGCGAGTGGCCTTTTCATAGCCGTAGTTGACCAGCGGGCCGGTGGTGAAACGGTGCGGGGCCGGGAAATTCAGCGGACCGGCCTTCCAGCCGGCCGGCAGGGTCCAATTGACCTCCGTCGGCAGGCCCGAGTCGCCGGGATTGATCCAATAAGTATGCCAGCCGTCCTGCAGCTTCTGGTCCAGCGCCACCCACAGCGGCTGGCCGGGAACGGCGGGGCCCTCGGCCACCAGCTGGCTGACGGTGTGCTCGGTCTGCACCGGGGCGGACCATGCGGGGGAGATCGCCAAGCCGGCGAGCGCCACGAAACCCGCCGCCCATTTCCTGAAACCGCCCATAACCGCCGCCGTTCCGTAGTTCATCCGCAAACCCATCCCCCTCATGTAGTGCATGAGGGCGGCCGCCGCCATGGGGGAATGGCCGCACCCTTGGCGCCCCCAGCCCCCGCACCTTCGCAAGGCTGGATGGCCCTCTCTGTGACGTCTGGCGTTGAGCCCGGGGCCGCTTGCCGGTATCGTCCCGCGTCTGAGTGAAACATCACGCCTGCCTCACCATATCTAGAGGGCGGCGAGGGCGCGGCCCCCAATCCAGAGGGTCCCCTTCCCTGCCAGGAACAGTTCCCATGACCACCCATCGCACCAAGGTCCTGATCATCGGCGGCGGCCCCGCCGGCTACACCGCCGGCATCTATGCCGCCCGCGCCAACCTCCAGCCCATCCTGGTCCAGGGCATGCAGCCGGGCGGCCAGCTGATGATCACCACGGAGGTGGAGAACTATCCGGGCTTCGCCCAGGCGGTGCAGGGCCCCGACCTGATGGAGCAGATGCGCCAGCAGGCGGAGCATGTGGGCACCACCCTGGTCTACGACGTCATCACCTCCGTCGACTTCAGCCAGCGCCCCTTCGTTGCCAAGGCCGACAGCGGCGACGAGTTCGTGGCCGACACCGTCATCATCGCCACGGGCGCCCAGGCGCGCTGGCTGGGCGTGGCCGGGGAGCAGGAATTCCAGGGCGCCGGTGTCTCCGCCTGCGCCACCTGCGACGGCTTCTTCTTCCGGGGCAAGGAAGTCGCGGTCATCGGCGGCGGCAACACCGCCCTGGAAGAGGCGCTGTACCTGACGCACCACGCGTCCAAGGTCACCCTGATCCATCGCCGCGACGCCTTCCGCGGCGAAAAGATCCTGCACGACCGCGTCTTCGCCAACCCGAAGATCGAGGTGCTGTGGAACCACAAGGTGGACCGGGTGCTGGGCAAGGGCGGGGCGGCCGACGGCGGCTTCGATCTCAACAACCCCAAGCAGGTCACCGGCCTGGCGCTCAGCAACACCGTCACCGGCGAGGGGCGTGAGCTGCCGCTGGACGGCGTGTTCGTCGCCATCGGCCACGACCCCGCCACGGCCATCTTCAAGGGCCATGTCGAGATGGACGACGAGGGCTACGTCATCACCGTCCCGGACAGCACCCGCACCAACGTGCCCGGCGTGTTCGCCGCCGGCGACGTGAAGGACAAGGTCTTCCGCCAGGCCGTCACCGCCGCCGGCATGGGCTGCATGGCAGCACTGGAGGCCGAGCGCTTCCTGGGCGGCCATTGAGCCGCCCGCAGAGCCGCCCGAGTCATTGAAGCGGGCACCGCCGTCTTGGTACGGCGGTGCCCTTCTTTGTACTAATTCGCGGTATCTATTCGCCAATTCGCCGCCGGGGCGTTGCCAAAACGGCACGATGCGGTGCTAAAATGCCTTATCAGTCTATGGCCTAACCGTGTGGACACCCACAATCGGTAGCGTCTTGGACAAGCTGGGTATATATTCTTTGCATGGCGGCCCGCTTGAGGCCGTCATTTCCGACGGTCCCGCTCTCCGGGATCGCAACGTCTTTGACGCATAAGGACCGGGAATGGACTGGGACAAGCTTCGCGTTTTCCACGCGGTGGCGGAGGCCGGCAGCTTCACGCATGCTGGCGAGACCCTGAACCTCAGCCAATCGGCCGTCAGCCGGCAGATCAGCGCGCTGGAGGAAAGCCTCCACGTGCCGCTGTTTCATCGCCACGCCCGCGGCCTGATCCTCACCGAACAGGGCGAGCTGCTGTACCGCACCGCCCGCGAGGTGTTCGCCAAGCTGTCCATGACAGAGGCGATGCTCTCGGAAAGCAAGGAGCACCCGAAGGGCCCGCTCAAGGTGACCACCACCGTCGCCTTCGGTTCCACATGGCTGACCCCGCGCATCCGGGAATTCCTGTCGATTTACCCCGACGTGCAGCTGACCCTGCTGCTGGACGATAACGAGCTGGATCTGTCCATGCGCGAGGCGGACATCGCCATCCGCATGGTGCCGCCACGCCAGCCCGACCTGATCCAGCGCCACCTGATGACGGTGCGCACCCACCTTTACGGTCACCGCACCTATCTGGAGAAGCGCGGCACCCCGGAAACGGTGGAGGATCTGCAGAAGCACGACCTCATCGCCTATCCGTCCGACGCCAAGGCGCCGGTGCCCAACATCAACTGGCTGCTGGCCCTGGGCGATCCGCCGGGCGGCGAGCGCGACACCATCTTCCGCGTCAACAGCCTGTACGCCCTGTACAAGGCGGTGGAGAGCGGCCTGGGCATCGCGGCCATCCCCGACTACATCATTTCCGAAAGCAACCCCGACCTGGTCCGCATCCTGCCGGACGTGACGGGCCCGCGCATCGACGCCTACTTCGTCTATGCCGAAGAATTGCGCCATTCCAAGCGCATCGCGGTCTTCCGCGACTTCCTGGTGAAGAAGGTCGCCGAAACATTCCCCGCGACGCATGCGCCCACCGCATAGCTGAGACGGCTAATCACCCCTTTAAACGGGGCATCAAAAGATTAAATATTGGCCATCGGATGTTGCGACGCAGCATCCGATGTTTCCTCCAGGATGCCCGTCCTGGAGTGGGCCTTCGGGCCCAACGTCTCCCAGACGTGAAGCCTCCCTGTTCAACTCGCCGGTAAGTCATCGACTTACCGGCAGTTTTTTTACTTGGTGGTTGCGAAGTACCCCGTTGGGGCTACTCCCGGGATAACTGCGACGCGCAGGCCTGGGCTTTCTGATTTTATCTGCCTGATCCATTCCAGCCGTCGCGCATTCCATGCCGGGATGAGGACGGGTCATTGCCGTTTTGCGTCCCGTCCGGGCTCAAATGTTATAGCCCCATCGACTTGCGACGCTCATGTAGAACGTAAGGATGGGAGACGAGAATGACTGGACCTGCCACCTGGAGCGCGACCTCAATCTCCCGCTTCCCTTTACAAATCCAGAATTCGACCTTGCGCCTCCTGCATGACTATTGGGACATCCTGCGCGGCGACCGCGCCTTTCCCAACAGTTCCGAGGTCGAGGTGGTGGATCTGCCGGTCTCGCCCGGCGGCGTCATGCTGGTGGACGTGGCACCCAACCAGATGGCCTTCACCCTGCTCTGGGTGGGCACCGATTACGTTTTATGGCTGCGCCGCGAGTCCACCGGCCTGCAGCTGGAGGATCTGCCCCCCTCCCCCAACACCGTGCCCTTCGCCCAGATGTTGCGCCGGTGCGCCGACAACGGCTTGCCCCAGACCCGCAGCCTGCCGGCCATCCCCTCCATGACTGTTCCCGCCGCCGAACTGGTGGTGCTGCCCCTGGGCGGCTCGGACGGCAAAGTGGCCCGCCTGCTGGTCGGCTGCGCCTTTGACCGCAAGCGCCGAGGCCTGCAGGTCGTCGGCTGATTTTTGCGCCGCAGCTGGTAGCGCTACCTCTCGCAACGGCCGGGTCTACCGCCCAAAGAATTCCTTCAGCCGCATCACCGCGCTGTCCAGGATGGCGTCCTGCTTGCTGAAGCAGAAGCGGATGAGGTGGGTGGGCGCCCCTTCCTCATAGAAGGCGCTGACCGGAATGGCGGCAACGCCGGCATCCCTCGTCAGGCGTCGGCAGAAATCGGCGTCATCCTCGCCCCGGCGCAGGCCGCGCGCGCCGGTGATGTCGGCCACCACGAAATAGGTCCCTTCCGAGGGCAGAACGGGCAGGCCGGCGGAGACCAGGCCCGCGGCCAGACGGTCGCGCTTGGCCTCCAGCGCCGCCGCCAGCAGGCCGAAATAGGCGTCATCCTTGGCCAGGCCGTAGGCGACAGCCGCCTGCAGGTTGGGCGGGGTACTGAAGGTCAAATACTGGTGCGCCTTGGCCACTGGCTGCAACAAGTCCGGAGCGGCCGTGACGTACCCCACCTTCCATCCCGTCAGCGAGAAGGTCTTGCCGGCGGAGCCGATGCGCAGTGTGCGCCCACGCATGCCGGGAAGGGTCATAAGCGGCACGTGCCGGCGGCCGTCGAACACCAGGTGCTCATAGACCTCGTCGCACACGGCCAGGCAATCGTGGGCGATGACCTGGTCCGCCAGCAGCCGCAACTCCTCCGCTGACCAGACCTTGGCCGCCGGGTTCAGGGGGTTGTTCAGCACCACCAGCTTGGTGCGCGGGCTGAAGGCGGCGGCCAGTTCGTCAGGGTCCACGGTCCAGCCTGGCGGCTGCAGGCGCACGAAGCGGGGAATGCCGCCCGCCCGGCGGATGATGGGGACGTAACTGTCGTACAGCGGCTGGAACAGCACCACCTCGTCGCCCGGTTCGATCAGGCCGAACAGGCAGGCGGCCAGCGCCTCGGTCGCGCCGGAGGTCACCATCACTTCGCGCTCCCAATCCACCTCCAGGCCGTAGAAACGCGCCGCGTGGGCCGCCACGGCCTGGCGCAGGGCCGGCAAACCCATCATGGGCGGATACTGGTTGTTGCCCTCCAGCAGCGCGCGGGCGGCCACCTGCAGCACATCCTCCGCCCCCCGGTCGTCGGGAAAGCCCTGGCCCAGGTTGATGGCGTTGTGCGCGCCCGCCAGCCGCGACATGGCCTCGAATATGGTGGTCCCGTACCCTGACAGGACGGCGTTGCCCGATCGCACCTGGCGCTTCCTCCCAACCCCTTTCAGGACTCGTACGGCCCCGCGTACCGCATGGGATCCGACCCATGCGCGAAGCCCATGGTCCGGGTCAAATGAGGAATGGTCAAGGCGTTGAAAAGACAAAGGGCCGCGACGTGGCATCCACGCTACGGCCCTTGCCTCGAACTTTGGAACTCAGGTCCTTCAGGCGTTGCCGGCCACGGTCACCGAGGCCAGCTCGCCCTGGTCGTTGGCGGCGACGTCGTTGGCGGCGGCCAGCACCTTTGCGGGCACGCGAACCGGGGCGCGGTGGCGATGGCGCCAGGCGTCGAAGCGGCCGAACAGCGGGCGCACCAGCCGGGGGGCGTGGTCGCGGGCGCGCACGTAATGGCGGCGGGCCGAGACAGAGCTGCGCAGCACCATGAGACCACCCACCGCCAGCAGCGGCGTGGAGACCGGGCCGGGGATGGGCAGGGACAGCACACCCAGGCCCATGACCAGCCAGCCGGACGCCTGCAGCGCCGGACGGCGCAGGCGGGCGATCTCAACCCTGGGCAAGCTGGCAACGGTCAACATGGGGGATGGTCCCGGCGGAAGGTCGCGGCGTCGGATCGGCCGCGTGGTGAGTGATGACGGGAGATTTGGCCGAAATTGAGATGGAAGCTAGGCCCCCCTGGGGCAATGCCGATTTGTGTGCGCTGCAACCCGATTGGGTAAGCCAACGGCGCAGACCCTGAAATGGGCCACGCCCAGAAGGAAAAAGGGCGGAACCCAAGGATTCCGCCCTTTTCCAATGATGTCGCCGGGCCATGATGGTGGCCCGAACCCATCTTTACACCGCTGGCGGCGCCCAGCGCAGGACTGGCTTGCGCGCCGCGGCAGTCTCATCCAGACGGCGGCGGGGGGTGTAGCGGGGGGCCGCCAGGAAGTGGGCGGCGTCCCCCGCCTTGGCCTTGCCCGCCAGGTGCCGCATGGCGCCGACGAACTGGTCCAGCGTGGCCTTGGACTCGGTCTCGGTCGGCTCGATCAGGAAGGCGCCGTGCACGACCAGGGGGAAATACATGGTCATGGGATGGAAGCCTTCGTCGATCATCGCCTTGGCGAAGTCGAGGGTGGTGACGCCTGTGTCCTTCAGGAAGCGGTCGTCGAACAGGGCCTCATGCATGCAGTAGCCGTCGAACGGCACGCTCATCAGGTCCTGCAACCGCGCCTTCAGGTAGTTGGCGTTCAGCACGGCGTCGCTGGAGGCCTGGCGCAGGCCGTCGGCGCCGTGGCTCATGATATAGGCCAGGGCGCGGACGAACATGCCCATCTGGCCGTGGAAGGCCTTCATGCGACCGAAGGGCTGGGCGCCCTGCTCCACCTCGCCCTCATGCTCCACCAGGCGGAAGCCATCGGCCCCGTGCACCACATAGGGCAGCGGGGCGTAGGGGGCCAGCGCGTCCGACAGGACCACCGGGCCGGAACCCGGGCCGCCACCGCCGTGCGGGGTGGAGAAGGTCTTGTGCAGATTGATGTGCATGGCGTCCACGCCCAGGTCCGCCGGGCGCACCCGGCCGACGATGGCGTTGTAGTTGGCGCCGTCACAGTAGAAATAGCCACCCGCGGCGTGCACCGCGTCCGCGATCTCCTTCACCTGGGGCTCAAACAGGCCGCAGGTGTTGGGGTTGGTCAGCATGATGCAGGCGACATCGGGGCCCAGCTTGGTCTTCACCGCCTCGACGCTCACGCGGCCGTTGGCCTCGGCCGGGATGGCGTCCACGGTGAAGCCACAGAAGGCCGCCGTGGCCGGGTTGGTGCCGTGCGCCGATTCCGGCACCAGCACGCGGGTGCGGCCGGTCTCACCCCGGGCCTGCAGCGCGGCGCGGATGGCCATGAGGCCGCACAGCTCGCCATGGGCGCCGGCGGCGGGCGACATGGCCACGGCCGGCATGCCGGTCAGGGTCTTCAACCAGTGGGCCAGCTGGTCGATCAGCTCCAAGGCGCCCTGGACGGTGGACTGCGGCTGCATCGGGTGGATGTCGCCGAAGCCGGGCAGGCGCGCCAGCTTCTCGTTCAGGCGGGGATTGTGCTTCATGGTGCACGAGCCCAGCGGGTACATCGTGCTGTCGATGCCCAGGTTCTTCTGACTGAGGCGCGTGTAATGGCGCACCACCGTCGGTTCCGACAGGCCGGGCAGGCCGATGCCCTCGCGGGCCTTCAGGCCACCCAGGCGGCTGGCGACGGCCGGGGCCGCCTCCAGGTCCACGCCGGTGACGCCGGGGTTATCCAGTTCGAAGATCAGCGGCTCTTCATGCACCAAGGCACGGTTGCCGGTATAGGTGCCCACGTCGGTGGCCGCCGCCGACTCGACGTCGGGCGTGGTCTTGCGTCCTTGGGTGTTCATCACTGCTTGCCTCCCAGGGCCTGAACGAGGGCGTCCATGTCGTCTTCGGTCGTCGTCTCCGTCACCGCCACCAGCAGCAGGTCGGCGAGGTCCGCCTGGCCGGGGTGCAGGCGGGAAACGGGCACGCCGGCCAGGATGGGTTCCGCCACCAGCCTGTCCACCAGCGCGGCGGCATCGCCCTTCACCTGGACGGTGAACTCGTTGAAGAAGCCCTGGTTCAGCACGCTGACGCCGGCCGCCGCCAGCTTGTCTGCCAGCTGCACCGCCTTGGCGTGGTTCAGCCGCGCCAGGCCGGTAAAGCCCACCTCGCCCAGCAGCGACAGGTGCATGGTGAAGGCCAGCGCGCAGAGGCCGGAGTTGGTGCAGATGTTGGACGTGGCCTTCTCGCGGCGGATGTGCTGCTCCCGTGTGGACAGGGTCAGCACGAAGCCGCGCTTGCCGTCCGCGTCCACCGTCTCGCCGCACAGGCGGCCGGGCATCTGGCGCACGAACTTGTCGCGGGTGGCGAACAGGCCCAGGTAAGGCCCGCCGAAGTTCAGGCCGTTGCCGATGCTCTGGCCCTCGGCCACCACGATGTCGGCGCCCATGGAACCGGGCGACGGCATCATGCCCAGGCTCACCACCTCGGTCACCACCACGACCAGCAGGGCGCCCTTGGCGTGGCAGGCCTCGGCCAGCGGCGTCAGGTCGGCGACATGGCCGAATAGGGTAGGGTTCTGCACCACGACGCAGGAGGTCTTGTCGTCGATGGCGGCCGCCAGGTCTTCGATCCCCTTCGGATCAGCCGGCAGGGTCACCAGGTCCACGCCCAGCACGCCGGTGGTGGTGGCGGTGACGTCGCGGTAGTGCGGGTGCAGGCCACCGGACAGCACGGCGCGGTTGCGGCGCGTGACGCGGTTGGCCATCAGCACCGCCTCGGCGCAGGCCGTGGCGCCGTCGTACATGGAGGCGTTGGCCACATCCATGCCGGTGATCAGCGCCACCTGGGTCTGGAACTCGAACAGGTACTGCAGGGTGCCCTGCGTCACCTCGGGCTGGTACGGCGTATAGCTGGTGAGGAACTCACCGCGCGTCAGCAGCTGGTCCACCGAGGCGGGGACATGATGGCGATAGGCGCCGGCGCCCAGGAAGCTGGGGCAGCTGCCGGCCGGCACGTTGCGGGCGGCCAGTCGCGACAGGGCGCGTTCCACCTGCAACTCGCCCTGGTGGTTGGGCAGGCCAGCGATGGGCTGGTCCAGGCGGGCCGCCGCCGGGACATCGCCGAACAGCGCGTCCACCGACGGGGCGCCGATGGCCGCCAGCATCTCCTGCCGGTCGGCCTCGGTCAGGGGCAGATACCGCATCAGTGCTGACCTTCCACAAAGGCGTCGTAGGCGGCTTGGTCCATCAGGCCGTCCAGCTGGGCCGGGTTGGCCAGCGTCATCTTGAAGAACCAGCCGGCACCCTGCGGATCGCTGTTGACCAGGGACGGATCGTCGACCACGGCCTGGTTGCCCTCGACCACCGTGCCGTCCACGGGAGCGAACACCTCGCTGGCGGCCTTCACCGATTCCACCACGGCGGCATCCTTGCCCTTGGTCAGGGCGCGGCCGGCCTCGGGCACCTCGACGAACACCACGTCGCCCAGCTGGCTCTGGGCGAAGGTGGTGATGCCGACGGTGGCGACGTCGCCGTCGACGCTGATCCACTCATGGTCTTCGGTGAAACGGATGGTCATGGTTCTGCTCCTCGGGGGAAGGCGTTCATCAAGGAAAAGGCGGGCATCAAGGAAGCGCGGGCCCGGCACCGGCCGGGCCGCGCGATGGGGATCAGCCGCGGTAGTAGCGCTGCGGCACGAACGGCAGGCTGGCAACCTTGGCCGGCAGGGCCTTGCCGCGCACGATCAGCGACAGGGGCGTGCCCACGGCGGCGTTGCCGGCGGTGACATAGCCCATGGCGACGGGGGCGTTGGCGCTGGGGCCGAAGCCGCCGGAGGTGATCTCGCCCACCGTCTGGCCGTTGGCGTCCTGGATTTCGGTATGCTCACGCGCCGGCGCCCGACCCTCGGGCTGGACGCCGATGCGGTAGCGCGCGGCGCCCTCGGCCAGCTGGCGGCGGACGATGGCGTCGCCGGGGTAGCCCCCCTCCTCCCGCCGACGCTTGGAGATGGCCCAGGTCAGGCCGGCTTCCACGGGCGTGGTGGTGGTGTCGATGTCGTGGCCGTAGAGACAGAGCCCGGCCTCTAGGCGCAGGCTGTCGCGGGCGCCCAGGCCGATGGCCGTCACCTCGGGCTCCGCCAGCAGCAGGCGGGCCACGTCCTCGGTACGGTCGGCGTCGATGCCGATCTCATACCCGTCCTCGCCGGTGTAGCCGGAGCGGGCGATGGTGACGGGAATACCCTTCAGGCTGGCGTTCACCATGGACATGAAGGGCATGGTGGCGACCTCGGGCAGGAAGCGCGCCAGCACCGTGGCTGCCACGGGGCCCTGCAGGGCCAGCAGGCCCCGGTCGTCGCCCAGGTACTCCACCTCGATGCCCGGCAGGCCCGCCGTCAGGTGCGCGATGTCCGCCACCTTGCAGGCCGCGTTCACCACCAGGAACAGGTGGTCGCCGCGGTTGGCGATCATCAGGTCGTCCAGGATGCCGCCCTGGTCGTTGGTGAAGAAGCTGTAGCGGATGCGCCCTTCCTTCAGGGCCTTCAGCTCGCCGGGCACCAGCTTTTCCAGGGCGTCGACCACGCCGTCGCCGCGCAGGATGACCTGGCCCATGTGCGACACGTCGAACAGGCCCGCCTGCTCCCGGGTGTGTAGATGCTCCTTCAGCACGCCCAGGGGGTACTGCACCGGCATGTCATAGCCGGCGAAGGGCACCATCTTGGCGCCCAGCTCGCGGTGCAGGGCGTTCAGGGGAGTAACAAGCAGGGGCGAATCGGTTTCACTGGACATAGGCGCTGGGACTCCCGGCGGACGAGTTCCTCCCGCGCGGACGGATTCCGTGCGGGCTCGCCCCCCTCTGTCCCGGACCCTGAGAGATTCACGGGTCCCAAATCCTGTCGCCAGGAGGGTCCCGCTTACTCCGTCGGTGGGCTTGTGGCCTCCAACACCGGAAATCCACCCCAAAGGGGGTGGTTCAGGCGTTGCTATGAGGCCGGGCCGCTTTCCAGATGCGCTTCTTCCTCGCGGTCCTTTTGCCTGAGAGTTTCCGGGGGCGGTTGCTCCTTCGGCGCCGGTCCTAGCGGGTAGCCCACAGGGGGCCGGTCTCTCCCGCGAGATGTCATCAGCTTCGCGTGCGCACCCTAATCCAACGGGCCCCAAAAAGTAAAGGCGGGCCGCTGCCCCGCGACCCGCCTTCCTGGTGGTTCCCCGGCCCTGGCGCCCCTGCCCGGCCGGCCGAACCCGTACGCTATACCTTCGTCCTTACTTCCCAGCCGCAACCGGCGGGGCCGGCGGCTTGGAATTGAAGCGGATGTTGGCCTCCAGCTGCTCCGGCGTCAGCTGGAAGCCCACCAGCACCTCGTAGTAACGGCCATCGACTTCCGGGCTCAGCGGGATGAATTGGGTCAGCCGCTCCACCGAACCGCCGCTGCCGGCGCTGACGTCCAGCGTGACGTTGTAGGTCTGCTTGGTCAGGATCTTGCGGTCGGCATCGGTCACGGCGACGAAATAGGTCAGTGGCAGCGGACCGCCGGTGTAGGCCGGCCCCGTGCTGGCGCCCACGCGCAGCTGCTCGGTCATGGTCACGCCCTTTTCGCTGTACTCGCAGCGGCCCTCGATGTTGGGCATCACGGCAGTGTAGCTCAGCTGGCCGTTGGCGCCGGGCACGCCCACCGAAGAGGCGTCGCGCACGATGGCCACGGTCGGGCAACCGGGGCGGTAGCCGACGTTCTTGTTGGCGCATGCCGCCAGCGACAGCATGAGAGGCATCCCCAAAAGCAGGGCCAGGCGGCCGCGGGTGCCTTTCCTGGTGGGCGAACCTATATTAGTGTCCGTGTGGATGTTCATTGAAGCGGGGCTCGTCTGGAGTTGGACGCCGGCCGGCGTCGGGGCCCCGCGACAATAGAGAAGCAGCCATACCGGCACAAGACATCGACTGCGCCGTCCCTATATTGAAGGGCGACGAGATTTAACGTAACGGCGCTGGCGATCCACAGACGCGCCGTTTTATGATCCGCCGCCATGATCGGCCCCGTACCCGGGGCTTACCGGAACCGAGTAGACCCAATCACCATGACCAAGCCGACGCTCAACATCCTCCTGGCTTCCCCGCGCGGTTTCTGCGCCGGTGTGGACCGCGCCATCCAGATCGTGGAGGTGGCGTTGCAGCGGTATGGCGCCCCGGTCTATGTGCGGCATGAGATCGTGCACAACCGCTTCGTGGTGCAGGGCCTGGAGGCCAAAGGCGCCATCTTCGTGGAGGAATTGGACGAGGTGCCCGACGGCCGCCCCGTCGTGTTTTCCGCCCACGGCGTGCCCAAGTCCATCCCGGCGGAGGCGGAGAGCCGGCAACTGCTGTATGTCGATGCTACCTGCCCTCTGGTGTCCAAGGTCCATCGTGAGGCGGAACGCCACTTCGCCGACGGCCGCCAGATCATCCTGATCGGCCATGCCGGCCACCCCGAGGTGGTAGGCACCATGGGGCAGCTGCCGCCGGGCGCGGTGCTGCTGGTGGAATCGGAAGAGGATGTGCGCACCGTCCAGGTGGACGACCCGCTGAACCTGGCCTTCGTCACCCAGACCACGCTGTCGGTGGATGACACGGTGCAAATCGTGGCCGCGCTGAAGGCCCGCTTCCCCGCCATCGCCGGGCCGCGCAAGGAAGACATCTGCTACGCCACCACCAACCGCCAGACGGCGGTGAAGGCCATCGCCGAGAAGGCGGATGCCATCCTGGTGCTGGGCGCGCCCAACAGCTCCAACTCCATGCGACTGGTGGAGGTCGCGGCCAAGCACGGCTGCGTCAATTCCATGCTGGTGCAGCGGGCCACCCAGATCGACTGGTCCATGATGGACAAGGTCAAGGTGCTGGGCATCACCGCCGGCGCCTCGGCCCCGGACATCCTGGTGCAGGAGGTCATCGAGGCCTGCCGTGAGCGCTACGACGTCCAGATCGAGGAAGTCGTGACGGCGGTGGAAAACATCACCTTCAAGCTGCCGCGCGGCCTGGCGGCGGAGTAATTCCGGGTCCCTCAACCCTGGCTTCTCCCTTGGCTTCTCATGGCGACACGCGCCCACATCCTGTTCGACACCGCCATCGGCGTTTGCGCGCTGGTATGGGGGCCGGATGGAATCGTGGGCGCGCAATTGCCGGAGGGCGGGCCCGAGCAGGCCGGGGCCCGGCTGGCGCGGCGCTTCCCCGGCGCCATGGCGGCAGCGGAGCATGACCTGCCGCCCGTGATCGGCGAGGCCCGGGCCCGCATCCGGGCCCTGATGGCGGGGGAGGCGGTGGACATCGCCGACATCCCCCTCGACCTTGCCGGTCTCGATCCCTTCGCCCTTAAGGTTTATGCCGTGACCCGCGCCATTCCGCGCGGGGAGACACTGACCTACGGCACGGTTGCCGGCCGGATTGGCGCGCCGAAAGAGGCGGCGCGGGCAGTGGGCCAGGCGCTGGGCCACAACCCCATTCCCATCCTGATCCCCTGCCACCGCGTGCTGGCAGCGGGCGGCGGCACCGGCGGCTTTTCCGCCCGGGGCGGCATCGACACCAAGTTCCGCATCCTGGCCATCGAGCAGGCCAGGACGGAGGACGAGCCGCCCGGCCTGTTCGACCAATTGCCCCTGGCCATCAAACCCCAAACGCTGAAGCCGGGGCGCTGAAAACAGGACGCTGAAAATGGAACCGGCCCCCGCCGCGCTTCCGGGCACCTCTGGCCTATTGGGCCGGGTTCCCGGGTGCGGCGGGGGCCGGTCGGGACGGTCCCCCGCGAACCGTCCGATCCCTTTACCAGTGCGCGCGATAGAAGCTGCGGCTGACGTAGATGTCCTCGCGGTCGGCGTACTCGCTGTCCAGCACCAGGGCCAGGACGCCATAGACCACCAAGGTGGCGCCGAAGAAGCAGAACAGGCTCAGCACCGTCAGGATGCGGATGAAGGTGGCCGGCAGGCCGGTGTAGCGCGCCAGGCCGGCGCAGACGCCGAAGAGGACGGCGCGGCTGGGGTCCTTGGCCAGGCGATGACGGCGCATGGTGGCGGAAATACGCTGAAAGCTCCTCATAATCCCCTCTCCCGTGTTCATAAGGCGCGAGGTGCGCCGGTGTTCAGTGAAGCCCAGCGCCGGCGGGCGCTGCGGTCGTGTGCGGGTCATCTGAAACTTGGCCTTGCGGGCGGGCTTAGCCTTGCGGGTTGGCGCGGCTGGCCACGCGGGCCTTCAGCGCCTCAAGCTCGGCGGTCACCTTGTCGTCGCCCAAGGCGTCGATCTCGGCGGCCAAGCCGCGCGGTTGGCGCCCCATCTCCATGACCTCGGCCTCGCTTTCCAGCAGGTCGATGTCGCGTTGCAGGGTGCCATAGTGGGACAACGCCTCTTCCAGACGGTTGTCGTGGATCTGGCTGCGCAGGCGCAGGCGGGCGGTGGCGCTGCGGTGCCGGGCCATCAGGCTGCCCTGGCGGGCCCGGGCGTCGGCCAGCTTGGCCTCCAGCCGCGCCACGTCGTCGGCGCCCTTGGCCAGGCTGTCGCTGATGGCCTGGATCTCGCGCCGGATGGGATCAGCGGCATCGGCCAGCCGGGCCTTGGCCACCAGGGCGCCCCGGGCCAGATCCTCGCGGCCCTTGGTCACCGCCAGTTCGGCCTTTCGGTCCCATTCCAGCAATTCGAACTCGACATCGCGGTAGCGGGCCTCCAGCTCCTTGCGGCGGGCCATGGAGCGCACGGCTTCCGCCCGCACCTCCACCAGCGTGTCCTCCATCTCCTGGATGACCAGGCCGATCAGGCGCTCCGGGTCTTCAGCCCGGTCCAGCATGGCGTTCAGGTTGGCATCGATGATGTCGCCGAGGCGGGAAAACAGTCCCATGGCAGGCGTCCTTGAGAGATGAGGCGGTGGCGGACGGAGGCGGTGACGGCAGGCGCTTAGAACAGGCTGAGGATGGCGACCGACAGCAGGGCGGTCACGGCCAGCAGCGGCAGGTGCCGGATGGCGGCGGCCAGGCCCCGGGGGGTGTGGCCGGCGTGGGCGGTGAAGGTCCGGGTGGCGGCGATCATGGTCAGGTCGGTCATTTCAGTCTCCGTGAGCGAAGCTCGGTTGTCTCGAGGGCCGGTCGCCGGTGGCGGTGTCGGCCATGTCCCCTTAAAAGCAACCGCCGTGCCAGTTTCGGAGCAGGACGATAATTCATTGTTTTTGCTATATAAAATTTTTTGGCGACTATGGCGGGCCGCAGCAGCGTGACAATTCTCGCCACTAAATCGCCGAACTCGCCACCAGCACCGTCCGCCTCCTGGCGACGGGCCGGAAAAGGCGCGGTCCGCTCCGCCGCGACCATTGACCCCGGCCGGAAATCCCGCTACCTCGCAAGGCATGGCCGTCTATACCGAAGTCACCGATGAGGAACTGCGCGCGTTCATCGCCGATTACGCGATCGGCGAGGTGATCTCGTGCAAGGGCATCGCCGAGGGCGTGGAGAACTCCAACTACCTGCTGGTGACGACAGACGGGCCTTACATCCTCACCCTCTATGAAAAGCGGGTGAACCCGGCCGACCTGCCCTTCTTCCTGGGCTTGATGCGGCATCTGGCGGCGCGCGGCATCGTCTGTCCCCAGCCGGTCCCCGGCCGTGACGGCGAGGCCTTGCGCGTGCTGGCTGGCCGGCCGGCGGTGATCGTCACCTTCCTTACCGGCATGTGGCCCCGCCGTATCCTACCTGAGCATTGCGCGGCCCTGGGCACGGCCCTGGCCCAGCTGCACCTGGCCGGGGCCGACTACGCCACGCCCCGGCCCAACAGCCTGTCGCTGGACGGCTGGCGCGCCCTGGTGGCGGCGACAGCGGATGGGGCAGACGGCGTGAAGCCCGGCCTGAAGGCGGCCCTGGCGGATGAGCTGGCCGCCCTGGCATCCTTGTGGCCCGGCCGCGACGGTCGCCCCAGCCTGCCGCAGGGCATCATCCACGCCGACCTGTTCCCGGATAACGTCTTCTTCCGCGACGGCGCCTTGTCCGGGCTGATCGATTTCTATTTCGCCTGCAGCGACATGCTGGCCTACGACCTAGCCATCTGCCTGAACGCCTGGTGTTTCGAGCCGGACGGCGCCTTCAACGTCACCAAGTCGCGCCTGCTGCTGGCCAATTACGCCAAGGTGCGGCCGCTGACGGGGGCGGAGGTGGCGTCCCTGCCCCTGCTGGCCCGGGGCAGCGCCCTGCGCTTCCTGCTGACCCGGCTGTATGACTGGGTAAACACACCCGCCGGGGCGCTGGTGAAACGCAAGGACCCGTTGGAATACCTGCACAAGCTGCGCTTCCACCAGCAGGCCCGTGGCCTGGCCGATTACGGCTTGGCGCCGGAGGAACTGACGTGACCGACACCCCCGCCCCCCAGAAGGTTCCCAGCCCGCGTGTGGAGATTTTCACCGACGGCGCCTGCAGCGGCAACCCCGGCCCCGGCGGCTGGGGCGCCATCCTGCGCTGGAACGGCACGGAGCGGGAGCTGAAGGGCGGGGAGCCCGACACCACCAACAACCGCATGGAACTGATGGCCGCCATCCAGGCGCTGGAAACGCTGAAACGGCCGGTGAAGGTGGACCTGCACACCGACAGCCAGTACCTGCGCGACGGCATCACCAAGTGGATCCACGGCTGGCGGGCCAAGGGCTGGCTGACCGCAGACAAGAAGCCGGTGAAGAACGTGGATCTGTGGCAGCGGCTGTCCGCCCAGGCCGACCGGCACGAGGTGGTGTTCCATTGGGTGCGCGGCCATGCCGGCCATCCCGAGAACGAACGCGCCGACCAGTTGGCGCGCGAGGGACTGGCGGAGGCCCGGGGACGTTAGTTCGGTCGCCTCGAGCGCCGGCCCTGGGCGGCACGGCATAAGGAAGGCCCGCGCGGGTTGGGAACCGGCGCGGGCCTTCTGGCGTTATGGTGCTGGTTTTACAAGTTCTTCAGCACCGCCTCGGCGCTGGACACCTCGAAGGCGCCGGGCTTTTCCACGTCCACCCGGGTCACGACGCCGTCGTCGATGATCAGGGCGAAGCGCTGGCTGCGGTGGCCCAGGTTGTAGGCGGTGCCATCCATGGTGAGGCCGAGTTCACGGGTCAGCGTGCCGTTGCCGTCGGGCAGCATGAACACCGTGTCGCCCACGTCGTTGGCCTTGGCCCAGGCCTGCATCACGAAGGGGTCGTTGACCGCCAGGCAGATGATGGCATCGACGCCCTTGGCCTTCAGGGCCTCGGCGTTCTGGATAAAGCCGGGCAGGTGCTTGGCGGAGCAGGTGGGGGTGAAGGCGCCGGGCACGGCGAAGAGGACGACCTTCTTGCCCTTCAGCAGGGCGTCGGTGCTGGTCTCCTGCATGCCGGCATCGGTCAGGTGTTTCACGGAGACGCTGGGGAAGGTATCGCCAACCTGGATGGTCATGGTCTGGAACTCCCGTTGATGTTTGGCCTTGAGCGTAAATGCCGGAGGTGCTGGATGGTTCAGGCCCTGTGGTTCTATGTCCCAGGGGCGGGATGGGCAAGGGAAACGGCTTTCCACCCCTTGTCACAGGCCGGCGGCGCGCAATATGACCAGAATAGGAACGGTCACGCGCGGCCCACGGGGGCGACGGACCGTTTCGGCCATGCTACGCTGAGCGGCATGGATAGGCAGTATGACAGCGCCGGCCGCGTGGGCCGGTGCTCAGCGGTCCCTTCCCCTGGCGGGGGCCGACGTGGCAAGGGAAGGCGCCGCCCATGAAGGACACCACCATCCGACGTTTCCTGACCGGGCAACTGCTGGTCGCCATGCCCGCCATGCCGGACGAGCGCTTCGCCCGCACCGTTATCTATGTCTGCGCCCATACCGATGACGGCGCCATGGGCCTGGTGATCAACCGGCTGTTCGACGGCATCGACGCCGGTGGCTTGCTGGAGCAGTTGGGCATCGACGGCGGTGATCCGGACGACCGCCTGCGCGTGCATTTCGGCGGACCGGTGGAACCGGGCCGCGGCTTCGTGCTGCACAGCACCGATTACCAGCGCGAAGGGACGCTGCGGGTGGAGGATGAGGTGGCGCTGACCGCCACGGTTGACATCCTGCGCGCCATTACGGAAGGGCGCGGCCCCCGCCAGTGCCTGCTGGCCCTGGGCTATGCCGGCTGGGCGGCAGGGCAGCTGGACCAGGAGATGCAGGCCAACGGCTGGCTCCACGTGCCGGCCGACCCCACCTTGCTGTTCGACGACGACATGGACACCAAGTGGGAACGGGCCATCGCCAAGCTGGGCGTCAGCCTGCCCATGCTGTCGGCCGAGGTTGGGCACGCCTGAGGGCCCTTCCTTTCGCCGCGCCTTGCCGCCGCCATCTTCACAACTGAGGATGGGGGCATGACCACCATCACCCTTCCCCGCGCCGTCCGCGCCGCCGTGCTGATGCTGTCGGCCCTGGCCAGCCCCCTGACGGCCCACACGGCTGAAACCCCACAGCACCTGCGCCTGGGCTACGACGTCTATGTCGGCGGGCTGAAAATGGGGCGCATGACGCTGGAGACGGAGATCAAGGGCCAGGACTACCGCGTCACCGTGGCAGCCGAGGCCGGCGACATGCTGGCCCGTTTGATCAAATGGTCCTACGCGGCCGAGGCGGACGGACGCCTCGGCGGCGTCAACGGCGTCGCCCCGCGCCACTTCCACAGCCTGCGCACCCTGCGGGACAAGAGCTGGGACGCGACGCTGAGCTATGCCGCCCCCTATGGCACACGCGACACGGCCGTGACCTTCATCCAGACGCCACCGCCCTCGCCCGACGACGCCACCGCGGTGCCGGCGGACCAGCGCCCCGGCACCGTCGACCTGCTGAGCGCCGCCGTCGCCATCAGCCGCCATGCCGAGGGCGGCGACTGCGCCAGCCGCCTGCCCGTCTATGATGGCCGGCGTCGCTATGACGTGCTGATGGAAAGCCGGCCCCGCCGCCATATCGAAAAGTCGGACTATACGGTCTTCGACGGCGACGCCATCGGCTGCCATGTCGCCATCCTGCCGGTAGCAGGCTTCCAGCCGGCGGGGCGCGGTAGCCAGAACTTCTGGACCGCAGCGCCGGACGGCAAGCCGCGCGGCTTCGATCTCTGGGTCGGCCGGCCGGTGCCGGGCGGCCCGGTGGTGCCGGTGCGGCTGGAGGCTGCGGAACTGTTCTTCACCCATGTCATCGGCCATCTGGTCCAGGTCGATGTCCTGCCGCCGTCGCCCTGAATCACCTCCGTCAAGCGCACCTGAGTCGGCCCCACCCCCTTTTCCTTCCGTAAAAGCGACCCCTTTTTCGCCCCTGACCATCTGGTCAGGATAGGCCGAATGGGCGTCCTATCGACCGCATGGGCGCGCCGGCGCACATTTTGGTCTTAGATGACTGAAAACGTTTACGGCTTGGCAACCGTTCAGGGATTATATGAAACAAGGATGCGGGTGTACGATCGTCGGGGATCGTCCCCGCCACCGCGGTTACCTCCACCTTTTTTCGACACCACCTTTCGCGACAAGGTTCCACCCCCTGCCCCACGCCGCCCCCCTTCTCGTTTCGGATAAACCAGCCATGGGCTGCGAGGCCGCCGAACGCCAGTACGCCGCCATTCCCGTCCGGGTGCAGGACGGGCAGCTGCAGGTGATGCTGATCACCTCGCGGGAGACGCGGCGCTGGGTGGTGCCCAAGGGCTGGCCGGAGAAGAAGCTGAACGCCCGCGGCGTCGCGGCGAACGAGGCGTTCGAAGAGGCGGGACTGGTCGGCACCATCCACAAGAAGCCGCTGGGCACCTTCCACTATTACAAGGTCATGCCCACGGGCAAGCGCCTGCCCTGTGCCGTGGACGCCTACCTTTTTGAGGTGGAGCGGGAGCTGGAGGACTGGCCGGAAAAAGGCCAGCGCGAACGCCGCTGGGTCAGCCCGTCGCAGGCGGCCCTGATGGTGGCCGAGGGCGGCCTCGTCAGCATCCTGCTGTCGCTGGCCAGCGTGGCGGTTAGCGACGAGGGCTAAGGTCCGGCCGCCCGAGTCTCGACCGCCCTGCATTTCCATGCCCCGGGGCGTCCCTCTCCTCCGAATTGATGCGCTACACTTGTATTTTCACTTCCGGACGCACCGTTGACAGCCGGCGGCTCACAGCTGCACGCATTTAAATTTGCAAAAATGGATTAACAAATTATCCATTTGCTATATCGTCTCAGCCAAAATGTATAAGAGATGGGCTGTGAATCGATATGCGTGTTCCAGGTCACATTAACCTGAGCTCCGCCGCGCGCCGGCGAGCGCCAACTGCATGCGCGCACCGGACTTCTTCGTGCCCGGTACCGCCGGGCTAAGCCTCGCATTCCTCCGCAATCCACCTCCCCACCAGGGCGCATCCCGCCGCTGGACCGATTCTCGACACTGAAATCCATGTTTTCAGGAGCATTTGCCGCCATGCGTACCGCCACCCCGACCCGTTCCAAGGCCCTTCTGCTCGGCGCCTCTGTCCTGGCGCTCGCCACCTCGTGGCAGGGCCCTGCCCGAGCCGATACCGTGGTTACGAGCAACTCCGGTCCGGTGACCATCACCTCGGGCGGGTTGCAGAACAGTGGAACGATCAGCGGCTCCTACAGCGCGGTGGTCGATGCGTCGGGTTCCCTAAGCAGCATCGCCAATAGCGGCGCCCTACTCGTATCGGGCTTCTCAGGCACTGTGCTGAACCTGCACGGTTCGACGGACGGGTCCACGCCGGCGGCCTTGGGAACGCTGGCCAATAACGCAGGTGGCATCATCCAGGGCGGCTGGATGGGTGTTTTGTTGAACAATGCCACGATCAACACCGTATCCAACAGCGGGACTATCGCGACATCTTATGCCTATTACGGCAATGTCATTGGTGCCGTCGCCTCTGTGGTGTCCGGCACGGTACGGAATGTTGTCGTCGACACCTTGATCAACAACGCCGGCGGCACCATTGCCGGGTACGGCGGAATCGACTTCACGGGCAGCACGATCAATACCCTGATCAATTCCGGGATCATCGCCAACGGCGGGCTTAATGGCAGCGCTATCAACGTAGGCAGCTTTAGTAGCTATGTCCCGACCTACAACGGTTCGATCTTCACTTATCAGACATATGCGTCGCCTGGGTCGATCAGCACCTTCATCAACACTGCTAGCGGCAGCATTTTCGGCAACGTGATCCTCAGTGGCAGCATTGCCACCATCGACAATGCCGGTCTGATGCAGGGCACGACAACCTTCTACGGGACGAACGCGCTGACCGCGCTCACCACCACCATCGGCGCCATCACCAACCGCGCCGGCGGCACCATTTCGGGCTTCACCGATGGCTTGGCCCTCAGCGGGAGCACCATCGGCGCACTGACCAACAGCGGCACCATCTCCGCCGCCAGCGCCTTCACCTCAACGTATGGCGCCGCCGCCATCGATCTGCGCGCCAATGAGGTGTATCGTAATTCCGCTTGGACGGATGTGGCTGGCACGCTGGGAACCCTGGTCAACACGGCCGGCGGCCAAATCATCGCCAACGGCTACGCTGCCGACGGCATCGCCCTGACGGGCAGTACCATCGGCGTCATCCAGAATGACGGAACCATCAAGGCGGGCACCGGTATCAATGCCGCTTCCGCCTATCTCGGAACCACCGTCTTCGATTCGGTGACCTCGAGCTATGTTTACACGACACAACAGTTCAGGTCCCGGCTGGGCACGCTGACCAATAGCACCAGCGGTGTCATCCAAGCTCAAAACAACGGCGTCCTACTCGGCGGCGATAGCGACCTGATCGACAATGCCGGACTGATCATCGCCGGCACTGTTGGCTCTTACTACTATGGCACAGGAACGGGCATCTCCGGATCGGCCGCCGCCATCGGCACCTTGCTCAATGAGAGTACCGGTACGATCTACGGCGGGAACAACGGCATCCTCCTCAATGGTGGCAGCATCGGCACCCTGATTAACGATGGGACGATTCTGTCCGGCGCCGGCACCGCCCTGGTCTACTACGGCAGCGGCTACACCACCCTCGCCCACGGCATGGGCACCCTCATCAACGCCGCTGGCGCCACAATCAGCGGAGGGGCCGGTGGCCTCTCCCTATCCGATACCATCGGCACCCTTCAGAACAACGGCTTGATCCGAGGCACCACGGGGGCGGCGATAAACCTCGGCTACACGTCCGGCGCGTCCAGCATCCTGGCCGGGTCGATCACCAGCCTCACGAATAGCGCTTCGGGCACGATCCAGGGCAATAGCGGCCTGGGCTTGACGGGCGGCATCATCGGCACCTTGGCGAATGCTGGCACCATTGCCGGCTCGGTTTCCGCCATCGACCTCGAGATTGCGGGTGTGTCCGGCTGTTTTGGAACCTATTGCGGTTCGCTGTATCTGCCATCCACCATTCCCACCCTGACCAACGCTGCCGGCGCTGTCATTAGCGGGGGTTACACCGGCATCGCCGCCAGCGGCGGCACCATCGGCACGTTACACAACGCCGGCGTCATCCAGGGCGCGAGCTACGCCGGCGTCGCCCTAGGCCGGAGCAACTACTATTCTTACGACAGCACCTACCCGGAACCGTCGATCACCGCCATCCTCAACGATGGCGGTGCCACAATCAGAGGGGGTGCCGAAGGCGTCCAGGTCTCACGGGGCACCGTGACATCCTTGGTGAACAATGGTCTGATCTCTGGAATGCTAGCCGGCATCTCCGGCGTCGCCTCCTATGGTTATACAAACCGGCCGCTAATCGACACCATCGTCAATACCGGCACCATCTTGGCGACTGGAACAACGACGGGTGGGGCGGCTCTTGACTTCACCGATGTCAACGTCGGAACCATCAAGAACAGCGGCGTCATTTCTGGTTATTCTGCCCTGGCGGTTTACGGCTACACGACAGGCAGCGTTACAACAGGCGCGCTGGAGTTGCTCGACAATCAGGCGGGGGGTCAGCTTGTCGGCACCGGCACGATTGCGGCCATCGATGCCGAGGGGACCATCCATACCATCACCAACGCCGGCCTGATCAGCGCCATGGCCGGCACACACGCGTCGGCCATCAACGTCGATGCGTTGGTGGGAACCTTGACCAACGCCACCACCGGCACGATCACGGCTTCTGGCGCAGCCGTGGGCTTATACGACACCATCGGCGTTCTCAACAACGCCGGCACGCTTACCGGCGCTACAGCCGGCATCAACAGCCACGTCTATTCTTATGTCAGCAGCTACAGCTCATTCACATCATCGAGCAGCTTCAAGGGCAGTGTTGGAACGCTGAGCAATACCGGCCTGATCGGCGGCGGCGCCACGGGCGTCATCTCATCCGGCAGCATCGGTAGCCTGTCGAACGCCGGCACCATCATAGGCGGGACAGCCGTTGGCATTCAAAATCTCGGTACAGCGGGCCAGACGACTTACACGACCACGCCGTGGTACGCCCCGGTCGCCGTTGCCACCACGACCAGGGTCACCACCACCGTGGGCGGCGCCATCGGGACGCTGAAAAACACCGGCGTGATCAGCGGCGGTGAAACTGGCTTGATCAACGGGCTGGCCGCCGGGCCCAAAACCATCATCACTTACACCCGTGACGCCTTCTCCGCCTCCATCCTGTCCCGATCGACGGTCGTCAGCACCACCGGCCCCATTGGCGGCACCATCGGCACGCTGATGAACAGCGGCACCATCCTGGGCACCGCGACCGCCGGCATCGACAACGGCGCCGCGACGGCCGTCATCGGCACGCTGGTCAACGGCGGCCTGATCCAGGGCGGCCAGACGGGCATCATCAACGCCGGGACCATCGGCACCCTGACCAACAGCGGCACCATCACCGGCGCCGGGGCGGCCATCCGGGACAGCGGCACCCTGGGCCCGGTCACCAACACCGGCGTCATCGCCGGCGCCATCATCCACACCGCCGCCACAGACCTGTCCATCACCGGCGGCAGCGGCACGGTGTTCGGCACGTTGACGGGCGTCAGTGGCGCCCGCGGCACCTTGTCCAGCACCGCCAGCAACGTGACCCTGGCCGGTAACATCGTGCTGAACGACAGTGTCAGCGTCGCCGGCCATACCCTGGTGGAGAATGGCGGTAGCCTGGTGCTGACCGCCCCCACCACCCTCACCGGCAACTATGCCCAGGCGGGCGGCACGCTGACTGCTGTGGGGACCGGCGGCACCGTGGGCGGCCTCCAGGTCAGCGGCAGCGCCAGCATCAGCGGCGCCACCGTGGTGCTGACCTCGCAATACGCCTACGGCCTGACCAGCGGCGCCAGCTACACCATCGTGGCGGCCGGCGACGCCGCCTCCAGCTACACCAGCGTCACCGCGCTCGCCCCGGGCTACGGTTCCACCACCGTCACCAGCACGGTGGTCGGCGGCCAGACCGACCTGATCATCAGCATCGGCGCCAGCAGCCTGGCCGCCGGCGGCACGGCCACCATCGCCGGCGGCGCCGGCGTGCTGGACCAGATGACGGGCGGCACCCTGGCCATTACCGGCGGCACGCCCACGGTGGGGTCCATCGCCGGCGGCACGCTGACCCAGACCAGCGGTTCCGCCAGCCTGGGCACCGTCACGGGTGGCACCATCGCGCTGACCGGCGGCAGCGCCACCCTGGGCACTATCAGCGGCGGCACGCTGACGCAAAGCGCCGGGTCCACCATCGCCGGCACCACGGCGGTGCAGGTCCAGGGCGGCAGCTTGAACCTGGGCGGCACAGTGCAGGCGCCACTGGCGGTCAACGGCGGCCTGGTGGCGTTGAACGGCAGCGCCTCCGGCCCCGTCACCGTGGGCAGCGGCGGCACCCTGCGCGGGTCCGGCGTCATCACCGGGGCGGCCACCGTGGCCGGGGTGCTGCGTCCCGGCAATTCGCCCGGGACGCTGACCTTCACTAACGGTTTGACCCAGGCGGCCAAGTCGGTGCTGTCCATCGATATCGACGGCACGGGTACCGGAAAGGGCGCCGGCAACTACTCCCGCGTCCTGGTGACGGGCGGCAGCTACGTCATCGGTTCCGGTGCTGTGCTGCAGCCCAACCTGCGGGGCATGACCGGCAGCGCCAGCAACACCTACACCCCGGGCCTGGGCACCGATTTCACCATCGTGCAGGCCGCGGGGGGCGTCTCCGGCACCTTCGCCGGCATCACCCAGCCCAGCAGCGGGCTGCTGGCCGGCACGCAGTTCACGGCGCTGTACGGCAGCAACGCCATCGACCTGTACGTCACCCCTACCTACGGCTCCCTGGCCAGCCTGGGCGCCAGCGCCAACCAGCAGACCATGGGCCGCGTGGTGGCGGGCCTGACCGGGGCCGGTAACGCCGACCTCGGCACCGTGCTGAAGGCCCTCTACGGGCTGCCCACGGTGGGCGCATCGCTGGACGCCCTGGCCCAGATCGGCGGCAGCAGCCAGGCCAACATCGTGGCCTACAGCCTGAACCGGGGCCTTGCCGCCACCCAAGTGCTGGGCCAGCGCCTGGCCGCGGTGCGCGATGGCGTGGCGGGGGGCATGCAGGGCACGATGCAGGCCCAGCTGGTCGGCCGCACCCTCTACACCAGCATGGCCAGCGGCGACGCCCCAGTGATTGAGGACGAGCGCGGGGCGGCCGCCGGCTCGGCGCCGGAGGAGGGTTGGCACTTCTGGGCCCAGGGCCTGGGGGCGTTCACCCGGGTGGACAGCGACGGCAACGCCGCGGGCGGGCACAGCAACACCGGCGGCGGCTTGTTCGGCGGCGACCGCACGGTGGCGCCGGGCGTGACCCTGGGCCTGGCCGGCGTGCTGCTGCAGAGCACCTCGGGCGGGTCCAACGAGACCAGCAGCTATGGCCTGTCTGCCTATGGCAACGTCGACCTGGGGGATGGCCTCTTCGTCACCGGCAACGCCGGCTACACCTACGACCAGTACGATACGGCGCGGACCATGGGCTTCGGCGGTCTCAGCCGCACGGCCTTCGGCCACACCACCGGTGACGAGCTGAGCGCGGGTGTCACGGCCGGCTACCGGGTGCGGGTGTCCAACCTGACGCTGGAGCCGCAGGCCGGCATCCAGTGGCTGAAGGTGGGCCGCGATGGCTTCACTGAGACGGGCGCCGGCGCCTTGAACCTGGTGCTGCAGGACCTGGACGCCACGGCCCTGCAGAGCAGCGTGGGCGGCCGGGCCTCGGCCAGCTGGAAGACGGACGGCGGCACGGTGATAACCCCGGCGCTGCGGGCGGCCTGGCTGCACGACTTCCGCGACCGGGCCCTGACCAGCCAGGCCGCCCTGGCCGGCACCACCTTCGCCGTGACCGGCCCCGACACCGGCGCCAACGCGCTGGGCATCGGCGGCGGGCTGACCCTGCAGGAAGGCAACAACCTGAACCTCTACGCCAACTACGACGGCACGCTTCGCCGGCATGAGACCGACCACGTCTTCACCGCCGGCTTCCGCCTCAGCTGGTAAGGCGGGCTTAGACTCATGCCTCACAACGGCCCGGGTGGCATCCACCCGGGCCGTTTGTTTACGAGCGCCCCATTCGCCGAAACGATACCCGGCAAAACCCTGCGCCAAATGGCCCTGGCGCTTTAGCCATTGGTATGTGGTGACCGCCGTGCCCTCGTGTAATGCGGAATGCTCGGGGCAATAGCTCGTTGCAATGTGCACTGCAACGGGCAGCGTATGTGATGCCGTTCGCTTCGGCACGCCGCTCGCCCCTTCAAGGCTCAGCAGATAGGCCCGGCACCACGTCCCGGCCGTTGCCCAGCCCCAGATCCAGCAACCTAGCTCTGGCTAATGGGGTTACGCCACCAAGCGCAATTCTGCGCTTTCATCTCCAAGCACTTTGAGGCATGGAGATTGCATTTCTTCAATGAAATCTTCCAAATAAGCGCAAATTTCAATTTCCATCGTCTTCGGCGCGTCTCCCCAAACCATATTTCGGGAATTCCAATGCCCAAAACCTCTCCCCGCCGCTTGAACGCCCTGTTGCTTTCTGCCTCCGCATTAGCCATTGCGATGGCCTCACCCGGGGCACGGGCGGATACGACGATCACCGGGTCATCGGGACCTTTGGAACTGTCGGGCAGTAGTCTTTTCGTCAATGGGACGGTGCTCGGCACCGGCCAGGGGATTGCGGTAACCGTCAACGGCTCAGCAACCGTGCTTTCAAATACCGGTTTTATTAATAGTACAAGTCAGAATGGTGTGGAGATCTGGGGGAGGCTAAATACCCTGGCCAATAGCGGCTCTATTCTCGGAAACGGGGGATATGGCAGTGGCATTTCTAATTTCGGATATGTGGGAACAGTATATAACACAGCTACAATTACCGGCAGCCATGAAGGCATAACTAACTGGGGAACCGTCCAGGCGATCAATAATTCGGGCATTGTGACCGGTATTGACAGTGGTGGCATTGTCGATTGGGGCTCTGCGAAGGAGATCAATAATTCCGGAACAGCGTACGGTGCCCTGAAGGGTGTCGACATCCTGATTGTCACAGACACCGTAACCAACAGCGGAACGATTATCGGCGGCTATATCGGATTGGAGGTACCGGGCGGAACGCTGGGCACTTTCGTCAATACGGGGGTGGCGACGGGGGGCGACTATGGGATCCAGATCAGCCAATTTGGCAACGGGGGGACCATAGGCACCGTTCTTAACGAAGGTACCGTCCAAGGTGGATACAATGGCGTTGATCTCAGGGGTACGGGCATTGGTGGCCTCACCAACGTTGGCGCCATTCAAGGCGGTAGCATTTGGGGTGTCGGCATCGCTTTAACGGGCGACCAAACCTATGTTTACGATCCGGTGGCGCAGACGGGACATTATCAAGCTGTTGGGGCCACAATGGGCACCCTCGCCAATTCAGCCAGTGCGCTGGTTACCGGCGGCACAGGCATTCGGCTGGAGGGAGGAACCATCGGCACCCTGGTGAACGATGGCCAGATCATCGGCACGGGTTGGCAAGGTGTGGTGGTTACCGGAAAGACTGAAAGCGTCTATGACGCCGCCTCCAACACCTCCAGTACAACGGTGACCCCCGGCAGCATAGGCACCTTGGTCAACGGCGTGGGTGCGACCATCAGTGGTGCTGTCAACGGTATCCAGGTCAGTGGTGCCACCATTGAAACCATCGCCAACGCCGGACTGATCGGTGGCGGTGGCTATGGCATCTCGTTGTTGACGGGGTATGACGGTGCGACATTTGTGGGTGGTCAGGTCTTCAGCTTGGCCAATGATCTTACAGGCATTATTTCCGGAACCCACTCCGGCATCCAGGTTGCCGGGGGACATCTTGGGACGCTGTCCAATAGCGGATTGATTGCGGGGGAGGAAGCTGGCCTTCAAATCACCGCCGCGGTGGATCTTGGTACCGACATCACGCCAGGGACAATCGGGACGCTGGTCAATAATTCAACCGGCACCATCATTGGCAATGCCGCAGGCATCATTGTACGCGGCGCCACAGTAGATACCCTGATCAATGCCGGGCGGATTAATGCCGGAGGCAACGGGTTTGATATTGAGAGCGCTATATTGGGCGGCTATTCCGTCGATCCCAGTCCCGTGGTGACGGTTCTCATCGGGACTCTGGCCAATCTTCAAGGCGCCACCGTAAACGGTGATTATAACGGTCTCAACATCTATGGCGCGACGATCGGCACCCTGACCAACGCTGGCGTGATCAATGGCGGCACCCATGTTGGCCTTGATATCAACGGGGGCCTGTTTAATGGAACGACAATAGCCCCAGCCCAGATCAACAACCTGACCAATAGCGCCTCCGGCACAATTTCGGGCGTCAGTGCCGCCTTATCTATTAGTGGTGGCAACGTCGGGTCCTTGATAAACGATGGCTTAATTTCCGGCACGTACGCTGGCATCATTGCAGATATTGACTATTTCGCCTCGATGCCGAGCCCGCCGCTAATTGGCACCATGGTGAACACGGGCACCATCATGGCGGTCGGAGTCCTGACCGGGACGGTTGTCGACAGCGGACCAGCTGTCGATCTTAGCGAAGTCAATGTCGGCACCATCAGCAACAATGGCCTGATATCTGGCAAGGCAGCATTAACGGTACTCCACGGCACTATCGGCCTGCTCGACAACCTGATAAAGGGCACGCTGGTCGGCATGGGCGGATCCGGGGCGATCCAACTCGCGACCGATGTCGGCACGTTACGCAACGCGGGCTTGATCACCAACCAAGGCGCATCCACCACCGGGGCGGGGATCACCATTAGTTATGGCATCGTGGACACGCTGCTGAACCTGGCAGTGGGCACCATCGCTGGCGCAAGCTCGGGACTGGGATTACTGTCGTCCAGGATTGGCACGCTTAGCAACAGTGGCACACTGAAGGGCGGCACGACGGCAATCGACGTAAGCCACTATGCTTCTACTTCGGCGGAGGGTCTTGACGCCCAGCCGTTGGCCATCGGCACCTTCAGCAATACAGGAATCATTGCCGGCGGCGCGAACGGCATCGGGTCTAGCGACCGCATCGGTGATCTGCACAACAGCGGTGTCATCATCGGCGGCACCGGCAACGGCGTGATCAACATTGGTCACCTGTATGACTTCTCTTTTTCCGTGAGCGATGTCCCCAGCCGCCAAACCACTATCATTCGGACCTCCTCCAGCGGGGGCGGTATTATCGGCACGCTGGCCAACAGCGGCACGATCACCGGCGGTCAAAGCGGTATCGTCAATGGAATCGCTTCGGCCAGCCAGACGGTGGAAAGTAGGGTCTTCCGTTATTCTCCCTATAGCGACTCCACATCGTTAGTGATTGGTACCACTGGCCCCATCGGCGGCACCATCGGCACGCTGATGAACAGCAGGACCATCCTGGGCACGACGGTGGCGGGCATCGACAACGGCGCCGCCACGGCCGTCATCGGCACCTTGGTCAACAGCGGCCTGATCCAGGGCGGCCAGACCGGCATCATCAACGCCGGCACCATCGGCACCCTGACCAACAGCGGCACCATCACCGGCGCCGTGGCGGCCATCCGTGACAGCGGCACCCTAGGCCCGGTCACGAACACCGGCGTCATCGCCGGCGACATCGTCCACACCGCCGCCACAGACCTGTCCATCACCGGCGGCAGCGGCACAGTGTTCGGCACCCTGACGGGTGTCGGCGGCGCCCGTGGCACCTTGTCCAGCACGGCCAGCAACGTGACGCTGGCCGGCAACCTCGTGCTGAACGACAGCGTCAGCGTCGCCGGCCATACCCTGGCGGAGAATGGCGGCAGCCTTGTGCTGGCGGCCCCCACCACCATCACCGGCAACTATGCCCAGGCGGGCGGCACGCTGACGGTCCTGGAGGCCGGCGGCACCGTGGGCGGCCTGCAGGTCAGCGGCAGCGCCAGCATCAGCGGCGCCACCGTGGTGCTGACCTCGCAATACGCCTACGGCCTGACCAGCGGCGCCGCCTACACTATCGTGGCGGCCGGCGACGCCGCCTCCAGCTATGCCAGCGTGACCGCGCTGGCCCCGGGCTACGATTCCACCACCGTCACCAGCACGGTGGTCGGCGGCCAGACCGACCTGATCATCCGCGTGAGCGGCAGCAGCCTATCGGCCGGCGGCACGGCCACCATCTCCAGCGGTGCCGCATCACTGGATCAGATGACGGGTGGCAGCCTGGTCCTGACCGGCGGTACGCCCGCAGTGGGCACCGTCAGCGGCGGCACGATCGCTCTGACGGGCGGCGACGTTGCCTTGGACAGCATTAGCGGTGGCACCCTGACGCAGACGGGTGGCACGGCCAGCCTGGGCACCGTCAACGGTGGCGCGATCGCCCTGACCGGCGGCAGCGCCACCCTGGGCGCCATCAGCGGTGGCACCCTGACGCAGAGCGGTGGTACCGCCACCCTGGCAACCGTCAGCGGTGGCGCGATCGCCCTGACCGGCGGCAATGCCACCCTGGGCGCCATCAGCGGCGGCACCCTGACACAGAGCGGTGGTACCGCCACTCTGGCAACCATCAACGGTGGCGCGATCGCCCTGACCGGTGGCAGCGCCACCCTGGGCACCATCAGCGGCGGCACCCTGACGCAGAGCGGTGGTTCCGCCAGCCTGGGCACCGTCACGGGTGGCACCATCGCGCTGGCCGGCGGCAGCGCCACCCTGGGCACCATCAGCGGCGGCACTCTGACCCAGGGCGCCGGGTCCACCATCGCCGGCACGACGGCGGTGCAGGTCCAGGGCGGCAGCCTGAACCTGGGCGGCACGGTGCAGGCGCCCCTGGCCATCAACGGCGGCCTGGTGGCCTTGAACGGCACCGCCTCCGGCCCCGTCACCGTGGGCAGCGGCGGCACCCTGCGCGGGTCCGGCGTCATCACCGGGGCGGCCACCGTGGCCGGTGTGCTGCGTCCGGGCAATTCGCCCGGCACGCTGACCTTCACTAACGGTTTGACCCAGACAGCCAAGTCGGTGCTGTCCATCGATATCGATGGCACGGGCACCGGCAAGGGGGCTGGCAACTACTCCCGCGTCCTGGTGACGGGCGGCAGCTACGTCATCGGCTCCGGCGCGGTGCTGCAGCCCAACCTGCGCGGCATGACGGGCAGCGCCAGCAACACCTACACCCCGGGCCTGGGCACGGACTTCGCCATCGTGCAGGCCGCGGGCGGCGTGCAGGGCACCTTCGCCGGCATCACCCAGCCCGGCAGCGGGCTGCTGGCCGGCACGCAGTTCACGGCACTGTACGGCAGCAACGCCATCGACCTGTACGTCACCCCCACCTACGGCTCCCTGGCCAGCCTGGGCGCCAGCGCCAACCAGCAGACCATGGGCCGCGTGGTGGCGGGCCTGAGCAGCACCGGCAACGCTGACCTCGGCACCGTGCTGAAGGCGCTCTATGGTCTGCCCACGGTGGGGGCGTCGCTGGACGCCCTGGCCCAGATCGGCGGCAGCAGCCAGGCCAACATCGTCGCCTACAGCCTGAACCGGGGCCTGGCCGCCACCCAGGTGCTGGGCCAGCGCCTGGCGGCCGTGCGCGATGGCGTGGCGGGCGGCATGCAGGGCACGATGCAGGCCCAGTTGGTCGGCCGCACCCTCTACACCAGCATGGCCAGCGGCACCGACGGCGCAGTGATTGAGGACGAGCGCGGTGCGGCCGCCGGCTCGGCGCCGGAGGAAGGCTGGCACTTCTGGGCCCAGGGCCTGGGGGCGTTCACCCGGGTGGACAGCGACGGCAACGCCGCGGGCGGGCACAGCAACACCGGCGGCGGCCTGTTCGGCGGCGACCGCACAGTGGCGCCGGGCGTGACCCTGGGCCTGGCCGGCGTTCTGCTGCAGAGCACCTCGGGCGGGTCGAACGAGACCAGCAGCTACGGCCTGTCGGCCTACGGCAACGTGGATCTCGGCGACGGCCTGTTCGTCACCGGCAACGCCGGCTACACCTACGACCAGTACGATACGGCGCGGACCATGGGCTTCGGCGGCCTCAGCCGCACGGCCTTCGGCCACACCACCGGTGACGAGCTGAGCGCCGGTGTCACGGCCGGCTACCGGGTGCGGGTGTCCAACCTGACGCTGGAGCCGCAGGCCGGCATCCAGTGGCTGAAGGTGGGCCGCGACGGCTTCACTGAGACGGGCGCCGGCGCCTTGAACCTGGTGCTGCAGGACCTGGACGCCACGGCCCTGCAGAGCAGCGTGGGCGGCCGGGCCTCGGCCAGCTGGAAGACGGACGGCGGCACGGTCATCACCCCAGCGCTGCGGGCGGCTTGGCTGCACGACTTCCGTGACCGGGCCCTGACCAGCCAGGCGGCGCTGGCCGGCACCACCTTCGCCGTGACCGGTCCCGACACCGGCGCTAACGCACTGGGCATCGGCGGCGGCCTGACCCTGCAGGAAGGCAACAACCTGAACCTCTACGCCAACTACGACGGCACGCTCCGCCGGCACGAGACCGACCACGTCTTCACCGCCGGCTTCCGCCTCAGCTGGTAAGGCGGGCTTAGACTCATGCCTCACAACGGCCCGGGTGGCATCCACCCGGGCCGTTGCCATATCCTGGGGGCACAACGGCGAGGGAAACGGGCATGAGTGAGGCGTTCGTCTGCAGTGTTTGCGGCCAGCCCCATGAGGGCCTGCCCACCCAATGGGCCTGGAAGCTGCCCGACGCGATCTGGGCCATTCCCGAGGGCGACCGTGAGGGCGCCGCCGATTTCACCGAGGACGTGTGCGCCTATGACGGGCGCTTCTTCATCCGCTGCGTCCTGCCCATCCCCTTCACCCACCAGGCGGACTTCTTCGGCTGGGGCGTGTGGGCAGAGGTCGGGCGTTCGACCTTCCTGCGCTATCTGGATTTATACGAGGCGGACGGCAGTACGGAACCGCCGCTGCCCGGCACGCTGGCCAACGTCATCAGCCTCTACGACGCGCCGCTGGGACATCCGGTGCTAATCCAGTTCGGCGCCGCCAGCGCCCGGCCCACGCTGCGACTCACCCACGACGACATGTCGCCCCTGGCCCAGGAACAGCGGACGGGTATGGGCGCCGACCGCCACCATGAGATTCTGAAAGCCTTGGGCGCGCTTTGACGGGCGCGCTCTAACCGCGCCAGTCGTCACGCAGGATGCCGTACAGCACATGGTCGGCCCAGCGGCCGTCGATGCGCAGATAGCCCCGGGCATAGCCCTCGCGTACGAAGCCTACCTTTTCCAGCAGGCCCTGGCTGGGCTGGTTGGTGGGCAGGCAGGCGGCCTCCACCCGGTGCAGGCCCAGCTGGCCGAAGGCGAAGCCCAGGCTGGCCTTGGCCGCCTCGCTGGTATAGCCGCGCCGGGCGTAGGGCTTACCCACCCAATAGCCCATGGTGGCCATCTGGGCCACGCCGCGGCGCACATTGGAGAGGCCGATGCCGCCCACCAGCCGATCGCTGGAGCGTTCGAAGATCAGGAAGCTGTAGGCTTCGTCATTGCGCCATTCCGCCGTGTGCCGGCGCACCCGGCGCAGGAAGGAAGAGCGCAGCAGGGCGTCCGCCGGCCAGGTGGGTTCCCACGGGGCCAGGAAGTCCCGGCTGCGTTCGCGCAGGTCGGCCCACTCCCGCCAATCCTTGACCTGGGCCGGGCGCAGGTAGACCTGCGGCCCGTCCAGGCGGATGGCCGGTGTGCTTAGGATATCGGCATGTAACAGCCGTATCACCGCCGCAAGCCCCTCCCTACCCCCATCACCGCCGCCCCATCCTTACCGGCTTCAATGGCCCAGCCGGGCCCGGATGCGGTCATACGATTCCAAGCCGGCCAGCGGCCCCAGGGCCGTCACCACCGGCTCACTCTCCAACAGCCGGCGGGCGCACCGTTCCACGGCGTCCACGTCCACCGCGTTCACCCGGGCCAGCATCTCCGCCACCGGGATGGGGCGGCCGTGGATCAGCATCTGCTGCCCCACCTGCTCGCACCGCGCCATGCTGCTTTCCAAGGCCATGACCAGGCTGGACTTCAGCTGGGCGCGGGCGCGCGCCACCTCATCCTCGCGGATGCTGCCCACCAGGTTGGCGACCTCGCCACAGACCACGGGCACCAGTTCCGCCACCTGTTCCGGTCCCGTGCCGGCATAGATGCCGAACAGGCCCGTCTCGGCGAAATGGCTGGCGAAGCTGTAGATGCTGTAGACCAGCCCGCGCTTCTCCCGCACCTCCTGGAACAGGCGGGATGACATGCCGCCGCCCAGCAGGGTGGACAGCACCTGCGTCGCGTAGTTGTCCTCGTGATGGACGCCCACTGCCTCGAAGCCCAGCACGACGTGGGTCTGTTCCAGGTCGCGCTCGTCCCGGAAATCGCCGCCGTGATAGCTGGCCTTTTCGTGCGTCCAGTCCCGATGCTCCGGCAGGGCGCCGAACATCTCGGCCGCCATGTCCACCATGCGGGCGTGCTCGATGCGGCCGGACGCCGCCACCACCATGGCCGGGCCGGAATAATGACCTTGGACATAGGCGTTCAGATCATCGCGGCTGAGCCTCTCCACAATCTCCGGCAGGCCCAGCACCGGGCGGCCCAGCGCCTGGCCGGGAAAGGCCGTCGCCTGGAAATGGTCGAAGATGATGTCGTCGGGCGTATCCTCGGCCTGGCCGATCTCCTGCAGGACGACCGTGCGCTCCTTGGCCAGCTCGTCGGCGTCCAGGCTGGCGTGCTGCACCATGTCGGCCACGATGTCCAGGGCCAGGCCCGCGTCTTCCTTCAGCACTTTGCCGTAGTAGGCCGTGTGCTCCCGTGTGGTGTAGGCGTTCAGGTGGCCGCCCACATCCTCGATCTGCTGGCTGATCTGGTAGGCGTCGCGCTTGGGCGTGCCCTTGAACAGCATATGCTCTACCAGGTGGGCGACGCCGTTGACCTCGGGCGCCTCATCCCGCGTGCCGACGCCGACCCAGACGCCCAGCGACACTGTCTCCACCCCAGCCATGCTGTCGGTGACGACGCGCAGGCCGTTGTCCAGCGTGGTGACCTGGATTCCGCCACCGTCGCTCATCGGGCGGCTCCCGTGACGCGGGATTTGGAGCGCACGAAGGCTTTCACGGCTTCGACATCATTGGGCAGGACGGTCACGCGCTCCTCACGCTCATAAAGGTCGGCCAAGTGGCGGGGCAGCGGCGGGTGCACGCCAGTGGCGGCCTTGACCGCGTCGGGGAACTTGGCCGGATGGGCGCAGGCCAGCGACACCAGCGGCACCTCGGCCGGGACGGTGCCGGCGGCGCGGGCCTGGGCCGCCGCGTGCACACCCACAGCCGTGTGCGGGTCCAGCAGATAACCCGTGGTCTCGAACACCCGGCGCATGGTTTCCGCCGTTTCCTGCTCATCGGCGCGGAAGCCGTCGAACAGGCCCCGCGCCTCGGCGAGCTGGCGGCCGTCCACCGTGAAGCGGCCGCTGGCGGCGAAGCCGTCCATCACGCCTGTTACGGCGGCGCCGTCACGGCCCAGCAGGTCGAACAGCAGGCGTTCGAAATTGCTGGACACCTGGATGTCCATGCTGGGGCTGATGGTGGAGACCACGCCGTTGGTGGCCATGGTGCCGGACTGGAAGAAGCGGGTCAGGATGTCGTTGCTGTTGGTGCCCACCACCAGGCGCTGGATGGGCAGGCCGATGGCCCGGGCGCCATAGGCGGCATAGACGTTGCCGAAGTTGCCGGTGGGAACGGAGAAGGCCACCGGCCGGTCCGGCGCGCCCAGGGCCACACCGGCCGCCACGTAGTACACCACCTGGGCCAGGATGCGGGCCCAGTTGATGGAGTTGACGGCGGAGATGTTCAGCTCATCCCGGTAGGCCTGGTCATTGAACAGGGCCTTCACGATGGCCTGGCAATCGTCGAAGGTGCCCTCCAGCGCCACGTTGTGCACGTTGGGCGACAGGACCGTGGTCATCTGCCGGCGCTGCACCTCGGACGTGCGGCCCTCGGGGTGCAGGATGACGATGTCCACTAGCTCACGATCCCGGCAGGCCTCGATGGCGGCGGAACCGGTATCGCCCGAGGTGGCGCCCACCACGGTGATACGACGACCGCGCTTGGCCAGCACATGGTCGAACAGGCGGCCCAGCAGTTGCAGCGCCACGTCCTTGAAGGCCAGGGTGGGGCCGTGGAAAAGCTCCAGCACCCAATCCTCCTGACCCAACTGGGTCAGGGGGGTGACGGCGGCGTGGGCGAAGCTGCCATAGGCGTCATGCACCAGGGCGCGCAGCTCATCCTCGGAAATGGCGCCGCCCATGAAGGGGGCCATCACGCGGGTGGCCAGCTCGCCATAGCTGAGGCCGCGCAGGGCGCGCAAGGCGCTGGCGTCGAAGACCGGCCAGGCCGCCGGCACATACAGTCCGCCATCACGGGCCAAGCCCGCCAGTAGCGCATCCTCAAAGCCCAAGGCCGGCGCCCGGCCCCGCGTGCTGATATAATCCACCCTAGGCATCCATCCCTTGGCTCAACTCGAACCCCTACAGTAGCCAGTGGCGCCAAGGTCCCGCAAGCCCGCCAGCCCCTCACGGAAACATGGGTGATTCGCATGGGAAGAACAGCGGCGTGTCAAGGCCCCGGCGCGATGTTCCAGGACATCCAATTTTCCCGGAAATGACACTTGGAAACCGCCTTCGGTTGCGCTGCAATAGAACCGACGGCCGGGGCTTGGCTCCGCCGTTCAATAGCAACATTCCCCGCCAGGATGGACCGGACGAGGCATCGTTCCGGAACGCCGTGGGGTCTTCGAGAAGGGGCGTTCCGCGGCACCATGGGGCTGATGCACGCGATCATGCTGGCCGGCGCCCTGGCGGTGGTGGCGGGCCTGATCATTCTGGTTCTGGGCAAGTTGGGCGAGGCGGCGGTGGAACGCCAGCCGGACTTCCGCCGTGCCCTCGACCGCCTGCCCCTGGGTGCCCAGGTCGAGAATCGGCTGGAAGGACGCGAGGCGGAGCTGCGCGCCGAGCTGACGGCCCTGCAAGGCGCCTTGGGCGAGGTGCGCCGCCGCCGCTACGCCCTGGACAAGGACCTGGAGGATGCGCGCCGTAGCGCCCAGGCCCCGGTGCGTGTGGTGGGGCGTGAGGACGCCGGCCTGAATCGCTTCGTCGCCTGGATGGTCAACCGCCTGGTGCAGCAGGCCCAAGGCGACACCAAGACCGCCGTGGCGCTAGACCCTGAATGGGCCGGCCCGCAGATGATCGAGGTGTGGTCGGAAAACCTGGCCGACGCCCGGCGCGACCTGCAGCGCTATTTTCCCGCACCCTTGGGCTATGTGCTGCTGAGCATCCAGCTGGCCAACAGCGGCAAGGCCGACGCGGCCGCGCAGAAGGAGAGCATCGCATGATCGCCTTGATGCTGACCCTGCTGGCCGTGGTGGTCACCGCAGGCCTGACCGGGGAACGCGCCTGGACCCGCGTCAGCGAGGCCAAGACCCGCCGCCGCCAGGCCCTGAACCGGCAGCGTGAACAAAGCCAGCGCATCCGCCGCCTGGCGCGCGCCACCTACAGCCTGAAGCAGCAACGCCGCCACATCCAGCTGACCATGGAGACATTGCAGGACGAATGCGCGCGGCTGGAGCAGGACATCAAGCGCATTGCCCGCCCGGAAAACCGCATCTTCGTGCTGGAGGAGCGCCGCAACCCCGCCGATGCCGCCTGGATCGCCACGGTGGAGGTGGGCGGCACCGTCGCCGACAGCGCCCTGCCCGCCGCCGTGCCGTGGCAGCGCCGCCGCTTCCTGTTGTGGGCCGGCGATGATGAGGGCGCGCGAGCCCGTCTGGAGCGCCGCTTCCCCCACGGCAGCGGCTTCCGTGTCAGCCAACTGATGCTGCGCCCCAGCCACACCGCCGCCGCCCCGCCGGCCGCCACCGGCGGCGGGCTGGAGACTCGGGCGGCGAAGGCGGCCAGGTTGACTGCCAGTTAAGCTGCGCTGAATCACGAAGCTTTTAGTCTTGATATTTCCAGGCAGCCGCATCGTTCAGGATGACAAGACTGTCATCTACGGACTGAATTCCCCGATCATTCGTAAACAATACCTCACACCCCATCCGTATCGCTGTGGCCAGATGTATGGCATCTACCAGCTTATGCCCGGTAAGTCCGACAATCGCGGATGCGTCAAAGAGGATCACGCGACTGACCTCGACAAGTTCGATGGCGCCAGGTTCAGTGAATAGGCTCATATACCTAGTCACCAGGCGCGATGCGCCTTGTTTTCGGGCGCCCGCTAGGCACTCTGCGATCGTGATTTCACTGGTGTATATGGAGGCGCCGCAGCTCTCTATCTCGTCAAATATGTGAAGACTACGCCGCTGGAAGTCCGGCGTGCCCTCAAGAAGATAAATGAAGATGTTTGCATCCAGATATACGCGTCTCTCGGCGGGCATCTGGCGCTCACAGCTTAGAATTGAAAGGCTTCCAATTGATAACGCGCTCTGGCTGCGTCAGTCTTCTCTAACTTCCCGGATACGGCGCATAATTTCATCGTCACTCTGCGAACCGACAATGGCGACGCCAGTACCAGCGAAAGAGCGAAGGCGAGCAAATGCGGCTTTACGATCGTCGCCGCCAGACGGCGGGGCGGCCACATTCAGATGCTGCCGTACGGCTTCTACAACCAAGTCAGACGGCGAAACCTGCACGCGAATCGCTTCCGCGTCCAAAGCCGCCTTTAGGTCGCTCGGCATAGATACGGTAACGGTCATTTCGTGGGTTGCTGCGCTTTTCATGGCAACTGCCCGAATAGGAATCGTGGAAGAATTATAATGCTCTCTCAGCATTGGTCAATTCACCAACCCTATCGACCTTGAAAGCCAACCAACCGGAAGAAAGCAGCCTCAGTCGCTCTCCACCCGGCTGAAACGCAAGTAGGCGATGACCGCCAGGGCAATGGCCAGGCAGTACCAAGTGATGGCGTACTGCAGATGGTCATTGGGGATGGTGACGCGGGTCTGGCCGCCCACGGGGAAGCCGCCGGGGTTGGGCGTGGCGCCGGCCTCGACCACCACGGGCTCCGGCACCTCGGTCCCCGCCTTGGCCGCCATGGCGGGCAGGTCGTACCAGAGCCAGAAATTGTCATTCACCAGATTGTCCGGCTGCATCCAGCCACGCGGCGGCGGCACGCGGGCCACGCCGTCCACCGTCACCTCGCCTTCCAGCTGGCCGTCAGGCCGGCGCGCCGGGTCCTTGCCCTGGGTGGGAACCCAGCCGCGGTCGATCAGCACCACGCCGCCGCCGTCCGCCCGCACGAAGGGCGTAACGACGTCGTAGCCGGGGGCCCCCTTCAGCGAGCGGGCGCCCAGGTACAGCTCATGATCGTTCAGGAAGTGGCCGGTGATGCGCACCCGGCGATAATCCCAGGCCTTGGGATCATCGATCTTGGCCGGCAGTTCGGCCGGGGCGGCCGCCATCTGCTGCTGGATGTGGTCCAGGATGCCCTGCTTCCAGAACAGGCGCTGCACCTGCCACGTGCCCAGGCCGGCCATGAACAGGATGGCGCCCCCAGCCACCAAGCCGGCCCAGAAGGTCGGACGGAAGCGCCGGTGTCCCTTCGCGACGGGACCAGGCGCGGCGCCGGTGGGGGAAGCGGTGGACGAAGAAGTCATGCGCCAGAATTCCTATCGCTGTCACTATCGCCATGCCCGGCGCCATGTCCGGGCGTGTCTTCGGGGGGCCCTTCGAATTCGGCCCGGCGGTAGCGGTATTGCAGGGCGAACACCACGCCCTTGGCCGGGCGCAGCAGGCCCAGCGTGCCACCCAGGATGACAACGCCCCAGACCAGGCCGGTCAGCCATAAGGGCCAATCCACCCGCATGGACACCATCAACGCGACGGGCACGATGACGAAGCCCAGGATGAAGATCAGGAAGACGGCCGGGCCATCGCCACTGTCGCCCCGGGCCAGTTCCAGGCCGCAGACGGGGCAACGCTCCGCCACGGTGAGGAAACCCACGAACAAATCGCCCCGACCACAGCGGGGACACTTGCAGCGCAAGCCCGCCAGGATCGGGGCGACGGAGGAGGCATTAGGTTCCAAGGTTCATTTCCGTCAGGAACGGAACGACGGTCCCGGCATCAGTGCGGGATCACGCCGCGCGGCGTGGAACCCCACCAGTAGATGCTGACGAACAGGAACAGCCAGACCACGTCCACGAAGTGCCAGTACCAGGCCGCGGCCTCGAAGCCGAAGTGGCTCTTGGGCGTGAAGTGGCCGGCGCGGGTGCGGAAGAAACAGACGATCAGGAAGATCGTTCCGACGATGACATGGAAGCCGTGGAAGCCGGTCGCCATGAAGAAGGCCGAGGTGTAGGCGTTCTGGGCGAAGCCGAATTCGGCGTGCATGTACTCATATGCCTGGAAGCAGGTGAACAGCAGGCCCAGCAGGATGGTGAAGCCCAAGGCCCGGGCCGCTTCCTTGTTGCGGCCCTCGACCAGCGCATGGTGCGCCCAGGTGACCGTGGTGCCGGACAGCAGCAGGATGACGGTCATCAGGATAGGCATGTCGAAGGGGTTGACCGGTTCAATCCCTTTGGGCGGCCAGACGCCGCCATTGGCGGCGACGCGGCCGATCTGCTGCGCCTCGTTGAAGTAGATGCTGGTGTCGAAGAAGGCCCAGAAGAAGGCCACGAAGAACATCACCTCGGACGCGATGAACAGGGTCATGCCGTAGCGCAGGCCGATCTTCACCACCGGGGAGTGGAGCTTGCGCACCACCGATTCGCCGATGACGTCGCGCCACCAGGCAAACATGACGCCCAGCACGCCCAGGAAACCGACGATGGCCAGGATCCAGCCATGGCCATGCATGCCCAACACAGCACCGCTGGTCAGCAGGCCCGCCGCGACGGAGGCGACCAAGGGCCAAGGGCTGGGGTCCACCAGGTGGTAGGGCTGCTTTATGCCCTCAGAATTTCCGGGAGCGGAGTTAGCCTGGACATCAGCCATGTTCTTGTTTCCCTCGGATCAAAACAACGCGGTGGTCGTCAGATATCGGCGGACATTGCCGCCCCGGTCCTTATTCGTGCCCTCCCTGGTCCCCCGCGTTCGGGGGACTGGACACTCCCTTGGTAAACGTTCCTGCCCCGCCCGTCCAGAGGTTGTACGGTGGCGAAGCCGTTGCCCGGGTACGCTTCAGCCGCCCGGACGCGCTTTGACGGCCTGGTCCTGAACGGCTGCCGCCGTCTGGTCGGCCGCCAGGAAGAAGGTGTAGGACAGGGTGATGGTGGCCACGTCCTTCATGTGCGGGTCGTCGGCCAACGAGGGATCGACGAAGAAGGTGACGGGCATGTCCAGTTCCTGCCCCGGCTCCAGCCGCTGGCGGGTGAAGCAGAAGCACTGGATTTTGTTGAAATAAATGCCGGCCTTGTCGGGCGTGACGTTGAAGGTGGCGGTGCCCACCAACGCCTTGTCCGACAGGTTCTTGGCGTGGTAGCGGATCTCTCGCACCTCCCCCAGCTTAACCTGCACGGCATTCTGAAGGGGTCGGAATTGCCAAGGCAATTCGCGGTTCACTTCGGCATCGAAACGAACAGTGACGGTGCGGTCGACCACGCGGTCGGCGCCCTTTTCCGCCACCTGCGTCGTGCCGCCGAAGCCGGTGGCCTTGCAGAACACCCGGTAAAGCGGCACGGCGGCGAAGCTGAGCCCCACCATGCCGGCCACGATGGTCAGCGCGCCCACCAGCATGCGCCGGTTGCGCCGGGCCAGATCAGGCCGCGCGGGCGGAGTCTGCGGGGAATCGGGACCTGGAGTGTCAGCCAACCTGTCGCCTCCCTGGCTTTGACGACGCCCCTTTGCGGTAGGCGGCCGTCCTTGCGCGCCGATGGCGGGTTCACCCGCCCAATTCTTATTGGGAAAGGGGGTTACTGGCCTTGCGCGTGCAGCCCCATGCGCACGATGGCCACGACATAGATCAATGCCACGAAGCCCAGCAGCGAGAAGAATAGCGCCAGGTTCTTGCCACGCTGGCGGCGCGCCCGCTCGGCCGCGTCGAGGACGGGCTCAGATGGGGAGGCGGTGCCAGCGGAGGGGCCGGTGGGATTGATGGTGTTGGCCATGCGGTCAGGGTTCCTATGCGGAGGGGCCCTCTCAGGCGAGGGCGTCAGGCCACCAGCTTCTCACCGATCAGGATGGCGAGCAGCAGGAAAAGGTAGAGGATGGAATAGGCGAACATCTGCTTGGCGGCGCGATGGGTCTTGTCCAGCATGACCCGCACGGCGCAGAGGATGAACAGCAGGCTGAGCACCGTGGCGCCCACCAGGTACGCCATACCGCCCACACCGAACCAGTGGGGGGCGATGGCGATGGGCAGCAGCAGCAGGGTGTAGACCAGCATCTGGCGCTTGGTGGCGGCCTCGCCCGCCACCACGGGCAGCATGGGCACGCCGGCACGGCTGTAATCACCGCTGCGGAACAGAGCCAGCGCCCAGAAGTGCGGTGGCGTCCAGAAGAAGATCAGGCAGAACAGCAGCACCGGGCCGATGCTGACGTCGCCCGTCACCGCCGCCCAGCCGATCATGGGCGGGAAGGCGCCGGCGGCCCCGCCGATGACGATGTTCTGCGGCGTGCGGCGCTTGAGCCACATGGTGTAGACGAAGACGTAGAAGGCGTTGGCCACGCCCAGGATGGCGGCGGCCACCCAGTTGACCGCCAGGCCCATCAGCAGGACGGACGCGACGGACAGCACCACGCCGAAGGCCAGCGCCTCATCCGGGTTGACCTTGCCCTGGGGGATGGGCCGGCCGCGGGTGCGCTCCATGACGGCGTCGATGTCGCGGTCGTACCACATGTTGATGGCTCCGGCGGCACCGGCGCCGACGGCGATGCACAGCAGGGCCACCACCGCCAGAACCGGGTGCAGGGTGCCGGGAGCCACCACCAAGCCGGCCAAGCCGCTGAACACCACGAGCGACATGACCCGGGGTTTCAGCAGGGCGATGTAGTCGGCCACGCTGCCCGGCAGGCTGGCGGCCTGGTCGGGGGCGGTCTGGCCTTCGAAGGCGGTATCGGTCATCTGTCTTCGCATCTCATCCGACGTCGCCGGCTCCATGCGGGGAACCGATGGCGTCTTTAATCAGGCAAAACCGCGCGGGAAGCCACCCCTCCCGCGCGGTCGTCGCCTATGCAGCCGGTGCCACCCTCAGCACCTTACTTGATGCGGGGCAGAACCTCGAACTGGTGGAACGGCGGCGGGCTGGACAGGGTCCACTCCAGCGTCGTCTCACCGGTGTTCCAGTAGTCGGCGCCGACGCGCCGGCCGAACATCAGGGTATAAAGGGCCATCACGACGAAGAACAAGGTGGAGCCGAAGGAAATGTAGGCCCCGATGGAGGAGATCTGGTTCCACATGTGGAACGCGTCCGGATAATCCGGGATGCGGCGCGGCATGCCCTGCAGGCCCAGGAAGTGCTGGGGGAAGAAGATCAGGTTCACGCCGATGAAGGTGGTCCAGAAGTGCAGGTGGGCCGCCCATTCCGGATGCTCCCGGCCCGACATCTTGCCGATCCAGTAGTAGTAGCCAGCGAAGATGGCGAACACGGCGCCCAGGCTCAGCACGTAATGGAAGTGCGCGATGACGTAGTAGGTGTCGTGCAGCATCACGTCCAGGCCGCCGTTGGCCAGCACCACGCCGGTGACGCCGCCCACGGTGAACAGGAAGATGAAGCCGATGGCCCAGACCATGGGCGGCTTGAACTCGATGGAGCCGCCCCACATGGTGGCGATCCAGGAGAAGATCTTAACGCCCGTCGGCACGGCGATGATCATGGTCGCCGCAGTGAAGTAGGCGCGGGTGTCGACGTCCAGGCCCACGGTGAACATGTGGTGCGCCCAGACGATGAAGCCGACCACGCCGATGGCGACCATGGCGTAGGCCATGCCCAGGTAGCCGAACACCGGCTTGCGTGAGAAGGTGGAGACGATCTGGCTGATGATGCCGAATGCCGGCAGGATCATGATGTACACTTCGGGATGGCCGAAGAACCAGAACAGGTGCTGGAACAGCAGCGGGTCGCCGCCGCCGGCCGGGTCGAAGAAGTGGGTGCCGAAGTTGCGGTCGGCCAGCAGCATGGTGATGGCGCCGCCCAGCACGGGCACGGCCAGCAGCAGCAGGAAGGCGGTCACCAGCATCGACCACACGAACAGCGGCATCTTGTGCAGGGTCATGCCCGGCGCCCGCATGTTGAAGATGGTGGTGATGAAGTTGGCGGCACCCAGGATGGAGGACGCGCCCGCCAGGTGCAGGGCGAAGATGCCCATGTCGACCGAGGGGCCGCTGTGTCCCACGGTGGAGGACAGCGGCGGGTAGATGGTCCAGCCGGTGCCGGCGCCCGGGCCGATCAGCGAGGACGAAACCAGCAGCAGGAAGGCCGGGACCAGCAGCCAGAAGCTGATGTTGTTCAGGCGCGGGAAGGCCATGTCCGGCGCACCGATCATCAGCGGCACGAACCAGTTGCCGAAGCCGCCGATGACGGCGGGCATGACCACGAAGAACACCATGATCAGGCCGTGGGCGGTGATCAGCACATTCCACTGCTGGCCGATGTCGGCCGACAGGTGGTTCAGGATCTGGATGCCCGGCTCCTGCAGTTCCATTCGCATGATCACCGAGATGGCGCCGCCGATAAGGCCGGCGATCACGGAGAAGATGAGGTAGAGCGTGCCGATGTCCTTGTGGTTGGTCGAGAACAACCACCGCTTCACGAACCCGGGCTTATGGTCGTGATGCGCGTCGTGAGCCGTATCGTGGGCTGCGTGCGCCATAATTCCAGTTCCCCTCGTTAATCTCTGCCGGGGTTAAATATCAGACGGGGCGGGCTCAGCGCGCGGCGCCATTGTCCGTCGCCAGGGCGGTCTTGGTGGCCCCTTTCGCCGCTTCCAGCGACGCGAGGAACGCGCGGCCCGCGTCGATGCCGGCGGTCTTGGTCTTCTCGGCCCAGGCCTTGTAGTCCTCCTTGCTGACGGCATGGACGACGATGGGCATGAAGCCGTGGTTGGTGCCGCAGATCAGCGTGCACTGGCCATAGAAGGTGCCTTCGGTGCTGGCCTGCAGCCACGTCTCGTTGATGCGGCCGGGGACGGCGTGCAACTGAACGCCCAGCGAGGGCACGTACCAGGAGTGGATGACGTCGGCGCCGGTCAGCAGCAGGCGGACGGGCGTGCCCACCGGCACCACCATCTCGTTGTCTACGGTCAGCAGGCGGGGCTGACCCGGCTTAAGATCACCGTCGGAGACGATGTTGCTGTCGAAGGAGATGTCGTTGTTGTCCGGGTATTCGTAGGACCAGTACCACTGGTGGCCGGTGATCTTCACCGTCATCTCAGGATTGGGCGTGCGGTCACCGTAGTAGAGGACGCGGAAGGACGGCACGGCCACGATCACCAGGATCAGCACCGGCACCACGGTCCACGCCACTTCCAGCAGGGTGTGGTGGCTGGTCTTGGACGGGACGGGGTTCGCGCGCTTGTTGAAGCGCACCATGACCGTCAGCAGCAGCAGCGACACGAAGGCGACGATGCCGATGATGATGTAGAGCAGCAGGTTGTGGAAGTTCTCCAGCTGCACCGCCACGGGCGAGTAGGCATGCTGCATGCCCAGCTTGCCCGCCTCCGGCATGCTCACCACCGGGTCGGCCAGCGCCACGGAAGCGCGCCCCGCCAGGGCCGTCAAAAGGGCCGCGAAGGCGGCGGCGTTCTTGCGTACGGACATCCCTTACCACTCTCTCGTTGCCGGGGACGCGTGACACGTCCCACCCGAAGATTGTCCTGGTGACCCACGCCGGCCCTGCACGCCCCCTGTTCAGGCGCCGCACCGAACGCGGGATGCCGTCCCATCCTCCCGTTTATTATGGGGGCCCGTCCTTGATCGACCTGCCCCCGCCCCCACCTCCCGTTGCGGCGGGACGAAGCGGCGACGGCGTCGGCGATCGGGGCACCTGTCCGGGAGTTTAGACCCAGCATCGCAAGCGCCCCCGATGGTTAAGGGACACCTGCATCGTGGCAGACCATAACGTTCCCAATCCTTGACGTAAAGCGGACAACGCGTCCCAGCGCATACCGTTGGGCGCACTGACCCGCCCGCCGGACGCGCCAGGGTGGCGCAAAAACGGCCCGGCGCTACAGCCTTGGCGTGCTTGAGGATTCCCGACCCCATCCACCTCCGCCTTCGAAGGGTGGCCTTTCCCCTGGCGATGGCGGCATCGACACGCCATGTTATGGATGTCACGCCCCGCCGGGTTGGCCGGCCCCGCCGCCGCCCCGGCTTTTCGGCCCGTTCCTTGGAGTTTCGCGACCATGAGCCTGCTCGCCCAGACCGACGATCTGTTTTTCACCCGCGCCGGACTGGACCGCGCGCGCACCGAATCGATCGTCGCCGACGCGCTGAAGGGCGGCGACGATGGCGAGTTGTTCCTGGAGTACGCCCAGTCTGAAGGCGTGTTCTGGGATGACGGCAAGCTTAAAAGCGCGTCCTTCGATACCACGCAGGGCTTCGGCCTGCGCTCCGTGGCCGGGGAGACCACGGGCTTTGCCCATGCCTCCACCCTGACGGAGGAGGCGCTGAAGCGCGCGGCCGCCACCGTGCGCACGGTCCAGGCCGGCCATGGCGGCACCTATGCGGAGCCGCCGGTGGGCACCAACCGCGCCCTCTACGCTGCCGACAACCCCTTGGCCATCGTGCCGTTCGAGGCCAAGGTGAAGCTGCTGGCCGACATCGACGCCTATGCCCGGGGCCGCGACCCGCGCGTGCGCCAGGTCAGCGCCAGCCTGACCGGCGAGTGGCAGGCCGTGCAGATCATCCGCGCCGACGGTCACCGCGTGGCGGACATCCGCCCGCTGGTGCGCCTGAACGTCTCCGTGGTCGTCGGCGAGGGCGACCGCATGGAGGCCGGCAGCTTCGGCGCCGGCGGCCGCCTAGCCTATGAGCGCTACATGCAGCCGGAAACCTGGCGCCACCATGTCGATGAGGCGCTGCGCCAGGCCCTGGTCAACCTAGCCGCCATCCCGGCGCCGGCGGGCGAGATGCCCGTGGTCCTCGGGCCCGGGTGGTGCGGCGTGCTGCTGCATGAGGCTATCGGCCACGGGCTGGAAGGCGACTTCAACCGCAAGGCCACCTCCGCCTTCTCCTCCCTCATCGGACAGCGGGTGGCCGCCCCCGGCGTCACCGTGGTGGACGACGGCACGCTGGAGGGGCGCCGCGGTTCCATCACCGTGGATGACGAGGGCACGCCCAGCCAGTGCAATACCCTGATCGAGGACGGCATCCTGGTCGGCTACATGCAGGACCGCATGAACGCCCGCCTGATGGGGGTGAAGCCCACGGGCAACGGCCGCCGCCAGGGTTTCAGCAGCGTGCCCATGCCGCGCATGACCAACACCATGATGCGCTCCGGCGACCGAACCAAGGAGGAGATTCTGGCCTCGGTGAAGCGCGGGCTGTACGCGGTGAACTTCGGCGGCGGCCAGGTGGACATCGTGTCCGGCAAGTTCGTCTTCTCCGCCTCGGAGGCCTATCTGATCGAGGACGGCAAGATCGGCCCGTCGGTGAAGGGCGCGACCCTGATCGGCAACGGCCCGGACGCCCTGACCAAGGTCACCATGATCGGCGACGACAGTTGCCTGGACGAGGGCATCGGTGTTTGCGGCAAGCAGGGGCAAAGCGTGCCGGTGGGCGTCGGCCAGCCCACGCTGCGCATCGACGGCCTGACCGTCGGCGGCACCGCGGCCTGATGGAGGCGGCCTGAACCGGACGAGAGGGAGGGTGGCCATGGGCAAGAGCCCGGACGAGATGATGGCCGCCATCCTGCGCAACCTACCAGCCAAGACCGGCCGGGACGCGGGCGCCTGGACCGCCCTGATCAAGGCGGAGGGGCCGGCCGAGCCCAAGGCCTGCGCCCGCTGGCTGAAGCAGGCCTACGGCTTGGGCGGCGCCACGGCACAGGTGCTGGCGGCCCATGCCCTGGGCGGGGTCCACGATCTATCGCCGGAACAACGGCTGGATAAGCTGTATCAAGGGCGGGAGACCCTGCGCCCCATTGGCAACCGGTTGACCGCCCTAGCCCTGGGCCTGGGCGCGGATGTCACCAGCACCGTCCTGTCCACCATGGTCTCCTTCAGCGCGGGGTTGAAGTTCGCGGAAGCCAAGCCGGCGGGTAAGGGCCGAATCGACCTGGGCCTGGCCTTGGGCCGGGAGCCCCTGCCGCCAGGCGCCGTCTCCCTGAGCCCGGTCAAGACCGCGGATCCCAGCGATCGCATCACCTACAGGATCCCATTAGCCTCGGTGGATGACATCACCGAGGAGGTCGCGGATTGGCTGGCGCGCGCCCATGCCCGGGTTGCGACGCGCGACTGAATTTCCGCCGCCATCGCGGCAGGCACCCCGCCGCCGACCAACCGGCCGGGAGGCGACCTCAAGCCGGCACGCGGGCCACTTCCCCCCCAACTTCCGAAGACCCTACCCAACCCGTCCGGAATGCCGCGGCGTTAGAGGGATCTTTGCGCGTCTTGGCCATTCTTGCGGCCTGGATGCGTCAGACGCGGGACTGGATGGAAACCGGTATCAATTTCGCAACGCTTCCGGACAAAAGACTGGTTGCCCACATCGCCGCGGTACGCATAAATCCGTTTGTTGCGTCATCCACATCAAACGGGGTTTTTATGCGTCACTATCAGTTATTGGCAGCAACTTTTGGTCTCGCCCTGCTCACGGCCGGTTGCCAGACCCAGCCGGATAATGCCCAGACGGCCAGTGCCGCCGCGCCCAAGGCCGCGGCCCAGCAGCGGTGCGTGAACACGGGCAGCCGCCTGGCCGGCAATTGCAACGACGTCAGCCACGCCGACCCCAAGGATATGCTGAACCGCCCGCTGGGCACCAAGGTCCCTGGATCGTAAGCCCGCGGACCACGCGATGGGAATGACGCCACGGTTTCCGGGGGGAAGCCAGATGGCGTCGATTATAGGGAGGAATCCCCGGCCATAGCCGGGGCAAATAACCAAACGCGAGGCACTAAGGTCCGTTGAACGGCCGGCCTCAGTACGCGTATTCCGCGTAGACGCGATCGATATCGCCGCCCCATTCCCCGTTGAACTTGTTCAGCAGCTCCGTGGCCGGCGAAACGCCGCTGTCCACGATGGCCTGCAGCGCGTCCAGGAAGTGGCTTTCGTTGTCGCCCATGCCGGCCAGGCGCGCCCGGTTGTCCAGGCCGCTGCGCGACATGGCCACCGTCTGACGTGCGAGGTCCAGAACGGTGCCCTTGCGGAAAGGCGTGTCGAGGCCCAGGCGCGGCACGTTGTTGCGCAACTGCGCCCGCTCCTCCTCCGTCCAGTCCTTGATCATGTCCCAGGCGGCGTCCAGCGCCGTGGTGTCGTACAGCAGGCCCACCCAGAGGGCCGGCAGGGCGCACAGGCGGGCCCATGGGCCGCCGTCGGCGCCGCGCATCTCCAGGAAGCGCTTCAGCCGCACCTCGGGGAACAGGGTGGTCAGGTGGTCCACCCAGTCGGTGATCAGCGGCCGCTCACCCGGCAAGGCCGGCAGTTCCCCCCTCAGGAAGGCGCGGAAGTCCTGGCCCGAGGCGTCGATGTACTGGCCGTCGCGATAGACGAAGTACATGGGCACGCCCAGCGCGTGGTCGGCGTAGCGCTCGAAGCCGAAGCCATCCTCGAACACGAAGGGCAGGTCACCGCAGCGGTCGGGGTCGGTATCCGTCCACACATGGCTGCGCAGGCTCTGGAAACCGTTGGGCTTGCCTTCCTTGAAGGGGCTGTTGGCGAACAGGGCCGTGGCGATGGGTTGCAGCGCCAGGCTGACCCGGAACTTCTTCACCATGTCGGCCTCGGAGCTGAAGTCCAGGTTGACCTGCACCGTGGAGGTGCGGGTCATCATGTCCAGGCCCATGGTGCCCTTCTTGGGCATGTAGTCGCGCATGATGCGGTAGCGGCCCTTGGGCATCCAGGGAATATCTTCCCGCTTCCACTTGGGATTGAAGCCCAGGCCGATCATGCCGATGCCGAGGTCAGCGCCAATCGCACGCACCTGGGCCAGGTGCTCCGAAACCTCGCCGCAGGTCTGGTGGATGGTGCTCAGCGGCGCACCCGACAGCTCGAACTGGCCGCCCGGCTCCAGCGTGATGCTGGCCTGGCCCCTGGTCAGGGCGATGATGTTCTCGCCTTCCTTCACCGGGGTCCAGTCGTAGCGGGTCGCCATCTCGGACAGGATGCGGCCGATGCCCTGCTCGCCCTCATAGGGCAGCGGGCGGTTGTCGCCCAGGCGGAAGGCGAACTTCTCGTGTTCCGTGCCGATGCGCCAAGCATCCGCCGGCTTGTTGCCCTGTTCCAGATATTCGACCAGCTCGCGGCGGTCGGTGATGGGGGCACCCGGGCTCTTCGGCGGCGCAGACATCAGGTCGGTCCTTCTTTACACGGCTTGGCTTTACACGGCTTGGGTATCAAAGCGCGGCTGGGGGCCGGGAACAGGGAACGGGACTCTCAACGGAACGGCGGGCGCGCGTCCTGCCCTGGGGCGGCGGTCCAGTCGCCCGCCAGCGCCTGCCACAGGGCAAGCACAGCGAAAGCGGCCGTGTCCGCCCGCAGAATGCGTGGACCCAGTCCTACCGGGACAACAAAGGGTGTTTTGGCAAGCTGGTCAAGCTCACCGGGATGGAGGCCCCCCTCCGGTCCCACAAGGAACGCCGCCGGGCGCCCCGACGCAGTAGCCGCCGTCACAGCCGTGGCCAGGGGCTGGGCGGCCCCCGTCTCCGCCGCCACGAACAGCGTACGATCCCGGGTCAGGGGGTTAGCGGGCCAGCCGGCCAGCACGGACGAAAGGTCGGCCAGCGGGTCGACCACGGGCACGGACAGCCGCTCACACTGTTCCGCCGCCTCCACCGCGTTGGCGCGCAAGCGGTCCAGGTTCACCCGCGGCACATCGCCCCGGCGGGTCAGCACGGGGCAGAGGCGGGCCACGCCCAGTTCCGTCGCCTTTTCCACCACGTACTCGGTGCGGCCACCCTTCAGCGGCGCGAACAGCAGCCAGACGTCCGGCACCGCCACCGGCGCCCGGGTCTGTTCCAGCAGGGTGATGGTGCCTCCCGACTTGGTCAGCGCCGATATCTCCCCCAGCCATTCGCCGCCAGCCTCGTTGAAGGCCAGCAGCCGGTCGCCGGGTGCCTGGCGCAGCACGCCGCGCAAATAGTGCGCCTGGTCGCCCGACAGCGGTGCCGACTGGCCGGCGGCCAGGGGCGTGTCGATATGCAGGCGGGTGCGGGGGCGGTCGGCCATGGGGTCAGTCGCGGAGAAAGGAGACGGAACGGGAGAGGTCTAGATGCGGAACAATCATTCCTTTGTCCATTCTACCATTGAACACTCGAGCATTTTTCAAGGGTCAGCCCGTCCGCCTGAAGGGTGACCGGCCGCCCTTTCTTGACCGCCCTCTTCCCGCTAAGGTCCCTGCAAACACCCGAACAAGGCTTCCCCAATGCCCAGCGAGACCATAAGCGCCGGCCATACCGACATCCGCCAGGGCGACTGGATCGATCGGCATGTGCCCCCCCGCGCCCGCCCCTACGCCCGGCTGGCGCGGCTGGACCGGCCCATCGGCACCTGGCTGCTGCTGCTGCCGGGGCTCTGGTCCATCGCCCTGGCCGCGGAACCCGGCCACCTGCCCAGGCTGTGGCTCATGGTGCTGTTCGCCGTGGGCTCGGTGGTCATGCGTGGCGCCGGCTGCACCATCAACGACATCATCGACCGCAAGTTCGACGCCCTGGTGGAACGCACCCGCGTGCGCCCCATCCCCAGCGGCGCCGTCGGCGTGCCCCAGGCCATCGCCTTCCTGATCGCCCAGTGCCTGGTGGGCCTGGCCGTGCTGGTGCAGATGAACCGGCCCACCATCGTCATGGGCGCCGCCTCGCTGGTGCTGGTGGCCGCATATCCCTTGATGAAGCGCATCACCTGGTGGCCCCAGGCCTTCCTGGGCCTGACGTTCAACTGGGGCGCCCTGCTGGGCTGGGTGGCGGTCACGGGCGAGCTCGCCTGGCCGCCGGTGCTGCTCTACGCCGGCGGCATCCTGTGGACCCTAGGCTATGACACCATCTACGCCCACCAGGATCGCGAGGACGACGTGAAGGTGGGCGTGAAGTCCACCGCCCTGCGCTTGGGCGCCGCCTCCAAGCGCTGGATCCTGGGCTTCTACGCCGGCGCCACGGCGCTGTGGGCGCTGGCCCTGATGGCCGCCGGCGTCCACCCGCTGGCCTACCTGGGCGTGGTCCTGACCGGCGGCATGCTGCTGCGCCAGGCCTGGCAGTGGCGCCCCGAGGACCCGGCCGACAGCCTGGCCGCCTTCCGCGCCGCCCGCGTCGCCGGCTGGGTGTTGCTGGCCAGCATCATCCTGGGCATGGCGGCCGCGTCTTGAGCGACATCGATCGCGCCGCCTTCATCCGCGCCAACACCGCCCCGGAAGCCCCGGCCCTGGTGCCCGAGCTGACGCTGCTGACCGCCACCGAGATCACGCCCCTGTGGCTGGCGACGGAGGAGACGCTGGCGGCCAAGGATCTGCCACCCCCCTTCTGGGCCTTCCCCTGGGCCGGCGGGCAGGCCGTCGCCCGCCACGTGCTGGACCATCCGGAGCTGGTGCGGGGCGCCCGCGTGCTGGACTTCGCCGCCGGAAGCGGCCTGATCGCCATCGCCGCCGCCAAGGCGGGGGCGGCCGCCGTCATGGCGGTGGAGATCGACGCCTACGCCATCGCCGCCATCGGCCTCAACGCCCAGCTGAACGGCGTGGCCGTGACGGCGGTGGAGCGCGACGTGGTGGGCCAGCCCCTGACGGACATCGACGTCGTGCTGGTGGGCGACGTCTGCTACGAGAAACCGATGGCGGAGCGGGTCATGGCCTGGCTGCGCGCCTTGGCCGGCGACGGACTGGTGATCCTGATGGGGGATCCCGGCCGTACATACCTGCCGAAGGACGGTCTGGTTCCCCTGGCCACGTACCGCGTGCCGACGACGCTGGAGCTGGAGGACCGCACCCACCGCGACAGCGTCGTCTGGCGGGTGGAGGCTTGACCTGGCGGGGCCGCATCCGCTCCTTTACCGCCTGACTTCCCACCTGGATATTTCCCATGCCCTACGCCTCCTTGCGTGAGTTCATCGACCGGCTGGAACAGTCGGGCCGCCTGGTGCGGGTCAAGACCCCGGTTTCCACCGTGCTGGAGATGACCGAGATCCAGACCCGCCTGCTGGCCGAGGGCGGCCCCGCCGTGATCTTCGAGAACGTCATCAAGGCGGACGGTACCCGGTCGGAGATGCCGGTGCTGGTCAACCTGTTCGGCACGGTGGAACGGGTGGCCTGGGGCATGGACCGGGAGCCGCACGAACTGCGCGACGTGGGGGAGACGCTGGCCTTCCTGAAGCAGCCGGAGCCGCCGCGCGGCCTGCGCGACGCGTGGGAGATGCTGCCCCTGGTGAAGACGGTCATGGCGATGCGCCCGCGTACGGTGGGCAGCGCGCCCTGCCAGGAGGTGGTGCTGACCGGCGACCAGGTCGACCTTGGCCGCCTGCCCATCCAAAGCTGCTGGCCGGGTGAGCCGGCCCCCCTGATCACTTGGCCCCTGGTGGTGACGCAAGGCCCCACCGCCAACGACCGGGACGGCATGGCGGAGGATCGCTTCAACCTGGGCATCTACCGCATGCAGGTGCTGGGGCGCGACCGCACCATCATGCGCTGGCTGAAGCACCGCGGCGGGGCCCAGCACCATCATCGCTGGAAGGCGGCCGGCAAGCGCGAGCCCCTGCCCGCCGCCGTGGTGCTGGGCGCCGATCCCGGCACCATCCTGGCCGCCGTGACCCCGGTGCCGGAGACCCTGTCGGAATACCAGTTCGCCGGCATGCTGCGCGGCAAGAAGGTGGACCTGGTCGATTGCAAGACCGTGCCGCTGAAGGTGCCGGCCCAGGCGGAGATCGTCCTGGAAGGCTACGTCTCGCTGGACGAGTACGCGGACGAGGGCCCCTATGGCGACCACACCGGCTATTATAATTCGGTGGAGAAGTTCCCCGTCTTCCAGGTCACGGCCATCACCATGCGCCGCGACCCCATCTACCTCTCCACCTTCACCGGCCGGCCGCCGGACGAGCCGTCCGTGCTGGGCGAGTCCCTGAACGAGGTTTTCATCCCCCTGCTGCGCCAGCAGTTTCCGGAGATCATCGATTTCTGGCTGCCGCCGGAGGGCTGTTCCTATCGCATCGCCGTCGTCTCGATGCGCAAGGCCTATCCGGGCCACGCCAAGCGGGTGATGATGGGCGTGTGGTCCTTCCTGCGGCAGTTCATGTACACCAAGTGGGTGATCGTCGTGGACGACGACATCAACGTCCGCGACTGGAAGGACGTGATGTGGGCCGTGTCCACGCGCATGGACCCGGCACGAGACATCACCGTCATCGAGGGCACGCCCATCGACTACCTGGACTTCGCCAGCCCCGAGTCCGGATTGGGCGGCAAGGTCGGCCTGGACGCCACCAACAAGCTGCCCCCCGAAACCCACCGCGAATGGGGCGAGAAGATCGCCATGGACCAGGGCGTGGTGGAGGAGGTCAGCCGCAAATGGGCCAGCTACGGCCTGCCGGGGAGTGGCAAGCCGATCTGGCGGAAGTGAGGCATCCACTGGCGCAACGGCAGCCCACGGCATATGCTGGGGGCATGGCTGAAACCATCATCCGTACCACCGTCGACAAGCTGTCAGACGAACTCGCCCCCTTCGCCGGCAACCGCCGCGTCGAAGTGCGAATCATTGACGCGACGGAGGAAGAGGCGGAAGCCCATATTCGGGCCATACTCCAGGCCAGAGCATCAGATGGGCAAACACCTATCCCGGCGGAAAAGGTGTTCGGTGACCTGAAAGCCCGCTTGCTCGAAATGAAAAAGGCGCAGGCTCAGTGAGCCTATGCCGAGAGCCTTCTTCCATCCCTTGGCTGAGCAAGACCTGAAGGACATCACTTATTTCATCGCCCAGGACGACGTGGATCGTGCGCTCGCGTTCGCTGAAGAACTTGAGGCCATCTGCCAGAAGCGCGCTCTTTTTCCCGCCGCCGGAAAGGCTTGCGACCATCTTCTGTCTGGCGGCCGTTGTTTCCCTTACAAGAACTATATCATCTACTACCGCTCAGTCCCCAAACTGAACGCGATCGAAATTCTCCATATTCTTCATGGTGCTCGCGACCATGAACGCATCATGCGGGACGAGCATTACGGCCACTGATCGGCCTCGATGTCCCGGATCGCCGCCGCCAGCCACATGACCGTCGCCGCGTCCGTCTCCCGGGCACCAGGCTGGACGAAGCCGAAGTGCAGCAGGTGCTGGTCCACCACCGCCGGGGCCATGCCGCAGGAGGCGTGGACCTCGGCCACCCCGGTCTGGCGGATGAGGTCGACGGCGTTGTCGGGGGTGACGCCGCTACCGGCCATGATGCTGATACGGCCCTGGGCATGGTCCACCAGCTCGGCGATGGTCTCGGCCCCCTCAACCGCCGTGCGGGCGCCGCCGGAGGTCAGCACCCGTTCGAACCCCAGTTCGATGGCGATATCCAAGGCCTCGATGGGGTCGGGGGTCAGGTCGATGGCCCGATGCAGGGTCATGCCCAGGCCGCCGGCGCGGTCCACCAGGATGGACAGGGCGGCCGCGTCTAGTTCACCGCTGGGCAGGCTGGCGCCCAGCACCACGCCGGGCAGGCCCAAGGCCCGCACCGTGTCGATATCATCCCCCATGACGTCCAGGTCGGCGGGGCCATAGACGAAGTCGCCCGGCCGGGGACGGATCATGGCGTAGGCGGGCCGCCCGCTGGCCGCCGCCAGCGCCATCAGGCCGCGCGACGGCGTCAGGCCGCCCACCACCAGGGCGGCGCACAACTCCAGCCGGTTGGCACCCCCCTTGATGGCGGCGGCCACCCCCGCCGGGCTGTCCACGCACACCTCAAGCCGCACGCGATTCGCATCCACCCGGGTCATCCCCGCCGTCCCCTTTCAAGCCCTGTTCCGTTCCAGCCACCGGGCGCCCAGGATGGCCGCCCCCAACATGCCAGCCGCCCCGCCCAGCGCCGTGGGCACCAGCAGCGGCGTGCCCGTGCGGCGCAGGATACGGGCGCGCACGGCGGCGTCCAACGCCGAAACAAGGGCGGCGTCGGAGGACAGGCCGCCGCCCACCGGCACCAGGCCCGCACCCACGGCGTTCACCACCACCGCCAGGGGATCGGCAACCAGATCGACATAGATGTCCATCGTGCGCGTGGCGTCGCGGTCGCCGGCATGCCACGCCGCCGTCAGCGCCTGGCTGTCCAGCCGCACGCCGTGCAGGGCGTGGTGCAGGCGCTCCAGCCCCCGGGCGCCGCCAATGGTGTCGACGCAGCCCGCCTGGCCACAGCCGCAGGGGAGGCGGGCCAGGGTGACGCTGGGGTCGCCCGCCACCTGCTTCACCACCGGCCCGTGGCCCCATTCCCCAGCGCCCGGCACCAGGCGGCCCTCCACCACCAGGCCGCCGCCCACGCCCGTGCCCAGGATGATGCCGAAAACGGTGTCCTGGCCGCGCGCCGCCCCCACCATCGCCTCCGCCAGGACGAAGCAGGCGGCGTCGTTGCCCACCACCACGGGGCGGCCGAGCGCCGCCGTCAGGTCGGCCACCAGGGGCGTGCCCGTCAGGCAGGGGATGTTGGCGCAGCTGGCCAGTCCCGTCGCGGGGTCGATGTCACCGGCCAGCGCCAGGGCCACCGGCGCGTCCTCGGGCCCTGGCGCCTGATCGATCAGGCTGGCCAGCGCCTGGACGAAGGCGGCGCGGTCGCGTGCCGGCGTCGGCACCCGACCGACACGGGTCAGCGCCCCTGTCACCGCGACATCTGTACTGGCTGTCCCCAGGGAAATGTATGACCCGCCGATATCGAAACAGTATATCAAGATTGAAATCTTCTTTCGTTAATGTGCCCGGTTTTATAGGAAACCGCCGGCACCTTATCGGCGTTGGGAAAGAATGGGGAATGGTTGGGATGGACGGGAACGGAACCGACAAGCTGTGCGCACCCCTTCCAGCCAACCCCACCATCAGCGACGTGGCCGAACGGGCCGGCGTGTCGCGGGCGGTGGCGTCCCGGGCGCTGTCTGACGAACAACGGCCGGTGTCGGCGGAGAAAAAGGCGCGCGTGCTGCAGGCGGCGCAGGAGCTGGGATTCCGCCCCAACCTGCTGGCCCGCAGCCTGACCACCAAAAGCGTCAACTTGGTGGCCGTCGTCGTCAACCACATCCATGACCTGAGCGACCTGGATCTGTTCGATCCCCTGCTGGCCGCCGTACAGAACATGGGCAAGCAGGTGATTTTCATCCGGGTGGGCTCCAGCGACCGGGTAGAGTCCTTCCTGCGTACCGGCGTCGCCTATCACGTCGATGCCGCCATCGTCTTTTCCGATTTCGCCGATGCCGCTACCGCCCGCACGCTGTTCCGCAGCGACCAGGTGCTGATGCTGAATGGCAGGCACGATGACGACTCCCCCGCCGTCATCCCCGATGAGCGGGTGGGCATCGCCGAAGCCATGGCCCACGCGGCACGCCAGGGGGTGAAGAGCGCCGCCCTGGTGACGGGCCGCCTCACGTCCGTCCTGGAGCAGGCGCGCATCCGCTTGTACCACGCAGCCCTGGCGGCCCAGGGCATCCGGCTGACGGCCAGCCTGCAGGGCGACTATTCCTATGCCAGCGGCCACAAGGCGGGGGAGGAGCTGGCGCTCACACCCCGTCCGGACGCCATCTTCTGCACCTCCGACGCCATGGCCATGGGCGTGCTGGACCGCCTGCGGGCGGACTTCCCCCAGGGCCGCGCCACCACCACCCGCCTGTATGGCTTCGACAACCTGTCGCTGACGGATTTCGACGCCTATCCCATTTCTTCCATCGGCTATGACAAGCAGGCCTATGTGGCGGCGGTCATCGCTGTGCTGACCGGTGCGGCCACCGGCCCCTGGCCCCTGACCCTGCCCACGCGCTTCCATCCCCGGCTGACCGGCTAACTGGCCGACAGCGCCGGAACGGCAGCGTCCCGGCCCCACCATTTGCGATAGTTCGCCTCATACGCCCCGGACTTGATGTAGTCGGCGACGAAGCCGTTCAGCCAGCGCAGGAATTCCGGATCGCCCTGGGCCAGGCCAATGGCGATGGGCGCGTTGGAATAGAGGTCGGGCAGTATCTTCAAAGTGGGATAGACGCTGGCCAGATAGTCCATCATGGATGAATCCTCGATGCCGGCGTCCACCCGCCGCTGCACCAGCAGCAGCACGCCATCGGGCGCAAAGCTATCGGTGTGCACCAGCTTCGCCCCCGGCACAGCCTGGCGCAGGAAGGTCTCCCCCGTCGTGCTGCGGCCCACCACCACCCTCTTGCCCGCCAGATCCGACAGCTGGTTGATGCCGGCGCTTTTCTGGACGATGACGCGCAGGCCCGCGCGGTTGTAGGGGATCGTGAAGGCGATGGTCTTGGCGCGTTCCGCCGTGGCCGTCAGGTTGGCCACCGCCACGTCGATTTGGCCCGACACCAGCATGCTGACCCGCGCGTCGCCGGAAACGTCGGTGTATTCCACCCGCACCCCCAGCTTGTCCGCCAGGCGCTTGGCCACGTCCACGTCATAGCCGGCGGGCGCGTTGCGGTCGTCGCGGAAGCCCACCGGTTCCCCACCCAGCGACACCCCCACGCGCAGCACGCCGCGCTGGCGGATATCCTCCAGCTTGCCGGCCCAGGCGGGCGTCACGACCAGGAGGGCGGCGAGCATGAGCAGCAGCTTGCGCAGCATGAGAATTCCTTATGCGATCCTCGGACGCCGGACGCCGCCATCCGGCGACTTGGCTTCCTCCGTTTCCAGTCCACCGCGTTCCCCGAAAACCTCCGGCGGACACAATCGTGTCCGACAGCGGCGTGAGCCGCGTCCCATGCCGCTGGGTTAAACCGTGCGGGCAGTGCGTTCTTCAGGGGCGGACAGCGACGGATCCCAATACCAATAGCGGATGGCGGGACCGCAGCGGAAGCTGACCACCTCATGGTTGCCGTGGGCGTCCAGCGCGTGGATGACCACGCCGGCCAGGAAGCCCCCGCGCAGCTCCGCCAGGTCCGCCACCGCCAGGTCCACCGCCTCACGCAGGGATTTGCCCAGTTGCAAGGCCAGGACGATGGCGCGGGCGGTGCCGCAGCGCACCGTCATCTCCCCCGTATGGGTGCAGGCGGCGGCGCCGAAACGGCTGTCGGCGTAGAAGCCGGCACCGGCGACGGGTGAGTCACCCAGACGGCCGGGGTACTTCCACGCCCAGCCCGAGGTGCTGGTGGCCGCGTGCAGGTCGCCGCCGGCATCCCGGCCCAGGAAGACGGTGGTGTCGCGCACCCGCTCCGGATCGGTGATGGCGCGGCTGAGCGGCGCCAGCGGGATGTTGGGAAAGGCGGCGAGGTCATCGGGCGGCAGCTCCTTCTCCAGCCGCGCCCACCACACCCGGCGCGAATCCTCCAGCAGCGTCGGTTCCACGTCGAACCCGCACTCCAGGGCGAAGCGGCGGGCCCCGTCACCGGTCAGCAGGGTGTGCGGCAGGCGGCGCATGACCTGCAGGGCCACCGCGCTGGCCGGGATGACGTCGCGCAACGCTCCGACGGCCCCCACTTGGCGGGTGCCGCCGTCCATGACCCCGGCATCGAATTCCATCTCCCCCAACATGTTGGGCCACCCGCCGTAACCGACGCTGCGCACCGTCGCCTCACGCTCCACCCGCGCGATGCCGGCCACCAGGGGGTCGGGGCCCCGCTCCCCCGCCCTCAGGTGATCGACGGAGGTCTGGAACCCGGGCCAAGCCTCGGAATTTGCGATCAACATCATGCGGGAATCTCGGCAAGGGGGGCGGCGGGCGCCATCTTGGACAGGAATTGACGGATGCGCGGATGGGCCAGGCCCCCGTCCGCGGCGAAGAACTGGTCCCTGGGCAGGTCGACGATCAGGCGCCCCTGGTCCAGGAAGACGATGCGGGTGGAGATGCGCCGGGCGAATTCCACCTCATGCGTCACGAACAGCATGGCGGTGCCGGCCCCTCCTGGTTGACGGGTCGCCAGTTTCCCCAGGATGGCCAGCACCTCCGCCGTCATCTCGGGATCCAGCGCGCTGGTCACCTCGTCCAGCAGCAGGTAGCGCGGATTCATGGCCAGTGCCCGGCAGATGCCCACGCGCTGACGCTGCCCGCCCGACAGCTGGCCTGGATAGGAGTCGGCCTTCCCCGCCAGCCCCACGCTGGCCAGCAGGGCGCGGGCCTGACCGTCCACCTCCGCCTTCGGACGCTTCAGCACAAGTTCCGGCGCCAGGGTGATGTTCCGCAGTACGGTCATGTGGGGGTAAAGGTTGAACAGCTGGAACACGGTGGCCGACAGGCGGCGTGCCTGGGCCAGCTGGCGCGGGTCGGCCACGTCCAGCCCGTCCACGGTGATGCGGCCGCCATCCAGTGTCTCCAACCCGTTGATGCAGCGGATCAACGTGCTTTTGCCCGACCCGCTGGACCCCAGGATGGTGACCACCTCCCCCGGCGCCACCGTCAGGCTGACCCCGTCCAGCACCGTGTGGGCGCCAAAGCGCTTGACCACGCCCTCCACCGCTATCATGCCCTCATCTCCCTAAAGCCCCAGCCCCCTAAAGCCCAAGCGGGGCGGCATGGGCGCGCAGCCGCCGTTCCCATCGATTGCCCAGCAGTGTCAGCGTCTTGGCCGCCGCGAAATACAGCACGCCCACCAGGGTCCACACGGCGAAAGGACGCAGGGTGCGCAGGTTCAGGATGTCACCGGCCTTGGTCAGGTCGACCACCCCGATGACGGAAACCAGGGAGGTCACCTGCAGCTGGTTGACCGCCAGGCCCACCAGCGGCGCCACCGCGAAGGCGAGCGCCTGGGGGCCCAGGATGTGGCGCACCTGCTGGACACGGCTGAGGCCGAAGACGCGCGCCGCCTCCACCTGGTCCCGCCCCACCGCATCCAGGCCGGCGACGGCGATGAAATAGACGAAGGCCGCCGTGTTGGCCGACAGGGTCAGGCCCGCGGCGAAGACGGGCGTCAGCGGCTGGTGGATCAAGGCCGGCACACCGAAGAAGACCAGGAACAATTGCACCAGCACCGGCGAATTGCGCAGCAGCTCCAGGCCGGTATGCAGCAGGGTGCCCAGCGCCGGCACACGGAAATGGCGCAGCACTGCCGCGGCCGATCCCAGGACCAGCCCGATGAGGAAGGTGCCGGCGAACAGGCCCAGGCTGACGCCCAGCCCCTGGGCCAGCAAGGTGCCGTCATGCCAGGTGAAGCCGGCGTGCCGCATCAAGCCGTCCCCCTCATCGCCCCATGGGCCACCCCGGGGGCCGCCCCGTTATCCGCCATGTGCCGGTTAAGGCGCCGATGCAGGGCGTCGATTCCCATCGACACGGCATAGGTCAGGCCGGCGTAGGCGGCCAGCAGGAAGGCGTAGACCTCGAACGGGCGGTAGGTTTCCGACGCCACGCCCCGGGCCGTCCCCGTCACCTCGTCCAGCGTGATCATGGACAGGATGGAGGAGCTGAGCACCAGGTTCACGAAGACGGAACCCAGGGGCCGGATGGCGGTGCGCAGGGCGATGGGCAGGACGATGCGGCGGATGATGGCGAGCCGGGATAGGCCGCCGACCTTCGCGGCCTCGACCACCCCAGGCTCGATCGCCAGGATGCCGCTGCGCACCACGTCGCTGCCATAGGCGCCGCCCACCAGGCCGAGCGCCAGCACCCCGGTCCAGAAGGCGTCGATGTACACGCCCACCTCGGGCAGGCCGTAAAACAGGAAGAAGACCTGCACCACGAAGGGCACATTGCGGAAGACGTCGACATACAGCCGCGCCAATCGCCCCGCCCAGCCGCGCCCCACCGCCAGCACCCCTAGCGCGGCGGCCAGCGCAAAAGCGGCGGCGATACCCAGTGCGCACACCTCCGCCGTCAGCCAGGCGCCCGCCAACAGCGTGTCGAGATGGGACGTCAGCACCGTAGGGTCGAAGGGCAAAGGCGATTCCTGTTGGTGAAATCGGTTTCAGTTCTAGGAGCGTATCACCCGCACCGTCCTCAGCACCATGGGGAATCCACGTCGCCGATGCCAGAAAAGAAAACAGGGCCACGGGGTTGGCGCCCGGGCCCTGTAAGGTTGATGGACTACTTCCGGGAAGAAACCCGAAAGGTTGACCGAACGAACCGGGGCGGCAGATCCCCGTAGTGGTCCATTCGACCGACCGAATGCGTCAGGCGGGGCAGCCTTCGCGCATTGGTCTGGGGAACCTAGACCCGGTCGGTAACAAACGGATGTCACTTGTTGATAGGCTAAGAAACAAATCGTTGCAATTGTGCTTTCAGTTACCTTTCAGAAACATTTCCGGCTATGGGCCGGCTTTTCCACCGCGCGAACGCCTTCACTCAAGGTCAGGCTTCCCCCGGGGCCCCGCCACCTGGCAAGCTGGCACCGAATGCCCACATGTGGCCTTGCCCCTTTGGTTTGCCCTGGGGGACCGTGACCTAAGCCTGGAGCTTGCGCACCCATGCCCCCCCTGCCCCCCGACGCCACCGCCGCCGGCATCCTGGACGACCTGCTGACCCTGGCGCGCAAGGCCGGCGCGGATGCCGCCGACGCCCTGCTGGTGGACAGCGCCGCCATGTCCATGAGCCAGCGCCTGGGCAAGCCGGAGGAGGTGCAGCGCGCCGAATCGGGCGACCTGGGCCTGCGGGTGTTCGTGGGCAAGCGCCAGGCCATCGTCTCCTCCACCGACCGCAGCCCGGCGCTGCTGAAGGAATTGGCGGAGCGGGCGGTGGCCATGGCCCGCCTGGTGCCGGAAGATGATTTCTGCGGCCTGGCCGATCCCGACAGCCTGGCCCGCGATTGGCCGGACCTGGACCTGTGCGACCCATCCGAGCCGGTGGCCGAAGATCTGCTGGCTCAGATCGCGGAGCTGGAGGAGACGGCGCTGGCCGTGCCCGGTGTCAGCAATTCCGAAGGGGCGGACGCCGGCTGGTCGCGCTCCACCGTCACGCTGGCGGCCAGCAACGGCTTTTCCGGCGGCTACAGCGTCAGCCGCCGCAGCCTGTCCGTTTCTGTCCTGGCGGGCAGCGGCACGGGCATGGAGCGGGACTACGACTATCATTCGGCCATCTATGCCGGTGATTTGGAGTCGCCCGTCACCATCGGCCGCCGCGCCGGTGAGCGGGTGGTGGCCCGCCTGAACCCGCGCAAGGTGGCGACCCAGGCCGTGCCCGTGGTGTTCGACCCGCGCGTGGCCGGGGGTCTGGTCAGCCACCTGACGGGCGCCATCTCCGGCGCCGCCATCGCGCGCGGCACCAGCTTCCTGAAGGACAAGATGGGCCAGGCGGTGTTCGCGCCCGGCATCACCATCGTGGACGACCCACACATCCGCCGCGGCCTGCGCTCCAAGCCCTTCGATGCCGAGGGACAGGCCAACGGCCGCCGCAACCTGATCGACGGCGGCGTGCTGACCACCTGGCTGCTGGACTGCCGCTCCGCCCGCCAGCTGGGCCTGGCCTCCACCGGCCACGCGTCGCGCGGCACCGGCGGCCCGCCCGGCCCCAGCGCCACCAACGTCTATCTGGCGCCGGGCGAGGAGACGCCGGAGCAGTTGCTGGCCGACATCCGCCAGGGCTTCTACGTCACCTCGCTGATGGGCAGCGGCGTCAACGGCATCACCGGCGACTACAGCCGGGGCGCCTCGGGCTTCTGGATCGAGGACGGCAAGATCGCCTTCCCGGTGGCCGAGGTCACCATCGCCGGCAACCTGAAGGACATGTACCTGACCCTGCGGCCGGCCAACGACCTGGAATTCCGCCACGGCGTGGACAGCCCCACCCTGCGTGTGGAAGGCATGACGGTGGCCGGCACCTGACGCGGGCTGGCATTCCCGCCGCCCTCTCGGCTAAGTTACCGGTAACAGAAACGGAACAGCCTTGAGGGAGGCAGCCCCCATGACCTTCACCCTGAACCGCCGCGGCCTGGCCCTGGCCGCCGTGGCCGGCGCCGTCCTGGCGCAGTCCGCGAAGGCGGATGGCACGCCCGCGACCGACCTGGTGCAGCTTTCGCGCCAGCGCCGCGACCCGGACGTGCTGCTGCCCCTGTGGCCCGGCACGCCGCCGGGCGGCGAGGGCGTGACCGTCAAGGACATCGTCACCGACCATGGCCCCGTGGGCGGCCCTCCCGACCGCTCGGCGGATGGCGTGTCCATCCCCACCCTGGCCTTCTTCCGCAGCGCCAGCCCCGGCCCGCGCGCCACCATCCTGGTCATCCCCGGCGGCGGCTACTCCAGCGTGTGGTTCGATAAGGAGGGTTATGAGATCGCCCGCTGGCTGAACGCCACCGGCCTGCACGCCGCCGTCCTCACCTACCGCCTACCGGCGGCGGGCTGGAAGAACGGTGCGGATGTGCCGCTGCAGGACGCGCAGCGCGCCATGCGCCTGCTGCGCGCCAAGGCCAAGGCCTGGGCGGTGGATGGCGGCCGCATCGGCATCATCGGCTTCTCCGCCGGCGGCCACCTGGCTGCCAGCCTGCTCACCCGCCACGACGCCACCGTGTACACGCCGGTGGACGAGGCCGACAAGCTGCCGGCCGGCCCCCAACTGGCCTGCCTGGCCTATCCCGTCATCTCGATGGATGAGTCGCTGACGCATCCGGGCTCGCGCCAGCATCTGCTGGGCAACAGCCCATCGGCCGAACAGGTAAGGGCCTATTCGCCGGACCAGATCGTGCGGACGGGCACCTGCCCCACCTTCCTGTTCCATGCCGCCGATGACGACGCCGTCCCCGTGGGCAACAGCCTGGCCATGTTCCAGGCCCTGCGCCGCCAGAACGTGGCGACGGAAATGCACATCTTCGAATCCGGCGGCCACGGCTTCGCCATCCGCGACACGCCGGGCCGTCCCGCCGAACCCTGGCCGGATCTATACCGCCGCTGGTTGAGCCGGCATGGGTTTGTGTGAGGTTTGCAGTAACGGCGGCAGGGGAAGTCCTGCCGCCGGTTCGCTGACGGTGTTTAATTCACGATCTTCCACTGGCCGTCGGGCTGCCGGCAAGCGGTGCCGGTGACGGTCTGCTTGCGGCCGCCCACGGTGGCCACGCTCTGGTATTCGCGGCAGTAGTTGTCGGCCGATTCCTGCCAGGTCTTGACCGGGGTCATCTGATAGCGCGCACCGTTGTCGGGGTTGTTCCAGACGATCTGTTGGCCGTCCGGCGCCTTTTCCATGGCCTGGGCGAAGCAGCCTTCGTCACTCTGGTCCATGCTGTTGAAGGCGGCGTTGCCGGCCAGGGCGCCCAGCAGCACGCCGGCACCGGTCATGGCGGCCTTGCCGCCGCCGTGGCCGAACTGCGAACCGGCCAGGCCTCCCAGCAGCGCGCCTACCACCGTGCCGACGTTCAGGCCGACAGCGCCACGGTCGCAGCGGCCCTCATCGATGCCCACGTCGGCGGCGTAGAACTCCCGGTAATGCGGGGAGCGGCGGTCAACGTAACGGGGCGGCGGGCCCCGGTGGTCGTCGCGCCAATGGTCGTCCCCGCGATGCTCATCGCGCCAATGATCATCGTCCCGGCGGTCGTCCCCCCGGCGGTCATCGCCACGGTGGTCGTCATGCCAATCCCGGTCCCGGTAGCGATAGCCGGACGCCTCCGCCCAGGGCGGCGGATCGGCCCAGGCCGGCAGGGTGGCGCCCAAGGCCACGATGGCGGTCGCGGCGGCGGCGATGAGACGGGAAGAGCGCTTCATGATGGCCCTCATTTCTTCCGATGCTTGGGTGACGGCATGTCACCGATAGGGGTCGTATCAGCGACATTATGACGCCGATCGTGGCGACCATGGGGCAGCCCGAGGGGGCGCGTCATCTGTCCTTCCGGTGTAGCTGGCCGGTGTAGCTGGCCGGTGTAGCTGGCCGGTGTAGCTGGCCGGTGTAGCCAGAAAAGCCTGTCCTTCCAGCCGGCGGCCGGACTGTCCTAGACTGACGGACGGAGGGGCCATGATCCGCTTCGGTCCGTGGAGCACGATATTGGGCATGGCCGCCGGGTTCGGCGCGCTGGTGGCCCTGCTGTTGCTGAACGCCCCCGGCAACCGCGTGGCGAACCGCCTGCTGGCGGCCCTGCTGGGCGTGGCCGTGCTGCGGCTGATGCCCTATGTCCTGGGCTTCGCCGGCTTCTACGACGCCTATCCCTGGCTGTCGTTCGCACCCTTCAACTTCGCGCTGGCCACCGGGCCGCTGCTGTACCTCTACGTCTGCCGCCTGGTGACACCGCGCCTGTCGCGCGGATGGTTCTGGCATTTCGCGCCGGCGGCCCTGAACCTGCTCTACACCCTCTGGGCCTTCTCCCTGCCGCTGGATGACAAGACGCGGTGGAACGATGCGGTGCATGCCCGCTGGATCGACCCGGTGCAGACCTGGGCGGGCGCCCTGTCGCTGATGCTCTATTTCCTGGCGGCGGCCCGGTTCCACGCGCACTACGGCCGCTGGCTGGCGGGTGCCGTCAGCAATCCCCGGGAACGACAGCCGCCCTGGCAGCGGACGCTGCTGCTGGCGCTGGGCTTGTGGCTGGTGGTGACGGTGGCCTTCGACGCCGTCGACACCCTGGTGGCACCGCTCAGCTACTACGACCGCTTCCCCCAATACCTGGCGTTCGCCGCCATTGTCCTGACCCTGGGGCTGGAGGGCTGGCGTCATGCGGGACGCGCTTATCCGCCCATGGGACCGACGGGGCCGGAGCCGGAACCGCCTCGGCCGCGCGGGCGCGACTGGACCGAGACCGCCACCCGGTGGCAGGCCGCCATCCGCCGTGAAGGGTGGTGGCGTGAACCGGGCCTCACCCTGGCCGAGGTCGCCCAGCGCCTGGGCACCAATGAGACCTACCTGTCCCGCGCGCTCAACCAGGGCCTGGGCCACACCTTCAGCGCCCTGGTCAACGGCCTGCGGGTGGAGGCGGTGCAGGCCCGGCTACGCCAGGCGGAACCGGGGGACCTGCTGTCGGTGGCGCTGGACTGCGGCTTTGCGTCCAAGGCCAGCTTTAACCGGGTGTTCCGCGACCATACCGGCATGAGCCCCAGCGCCTGGCGCGCGGCTCAAAAGGCGGAAAACGGCGGATTTACGGGAAATGAGGCGACGGTGGGCGGCGATGGCGGCTAGCTGGGGTTCCGCGCCGGAAAGGGTCCCGGCACAACCCCAGAGGTAACCGATGCGCCCCTCCCGCCATCTCATCCCCCTGCTGCTGGCCGGTGCCTTGGCCGGTTTGTCCACGGCCCATGCCGATGAGCCGCCGCGTTCCGCCCCCCTCCCCTTCCGCTTCGCCTTGGTGGAGGGGCGGATGATGGTCTTGTCCAACGACGGGCAGCCGGATGCGCCGCCGCCCGGGTCTGAAGTCACCGCCATCAATGGCGAGCCCGTGCCCTGGGGGCTGTCCCGCCTGGACCAGGCCATCGCGCCGGCCGACCACTGGCCAGCCCCGGGCGGCGCGCCCGAGCGGTGGTCCATCCAATGGAAGCGGTTGGGCGACAGCCGGCTGACGCAATCGGATCTGGCGCCGGCCGCCACGCCATCGCCACCCATCGCGGCCGTCCCCGGGGTGAAGCGGCGACAGCCCTTCGACACGGTGATCGATCTGGCCGGCGGCGTTGACGGTGGGGACCGGACGATGGCGGCGGGCGCGGCGCGCCTTGGGGCGGCCCTGTCGGGCGCCTGGGCCGGCACGCTGGATTACCGGGACTATGGCAGCGACCGTCGCGTCATACTGCCAACGCGGCTGACGGCCTCCGCCGGCCTGGTGCCCGTGCTGGCCTTCACCTTCGATGACGGGCCGGGCAAGACCGTCCATTCCCGCGAGACATGGTCCCTGGATCCCACGACCTGGTGCATCGCGGAGACCGCCAGCCACTGCTACCGTGTGATGGCGTTCCGGGCGGGGCCCGGGCCGGACGACATCACCCTGGTGGCGGATGGCGCGGGGGAGGAAAACGGGCGGCCGGTCAGCCTGCGCCTGGTGCTGGCCCGCCGGGGCGCCACCCTGTCCTTCAGCACGACCAGCGCCCAAGCCGGGCAGCTACCCCTGTTGCGGCATGCCTACTGGCTGACGAAGACCGGGCCCGCATGAGGCGGCCCCCTACATGAAGCTGTAGGGATCGACGTCCACCTGCACCCGCACGGCCGTGGGGATGGGCACGGACCCCAGCCAGGTCTGCAGCAGCGGCTGCACCGCCACCCCGCGCGCCGTCTTCAGCAGCAGGCGCCGGCGGTGGCGGCCGCGCAGCAGGGCCAGGGGTGCCGGGGCGGGCCCCAGCACCTGCAGGTCGTCGCCCTGCGGCGCCGCGCGGGCCAGGTCGCGGGCCAGCTTGTCCACCTGGCGCTCATCCTCACCGGAGATGATCAGGGCCGCCAGCCGGCCGTAGGGCGGCAGGTCCATGGCCCGGCGCTGGTCCGCCTCCGCCGCCAGGAAGGCATCGCGGTCATGGGCGGCCAGCGCCTGCATCACCGGATGCTCCGGCATGTGGGTCTGCAGGAAGACGCGCCCCGGCCGGCTCTCGCGGCCCGCGCGGCCCGCCACCTGGTGCAACATCTGGAAGGTGCGCTCCGCCGCGCGCAGGTCGCCGCCGCCCAGGCCCAGGTCGCCGTCCACCACCCCCACCAGGGTCAGCATGGGGAAATGGTGGCCCTTGGCCATCACCTGGGTGCCGATCAGGATGTCGACCTTGTGGGCCCGCACCTCCTCGATCACCGTCTGGATGGCGTGGGGCCCGACCAGGGTATCGCTGGTCATCAGCGCCACCCGCGCGTCGGGGAACAGTTGCGCCACCTCCTCCGCCACGCGCTCCACCCCCGGGCCGCAGGCGACGAAGGAATGCTCCGCCTCGCACGACGGGCAGGTTTCAGGCAGGCGATCGGTGTAGCCGCAGTGGTGGCATTGCAGCCGGCGGCTGAGGCGATGCTCCACCAGCCAGGCGGTGCAGTTGGGGCATTGCAGGCGGAAGCCGCAGCTGCGGCACAGGGTCAGCGGCGCGTAGCCCCGGCGGTTCAGGAACAGCATCGCCTGCTCCCCGGCCGCCAGCGTCTCGGCCATCGCCTGCGTCAGGATGGGGGACAGCCAGTGGCGGGCCGGCGGCCGGCTGTCGGACCGGCGCAGGTCGATAAGCGTGACCTCGGGCAGGCTGGCGCCGCCGTGGCGGGCCGGCAGATCGATGCGGCCATAGCGCCCCGTTTCCGCATTCGTCAGCGTCTCCAGCGACGGCGTGGCGGAGACCAGGGCCACGGGGATGCCGCCGAGGAAGGCACGCGCCACCGCCATGTCGCGGGCATGGTAGATGACGCCGTCCTCCTGCTTGAAGGCGGCCTCATGCTCCTCGTCCACCACGATCAGGCCCAGGTCGGGATAGGGCAGGAACAGGGCGGAGCGCGCGCCCACCACCACCGGCGCCTCGCCATTGGCGATGGAGCGCCAGGCGGCGCGGCGATGGGCGCCGGCGAGGTCGGAATGCCATTCCACCGGCCGCACCCCGAATCGCCGGGCGAAGCGGTCCAGCCACTGGCTGGACAGGGCGATTTCCGGCAGCAGCACCAGGGCTTGGCGTCCCAGACGCAGGCAGGCGGCGATGGCCTCGAAATACACCTCCGTCTTGCCGGAGCCGGTGACCCCGTCGACCAGGGTGGCGGAATAGGCGCGGGCATCCACCGCCGTGCACAGGGCGCCGGCCGCCGCCGCCTGGTCGGGTGACAGCTCCGGCCCGGCCCTGTCGGCGTCGGGGATGGGCGGGCGCGGCTGGGCACGCAGGGCAACGGGTGTCAGCAGCCCCGATTCGGCCAGGCCCCGGATCACGCCGATGCCGCAGGCGGCGTCGCGCGCCAGGTCGGCCGGGGTCCGGGGCGGCCCGTCCTCCTCCATCAGCGCCAGCACGCGGCGGCGCGCATCCGTCATCTTGAAGCCCGGCGGTGGCGATTCGCCCGACGGCAGATAAGCCAGCAGCTGCTTGGGATCCTCCAGCGCCGCCGACACGCTGACCGCCATGCGCAGTACCGATCCGGGTGCCGACAGGGTGTAGGCCGCCACCCAGTCGACGAAGCGCCGCGACACCTCGGGCATGGGCGGCAGGTCGAAGCGGCGGATGACGGGCTTCAGGCGGCTGGCCGCCACGCCCGCCTCCCAATTGTCCCCTGGGCCGCCCACGGCCCAGACAACGCCGAAGACATGGCGCGGGCCCAGCGGCACCTCGACATAGGCGCCGGCCTCCAGCTCCATGTCGTCGGGGACGCGATAGTCATAGGGGCTGGCCAGCGGCAGGGGCAGCAGGACGCGTACCCGCCGCACCGGTGGGGCCGCCGTCTCTATCCCGCTTGCCGTCAACAAATCCATGGCCTGCTGTTACCACCAGGTGGCCCTGGAGCGCCACCGTTCCCTATATGGTCTTATATAGGGAACGCGCCCCCAAGCGCGCATGCCCCCCATCCCCTGGCCCGCCATTTCAGCCCGTGCACCCTGGTGCGGCCTCCGCTAGAGTGCCGGCCAACCCGGGGGCGGGCCCCGGTCCTGATCCAGATCTTGAGGGCATTCCCCCATGAAGTTCTTCGTCGATACCGCCGACATCAACGACATTCGCGAGCTGGCCTCCACCGGCTTGCTGGACGGCGTCACCACCAACCCGTCGCTGGTCGCCAAGTCCGGTCACAGCAGCTTCATCGACCTGATCGCCGAGATCTGCGACGTGGTGAAGGGCCCCGTCAGCGCCGAAGTCGCCTCGACTGATTTCGAGACCATGCTGAAGGAAGGCAAGCACCTGGCCAAGATCGCCCCCAACGTGGCGGTGAAGGTGCCCCTGACCCCGGCCGGCCTGAAGGTCTGCCACCATCTGTCGCAGGAAGGCACCATGGTCAACGTGACCCTGTGCTTCTCCGCCGCGCAGGCCATCCTGGCCGCCAAGGCCGGCGCCACCTTCGTGTCGCCCTTCGTCGGCCGCCTGGACGACATGGGCCAGGACGGCCTGAGCCTGATCGAAGAGATCGTCACCATCTATGACAACTACCCGGACTTCACCACCGAAGTCCTGGTCGCCTCCATCCGCAACCCCATCCACGTCACCCAGTCGGCCAAGATGGGCGCCCACGTGGCCACCATGCCGCCCTCGGTCATCCGTCAGCTGTTCAACCATGTGCTGACCGACAAGGGCCTGGCGCAGTTCGTTGCGGACTGGGCCAAGACCGGGCAGACTATCCTGGATCAGCCGCTGCCGACCCGCTGATCCCTGTCGCGTTCCAGCGGATGCCTGACCGGTCCGCCCAGCGATGGGCGGGCCGGTTTGCGTTTGAACCTATGGGACCGCCGGGCGAGCCGGCCTGAAGGGAAGAGCAGCATATGGGCGGCAAGACACCGCACAGCGCCTTGGGCGATGCCCTGACCGCGGAGGATGTGGCGACATACCTGCGCGAGACCCCGGATTTCCTGCAGCAGCATCCCGACGTGGTCCACCACCTGATCCCACCGCCCGAGAACCGGGGCAACGGGGTCGCCGACCTGCAGCACTTCATGCTGCTGAAGCTGCGACGCGAGGTGGCCGAGCTGACGGCCCAGCAGGAAGAGCTGATCGCCACCGCCCGCGCCAACATCAACAACCAGACCCGGGTGCACGCCGCGGCCCTCTACCTGATGGACGCGCAGAGCTTCGAGCACCTCATCCAGACCATCACCACCGACCTGGCCGTCCTGCTGGACCTAGACCTGGCCTGCCTGGTGATGGAACAGCCGGAGGACAGCCGCCTGGTGCTGCATGCCGAGCGCAGTGGCCTGCAACTGGTGGAAACCGGCGCCATCAGCCAGTGGATAGGCAAGCGCGACATCATCCTGCGCGGCAACATCCAGGGCCTGGCCGAGATCTACGGCCCCGCCGCGCCCATCGTGCGATCGGAAGCGCTGGTCCGCCTGCAAGTGGCACCCGACGCGCCGGCGGGCCTGCTCGCCTTCGCCTCGCGCGACGCCGACCTGTTCCACCCTGGCCAGGGTACCGAACTGTTGAGCTTCCTGGCCCGCGTGGTGGAACGGTGTATCCGGAATTGGTTGACTCTTTGAGTTGCCTCAAGCGCCCGCGGGGCATCCACCCCTTGGCTTATCCTCCCTTTCCGGTTCACTTCGCTTCCCGGAAAGGTCCGGCGGCCCCAGTCGGGGCCTATAAGGGGAGGTGATCGGGCGCCGCATGCAACGCCACCGGCATCAGTAGCTCATCCGCTTCCTCAACGCCATCGAGACCGAGGTGCCAGTCGGCAAAGGCGTCCACGTCATTCTCGACAACTACGGCAGCCACAAGCACCTGAAGGTGCGCGCTTGGCTCGACCGGCATCCGCGCTTAGTGTTCCATTATAGGCTGCCATCAAACGCTTCCCTGCCGAAACCAACGAAAATCCCCGCCCTTTTTCATGGTTCCCGACCCGGATAAAATCATCGTCGCAGTGCGATGCGGGGTCATAGTTAGAGAAAACGATTAAACGAGAACAGTGGGAAAAAGATGAAGTTGCGGCATTTCCTTCGAGGGATGGCAGGGCTTTTGATCGGAGGTCTGCTCGGCACAACATTGGGCTTTTTCGGGCCTATATTATTTGGGCTTTCAATAAGTTACATGGAAAATGACTATACTGACAATGGGGCGGGGTTCCTCGTTATATTGACGATGCCGCTGGGCGCAATCTTGGGCGCGGTATCCGGTCTGTACTTCACCACATCGCGAGCGCCCTGCAATGGGACACATCCGTCAGATTCGATTCACTAGAGAGATCATCATGACCAAGCCCCCCGCCCTGGGATATTCCTGCGCGCCCGACGTGGCGGCGGTGCTGGAGGAGTGGCGGCGCTGGCTGACGTCGGAGAAGACGGCGTCGCCCCACACGCTGCGTGCTTATCAGGGTGATGTCGCCGCCTTCCTGTCCTTTCTGACGGAGCATCTGGGCCGGGCGCCCAGCCTGAACGACCTGGGCGGGGCGAAGCTGGGCGACTTCCGCGCCTGGCTGGCGGCCCGCGCGGGTGAGGGTGCCATCGCCGCCAGCCGGGCCCGCGCCGTTTCCGGCGTGCGCAACCTGTTCCGCTGGCTGGACCGCTCCGGCCGGCTGCACAACCCCGCCATCGGCCTGCTGAACGCCCCCAAGGTGAAGCGCCCCATCCCCCGCCCCCTGACGGTGGACGACGCCGGCATCCTGCTGGCGGAATCGTCCGACATCCCCCAGGCACCTTGGGTTGGCCTGCGCGACCGCGCCTTGTTCACCCTGCTCTACGGCTGCGGTCTGCGCATGGATGAGGCCTTGCGCCTGACGAGGGCCGAAGCGCCGCTGGACAGCGACACCCTGCGGGTCACCGGCAAGGGATCGAAACAGCGCGACGTGCCCGTCCTGCCCGCCGTGCGCCAAGCACTGGCCGCCTATATCGAGGCCTGCCCGCACCCCCTGCCCGCCAGCGGGCCGCTGTTCGTAGGCGTGCGCGGCGACCGGCTGAACGACCGGGTGGCGCGCCTGGCCATGCAGACCCTGCGACAGCTGTTGGGCCTGCCCGACACCGCCACGCCGCACGCCCTGCGCCACAGCTTCGCCACCCATCTGCTGGGCGGCGGCGCCGACCTGCGCGCCATCCAGGACCTGCTGGGCCATGCCAGCCTGTCCACCACCCAGCGCTACACCGACGTGGATGCCGAGCAGCTGCTGTCGGTCTATGAGACGGCGCACCCCCGGGCCCGTCGCGGCAACCGCTCTTGAGGACTGGCCCCATGCGGCTTATGAGATTGCTGGCCCCGCTGCTATGCGCCGCGCTTCTGGGCGTCACCCCACCAGCCGCCGCCACGGATGAAACCCCGATCTCGCTGGCGGACAAGGCCATCACCCTGACCCCCAGCCCCGCCTTCCAGTACGTGGCCGGTGCCGACACCCAGGCTTTCCTCAGCCGGCACTGGCAGGGGCGCCCCCTGGCAGGCGGTGCCGGGCTGGGCCTGCTGGTGCCGGTGGGCTCAGCCCCCGACCCCGCCTGGCTGGTGGCCCTGAGCTATGACGGCAGCGGCCATGTCAGCGACCTGGATGCCGGCCGGCTGGACGCCGACGCCCTGCTGTCGGCGTTGAAATCCGCCGACAGTGGCGGATCGCGTCTGACGGGCTGGGCCCAGCCCCCGGTCTACGACAGCGCCAGCCACACGCTGATCTGGGCCACGCGGCGCCAAGCCGACGGCGGCGCCGTCGATGGGCTAGATTACCATGCCCGCCTGCTGGGCCGGCGCGGCGTGCTGGGCCTGGACATCGCCGCCCGCATGAGCGACCTGCCGGCCATCGAGGGCCAGATGCCGGCGCTGCTGTCCATGCTGCGCTTCACCCCCGGCAACGGCTATCGCGACTACGTGCCCGTGGCCGACCAATCCGTCACCCTGGGCCTCAGCGGCCTGGTCGCCGGCGACGCCCTGGTGAAGGGCGGCCTGCTGGACCATCTGTGGAATGGCATCCGCAGCCAGAACTTCATCTATCTGGTGGCGGTGCTGATCATGATGCTCGGGGCACCGCGCCTGCGCCGCTATTGGGGGCCGAAGCCGCCGCCGGCGCGGGATCAGGGGCCGCCCGTCCCACCCTCACCGCCCAAGCGCGACGATTATGACGGCCCCAAGGGGCCCTGGTCGTGAACAAAGAGGGCCCTGAATGCAAAACGGCGCCGGTGTGACCCGGCGCCGTTTCCGCATTCCCGAACGGAAAGGCTTACATGTGGATGGTGCGGCCCAGCACGCCCAGGGCCGCCTCCTTGATGGCCTCGGTCAGCGTGGGGTGAGCGTGGCTGGTGCGGGCGATGTCTTCGGACGAGGCGCCGAATTCCAGGGCCAGGGCCAGCTCCTCGATCATCTCACCGGCCGAGGCGCCGATGATGTGGGCGCCCAGCAGCTTGTCGGAATGGGCGTCGGCCAGCAGCTTCACGAAGCCCTCGGTGGCCTGCATGGAGCGGGCGCGGCCGTTGGCGGTGAAGGGGAACTTGCCGACCTTGTAGGCCACGCCCTCGGCCTTCAGCTGCTCCTCCGTCTTGCCGACGGCGGCGATTTCCGGCCAGGTGTAGACCACGCCCGGGATGGCGTCGTAGTTGATGTGGCCGGACTGGCCCGCCATCACCTCGGCGCAGACCACGCCCTCTTCCTCGGCCTTGTGGGCCAGCATGGCGCCGGCGATCACGTCGCCGATGGCCCAGATGCCGGGCACGTTGGTGCGGAAGTGGTGGTCGGTCTTGACGCGCTTGCGCTCATCCAGCTCGACGCCGACCTTGTCCAGGCCCAGGCCCTCGGTGTAGGGGCGGCGGCCGATGGCCACCAGCACCACATCGGCCTCGATGGTCTCGGCCGTGCCGCCGGCGGCGGGCTCCACCGTCAGGGTGACGCCGGTGTCAGCAGCCACGGCCGAGGTGACCTTGGTCGACAGCTTGAAGGTCAGGCCCTGCTTGCCCAGGATGCGCTGGGACTGCTTGGAGACCTCGCCATCCATGCCGGGCAGGATGCGGTCCAGGAACTCCACCACCGTGACCTGCGCGCCCAGGCGCTGCCAGACGGAGCCCAGCTCCAGCCCAATGACGCCGCCGCCGATGACCACCAGGCGCTTCGGCACGCCGGCCAGATCCAGGGCGCCGGTGGAGGAGACGATGCGCTTCTCGTCGATGGTCACGCCCGGCAGGGGCATGACGTCGGAGCCGGTGGCGATCAGGATGTTCTTGGTGGTGACGGTCTCGGTGGCGCCGTCTTCCTTGGTCACCGTCACCTGGCCCGGGGCGGCGATGCTGCCCTTGCCGGTAAAGCGGGTGATCTTGTTCTTCTTGAACAGGAATTCCACGCCGGTGACGTTGGACTTAACCACGTCGTCCTTGTGCTTCATCATCGTCGGCAGATCGAGCTCCACGCCCGAGACCTTGACGCCGAAATTGCCCAGGGAGTGGGACGCTTCCTCGAACTTCTCGCTGGCGACCAGCAGGGCCTTGGAGGGGATGCAGCCCACGTTCAGGCAGGTGCCGCCCAGGGTCTTGCGCATCTCGACGCAGGCGACCTTCATGCCCAGCTGGGCCGCGCGGATGGCCGCGACGTAACCGCCGGGGCCGCTGCCGATAACGACGAGATCGAATTGGGTTTCGGTGGTCATGTTTGGATTCCCTCAGGCGCCGGGCGGAGGTTTCAGTTAGCCTCAAACGCCGGCGGGCCATCCGGCCCTTGGCTTATCCTCGCTGCGCCCTGCGGTGCTCGCTGCGGCGGACGCAGTCGCGTCCTAGTCGCTGCGCTCCGTAAAGTATGGCGCTGGAGGCTTTGGCGCTGATTGTGGATTAAGTGGTCAGGCGGTCAGCAAACGGGGGGCCGTGGGGCCCCCCGTCCGTCGGATCAGACATCCAGCAGGATGCGTTCCGGGTTCTCGATGCATTCCTTGACGCGCACCAGGAAGGTCACGGCCTCGCGGCCGTCGATGATGCGGTGATCGTAGGACAGGGCCAGGTACATCATCGGGCGGATGACGATCTGGCCGCCGACGACCATGGGACGCTCCTGGATCTTGTGCATGCCCAGGATGCCCGACTGCGGGGCGTTCAGGATGGGCGAGCTCATCAGCGAGCCGTACACACCACCGTTGGAGATGGTGAAGGTGCCGCCGGTCATGTCCTCCATGGACAGCTTGCCGTCGCGGGCCTTCTTGCCCAGCTCGTTGATCGACTGCTCGATCTTGGCGAAGCCCATCTGGTCGGCGTCGCGCACCACCGGAACCACCAGACCGGACGGCGTGCCGACGGCGACGCCGATGTCGTAGTAGTTCTTGTAGATCAGGTCGGTGCCCTCGATCTCGGCGTTGACGGCCGGGATTTCCTTCAGGGCGACCAGGCAGGCCTTCACGAAGAAGGACATGAAGCCCAGCTTCACGCCGTGCTTCTTCTCGAACTGGTCCTTCAGCTCGTTGCGCAGCTTCATCACGTTGGTCATGTCCACCTCGTTGTAGGTGGTCAGCATGGCCGCGGTGTTCTGGGCGTCCTTCAGGCGGGCGGCGATGGTCTGCCGCAGGCGGGTCATGCGCACCCGCTCCTCACGATCGGCGCGGGCGCGCGGACCGGCCGGGGCCTTGGCGATCGGGGCCGGAGCGGCGACGGGGGCCGGGGCGGCCTTCGGGGCGGCTAGGTGGTCGATCACGTCACCCTTGGTGACGCGGCCGTCCTTGCCGGTGCCGGCGATGGTGGCCGGGTTCACGCCGGCGTCGGCGGCGATCTTGGCGGCGGCCGGCATCACGCCGGCGGCGCCGTTGCTGGCGGGGGCGGCAACCGGGACGGCGGCCGGCGCCGGGGCGGCGGTCTTGGCTGGGGCCGGAGCGGCGGCGGGGGCGGCCGCGGCGGCGGCGGCACCCTCGCTGATCACGCCCAGGACGGCGCTCACGCCCACGTTGGCGCCCTCGGCGGCGCGGATTTCGCCCAGCGTGCCGGCGGCCGGGGCGTTGACTTCCAAGGTGACCTTGTCGGTCTCCAGCTCCACCAGCGTTTCATCCGCCTTGACGCTGTCGCCAACCTTCTTCAGCCACCGCGCGACCGTCGCTTCCGACACGGACTCGCCGAGGGTGGGCACCAGGATTTCCGTCGCCATGTTTTTGGGACCTTGGTTCGTTTCTAACAAAGGGTTTCAGAATAAAATCATTCCGGGGCCGCAACGGGCCCCGGAACGTTATTGGATCAAGCGATGGTCAGCGCCTCGTCCAGGAACTTGGCCAGTTCCTGGTTGTGGCGCTTCAGCTGGCCGGCGGCCGGCGAGGCGGCCTCGGCGCGGCCCACGTAGGACGGACGGCCGGCCTTGTGGTTCAGTTCCTTCAGCACGCCCTCGATGCGGCGGTCGACGAAGCTCCAGGCGCCCATGTTGGCGGGCTCTTCCTGGCACCACACCACGTCGGCGTTGGGATACTTGGCCAGCTCCACCTTCAGGGCGTCGCCCGGGAAGGGGTACAGCTGCTCCAGGCGCAGGAAGGCCACATCCTTCACGCCCCGGTTCTCCCGCTCCTGGAACAGGTCGTAATAGACCTTGCCCGAGCAGAGAACGACGCGGCGGATCTTCGCCGGCTCGACCAGATCCACGCCGGTCTCGTACAGGACGCGGTGGAACGACTCGTTGCCGGTGAACATGGACAGCTCGCTGACGCACAGCTTGTGGCGCAGCAACGACTTGGGGCTGAAGACCACCAGCGGCTTGCGGAACTCGCGGTTCACCTGCCGGCGCAGCACGTGGAAGTAGTTGGCCGGGGTGGTGCAGTTCACGATCTGCCAGTTGTCCTCGCCGGACAGCTGCAGGAAGCGCTCCAGACGGGCGGAGCTGTGCTCCGGACCTTGGCCCTCATAGCCGTGCGGCAGCAGCATGGTCAGGCCGGACATGCGCAGCCACTTGCTCTCGCCCGAGCTGATGAACTGGTCGATGATGGACTGGGCGCCGTTGGCGAAATCGCCGAACTGGGCTTCCCACAGGACCAGGGCGTGCGGCTCCGCCAGGGTGAAACCGTATTCGAAGCCCAGCACGGCCGCTTCGGACAGCGGGCTGTCGTGCACCTCGAACCGGGCCTGGTCGGCACGGATGTGGTCCAGAGGCACGTACTTGGCCTCGGTGGTCTGGTCGACCAGCACGCAGTGGCGCTGCGAGAAGGTGCCGCGGCCCACGTCCTGGCCGGACAGGCGCACGGGCACGCCCTCGACCAGCAGGGTGCCGAAGGCCAGCGCCTCGGCCGTGGCCCAGTCCAGGTCCTTGCCGGAGGCGAACATCTCCTGCTTGGCCTTGAGCTGGCGCACCACCTTGGCGTTCACGTCCACGCCTTCCGGCACGGCGGAGATGGCCTTGCCCACTTCCTGCAGCAGATCCATGGGCGCGGCGGTCTTGCCCTTGCGATCGTCGTTCTTGGCGGCGCTCAGACCCTGCCACTTGCCTTCCAGCCAGTCGGCCTTGTTCGGCTTGTAAGTGGTCGACGCCTCGAACTCCGCTTCCATGGCCTTATGGAAGTCCTTGACGAAGCCGTCGGCTTCCTCGGCGGTGATCACGCCCTCGGCGATCAGCTGCTTAGCGTACAGCTCGCGGGTGGTGGGGTGGTTGCGGATCGCCTTGTACATCAGCGGCTGGGTGAACGCCGGCTCGTCGCCTTCGTTGTGGCCCTGACGGCGATAGCAGACGATGTCCAGCACCACGTCCTTCAGGAACTTCTGACGGAACTCCACGGCGATGCGCGTCACGTGGATCACGGCCTCGGGATCGTCGCCGTTGACGTGGAAGATCGGCGCCTGGATGGCCTTGGCCACTTCCGTCGGGTACGGGCCGGAACGGGCGTACTGCGGCGCGGTGGTGAAGCCGATCTGGTTGTTGGTGATGATGTGGATGATGCCGCCGGTGCGGTAGCCCTTCAGCTCGGACAGCAGCAGCGTCTCGGGCACCAGGCCCTGGCCGGCGAAGGCGGCGTCGCCGTGCAGCAGCAGGCCGATGACCTCGGCACGGGCCTCATCCGTCGGCGGCATGGTGGAGCGCTGCACCTGCTTGGCGCGAACCTTGCCGCACACGACCGGGTTCACCACTTCCAGGTGCGACGGGTTGGCCGTCAGCGACAGATGGATGGAGTTGCCGTCGAACTCGCGGTCGGCCGAGGTGCCGAGGTGGTACTTCACGTCGCCCGAACCCTGCACGTCCTCGGGATTGGCGGCGTTGCCCTGGAATTCGGAGAAGATGGCCTTGTACGGCTTGTTCATCACGTTGGCCAGGACGTTCAGGCGGCCGCGATGCGCCATGCCGATGACCAGTTCCTTCAAGCCCAGCTGACCGCCGCGCTTCAGGATCTGCTCGATGGCCGGGACCCAGACCTCACCACCCTCCAGGCCGAAGCGCTTGGTGCCGGTGTACTTCAGCTGCAGGAAGCGCTCGAAGCCCTCGGCGGCCGTCAGACGCTGCAGGATGGCCTTCTTGCCCTGGACCGTGAAGTCGGTCTGGTTGCGGATGCCCTCGATACGCTCCTGGATCCAGGCCTTCTGCTCGGGATCCTGGATGTGCATGAACTCCACGCCGATGTGGCCGCAGTAGGTGCGCTGCACCGCGTCCACGATCTGGCGCAGGGTGGCGGTCTCCATCCCCAGCACGTTGTTGATGAAGATCGGGCGGTCCAGGTCGGCGTCGGTGAAGCCGTAGGTCTTGGGGTCCAGCTCCGGATGCTCGCTGCGCTTCTCCAGGCCCAGCGGGTCCAGCTTGGCCATCAGGTGGCCACGGACGCGGTAGGCGCGGATGAGCATCAGGGCGCGGATGCTGTCCAGCTGCGCCTGACGCAGCTGCTCGGGCGTGATGCCACCCCCAATGGCGTTACTGGCCACGGCGCCATTGGCGGCCGGGGCGGCGGCGCCATTGGCACCCTTCGCACCCTTGGCCGGAGCGGCCGGCTTGGCATCGGGATCGGGCACGCCGATGACGGCAGCCTTGTTGGGCGCCCAGCTCGCCCCCTTGATTTCGCCCAGCACGACGCGGGCATCATCATCCAGCCCGGCGAAGAAGCTGCTCCACGAAGGATCGACGGAGGCCGGATCCTGCAGGTAGCGGGCGTAAAGCTCGGCGACGAAGGTCGCGTTGCCGGCGAAAAACAGGGAGCTTTGATCGGTTACCATGGCGCTCTGCGCTTGATCTGGGAGGGATAGGGCGCCCGCGTCTACGTGGCAGGCGTCCCGATGGGACCGAAATTCGCGTTCTTTTACGCCATGATACCTGCGCCTTCAATATGCGACGGCGGTGGGGCCGTTGCCACGAAAACGCCTACCACGCATAAGAAACGCCCAGTTTCCGCAACAAAACCATCGAGCCTGAAGAGCGTCCGGCCTTTTTGTTGCGCAACGCTGGACGAGGTGATCATCATGGCGTCGGCGCGTGCCCATCAAAATTGTAAATGTGCACGCTAACAATGAGGTGGCACCAGCATCCCACGGGGTCAAGCGACGCAGGGGATGCGATGCCTCATGCCAGCCATGGAAAAACGGCGGCCCCGGGTACCAGACATGTGCTGGGCGGGTGCCGCCGTTCCTCCTCGGGCCGGCCCGGTGATCCGGGCCGGCCCGTCATTTCAACCGAAAGGCCGGTATCAGCCCTTCAGCGCCTTCAGCATGGTGGAACCCAGGCTGGCGGGGCTGTCGGCAACATGGATGCCGGCGGCGCGCAGGGCCTCGACCTTGAAGTCGGCCGTGTCGTTGCCGCCGGAGATCACGGCGCCTGCGTGGCCCATGCGGCGGCCCGGGGGGGCCGTGCGGCCGGCGATGAAGCCGACGACCGGCTTCTTCGTCTTGGACTCGCGGATGAACTCGGCACCGTCGACTTCCGCCGAACCGCCGATCTCACCGATCATGATGATGCCCTCGGTCTCCGGGTCGTCGAGGAACAGCTGCAGGCTGTCCACGAAGTTGGTGCCGTTGACCGGGTCGCCGCCGATGCCGATGCAGGTGGTCTGGCCCAGGCCGGCCGCGGTGGTCTGCGCCACGGCCTCATAGGTCAGGGTGCCGGAGCGGCTGACGATGCCGATCTTGCCACGCTTGTGGATGTGGCCCGGCATGATGCCGATCTTGCACTCGTCCGGGGTGATCACGCCGGGGCAGTTCGGGCCGATCAGGCGGGTCTTGGACCCGGCCAGGGCGCGCTTCACCGTCACCATGTCCAGCACCGGGATGCCCTCGGTGATGCAGACCACCAGCGGGATCTGCGCATCGATGGCTTCCAGGATGGCGTCGGCGGCGAAGGGCGGCGGCACGTAGATCACCGAGGCATTGGCGCCGGTGGTGTGCACGGCCTCGGCCACGGTGTCGAACACCGGCAGGTCGAGGTGGGTGGTGCCGCCCTTGCCGGGGGTCACGCCGCCGACCATCTTGGTGCCGTAGGCGATGGCCTGTTCGGAGTGGAAGGTGCCCTGCGCGCCGGTGAAGCCCTGGCAGATCACCTTGGTGTTCTTGTCAACCAACACGGCCATGATTACGCGGCCTCCTTCACGGCCTTGACGATCTTTTCAGCGGCGTCGGCCAGGTTGTCGGCGGACAGGATCGGCAGGCCGGATTCGGCCAGGATCTTCTTGCCCAGCTCGACGTTGGTGCCTTCCAGGCGGACGACCAGCGGAACGTGCAGGCTGACCTCACGGGCCGCCGCCACCACGCCCTCGGCGATGACGTCGCAGCGCATGATGCCGCCGAAGATGTTGACCAGAATGCCTTCGACATTCGGGTCGGACAGGATGAGCTTGAACGCGGTGGTCACGCGCTCACGGGTGGCGCCGCCGCCCACGTCCAGGAAGTTGGCCGGCTCGCCGCCGTACAGCTTGATGATGTCCATGGTGGCCATGGCCAGGCCGGCACCGTTGACCATGCAGCCGATGTTGCCATCCAGCTTCACATAGTTCAGGCCGTGCTTCGTGGCCTCGGTCTCCGACGCCTCTTCCTCACTCTCGTCACGGAGCTCTTCGATGTCCTTGTGACGGTAGAGGGCGTTGTCGTCGAAGTTCATCTTGGCGTCGAGGGCGATGACCTCACCGGCGCCGGTCACGACCAGCGGGTTGATCTCGACCTGCGAGGCGTCCAGTTCCACGAACGCCTTGTACATGGCGGACAGGAACTTTACGGCGGCGCCGACCTGCTTGCCTTCCAGCTTCAGGCCGAAGGCGATCTGGCGGGCGTGGTAGCCCTGCAGGCCGCCGACCGGGTCGATGGCGACCTTGACAATCTTCTCGGGGTGGCTGTGGGCCACTTCCTCGATTTCCATGCCGCCCTCGGTCGAGGCGATCACGGTCACGCGGGAGGTGGCGCGGTCCAGCAGCAGGGACAGGTACAGCTCGCGCTTGATGTCGCAGCCTTCCTCGACATAGAGGCGCTTGACCTCCTTGCCTTCCGGACCGGTCTGCTTGGTCACCAGCGTGTGGCCCAGCATTTCCTTGGCGTTGGACACGACGTCGTCGATCGACTTCACGACGCGGACGCCGCCCTTGCCCTCGGGGTTCTCCTTGAACCGCCCGGCGCCACGGCCGCCGGCGTGGATCTGGGACTTCACGACCCACACGGGGCCGCCCAGTTCCGCGGCCACGGTCTTGGCCTCTTCGGGGGTGTAGGCAACGCCGCCGCGGGGAACCGCCACGCCGTATTTCTTCAGCAGGCCCTTGGCCTGGTATTCATGAATATTCATTCGGGGATCGCCCGCTTCCGGTTGGGAAACGGCCTCGCATGATTGCGGCCGATCGCGGGGCCAACCCCGCGCCGCGGGCACTGTAGAGAGCAATGCCGGGGCGATCAACCGCGTAAAGTGACGGAAGGGTGGCTAAGGACGCTATTCCGGTATCTGTTTGGCAAATGGCCCCGCCGGCGGGAAGCGGGCGGGGCCATCCACTACGTCATACCGGAACCCGAACGATCAGCCGGCGACCTTGGCGGTGACTTCGACCAGCTGCTGCACGGCGGCAACGGACTTGTCGAAGTTGGCCTTTTCCTCGGCGTTCAGCTCGATCTCGATGATCTTTTCGACGCCGCCGGCGCCGATGATCACCGGCACGCCGATGTACAGGCCGTCCACGCCGTACTGGCCGGTCAGCTTGGCGGCGCAGGGCAGCACGCGCTTCTTGTCCTTCAGGAAGCTCTCGGCCATGGCGATGGCGGAGGCGGCCGGGGCGTAGAAGGCGGAACCGGTCTTCAGCAGGCCGACGATCTCCGCACCGCCGTCACGGGTGCGCTGCACGATCTGGTCCAGCTTCTCCTGCGTGGTCCAGCCCATCTTCACCAGGTCGGGCAGCGGGATGCCGGCGACGGTGGAGTAGCGGACGGAGGGAACCATGGTGTCGCCGTGGCCGCCCAGCACGAAGGCGGTGACGTCCTCGACCGAGACCTTGAACTCGTCCGCTAGGAAGTGGCGGAAGCGGGCGCTGTCCAGCACGCCGGCCATTCCGACCACCTTGGCAGGGTCGAAGCCGGTGACCTGCTGCATCAGGCCGACCATGGCGTCCAGCGGGTTGGTGATGACGATGACGAAGGCGTTCGGGGCGTGTTCCTTGATGCCCGCGCCGACGGTCTTGATGACCTTGGCGTTGATGCCCACCAGGTCGTCGCGGCTCATGCCCGGCTTGCGCGGCACACCGGCGGTGACGATCACCACGTCGGCGCCGGCGATGCCGGCATAGTCGGAGGCACCGGTCAGGGCGCTGTCGAACCCTTCCACGGGGGCGGCTTCGGCGATGTCCAGCGCCTTGCCCTTGGCGACACCCTCGAAGTCAGGGATGTCGAACAGGACGATGTCGCCAAGCTCCTTCAGGCCGGCCAACAGGGCCAGGGTGCCGCCGATCTGGCCGGCGCCGACCAGCGCGATCTTCTTGCGTGCCATGGTTGGGTTCCTTGAACTTTGGGTTGCGAATTTGGGTTCAACAATAAGGCGCTAACGAAACAGGGGACCGCGCCGCCCAAGGCTGAAGGCGTCGGGCGAAAGTCCCGGAAATTCGCCGTGCGGGGGTCCCAGGCGCCTGGGCGCCCGGCCTTCGGGGCCCGAGGAGCGAGGGAACCCGCTGGCGGGCTGATTAGCCTGAATCCGCCTGCCGGGCAAGGCGCCCCGTACACGATCAGGCGCGCGCGTCGCCCATGGCAGGCCTCCCGCAAAAGATATGGTTCAGAACCAACGAGCGGGCGCACGATCGCCAACCCCAGGTGCAGCTTGCTGCGGCGCACCGCCGGGGCGCGTCCTGACAGGCCGCCCCGGCGCAATCACTTCGGCGCGATATCGAACAGCTCCAGGTGCCAGTGCATCTCGACGTCGGTCATGGGGTAGTCCGTCCCCAGCCGCGCGTTCAGCAGCTTGCGCGGGGCGATTCCAGCACCCCGGGCCTGCAGGGTGCGGGCGCCGCGCATGGAAAAGCCCGCCCGCCAGGCCAGCGCCGTCACGGCCTTGGGGCTTTGCGTCGCCAGAATGCGGCGCACGGCGTCCACCGGCACGCGGGCCAGCAGCGCCACCGCTTCTTGGGCGAAGTCGCGGTCGCCCCAGCTGAGGGCGTCGCACACCACATCCTCGTTCAGGCCGCCGGAGACCGCCAAGCGCGCGGCCTTGTCCCCCGCGCCCTCCGGCTTGCCGTAGCCGGCCGCCCAGTCCAACCGGCGGGAAGCGGCGGCCACCACCGCCTCCACCCCCGCCTTGTCCAGCCCCTGCCCCGCCAGGCCGTCGCGCAGGGCATCCTCCACCGCGCTGGCCAGGCGCTGCGACACCTCCGCCGGACCGGCGGGCGGAGGTGGCGGCGCGTTTGGATCAGGTACCTCTTCGGGGGGCACGCCGCCGATCGGCATGTGGCCTCGCTCCGCCAGCAGGCGGCGGGCCTTGGGCGACAGGTCGGCGCCCGGGTTGCCGGCCAGGGTGGCCCAGGAGCCGTGGTCGCCCATCGCCACCACGGCGTCGCCCACCGGCCGGGACACGGTACGCCTGCCGGCCACCGCCTCCACCACCCAGGGCTCGGGCCGACGGGACAGGATATCCAGCAGTTCCTCGTCCGACAGTGCCATGCACCAGCGCAGCACCGGGCCCGCCACGTCGCGGGCCACGTCGCGGGCCAGGGTGACGGCCAGCTTGGGCGGGGCGCATTCCACGTCGGCCAGCGCGCTGGACAGCGCCGTGCGTACGCGGATGACCTGGTCGGCGGCCAGCAGTTCCAGGGCCGCGAAGGCGACATCGCGCACCGCCCCCACCTCGGGCCGCGACAGGTCGGGCAACAGGCGGGTCAGCTTGTCCGCCAGCAGGGCGCGCACCCGGTCGCTAGGGTCGCGGGCCAGGCGGCCGAAGGCGCGCACCGGCGTCATGGCGTTGGTCACGACGGCGCCACGCACCCGCTCGTCATCGTCGTCGGCCAGGTAATAGAGCAGCTCGGGCCGGGTGTCGGGACTGTTCGCCAACTCGATCCGCGCCGCCACGTCGCCCCCGGCGGCCACCGTCTTGGCGGTCTCATAGTCGATGGACGGCTTGGACGGCGACACAAGCTGCCTCCGGCTGGATCATGGGCTAACGCGCCCACATTACCATGTCGGTAGGCGAACCGTCAGTTCCAGTGGCCAGGCCTTAAGTGAGATGCCCTGCCGCCAGATAATCCTCCGACTGCATTTCCATGAGGCGGCTGACGGTGCGCTGGAATTCGAAGGCGTGTTGGCCCTCGGGGTAGAGCTGCCCGGGAGCGGCCTCGGCCGCCATGATCAGGTGCACCTTGTGCTCATAGAGGGCGTCGATGAAGGTCATCAGGCGCTTGGCCTCGTTGCGCAAGGACGGATCCAGCATGGGCACGCCATCCAGCAGCACGGTGTGGTAATGCGTGGCGATGGCCAGGTAATCGCCGGGGCCCAGGGGCTGGCGGCACAACTCGTCGAAGGTGAACCAGGCCACACCCTTGGCCTGGCGCGGCACCGGCAGCCTGCGCCCCTGCACCATCAGGTGGGTGGCGGTGGGCTGGGCGTCCGTCAACTCACCGAAGGTTCTTTCCAGCGCGGCGGTGGCGGCAGGGCCCAACGGATCGAAATAGACCTGGCGGCCGCGAATGCGGGCCAGGCGGTAGTCCCGGGCGCCTTCCAGGTGCAGGACGTCCAGCTTTTCCTTCAGCAGCGCGATGAAGGGCAGGAACAGGTCGCGCTGCAGGCCGTCCTTGTACAGGTCATCGGGCGCCCAGTTGCTGGTCGCCACCACCACCACCCCCAGGTCGAACAGGTGGGTGAACAGCCGGCCCAGGATCATGGCGTCGGCGATGTCGGTGACGTGGAATTCGTCGAAGCACAGCAGCCAAGCCTGGTCGGCGATGGTGCGCGCCAGTTCCGGCAGCGACTCATCCGCCCCGTTCCGGCGCAGGTCGGGACGCTGCCGCAGGCTGTGCAGGGACTGGTGCACCTCCTGCATGAAGGCGTGGAAGTGGACGCGGCGGCGGCGCAACACCGGCGCCGTCTCAAAGAACAGATCCATCAGCATGGACTTGCCCCGGCCGACGTCACCGTAGATGTACAGGCCCTGCGGCGCCGGATCCGGCCGCCGCGCAAGGCCGAAACGGGCGCGCCAGCCGGACTGGCCCTGCGCCGGGCGGTAATCCCGCAACGCCTGGTACAGGCTCTGCAGCTTCTCCGCCGCCAGTTCCTGGGCAGGGTCGTCCTTCAGCGTGCCGGTGCCGCGGCGGGCGCGGTAGACGGACAATGGGCCTTCAGTCATGGGGGCCTTCAGTCATGGGGGCCTTCAGTCATGGGGCGAACACCGGGCGCGGGGAAAAAGGGGCCGTTCCTCATATCGAAACGGCCCGTTTCCAGCAACCGGCGGGGCATCAACGCACCCTTGCACCGTACCACCCTGGCGGCCGGCCAACCGGTCTCATTGTCCCGCAGACGCAATATAAGTTCGCAGAATGACCCATTGCCGTACTTCCCTTGCGTTTCGGTGGGGGCTGTCGCGCGTTAGCGCATTGTCGCGGGTGGTTGTTGGCCTCATCCGCCTTGTGGCAGAAAGGGACAGCGTCACCCGTATTGTAGTCACCGGACGAGAGCCCATGGACAAGTTCACCATCCTGACCGGCGTCGCCGCCCCCCTGCCGATCCAGAATATCGACACGGACATGATCATCCCGGCGCGGTATCTGAAGACCATCAAGCGCACCGGTCTGGGCAGCGGGCTTTTCTCCTCCCTCCGCTTCAACGAGGACGGCAGCGACCGGGCGGACTTCATCCTGAACCAGCCGGCCTACCGCAAGGCCAGCATCCTGGTGGCGGGCGACAACTTCGGCTGCGGCTCCTCCCGTGAACATGCGCCGTGGGCCCTGCTGGACTACGGCATCCGCTGCGTCATCGCCCCCAGCTTCGCCGACATCTTCTTCAACAACTGCTTCAAGAACGGCATCCTGCCCATCGCCCTGCCCCAGGACGTGGTCGACCGGCTGATGGACGAGGCGGCCAAGGGCGCCAACGCCACCTTCACCGTGGATCTGGAGAAGCAGACCATCACCACCCCGGATGGCGAGAGCGTCGGCTTCGATGTGGAGCCGTTCCGCCGCCACTGCCTGCTGAACGGCCTGGACGACATCGGCCTGACCCTGCAGCAGGTCAGCGCCATCGACGCGTTCGAGGCGCAGCAGCAGACCGGGCAGCCGTGGCGCTGGGCGCGCTGAACAGCCGCCCCCCGTGACCATCCTGTGACGGCCCGGTGACCGGCGCATCGGCGCGGTTCCCGGCCGAAACAGGGGTTGGCAGGATGCCGGCCCACCCGTATTTTCGCTAACCAATATCCAAAGGCCGCACGCCCGGCCGGCCGCGCGCCCACCCCCGAACAGGGAAGCCGGCGGCCGCGGCAACGCCGCACCATCCGACAAAAAGGGTTCATCCATGGCCGCTTACTCTCTTCTCATGCTGCCGGGCGACGGTATCGGGCCGGAAGTCATGCGCCAGGTCCGCCGCGTCATCGACTGGATGGGCCGTCGCCGCGACCTGGAGTTCACCGTGTCGGAAGGTCTGGTCGGCGGCTGCGCCATCGACGCCTACGGCGTGCCCCTGTCCGATGAAACCATGGCCCAGGCGCTGGCCGCCGACGCCGTGCTGCTGGGCGCCGTGGGCGGCCCGAAGTGGGACGGCGTCAGCTTCGACAAGCGGCCCGAGGCCGGCCTGCTGCGCCTGCGCAAGGAGATGGAGCTATTCGCCAACCTGCGTCCGGCCGTGGTGTTTGACGCCTTGGTCGATGCCTCGACGCTGAAGCCCGAGGTGGTGCGCGGCCTGGACATCATGATCGTCCGCGAGCTGACGGGCGGCGTCTATTTCGGTGAGCCCCGCGGCATCGAAGACCTGGGCAACGGCATCCGCCGGGGCGTGAACACCCAGGTTTACACCACGCCGGAGATCCAGCGCGTGGCCCGCGTCGCCTTCGAGCTGGCGCGCAAGCGCGGCAACAAGGTCTGCTCCTGCGAGAAGCGCAACGTCATGGAGTCCGGCCTGCTGTGGAACCAGGACGTCACCGCCCTGCACGCGGCGGAATACAAGGACGTGGAGCTGAGCCACATGCTGGCCGACGCCGCCGCCATGCAGCTGGTGCGCAACCCCAAGCAGTTCGACGTCATCGTCACCGACAATCTGTTCGGCGACATCCTGTCGGACGAGGCCGCCATGCTGACCGGCTCCATCGGCATGCTGCCCTCGGCCTCGTTGGGCGCCGCTGATGCCAGCGGCCGCCGCAAGGCGCTGTACGAGCCGGTGCACGGCTCCGCCCCCGACATCGCCGGCCGCGACATCGCCAACCCCATTGCCTCGCTGCTGAGCTTCGGCATGGCGCTGCGCTACTCCTTCGACCGGAGTGAGGAAGCCGACCTGCTGGACCGGGCGGTGCAGAACGTCCTGAAAGGCGGCATGCGCACCGCCGACATCATGTCCCCGGGGATGGCCCGCTGCTCCACCAGCGTGATGGGCGACAGCATCCTGCGCGAGCTGGACAAGCTGGTGGGCTAAGCCCGCTTGAAGCCAAAAAGGCCCGGCGCAGCGATGCCCGGGCCTTTTCATTTCAGAATCCTGTTCCCTCCGCCAGGCCCTTGCTTATGAGGTGCGGGCCCAAGGTGGGAGTGCGGGATCACGGCGCCCGGCAACTGGAGGGGTTATCGTGACCTCACCTGCGCGGTGTTGGCGCCGTCCAGGACGATGCCATCCACCTGGGCGTCGCGCAGATCGGCGCCGGTCAGGTCCGCCTCCCGCAGCACGGCGCCGCGCAGGTTCGCCCCCCGCAGGTTGGCGTTGCGCAGACGGGCGCGGGTCAGACGGGCCGGCCATTTGCGGTCCGGCTGCTCGGCACTTTCCAACAGGCCCAGGTTGGCGTTCTGCAGGTCGGCGCCGTTCAGGTGGGCACGCTCGAAATTGGCGCCTCGGGCGTCCACGCCCACCAATACCGCGTCCTGCAGGTCCACGCATTCCAGGTCGGCCATGACCAGGGATGACCCCGTCAGCACCAGGCGGCGCGCAACGGCATAGGCCATCTTGGCCGCGGTCAGGTTGCGCCCCGAAAGGATGAGGCCGCTCAGGTCGCGGCCCGACAGATCGGCACGGGCACCGGAGCGACCGGCCGCGGCCACCCAGACGGCATGGTCCTCCACCACCTCCGTCACGGGCCGGGCGCCTTCCCCGCCTTCACCCGGTAGGACGGCACCCTTGCCGCGCAGTCGGCCGACGAGGCCGGATTCCATGATGGCGCCACGGAAGTTGGCGTCTTCGAGAATGGCGTCGGTGAAGATGGCGTCGGTCAAGAGAGCCCCGGCGAAGGAGGTGCCGTGCAACCTGGTTTCCGACAGGTTGGCGCCCTGCATGTTGGCCCCCTTGAACACGGCGCCGCGCAGGTCGGCGCCGCGAAAATCCACCCCCGCCAGGTTGGCGTCGGTGAAATCGGCGTTCAGGGTCCAGGCGCCATTCATGCGGCTTTCGCCCATGTCGGCGCCGACTGCGATGGCGGAGGTCAGGTCAGGGATGCGGCCGTCGAAGGTTTCGGGCAGAGGCCTTCCGCCGCGGTAGACGGCCAGCACCGCCTCGCGCACGTCCGCCTCACGCATGCGGGCCTTGCTCAGGTCGGCGCCACGCATGCTGACGCCGCGCAGGTCGGATTTCGACAGGTCGGCCTGTCGCAGGCAGGCCAGGCGGAAATCGCAGGCGAAAAGGGACGCGTTGCGCAGCCGCGTGCCCACCAACTGGGCCTGGTCCAGGCGGCTGCCGGTCAGGTCCGCGTCGGTCAGGTTCAGGGTGGACAGGACGGCGCCCCGGAGGTCGTGCAGGATAAAGGCGAAACGGGCGCCACCGATGCGTCCCTCGATCAGCCGTTCATGCTTGCGGGCCGCCTCGATGACCTCGGCCGGGGTCACCCGCCGAAATTCAAATCCGTCCTGGTATTGCCGTTCAGGATGCATGCAGCCTAGCCACCCGACTTACCACCATCGCCCTGAAATCAGGCGCGCTGACTACATTGTTGCACCGGGGGCGCGCATTTTAGAAGCGGATTCACCGGCATTCAGGGAAATAAATTGTCGTTTCTAGGATACAAACTTACGGCAATTCTCAACCATTGTACCGTACAGGGCACGGATCAACTCTGACGGGCGCAGTCGGCCGAAGGGGATGTTTTCAACGGCGTACTCCACCAGTACTTCCGGGGGTTTGACCGGAACAATCTCAAAACCCGCCTTGCGCAGGCCGTCGACTACAGCTTGGGCCTGCTTGGTATAATTTTCGTTAAAGAAAGTTTTGTCCGCGCGCTTGATGGCTTGGGCGATGGTGTCGACGATCTGAGCCAAGGCGGCTTATCCTTTGGTGGCAGGCCTGAAACGGTAACGATCCGTCAGCGGCTGATCCCGTGGCGGCGCAGCTCGGCCCCCAGCCGCCCGGCCACGAACAGGAAGAACATCCGGAAATCGCTGATCAGCGACCATAACGGATAGGTGAAGGTGGCGGGCCGGTTGTGTTCCACGAAGAAGTGGCTGATCCAGGCGAAGAGGTAGCCGCACACCGGGGCGGCGGCGAAGTAGCGCCAATCCCCCGTGGCCAGGCCGGCGGCCAGCGCCAGCAGCACCAGGCCGGTGCCTACGAAGTGCCAGGCCCGCGTGGCCGGCAGGGCGTGTTCGCCCAGGTAGAAGGGCCAGAACGCGTCATAGGTGGCGATTCGCGGCTCGTGTACCGTCATGGTCTTCCCTCCCAGTCTAGAGGCCGCCGCCCGTTCGCGGGGCGGCACTGACGCCTGCGCGCTTGCAAAGCCCGCCGGCCGGCCTTAAGTCTCCGCCGGATTAGACCAGAGCGGCCCCCGCCCCCGCAAGCGGCCCTGCCCCTGGTCCCCGCCAGAGATATGAGGAGCATGACCATGGGCTATAAAGTCGCCGTCGTGGGCGCCACGGGCAATGTCGGGCGCGAGATGCTGCAGATCCTGGCGGAACGGGAATTCCCGGTGAGCGAGGTGGTGGCCCTGGCGTCCGAGCGGTCCATCGGGTCGGAGATCAGCTTCGGCGACGATGACCTGCGGGTGCAGGATCTGGCCAAGTTCGACTTCACCGGCACCGACATCGTCCTGTCCTCGGCCGGCGCCAAGGTTTCCGCCCAGTTCGCGCCCAAGGCCGCCGCCGCCGGCGCCGTGGTCATTGACAACACCAGCCACTTCCGCATGGATCCGGACGTGCCCCTGGTGGTGCCGGAGGTGAACCCCGAGGCCATCGCCGGCTACAGGAAGAAGGGGATCATCGCCAACCCCAACTGCTCCACCATCCAGATGGTGGTGGCGCTGAAGCCCCTGCACGACCTGGCCCGCATCCGCCGCGTGGTGGTGTCGACCTACCAGTCCGTGTCGGGTGCCGGCAAGGAAGCGATGGATGAGCTGTTCACCCAGACCCGCGCCATCTATGTGAACGACCCTGTCGAGAAGAAGCAGTTCACCAAGCAGATCGCCTTCAACGTCATCCCCCACATCGACGTCTTCATGGAAGACGGCACCACGAAGGAAGAGTGGAAGATGACGGTGGAGACCAAGAAGATCCTGGACCCGTCCATCAAGGTGACGGCCACCTGCGTGCGCGTGCCGGTGTTCATCGCCCATTCCGAGGCGATCAACGTGGAGTTCGAGAACCCCATCAGCGCCGACGAGGCCCGCGCCGCCCTGCGCCGGGCCAAGGGCGTGTCGCTGATCGACCATCAGGCCGACGAGGGCTATGTCACCCCCGTCGAGGCCGCCGGCGACGACCTTGTGTTCGTCAGCCGCCTGCGCGAGGACTTCACCGTGGAAAACGGCCTGAACCTGTGGGTCGTCTCCGACAACCTGCGCAAGGGCGCCGCGCTGAACGCCGTGCAGATCGCCGAACGGCTGATCAAGGATCATTTGAAGAAGTAGGCGGCGGGCTGACGGCACCCCGTTTGACCGCACCCAGGAAAAAGGGCGCCGCCTCGATCAGGCTGGCGCCCTTTTTCCTGGCATGGCATCAGATGTGGGAGCCGGGCGCCTTGGTGCCCCATTGCGTCAGGAAGGCCGCCACCTTGCCGGTATCGTAGCCTTTGCCCTGTTCCAGCAGGCCGGTGTCCTGGGAGTGCAACACCTTGCCCTCGCCATCCAGGACGAACAGGTGGGGATAGCCTGCCACCTTGGGCCACTGGCCCAGCAGCGCCTCGTTCTTGTTCTCCTTGCTCCAGTTCACCTTCACGGTGACGAAGCCCTGGTCGCGCAGCGTGCGCAGCCGCGCGTCATCGGTGAACAGGGCGTCGAAGCGATGGCACCACACGCACCACTCCCCGCCCACGTCCACCAGCACCCGCTTGCCCTGCGCCTTGGCCTGGGCCGCCGCCTCGGCCACATCATGGGCAGCGTCCCGGGCGGGATCGAACGCCTCGACCGCGGCGGGCGCGGTGTCCGCGGCATGGGCGGCCACTGGCATTATCAGGGGCGCCACCACCAGGGACAGCGCGATCAGCAGGGGGCGCATCGGGGCCGCTCCTCTCACGACTGCTTGGCCGTCACTTCCAATTCGCAGATAGGGGAGGCCATGCCGCGCGCCGATAGGCGGACGTGCATGCCCTGGGCGTCGCGCACCTTCAGCGTGGTGGCGGCGCCGGCCGCCAGGTCCATGGTGCGGCCGGCCGTGGCCACCGTGCTGTCGGTCAGGATGTATTCCAGGGTGCAGCGGCGGTTGCCGATGTTGCGGAACAGCGCCTCGCCCGGGCCGCTGATCTTGAAGCCGAAACTGCGGCCATCGTTGAAATCCATCCGGCCGGTGCAAGGGCTGCCGGTCCCCACCACGCATTCCACGTCGCGCGGGGGCGCCTTGGCGTTGCCCACTAGACGGGGATCGCGCAGCAGCGGCTGGTTGGCGGTCACGGGCTCGCCCGCACCCGGCGCGCCTTCCTGCGGCGGCGGAGCGGCCTGAGCCAGGGCGCCGCCGGCAGCCAGACACAGCAAAGCCGCCAGCAGGGCGCCTTCCAGTTGGGTGCCACGGCGCGTTGCGGAGAAGATAATCGGACGGCGGGGACGCGACGGCATCGGGGAAAGGCTCCTCGTGGCAATGGACCGGCCCCCAAAGGGACGGGGCGGACGGCCTGTCCTAGGGGTAGCCCCGCCGCAGCCTGTGGGCAAGCCGCATGACGCGGGACAAAGGGACGCGAAGACTGTTACCACGGATGGAAGACTACCGGCCGTCGCCTCCGTCACAGGCTGGCGCTATGCTGCCCCATCCCGTTTCGCCCTTCTTGTACGAGCCCGCCTCATGGCCACCACCGCCCGTCCCCGCCGCTCCGCCCTGTACATGCCGGGGTCCAACGCCCGCGCGCTGGAGAAGGCCAAGGGACTGGAGGCCGACGTGCTGATCCTGGATCTGGAGGACGCGGTGGCGCCGGACGCCAAGGACCTGGCGCGCGATCAGGTGCTGGCCGCCGTGGCCGCCGGCGGCTTCGGCCGGCGCGAGGTGCTGATTCGCGTCAACGGCCTGGACACGCCCTGGGGCCATGCCGACCTGGCGGCGGCGGCCCGGTCCGGCGCCCACGGCGTGCTGATCCCCAAGGTGGAGTCGGCGGAGGCGGTACGTCAGGCGGATCGCCTGCTGGCGGCGCATGGGGCGGCCCCCGGGACGCCCAACGGCCTTCCCTTGTGGGTCATGATGGAAACGGCCCTGGGTATGCTGAACGCCAAGGAGATCGCTTCCGCCTCCCCCAGGCTGGCCGGCCTGGTGCTGGGCACCTCGGACCTGGCCAAGGAACTGCACGCCCATCACACGCCCCTGCGCCTGCCCATGATCACGGCCCTGGGCCTCTGCCTGCTGGCGGCCCGCGCCCACGGCCTGGCCATCCTGGACGGCGTGCACCTGGACCTGGACGACGATGCCGGCCTGGAAGCCAGCTGCCGCCAAGGGGTGGAGCTAGGCTTCGACGGCAAGACCCTGATCCATCCCAGGCAGTTGGCCGCCGCCAATGCCGCCTTCGCCCCCGACGCTGCCTCCCTGGACCGCGCCCGCCGCGTCATCGCCGCCCATGCCGAGGCCATGGCCCAGGGCAAGGCTGTGGTGCTGGTGGACGGCCGCCTGGTGGAGGCCTTGCATGTGGCGGAGGCCCACCGGCTGGTGACGCTGGCGGCGGCGATCCGTGCCCCTGATCAAACCGGCCTTGACAGTATCCGCTCAGGGTTTCCCCTTTGATAACGTGGCGCTCCACGGTGACCGGCCGCTGGATGGCGTACCCGCCGAAAGCGATCAACGCCGCCTTCATAACGACCGAGCTCCAATCCTCCGCCTTGCCTTCCTTGATGCCGATGCTCCCGATGTAATTCTTGGAATAGCCCGGCGGCCGGAACCCCATTGATTCCAATTTACGCCCCACCGCCGTGGTCACGATACGACGCAGGGAAGGGTTGGCGTCTGCGGACTCGACCTCACACAGGATCACCGGGTCGCCCCGCTTCATGCATTGGATATAAAACTCGCCCCAACTGAAGATGGCGAACCGGAGGCCGGGCCCCGTCGCCTCCGCCAGCCACTTGAAGGTGTCGGCCAGGTCCTTGGCGCTTTGCCTGAGCTGGGTCCCGGCATCGTCGAGATTCATGGGGATGGATTTCAAGGGTTTGGGCAAGTGCGACTCGTCCTCGTCATCCATGCCCGCGACCTCGCAGTTTTCCTCCAGGTCCTTCTGGGAACGGTCGTTGAACGCGATTTCCCCGCCGAAGTCGCGGCCGGTGGGATTGCGCGGGGGGCAGGCCACCGCAGGGTAGGAGCCGGCTTCCGTCATGATATCAGCCAAGGCGACGTCGTAGCCACCGGCTAGCGTGGCGACCATGAAACCGGCCAGCTTGTCGTTGGGCCATTCCGACGGGTCCAGGCGCGCAACGAAATTGCCGGTCTTGCGGTCGGAGACATAGCCCAGATCCTTCAGGTTCGCCCGCCGCTTGCACGAACTGGTCGCCGTCGTGCGCCTCCACCGCGGCGCCGCGCCCATCCATCTGGTCGGCATGCGCCAGGACGGCGACCGCCTTGGAAGGTCTGCTCAGGCGCTTCCCCCGCCCAAACTTCCGACGTGGGCGCGAAAGCCATCATCAGGCCCGCCACGACGATCATCACGCCCTTCATCGACATCTCCATTAATCGGCGGGCCCTTTAACGAGCGGGTTCGGAGGTGAGGCGCTCCACCTGCAGCGGCAGGAAGGCATAGTTGCCGAAGCCCTGCTGCGCCGCCTGGGCCAGCGTCTCCGCGACGGCCTTGGCGCTGTCATCGGCGGCGCCTGCCTTGAGGGGAAAGACCTGGGCGTAGTTCAGGGAGTAGCCGGGCTCGAGGAACCCCAATTTCTTCAGCCGCCGTCCGACAGCCGGTGTCAGCACGGGCTTGAGCCGGGGATTGATGTCGGCGGACACCACCTCGCACTGCATCGAGGGATCCTCCGCCTTCAGGCACTGAATATAAAAGTCGCCCCAGGAAAAGATGGCGATGTGATGCTCCGGCCCGGTGCCGCCAGCCACCCAGTGCACCGCCTCGGCGATGGCCTTGTATTGCCGGGATCTGAGATCCGGCGCGTCGTCCGGCATGGCCGGCGGTCGCGGCAAGGGCTTCTGATCCGCTTCATCCTCCGGCTCCAGGCGGCACCCCTCCGCCAGGTTCTTGACCTTGGTGCCGAGAAGCACGACAGCCCCGCCATATGGATTCCCGGAAGTAACCCGCGCCGGGCACTCGGCCGCGGCAAACCAGCCATATTGCATTTCAGTGTCCTGCCCACTGTTGCCATAACCGACATCCAGGGCATGAACCATGAAGGCCATCAGCAGCTTGGGCCCAGGCGGCGCATCCCATCGCCGGATGAAGTTTCCCGTCTGCCGGTCGGCGGCGAAGCCCAGCTCCCTCAAGGCCGCCCTGCGTTCCTTGGTCAGGACATGGCGCATCCAGGATTGCCCGCGGGTTCCCGCCGCCTCGCAGATGATGGCCGTCTGATGCGGCATATGCCGGCACTGGACGAACTTGTAACCGTCGTGCACCTCCACCAGCCCACCGCGCCCCGCCGGATCATCGGAAAAGAGCTGGGTCTGAACGATCCTGGTCAACGATTCCATGGTCGGCTCTTCCGCCTGTGCCAGGACTGGCCCCAGCAGGACCAAACCCAAGCCCAAAACGGCGCCCCTGATCGTCACCATGCCAACACCCGGTAGGCTGCCATAGGGGCAATCTACTTTCAGGCGCGACGCGCATCAACTATGCAACTAATCTTTCTGGCGATATTGATAGCGATAAACGGTCCGGAACCCCATCCGGGCATACGTCGCCAGCGCCGGCCGGTTGGCGCCGCCCACCTGCAGATAAGCGTGGGCGACACCCGCGTCCGCCCCCGCCGCCAGCAGGCGGGTCATCAGGCGCCGCGACACGCCCCGGCCTCGCTGCTCCGGCGCCACCAGCACCTTGTAGACGCCCAGCCAGCCGCGATCGGCGACTCCAAGCGCGCTGCCAACATAGCGACCGCCATCCCACGCGCTCAGGTACAGGGTGGGCACGGCGATAGCGTCCAGCAGGCGGCGCATCGGGTCCGCCTCCCGCGCCGGCAGCGGCAGGGCCGCCGCGTAACTGGCCAGCAGGTCAGGGGCCGGTGTCGTTTCCAACCGCCAGTCCAGGCCATCCGCCGTTGGCGCCAGGCCCGGCGGGATGGTGGCCGCCTGCACCAGGTTCTCCTCCTGCCGCAGATAACCGCGCCGATCCAGTTCCGCCGTCAGGTCAGGCGGGGCCAGGGGCGTGATGCGGAAACGGGGGGGCAGGCCTTCGCGGGTGTAGGCCGCCTCCGCCCGGTCCACCTTTTCCGCCACCGGCAGCACGCCGGCCGACAGGCAGGTCACCGAGTTGGAGCGGCCCGAATGCCCTTCTGAAAACCGCAGCAGCCAGCCATCATCGTGGATGGTTTTCAGGGCGGGCCAAGCCGTCAGGCACAGCTCTTCCAGCAGGCGGCACAAGTCGTTGGCGGACAAGATGGAAACTTTCGCAAGGCGACGAGGTTGACACCGGCACTGTACCGGCCGCCCCGACGCGCGGCAATCGACCCGGCCGATGGCGAAGCCGCCGGGCAAGGACGTTTGCCGGGGCGGGTCGCCAGCCATGTCGCCAGCCATGTCGCCAGCCATGTCGAAAGAATCACGCACCCATGCGCCCCACCCCTTGTATTCGCAAAAGTCGGCCCCAGACAGGGCGTTGACGGACAAGAGGCGGGGGCGTAATTGACTTCACATCCTATCCGCCCCCGGCGGTGCAACAATTCGGCCGGCGTCGCGACACGCATGTCGCGGGCGCCATATGGCCGGTGCGGCACCGGCACCTGATAATCCAAAAGGACGAGGACGCGCGAATCATGAGCGAGACCAGCGTGGCCAAAAAGGCACGGCCGCTGTCGCCCCACCTCCAGGTCTATCGCCTACCCCTGCCCGCCGTGTCGTCGATCACGCACCGCTTCACCGGCATCGCCCTGACCGTTGGCACCCTGGTACTGACCTGGTGGCTGGTGGCGGCCGCCAGCGGCCCCGACGACTTCGACACGGCCCAGCACGTGCTGGGCAGCCCCATCGGCCTGCTCTGCCTGCTGGGCTGGACCTGGGCCTTCGGCTACCACCTGCTGAAGGGCATCCAGCACCTGATCTGGGACACCGGCACCGGCATCACCAATGCCAGCGCGCAGCGCAGCTCCGCCCTGGTGTTCGGCGGTTCCTTCGTTCTGACGGCGATCGTCTGGATCGCCGCTTTCGCCCTCTGACGGGAGCGCGCATTCCATGGCTTCTACGTCCGACAACGGCTTCCGCACGCGCCTCGGCCGCGTGCGCGGCCTCGGCTCCGCCAAGAGCGGCGGCGCCCATTGGCTGGCCTACCGCATGGTCGCGGTCCTGCTGGTGCCGCTGACCGTCTGGTTCCTGATCTCCATCGTCCGCCTGGCCAAGGCGGAACATGCCGACGCCATCGCCTGGGTGCACCAGCCGGTGAACGCGGTCCTGCTGCTGATCACCCTGATCGCCACCTTCCACCATGCCGCCGCCGGCATGCGCGAAGTGTACGAAGACTACATCCACGGCAAGCTGGCGCGCCTGATCGCCATCGGGCTGACCAACGGCGCCGCCATCCTGCTGGCCGCCGCGAGCGTCTTCGCCGTGCTCAAGATCGCCTTCGGGGCGTGAGGAAGGACTGTCATGGCTAACGCCTATCCCATCATCGACCATCAGTACGACGTCGTCGTCGTGGGCGCCGGCGGCGCCGGCCTGCGCGCGACCTTCGGCATGGCCGAAAAGGGCCTGAAGACGGCCTGCATCACCAAGGTGTTCCCGACCCGCAGCCACACCGTGGCGGCCCAGGGCGGCATTTCCGCCGCCCTCGGCAACATGGGCGAGGACGACTGGCGCTACCACATGTACGACACCGTGAAGGGGTCGGACTGGCTGGGCGACCAGGACGCCATCGAGTACATGGTGCGTGAGGCCGTCCCGGCCATCATCGAGCTGGAACACTACGGCGTGCCCTTCTCGCGCACCCCGGAAGGCAAGATCTACCAGCGCGCCTTCGGCGGCATGACCACCCGCTACGGCGAGGGCCAGGCCCGGCGCACCTGCGCCGCCGCCGACCGCACCGGCCACGCCATCCTGCACACCCTGTATCAGCAGAGCCTGAAGCACGAAGCCGAATTCTTCGTGGAATACTTTGCGCTGGATCTGCTGATGGAAGACGGCGAGTGCAAGGGCGTCCTGGCCTGGAACCTGGACGACGGCACCATCCACCGCTTCCGCGGCCACCAGACGGTGCTGGCCACCGGCGGCTACGGCCGCGCCTACTTCAGCTGCACCTCGGCCCACACCTCAACCGGCGACGGCGGCGGCATGGTGCTGCGCGCAGGATTGCCCCTGCAGGATATGGAGTTCGTGCAGTTCCACCCCACAGGCATCTACGGCTCCGGCTGCCTGATCACCGAGGGTGTGCGCGGTGAGGGCGGTTACCTGACCAACAGCTCGGGCGAGCGCTTCATGGAGCGCTACGCCCCATCGGCCAAGGACCTGGCCAGCCGCGACGTGGTCAGCCGCTCCATGACCGTGGAAATCCGCGAGGGCCGCGGCGTGGGTGAGCACAAGGACCACATCCACCTGCACCTGGAGCATCTGGACCCGGCCATCATCCACGAGCGCCTGCCCGGCATCGCCGAGACCGCCAAGGTCTTCGCGAACGTGGACGTGACGCGCGAGCCCATCCCCGTGCTGCCGACCGTGCACTACAACATGGGCGGCATCCCCACCAACTACCACGGCGAGGTCATCAACCCGACGGCCGAGAACCCGGACCAAGTGGTCCCGGGCCTGATGGCCATCGGCGAGGCGGCCTGCGTGTCGGTGCACGGTGCCAACCGCCTGGGCTCCAACTCGCTGCTGGACCTGGTGGTGTTCGGCCGCGCCGCCGCCAACCGCGCCGCCGAGACGGTGAAGAAGGGTGCCGCGCACAAGACCCTGTCGCAGGACGTGACGGACAAGGCGCTGGCCCACCTGGACAAGGTGCGCAACGCCAAGGGCGGCACCCGCGTCGCCCACCTGCGCCTGGAAATGCAGAAGATCATGCAGAACAACTGCGCCGTCTTCCGCACCGGCGAGGTGCTGGAGGAAGGTGTCGAGCTGATGAAGGGCGTGTGGTCCAAGCGTGACGACATCGCCGTCAGCGACCGCTCGCTGATCTGGAACTCCGACCTGGTGGAAGCGCTGGAGCTGGACAACCTGATGCGCCAGGCCGTGGTCACCATCAACTCGGCGGCCAACCGCAAGGAAAGCCGCGGGGCGCACGCCCGCGAGGACTTCCCCGAGCGCGACGACCACGAGTGGATGAAGCACACCACGTCCTGGGTGGATGAGAAGGGCACCGTCACCCTCGGTGACCGCCCCGTCCACATGTACACCCTGACCGGTGACATTGACGTCATCCCGCCCAAGAAGCGCGTCTACTGACGCCTTAGCCGAACGGACCCGATGCCATGGCCGAGTTCTCCCTTCCCGCCAATTCCAAGGTTCACGCCGGCAAGACCACGTCGGTGAAGACGTCCGCCACCAAGCGGGCCAAGACCTTCCGCATCTATCGCTACGACCCGGACAAGGGCAGCAACCCCACCGAGGACCGCTACGAGATCGACCTCGACAAGTGCGGCCCCATGGTGCTGGACGCCCTGATCCACATTAAGAACGACATCGACAGCACGCTGACCTTCCGCCGGTCGTGCCGCGAGGGCATCTGCGGCTCTTGCGCCATGAATATCGACGGACGCAACACGCTGGCCTGCCTGAAGGCCATCGAGGACGTGAAGGGCGACGTCAAGATCTACCCGCTGCCGCACATGCCGGTGGTGAAGGATCTGGTGCCGGATCTGAACACGATCTACGCCCAGTACACCTCCATTAAGCCCTGGCTGCAGAGCCAGAGCCCGGCGCCGTCGCGTGAGCGGCTGCAGAGCCCGGAGGAGCGTGAGAAGCTGGACGGCCTCTATGAGTGCATCCTGTGCTTCTGCTGCTCCACCAGCTGCCCCAGCTATTGGTGGAACGGCGACAAGTACCTGGGCCCGGCCATCCTGCTGCAGGCCTACCGCTGGATCGCCGACAGCCGTGACGAGATGACCGGTGAGCGCCTGGACAACCTGGAAGATCCCTTCCGGCTGTACCGCTGCCACACCATCATGAACTGCACCCAGACCTGCCCCAAGGGCCTGAACCCGGCGAAGGCCATCGCCGAGATCAAGAAGCTGATGGTGGCCCGCGCCGCCTGACGCCGGTCCTCAACGCGCCGATGATTGCAAACGCCGCGACGGTACGCCCGTCGCGGCGTTTTGCTTTGGGCGGCGTCACTGGCACAGGCTGGTTGCAAAAGTGTCCGGCATGGCCGATGAGAAAGGATCAACCCGCCTCTCCACCGCCGAGATGGACGCCTTGCCCAACAGCCTGATGCAACGCCTGCCGCCACAGCCCACCGGTGCGGAAATCCCAGCACCTCTGTGGCGCTCCAGCGGCTTCCGGGCCATCACCCTGCTCATCCTCGCCCCCATCCTGGCCAAGCTCGGCCTGATCCTGGGCTGGCGCCCGGCGGACCCGCGCTTCGTCGAAGGCTGGCTGGCCAGCGGCGTCACGCGCGACGGGCTGTCCACGCTGGATCCCAACATCGCCTACACCAGCCATGCCCTGGGGCATCGCGCGGCGCTGGACTGGCTGTCCGGCCATATTCCCTGGTGGAACCCCTATTCCGGCATCGGCATGCCGCTGGCCGGCGACATGCAATCCGCCGCCCTGTTTCCGCCCACCCTGTTGCTGGCCCTGCCGAATGGCCAGTTGTATCTGCACATCAGCCTGCAGATCGCATCGGGCGTCTTCACCTGGCTGCTCATGCGGCGCCTGGGGGTCACAGCGCTGGGCGCCATCGTGGCCAGCCTGCTGTTCGAATTCAACGGCACTTTCGCCTGGCTGGCCAATGCCGTCATCAACCCCATCCCCTTCCTTCCCATGGTGTTGCTGGGAGTGGAGGAGGCGCGGGCCCGCGCGCTGGCCGGCCAGCCGGGCGGATGGGGATGGATCGCCGGCGGTCTGGCGCTGTCGCTTTACGCCGGCTTTCCCGAAGTCGCCTACTTCAACGGTCTGCTGATCGCCCTCTGGACCCTGGCACGGCTGGCAGGCCTGGGGGGCCGCTCCATGGCGTACATGGCGCGTATCGCCACCGGGACGGTGGCTGGCCTGCTGCTGGCCGCCCCCATCCTCATCGCTTTCGGGGAATATCTGGGCCACGGCTATCTGGGCAACCATGCCGCCGGCGTGTTTCGTCATTCGCATCTCGACATCCAGCGCCTGCTGACCCTGTTCCTGCCCTATGCCTTGGGCGACCTGGGCCATACCCCGGACGCGCAAGCCTTCATATTCTGGGGCGCCGTCGGCGGTTATACCGGCCTGGTCCTGGTGGTGGTGGCCGCGATGGCGGTCTGGCGCCCCTGGCTGCGCGGGTTGCGGCTGACGCTGGCCGGTTGGTGCGTGGTGGTGACGGGCGCGGTCTATGGCCAGCATGCGATGGTGGCCTTGCTTACCGCCATCCCGGCGGTCGGCGACGCGATGTTCTTCCGGTACTTCAACCCCTCGATCTCGTTCGCGCTGGCCGTGCTGGCCGGCCTGGCCTGCCATGACCTGGCGGAGCGGGCGGCGGAACGACGACCCGGGCTCGTATACTGGAGCGGCTTGGCCGCGGGAGTGGCTTGCTTGGCGGCGCCGCTTTGGCTGTCCCATCGGCTGTACATGAACGCCCCCTTCGTGCCCATCCTGGCCCGGTCGCTGATTTACGCCGTAGTGGCGCTGCTGGCTGTCCGCGAACTGGGCGGCGGTACCTTCAGCAACCGCACGCGGGCTTGGGTACTGGGCACCGCGGCCGTTGCCGAGGCGGTGGTCCTGTTCGTGCTGCCCCTGCGCAACTATCCCAAAAGCGGCCGGTTACAGACAGCCGGCGTAGAGTTCCTGCAGAACAACCTGGGCCTGCAGCGCTTCTACACCCTGGGGCCCATCCAGCCCAACTACAGCGCCTATTACGGTATCGCGGGCATCAACCACAACGACCTGCCGCTGCCCGCGGCCTGGGTGGACCACGTTTTCACCCATCTGGACAACAACACCATCGAATCGGCCTTCGACGGCCATGACCGCAAGGTGGCGGGGGGCCCCACTGCCCTGGAGAACCTGCGCGCTAATCTCGACGCCTATCGGGCCCTGGGCGTGAAATACCTGGTGGCGCCCACCGGCCAAAGCCCCTTCGACTGGAAACCGCCGGGCGTGGCCGTCAGCATGACCGAGGTCTTGCGCCTGGACGACGGCGGCAGCGCCAGCCTGATCCTGCCGCCTGACCCGTCCATGGCCGCCGACCGCGAGGTGCGGTCGGTCGGCGTCCTGGTGGCCACGTATGTGGGGCAGAGCAAGGGCACGCTGGCCGTGCGCTTCTGCGCCGCCGACCGCTGCGCGGAAGGACGCCGGGACCTGGCCACGGCGGCCGACAACCAGTACCTGTCCATTCCCTTGGACACGCCGGTGCCTTGGGCGGGCCCCATGACCATCACCTTCCGCAAGGTCGGGGGCGACTTCCCTGTGGGGCTGTGGACCACGCCGGCACCGGCACGGAATCCGCAAGTGACCTTGCGTTTCGCGTCCCCCGTGGCCGGCGATGAGGTCATGGACATCGTCGAGTTGCCCGGCGCCCGTCCCTATTTCACAGCCGAGGGATGCCGGCTGACGCCCGCCAGCCGTGAGAGGATGACAGCCGACTGCCCCGCCCCGGCCGCACTGACGCGCCTGGAACTGTTCATGCCGGGCTGGACGGCGACGGTGAACGGGACGCCCCAGGCGGTCGGCCAGGACGGCCCGCTGTTCCAGAAGGTCGACCTGCCCGCCGGCCGGTCGGACGTGCGCTTCCACTATCAGCCGCCCCACATGGGCTGGGGCTATGCCGCCTTCCTTGCCGGGCTTGGTTTGGCGGCAGCCAGCGCCCTGCCCTTCGCCCGTAACCGACGTTCCGTCGCGACACCCTGACGACAACGATGACATCAAATGCCGCCAGCAGCCGAAGGCCGCTGTTCCTTGTCCTCATCGCCCCCATCCTGGCCAAGCTGCACCTGATCCTGGGCTGGCGCCTGGCCGATGCCCGCTTTCTGGAAAGCGGCATCGCCGCCCGGGTGCTGCGCCGCAGCTTGTCCACGCTTGACCCCAACATCGCCTATACCAGCCAAGCCCTGGGCCACCGCGCGGCGCTGGACTGGCTGTCAGGCACCATTCCCTGGTGGAATCCCTATTCCGGCGTCGGCATGCCTCTGGCCGGCGACATGCAGTCCGCCGCCCTGTTCCCGCTCACGATGCTGCTGGCCCTGCCCAATGGGCAGCTCTACATGCACATCAGCCTGCAGGTCCTGGCCGGCCTCTTCACCTGGATTCTGCTGCGGCGGCTGGGCCTGGCGCCCATGGCATCCGCTGTGGCGGCCCTGCTGTTCGAGTTCAACGGCACATACGCCTGGCTGGGCAATGCCGTCGTCAATCCCATCTGCTTCCTGCCCATGACCCTGCTGGGCGTGGAAACCGTGCGGGCCCGCGTCCAGGCGGGCGGTCACGGCGGCTGGGCCTGGATCATCCTGGGTCTGGCGTTGTCGCTTTATGCCGGCTTCCCCGAGGTCGCCTATTTCAACGGCCTGCTGGTCGGCGTCTGGACGCTGGCACGGCTGGCGGACCTTTCCCGCCGGCAGCGGGCGGATTACCTTGCGCGGGTGGCGCTGGGCGCAATGGGCGGCCTGCTGGTGGCGGGGCCCATCCTGGTCGCCTTCCTGGGCTATCTGCCGGACGCCAACCTGGGCGATCACAGTAACGGCGGCTTCCGCCACGTGCACCTGTCCGCCGCCCGCCTGCTCACCCTGGTCCTGCCTTATGCCCTGGGCCGGCTGAGCGACCCCGGCACGGCCGAAAGCTTCGGCTTCTGGGGGGGAGTGGGCGGTTACGCCGGTGTGGGCCTGCTGGCCCTGGGCATGATCGGCGCCGTTGGCACCCACCTGCGTCCCCTGCGCCTGGCCTTGGCGGGGTGGGTCGCCATCGTCACCGGCGCCATGTATGGCCTGCCCGTGGTCAATACACTGGTGACCGCCATCCCCGGCGTCGGCTGGGCCATGTTCTTCCGCTATTTCGCCCCCTCGGTGGCCTTCGCCCTGGCCGTCCTGGCGGGACTGGCCTGCCAGGATCTGACGGAAGCGGCAAAGCCAACGCGCCGGCAAAGGCTGGGTTTCCTGACGGCACTGGCGTTCATCGCGCTGGCCGTGGGCCTCGCCACCCCCCTGCTGGCGCTGAAGCCCTACCGCTCGCCCTGGCTTTGGGGCTCGCTGGCGGTGGCCGCGATGGTCCTGGGGGGCATGGCGGCCGTTCTGCGCCACCCCACCTTGGGCAGCCATCGCCGCGCTCAGTGGCTGGGGTGCATGGCGGTGGCCGAGGCGGTGCTGCTGCTGCTGGTACCCACCGTATTTTATCCGAGTACCGGCGACCTCCGGGAGGGCGGCATCGCTTTCCTGCGAAGCCATCTGGGCCTGCAGCGCTTTTACACCTTGGGTCCCATCCAGCCCAACTACAGCGCCTATTACGGCATTGCCGGCATCAACCACAACAACCTGCCCCTGCCGGCCACCTGGGTGGACCATGTCGTTCAACAACTGGACGACAACACCTATCCGATCGCCTTCGATGGCCGGGACCGCCGCGCCGCCACAGGGCCCACCGCAGTGGAAAATCTGCGGCGCAACCCCGACGCCTATCGCGACATGGGCGTCCGCTACGTCGTTTCCATACCAGGCAAAGGCCCCTTCGACTGGGCTCCTCCCGGGATGGTCGACCTGAGCCAACGTCCGCTCGCCCTGGCCGACGGGGATACGGCGATCCTGACCCTGCCGGCGGGCGCCAGCCGGGTGCCCTTCGATGCCAGGCGCGGCCATGTATCCGCCGTGGGCCTGCATGTCAGTTCCCTGAAGAACGGCGCCGCCGACGGCCGCCTGACACTGCGCCTCTGTGCGGGTACGACATGCGCCGACGGCGGGTACGCATTATCGGATGTCGTTGGTGGCAGCTACATTCTGGTTCCGCTGTCTGGAACCGTTCCGCTGGCGAGTGACGCGCCCCTGACGCTGGCGATCAGCCGGGTGGGCGGACGCAAGCGTTTCGGCCTGGCCATGTGGACGGCGGGGACGGATACGGGGCGAACCCTTACCCTGAACGGCGGACCGATCACGGGCGTGGAACCCCATGTCGCCTTCGCCCTGGTCGCGGCCGAGCCAGCCGATGCCGAGCCTGCCGATGAAGGCGGCGGCCCCGTCTTCCGCGACGACGTGATGCAGATCGACGCGCTGCCCGCCCCCCGGCCGTACTTCGGTGCCGACGGCTGCCACTTGGCGCCGGTCAGCCGGGAACGGCTGGCGGCCGATTGCGCCGCCCCGGCCACACTGACCCGGCTGGAGCTGTTCATGCCGGGCTGGAGGGCCACCGTGAACGGCCAGGAACAGACCATGGCGGCCGACGGCCCGCTGTTCCAGAAGGTCAATCTGCCCGCCGGCCGGTCGGATGTCGTTTTTCGCTACACTCCGCCGCACATCGGGTGGGGCTACGGCGCCTTCGCCGCCGGCTTGGCCTTGACCGTGCTTGGCATGGGCCAAGGCCGGCGGCGAAACCTCAGCGATCCTCGCTGACCGAGATCAGGGCCGTGTCCTTGACGACGCAGCGCATGACATGGCGGCCGGCGGCGGCGGTGATGTCGCGGCGGGGCATCAGGGTGAAGGGCTGGACCACCGTCTGGCGGCCATCGGCATCGGTGGCCAACATGGGCAGGTCGAAGGCGATCTTGTAATAGTCGTCGTACACATGGTCGACCTCACGCCGGCAGACGGTGGTGGCCGTGCGCGGCATGTCGTAGTGGTGGCCGCTGTCGTCGGCGTTGATGACGCAGCCGCTCAAGGATAGGCAGCCGATGGCGGCGCCCAAGATCATCCGGTTACGCATGGCCCTATTCTCCCCTTATATGGCGATGGCGCGCGAGGGCGCGCCCGCCCTCTCTACAAGGACGGTGGGGAAGGACAAGGCGGCGAAACCAGGAGGTTACCCGAATTTACCGGGCGGTAACGCGGGGCCGCCCCACCGTAACGCAAGAGATTCAAACGGGAGGGATTCAATCCAGGGCGGTAGAGCCTTGCGGGACTTGAAATCCACGGACCATTGAGGGATCCAGTCCCAACATCTCCAGCCGCAGGACCGCCAATGCCCCAGATGCCCGCAGCCGCAGGCGCACCGCCGGACCGGAACAGCCGCAACGGCTTTCGCACGGCGTTCATCCTGGCGGTGCTGATGCCTGTGCTGGCCAAGCTGCACCAAATCCTGCATCTGCGCCTGGCCAACCCGGCCCTGATGAACAGCGACCTGGTCACCGGGCTGAACGCCGACGGGGTGTCGTCGCTGGACCCCAACGTCGGCTTCACCAGCCAGACGCTGGGGCATCGCGCGGCCCTGGACCTGCTGTCAGGCCACCTGCCCTGGTGGAACCCGTATGAAGGCGTGGGCATGCCGCTGGCCGGAGAGATGCAGTCGGCGGCGCTGTTCCCCCTGACGCCGCTGCTGGCCCTGCCGGACGGCCAGCTTTACATGCACATCGCGATGCAGATCATCGCCGGCATCTTCACCGTGCTGCTGATGCGCCGCTTGGGCACGGACGCCCTGGCCGCCGGCACCGCCGCCCTGCTGTTCGAATTCAACGGCACGTACGCCTGGCTGGCCAACGCCGTCATCAACCCCATCTGCTTCCTGCCCATGATCCTGCTGGGAGTGGAGGATGTCCGTCTGACTGTGATCGCCGGCCGCGAGGGGACGCGCCGGGGGGGATGGGGCTGGATCGGGCTGGGGGTCGCGCTGTCCCTGTACGCCGGCTTTCCGGAAATGGCCTACCTGGACGGGCTGCTGGCCGCCGCCTGGACCATGGCCCGCCTGCCCGGCCTGGAACGCCGCCAAGCCGCGATGTACCTGGCGCGCCTGGCGCTGGGCGTCGGGACCGGCGTCCTGCTGGCCGCCCCCATCCTGATCGCCTTCCTGGGATATCTGCCGCACGCTTTCGTGGGCGCCCATGGCGGCGAAGGCTATCGTTATGTCCGACTGGGTCAGGAACGCCTCATCACCCTACTGATGCCCTACCTCCATGGGCGGCTGACGGACGCTACCACCGCGGACGCCGGCGTCTTCTGGGGGCGGGCCGGGGGCTATATCGGCATGATGATGCCGGCCATGGCAGTGATGGGCCTGTGGGCGCGGCGGTGGCGCGGCCTGCGCCTGACCTTGGGCGCATGGTCGCTCTTCACCATCGCCACCCTCTACGGCGTGCCTGGCCTGACCCATCTGGTCACCGCCGTGCCCATGGTCACCAACAGCATCTTCACGCGCTACCTGCCGCCCTCTTTCGAATTCGCCCTGGCTGTCCTGGCCGGCTTGGCCTGCCACGACTTGGCCTCCCACGACTTGGCCCAGGCCGGCGATATGCGGCGATTGTGGGCCCGCCCGCTTTTTCGGAACGGGGCCGCCGCCCTGGCGCTGCTGGTGTTGGCCGCCGCCGTCCTGTCGTGGGGCCGCTTCAACGACGCCGCCGTCCTGACATGGTACCGGCTATCGATGGGCTGCGCCGCGGCCTTGGCGCTGGGTGTCTGCATCCTGGCATTCCCGCGTCTGGATGGCCGGCGCCAGGCCCTGGGCCTGGCGGCCTTCACCGTCGTGGAGGCCATCGCCCTGTTCCTGGTGCCGGCGGTGTGGACGGTCAGGGCCGGCACGCTGCAGCTGGGGGGCATCCACTTCCTGCGGCAGAATTTGGGATTGCAGCGCTTTTACACCCTGGGCCCGATACAGCCCAACTATGGGTCCTTTTACGGCGTCGCCAGCCTGAACCACGATGACCTGCCCCTGCCCGCCGCCTGGACGCGCTACGTTCACGACCATCTGGACGACAACACCACCGGTGTGACCTTCGGCCCCTATGGACACCTGGATCCCAGCCGGGGCAGCCAGGCGCAAAACCTGATGCGCAACCTGGACGCCTTCCGCGAGGTGGGTGTCAAATACGTGGTCGCCCCGCCGGGCATTTCGCCCTTCGGATGGGATGCCGGCCAGGACCCGAACGACCCTGGCCACCAGCCCCTGCGCCTGGACGACGGCACGCGGGTGACGCTGGAGGTGCCGGATTATCCGGCGGGGAATGAGGTGCATGACGTCAGCGTCATGCTGGGAACCTACGGCGACAAGAGCGACGGGGCTTTGCTGGTGACGGCGTGCCGGGGCGACGTCTGCGCCACCGGGCGAACCGACCTGGCCACCGCCCGTGACGGCCGCTATGCCCGCATCTCCCTGGACCATCCCCTGCTGCCCGGCAGCGCGCCGGTCACCCTGGAATGGCGCAAGTCCGGCGGCGCGGTGCCGGTGGTCATCTGGGCCATTCAAGGCCATGCCGGCCGGCCCCGCGCCCTGGCCCTGGACGGCGTACCCAAGCCGGGATGGGAAGCCGTCATCGGCCTGGGCTCACTCGTTCCGGCCTTCGTGGATGCGCCCGTCTATTCCGATGCCGTCATGGACATTTATGAGATGCGCCAGCCCCCGGCACCCTATTTCCAGGCTGACGGGTGCGCGATCGACGCCACCGTGCGCGTGCAGGCGGCCGTGGATTGTCCCGCGCCGGCAACGCTGACACGGCGGGAACTCTACCTGCCTGGATGGACAGCCACCGTCAACGGCCAGGACAGCCCCGTCCTGCGGCAGGGGGAACTGTTCCAGCGGGTCGCCCTGCCTGCGGGCCGGTCGGTGGTGGAGTTCCACTTCCGCCCGCCCTTCATGCCCCTGGGGTACGCGGCCTTCGCCGCCGGCTTGTTGCTGACGGCCCTGGGATGGCGGACATGGAGGGGGCGGGAAAAAGCGTCCCGCGCCGGCAGCTAGCAGGCGAAATCGCTGATCTTGCCATCGGCGTCCAGGTGGACCACGCACAGCCAGGTACCGCTGGCATACCGCGCCTCATAGACGTCGTGGCTGACGCGGGCGTCGGGCGCGTCCTTCTTGTTCAGCGCGCGCTCGATGCTGCCGATATAGCGCAGGCCCTGCAAGGCGCCCCGCCCCGCGGCGCGGTTCGGGCGGGCCAGCAGCTTGCTCAGGCGGGGCAGCAGGTTGGGGGTGTAGAGGCCAGGCGTCAGCTGGCCGCCATCCCAGTCGGCCAGGGCCTGGCGCAGGGCCGCCAGGCTGGGCGGGGCCGCGTCCGCCGGTGGTTCGAAATGCACGCCACGCGCCGGCACCTGCGCCGTCACCGGCAGGAAACCCACCAGCCGGCCGTTGGCCTGGCCGGTGAAGGATAATTGCTGGCCCGCCGTTCCCTCGACCTCGGCATCGACATGGAAGGCGATGCCACCCGCCAGGCTCCATGACAGGCTGAGGTGGCGCTCCTCCAGCTCCCCCTCCCCCACCGAGTCCAGCAGGGGGCAATAGGCCCGCAGGCGGCCACGCGTCTGCTCGAACCGGCAGATGTGGGTGTCGTTCTCATAGCGCTTGTAGAAAGCCGAATCGCCCAGGCCGAAGGTGGAGCGGGCGGTGATCTTCCAATAGCCGCTGACGTCCAAGGGCGTCACCACCACCTCCTGGATGCCGGTGTCCGGGGGCGGCGCGAACGGCCCGGCGGCCGTGGCCGGCGCAGGTTGGGCGGATCGTGACAGGGCGGCGGCCGGCCGCTTGCCCGTCGTCGCGGCGGATGGCGCGCCAGGGACCGGCGCCACGTCCGGCGCGACTTGGGGATCGGCCCCGTCGGCGCCGGGCTGGCGGGGGCCCTCCACCGGCGGCAGCACCACCCCATCGGCGGGGCCGCCCAGATGATGCAGGGCGGTGCCATGTTCCTGGGCGTTGTTGCTGGCGCAAGCCGCCAGGCCCAGCATCAGCGCCACCGCAAGTCCGCTGCGCCGCTTGCGCATCCTTACGCTCCGCCGCCCTGGCCGTCCGCACCGCCCCCGGCTTCCGGCACCTGATGCTTCAGGATCAGGGGCACCTGAGCCATGCTGAACAGCACGAACAGCGGAATGACGACGAAGGACTTATAGGCCACCCACTGGTCGGTGGTCAGAAAACGCCACGCCACCTCGTTGGCGCCGGCCAGCACCAGGAAAAAGGCCATCCAGCGCACGGTCAGGCGGCGCCAGCCGGCGGGATCCAGCTCCACGCCCACCAGCACCTGGGCCAGAAGGTTGCGGCGCAGGGCCACGCCCACGGCCAGGGCCAGGGCGAACAGCAGGTAGATGATGGTGGCCTTCACCTTGATGAAGGTCTCATCGTTCAGCCACAGGGTCAGGCCGCCAAACACCAGCACAAAGCCGCAGGTGACCAGCGGCATCAGCGGCCACTTGCCGTCCAGCTTGCGATAAATGGGCAGGGCCACCACCGCCGCCACCATGAAGGCGGCGGTGGCGACCATGATCCCACCCTTGGCGTTGGCCACGAAGAAGACGACCAACGGGCCCCATTCCAGAAGCAGACGGATCAGCTGGGACATTACTGGAACGCCGCCTCGACGAAGCTGCGCAGCTTGCGGCTGTGCAGGCGTTCCAGGCCGTTCTCCCGCATCAGCTCCATGGCGAGCATGCCGATGGCCAGGTGCTGGTCCACCCGGGCGCGGTAGAAGTGGTTGGCCATGCCGGGCAGCTTCAGCTCGCCATGCAGCGGCTTGTCCGACACGCACAGCAGGGTGCCATAGGGCACGCGGAAGCGGAAGCCGTTGGCGGCGATGGTGGCCGATTCCATATCCAGCGCGATGGCGCGGCTCTGGCTGAAGCGCTGCACCGGCTCGCGGTAGTCACGAAGTTCCCAGTTGCGGTTGTCGATGGTGGCCACTGTGCCGGTGCGCATGAGGCTCTTCAGCTCCCAGCCCTCCAGCCCGGTGACGTGGCCCACCGCCTTTTCCAGGGCCACCTGCACCTCGGCCAGGGGCGGCACGGGGATCCAGGTGGGCAGGTCGGCGTCCAGCACCTTGTCCTCGCGCACGTAGCCGTGGGCCAGGACGTAGTCGCCCAGGCGCTGCGTCTCACGCAGGCCGGCGCAGTGGCCCAGCATCAGCCAGACGTGGGGCCGCAGCACGGCGATATGGTCGGTGATCGTCTTGGCGTTGCTGGGGCCGACACCGATGTTGACGATGGTGATGCCGTTCCCGTCCGCCCGCTTCAGGTGATAGGCGGGCATCTGGGGCAGGCGCTTGACCCGCTCCCCCTCAGTGGCGCGGCCGGGTTCCACGGCCTGATTAAAAGTCACGTGGTCGCCGGGCTCGACGAAGGCCACGTATTGCGAGCGGTAGGCCTGCACCTCCGGATCGTCCGACGGCTGCATGGTCTCCAGCCCCCGGCGCACGAACTCGTCGATGTAGAACTGGTAGTTGGTGAACAGCACGTAGTTCTGGAAGTGGTCCGGCGCCGTGGCGGAATAGTGCTTCAGCCGGTGCAGGCTGTAGTCCACGCGCGGCCCGGTGAACAGGGCCAGCGGCTCAGGCGAGCCCGGCGGGCATTCATAGGTGCCGTTGACGATGCTGTCATCCATGACCGCCAAGTCGGGCAGGTCGAAGACCTCGCGCAGCTTGCGCAAATGTTCCGGCGGCAGGTCGCCTTCCACATGCATGCCTTCCGGGAAGGCGAACTGGATGGGGATGGGCATGTCGCTCACCCCCACCTCGATGCTGGTGGTGTGGTTGCGCAGCAGCTGCTGGAACTGGTGGCGGTAGTAGTGGGCGTAAAGGTCGGGCCGCGTCAGCGTGGTGCGGTAGGTGCCGGGACCGGAAACGAAGCCATAGGCCAGGCGGCTGTCCACCCGGGGCTCATGGTCCACCGTCACCTGCACGAACGGATAGAAGCGGCGCACCCGGCCGGTGAAACTCTCGCCCCTGGCATAATCCTGGAAGCGGGCCCGCAAATGCCCGACCGCATCATTGTACAGCGCCAGCACATGGGTGAAGGCAGCATCCGCGTCGGTGAAGGTGACGACCTTGTCAGCCTGCAGGGAAACCGGTGCGTTCAATCGGAAAACTCCTCTTTTATTCTGGGGTCCTTCCCGCCTGCGGCCGGATTGCCGTCGGCGGACCCCTTCGTCAGCAAAGTCTTTTAAAAATAGAAAAGCCGCACCGGGCTTTTCCCGTGTGCGGCTTCATCCTTCATAGTTGGTCAAGACCCAGGCCCCTGTCAAGCGCACCCTGATGACCGTTGTGCGGCGGAACACTCAGCCAGTCTCCCCCATGCGCCGGCGGAAAGAGGCGCCGTAGATGGGGGTGCGGGCATCGACCATGGGGTCGGCGGGCTCGATGCCGGCGGGCAGGCGGCCGGGCAGGAACAACAGGGTGCGCTGCTGGAAGTCCTGGTCGGACGCGACGCCAGTCAGGGTCAGCGTGCCCAGATCGACCTGCCGCCGCGTCTCCGGCCAGGCGACAGTGGCGTCATCGACCCTGTCGCCGGTCTCCGCCACCTGCAGCATCAGGCGGAAGCGCGCCGGGCCCTGGGCCAGGCGCCGCGCCATCTCCGCCGTCAGATAATCGGCCGGCCGGCCCGCCGCCTCGGCGGGAGTTAGCAGCGTCTGCCCCACCTCCGGCACCAGGCGGTAGCGGCCGAGGGTGGCCCGGCCCTGGGCGTTGGTGAAGCGGAAGGCGTTGACGGCGAAATAGCCCAGGGTGGCGTAGCTGGCGGGGATGGGCTTGGGCAACGCCTCGAAGGCACGGGCCCCCGGGTGGGACGCCAGGAAGGTCGGAAGGTCGTGCGCGGCCGCCGCCTGGACCATGGCCAGGAAATCAGCCGCCGTCGCTACCGGGAATCCGTTCACGGAATGGGCGACGATGTCGGTGTCGGTGCCGTCGGCCAGATGGAACTTCAGCGCCATTCCACGAGGGCTGGCCATGGCGTCGCCATCCGCCTGGGTGGGGATGCCGGCGAAGTTGGAGAAACGGATGGTGACGGGCGTCGGGCCCGCCTGGAAGTGCGGCGCCCGGCTGACGCCGGCGGCGGCCGGGGACGGGACGAAGGTCCCCTCCACCACCAGGCCCTTGGCGTGCACGGCGCGGGCACCTGGCTGATGGCCACCGAAGGCCTGGTCCAAAGCATCCAAGGTCGCCTTGGGATCGACGGGCTGGGCCATGGCCAGGGAAGAGATGGCGGCCATCAGGCCAGCCAGCGCCGCGCATCGCGTCAAACGCCGCATCCTTACCCCCCTCCCCCATGCCATCGTTGCGGCCGTTCAGACGCTCACCTCACCGGCCGTCTTCCAACCCCACCAGCGAGGCGGCGAAGGACTGGGCGTCGAAGGGGCGTAGGTCGTCGATGCCCTCGCCCACGCCGATGGCGTGGACCGGCAGGCCGAACTTCTGCGCCAGCGAAACCAGCACACCGCCGCGGGCGGAGCCGTCCAGCTTGGTCAGGATCAAGCCGTTGACCGACACCATCTCCTTGAACACCTCCACCTGCGAATGGGCGTTCTGGCCGGTGGTCGCGTCCAGGGTCAGCAGGGTGGTGTGGGGGGCGGTGGGATCCACCTTCTTGATGACGCGCACGATCTTGCGCAGCTCATCCATCAGGCCCTGCTTGTTCTGCAGGCGGCCGGCGGTGTCGATCAGCAGCACGTCGGCGCCGGCGGCCCGCGCCTTCTCCAGCGCCTCATAGGCCAGGCCGGCGGCGTCGGCCCCCGTCTCCTTGGCCACCACCGGGGCGCCGGTGCGTTCGCCCCAAATCTGCAGCTGGCTGACGGCGGCGGCGCGGAAGGTGTCGCCGGCGGCCAGCCACACGGTCTTGCCGGCGGCGCGCAGTTCCCGCGCGTACTTGCCGATGGTGGTGGTCTTGCCCGTGCCGTTCACGCCCACCACCAGCACCACATGGGGCTTGTGATTGCCGTCCAGCACCAGGGGCCGGGCCACGGGGGCCAGCACCTTGCCGATCTCATCCGCCAGGAAGCGCTTCACCTCATCGGGCGAGATCTCCTTGCCGAAACGGCTCTTGGCCAGATCGCCGGTGACGCGCGCGGCCATGGCGGGGCCCAGGTCCGCCTGGATCAGCAGCTCCTCCAGTTCCTCCAGCGTCTCATCATCCAGCTTGCGCTTGGTGAAGATGCCGCCGATGCCGTCGGTCAGCCGGCTGGTGGATTTGGAAAGGCCGCGCCGCAGGCGCGACAGCCAGCTGCCCGTGGGCGCCTCTTCCACCGGCGCCGCCGGGACGACATCCAGGACCAGGGCGGATCTCGGGGGCGTCACTGGCAGCGGGGGGGCCACGGGGGCCGGCACCGGCTCCAGCTCGGCGACCTCGGGCTGGGCTACCTCTGACAACGCCGGGGATTGTTCCGGTGGCGAAACAGGCTCGACGGCGACTGGAATTTCAGGCGTGGGGGGAACGACGGCCGGGGCTTCGGCGGCGGGCTTCTTACGCTTGATCCAATCGAACATCAGCAGCAACCCATCAGCATGTCGCCATCCAGCCCGGAAATCCGGGCGTCCACGAGCGTGCCCGGCGCGAAATCGCGATCCAGCCGCACCTCGGCGAATTGTTCCGTACGGCCGATACGGCCCTTTTCCACCAGCACCGTGACGGTGCGCCCCTGCTGGCTGGCCAGGTGCCGGCGCACCGCCGCCTCGCCCGCCGCACGCAGCTGGGCCGCCCGTTCCTTGCGCACCGCCTTGTCCACTTGGGGCATGCGGGCCGCCGGCGTACCGGGGCGCGGGCTGTAGGGGAAGACGTGCAGCCAAGTCAGGCCGCAATCGGCCACGGCGTCCAGGGTGTTCCGGAACATCTCATCGGTTTCCGTGGGGAAGCCGGCGATAAGGTCGGCGCCGAACACCATGTCGGGCCGCAGGTCGCGCGCGCGCTGGCAGAAGGCGACGGCATCGGCGCGGCTGTGCCGGCGCTTCATGCGCTTCAGCACCATGTCGTCGCCGGCCTGCAGGCTGACGTGCAGGTGGGGCATCAGGCGTGGCTCCTCGGCGATCAGGCGCCAGAGGTCGTCATCGATTTCCACCGGGTCCAGCGAGGACAGGCGCAGGCGCGGCAACTCCGGCACCAGGGCCAGCAGGCGGCGGATCATCTGCCCCAGGGTCGGGGCGCCCGGCAGGTCGGGGCCGTAGCTGGTGACGTCCACGCCGGTCAGCACCACCTCACGGTAGCCCTGGTCCACCAGGGTGCGCACCTGGGTCACGATCTCGCCCATGGGGACGGAGCGGGAATTGCCCCGGCCATAGGGGATGATGCAGAAGGTGCAGCGGTGGTCGCAGCCATTCTGCACCTGGATGAAGGCGCGGGCGCGGCCTTCCATGCCCTGGATCAGGTGGCTGGCGGTCTCGCGCACCGACATGATGTCGTTGACGATCACCCGCTCCGCCTGGCCGGTGCCGAAGCTGGTCCAGCTGTCGGCCTTCAGCTTCAAATCGTTGCCCAGAACCTGGTCGACCTCGGGCATGGCGGCGAAGGTGCCGGGGTTCACCTGGGCGGCGCAGCCGGTGACGACGATGCGGGTACCCGGGTTCTCCCGCCGGGCCTTGCGGATGGCCTGGCGGGCCTGCCGCTCGGCTTCCGACGTCACGGCGCAGGTGTTGAAGATCAGCACGGGGCCCAGGCCGGCGGCGCGCGCGTGGTCGCGCATCACCTCGGATTCATAGGCGTTCAGGCGGCAGCCGAAGGTGACGACCTGCGGCCCGCCGGCCTCGCCGGAGATCTCCGGACCGGAGCCTTCCTGGCGGTGCTCGTGCCCATGATCAGTGTCAGCGTGCTCGGCACTCATCGCGCGGCGCCCGCCAGCAGACTGTCATCAAGCGTCCCGCTGAAGGCCGTGGCCACCGGCCCGGTCATCAGCACGTGCCCGTCCTCGCGCCACTCGATGGTCAGCGCGCCGCCATCCATCACGATCTCGGCCTTGCGGCCCGTCAGGCCGCGGCGGGCGGCCGCCACCAGGGTGGCGCAAGCGCCGGAGCCGCAGGCCAGGGTGATGCCGGCGCCGCGTTCCCACACCCGCATGCGCACCTGGCCGGGTGTCACCACGGTCGCCACCTCGATATTGGCGCGCTCGGGGAAGGCGGTATGGTGTTCCAGCTGGGGACCCCACTGCGCCAGGTCCACAGCCTCCGCATCGTCCACGAAGAACACGGCGTGGGGGTTGCCCATGTTGACGGCGCAAGGGGCCGACAGCGGTCCGGCGGCCACCTCCAGCGACAGGGTGTCGGCCGGTTCAGCCAGCGGGATCTGCCGCCAGTCCAGGCGAGCGGGGCCCATGTCGACCGTCACCGTGCCATCGGCATGGTGGGTGGCGGGCAACAGGCCGCTGATGGTTTCCACCGTCAGGCTGTCCCGCCCAGCCCCCTCGGCCGCCACCAGCGAGGCGACGCAGCGCGTGGCGTTGCCGCAGGCGCCGGACTCGCTGCCATCCGGGTTCAGGATGCGCATGAAGACATCGGCGCCAGCCGACTGCGGCGGTTCCAGGATGATGATCTGGTCGCAGCCGACGCCGAAGCGGCGGTCGGCCAGGACGCGCGCCTGCGCGCCCGTCAAGGACAGGGGGGTGTGGCGGGCGTCCAGAACGACGAAGTCGTTGCCAAGCCCGTGCATCTTGAGAAACCGGCGCGCCATGATGCCCGGTTATATGGCGACGATCCGCCCCCTGTCCATGGGCGTGCCCGGCAATGCCGCCCCGCCCCCACCGCAGGTTGGGGAAAGACTATTTCCGGCCGAACACCAGCATCTTGGACAGGACGAAGTTGAAGCCCATGCCGGCCAGGGAGCCTGCACCCTTGGCGCCGTAGGGCCACAAGGTGGGCAGCCAGGGCAAGACGGCGACGGCGAAGGCAGGCGCGTCCAGCCAGACGATGAGGTTGTATGTCGCCAGGTTGACGACGCCGCCCACGGCGTTGGCCGCCAGGAACTTGGCCCACTGGCGGATCGCGCCCCGCCGGCTGGCGCCGGTGAAGGTGAACTGCCGGTTCATCCACCAGGTGAAGGTGGCGGCCACGAAGTAGGAGAAGAAGCCGGCGCTGTGCTTGTCCAAACCTAAGGGGTTCAGGGCCACCCACAGCGCCCCCATGTCCACGAACAGGCCGGCCACGCCGATGAGGGCGAAGGACATGACCTCCGCCTTCACGTGTTTCGGCTTGCCATCCGGCAGATCGCCCTTTGGCAGATCAGCCACGCCCTCAGCCCCGGCCCAGCGGGGCGAAATCCGGCGCCGGGATTTCCAAATAGCGCAGGCGCTTCATCTCGCGACGCCCGCGGGTGACCGTGTCCAGGATCAGGCCGCAGGTCAGCGACAGGAAGGCCAGGGTCATGAGGCCGGTGGCCAGCACCGCCGTGGGCAGGCGCGGGACCAGGCCCGTCTCCACGAAGGTGATGAAGATGGGAATGCCCAGGATGATCGACAGCAGCGCCAGCAGGATGGCGGCGACACCGAAGAACAGCATGGGCCGCTCTTCCTTCACCAGCTTGGTGATCATCCACAGGATGCGCATGCCATCCTTGTAGGTGGACAGCTTGCTGACCGACCCGGGGGGACGGTCCTTGTAGGGGGTCTCCACCTCCGCGATCGGCATGCGCAGTTCCAGCGCGTGCACCGTCAGCTCCGTCTCCGTCTCGAAGCCACCGGCCAGCGCCGGGAATGACTTCACGAAACGGCGGGAGAAGACGCGGTAGCCCGACAGCATGTCGTTGGTGCGCTTGCCGAAAATGAAGGTCACCAGGCCAGTCAGCAGCATGTTGCCGAAGCGGTGGCCGGGGCGGTAGGCAGCCTCGATCTCCGTTACGCGAGCGCCGTTCACCATGTCCAGCTGCTCGGTCACCAGCCGGTCGATCAGGGCCGGGGCGCTGGCGGCGTGGTAGGTATCGTCGCCATCGACCATGACGTACACATCCGCCTCGATGTCGGCGAACATGCGGCGCACCACGTTGCCCTTGCCCTGCAGCGGCTCGGTCCGGACGACGGCACCGGCGGCGCGCGCCACCTCCACGGTGCGATCCTTGGAATTGTTGTCGTAGACATAGACGACGGCATCGGGCAGGGCCGCCTTGAAGTCGGCGACCACCTTGGCGATGGCGGCTTCCTCGTTATAGCAGGGCACCAGCACGGCCACGGTGGGCTTGCCGGGCTGGAGGGCGGTGGTGTCGACCATCGCATGTAGTCCTTGAAATAGGCGTTAGTTCACGGGGTTCATATCACGGTCCGCCGCAGGTTGCAGCGGGATGATGCGGCACAACATCATGGGCTCGTCCAGCGTCGAGGTGACAGGCTGGCAGGGCTCCCCGGCACCCTTGAGGCCATAGCGTGGCAAAATCTGGTCCATCGTCCAGGTCTCCCAATGCGCCAGCAGCAGGTAGAAGTCATCGCCGTTGGCGATGCCCTGGTCGATGCGCCGGCGCATCTGGCGGTTCAGCAGGATGTCGCCCTGGTCCGGATGAATGAAATAGCTCTGCACCCGCAGGAAGGGGATCTGCGGCGGGAAACCGGGGATGAGGAAGCTGGTGGGGGCGTAGCCGGTCATCAGGATGACGGTGTGGTCCGGCCGGGGAAGGACGGGTGCCTGCACCTCGGACACCTTGGCGCCGAAGGGCCGGTCGCCCCAGGGCACGCGGGCCCAGGTGCCCGACTGGCCGGTGGCGGCCAGCAGCAGCAGCAGGACGGCGGTGATGATGCCCCGCGCCCGGGCCGGCGCCGGCCACAGGGCCACGGCCGCCAGGATCAGCACGGGCGCCAGCATCTCCAGCGGGATCAGGTAGCGGTAGATGGCGAACAGCTTCAGCCACACCAGGTAGCTCAAGCTGCCGGCCAGCAGCAGGTAACGCCGGGCGCGGGCTGGGCCGGAGGTGTCCACCACGGGCGGCCCCTCGGCCGCGAACTGTCCGCGCAGCCAGCGGGCCAGGACCATCAGGCCCGTCAGCAGCAGCACGACATAGGCCGCCAGCACGCGATAATCGCGGAAGACGATCTCACCCACCAGCTTGGGATCCAGGGCCCAGGCGAAGGGGAACAGGGCGGCGGCGACGGGCCCCTTGGGGATGAACTTGTCGTCCCGGTAGGGGTCGGGCGTGCCCCAGGGGGAATGGAAGACGTTGTTGAAATAGGGGAACAGCGGATTCTGGAAATGGCTCCACAGGAACCACATCCAGTGGCCGGAGAAGATCGCCATGCCGGCCAGCACGCCCAGCCCAAAGAAGAAGGCCAGGAGCAGGCGGCGCCAGGGCGTGCCGCCTGCTGCCAGGAAGGCGGCGCAGGTGCCCACGGCGAAGACGATGGTGGGCTGTTTCAGCCCCACGCCGCTGCCCACCAGCAGGCCCGCCAGCACCACGCGGCGGAAGGCCGGGCCATTGGGCGCACTCCAGGCCGCCCCTTCCCCGCCAACGGCCACCAGGATGCCGCCAAGGACGAACAGGCTGATGACGTTGTCGTAGAAGGTGGTGCCCAGCAAGCCGACCTGGCCGCCGCCCACCATGCCGCAGACGGCGACGGCCAGAGCCACCAGAACGCGGCGGCGTTCCGGCGTCGCTGAACGCTGCACCGTCCAGGCCAGGCCGTACAGCAGCACCAGGTTCGCGCCCTGGATGCTGCCCAGCAGGAACTCCACCACGCGGGCGGGCAGCACCTGGGCGGCCATGAAGAAGGGCAGGTCCAGGGTGGGGTTGTAGAAGCTGGCCACCTGGGCCGGCGCCACATCCATGCCCCAGCGCCCGGTCAGGAAGGCGTAGGCATTGTACCAATGATAGTTGCGCAAATCCCAGTTGCCATCCTGGCCCAGCAGCACCGCCCACAGGCCGAACAGGAAGGGGCCCGCCAGCAGCAGGCTGAGCGCCAGGCGGCGAGCGGAACGGTCTTGTGTGGGCAGCAGCATGGGCGTCCGGCAGGCAGGAATTGGCGGGCGGCGGATTGGGCTACAGAATTGTCAGGAAACTAGGGCGAAACTAGGTCGGTGACAGCCGATCAGTGCACCATGTCAGTGTACCATACCGACCACGTCGGCCATGTCCGCCCCATCCAGGTCGGTATTGGCCAGGTCGACGTCGCGCAGGTCAGCCCCCGCCATCTTGGCGTCCGACAGTTCCGCATCCTTCAGCACCGCCCCCACCAGCGAGGATTGGGACAGCACCGCCCGCTTCAGCATGGCGCCGGTCAGGTTGGCGCCGTCCAGGCGGGCGCGGTGCAGGTTGGCGCTCCACAACCGCCCCGTGGAGCTTTGAATCAACACAGGCCCCAGATCGGCCCGCACCAGCTGCGCGCCATTCAGGGTGGCGCGCTCCAGCGAGGCGCCGCGCAGGTCGGCGCGGCTGAGGTTGGCGTCGCGCAGGTCGGCCAGCGACAGGTCGGCCATGGGCAGTGAGGTGCCCACCAGGTTGGCCTTGCGCAGGCAGGCGCAGTGCAGCAGGGCGGCCGACAGATTAGCGCCCGCCAGATCGACGCCGCTGAGGTCCAGACTGGACAGATCGGCCCGGGCGCCCTCACGCCCCCCCGTCTCCACCCATTCGGAATGCAGGACCAGCATGGCGGACAGGTCCAGGCCGGCGTCCTCGGGCGTGGGGGCGTGAATGCCCTCCAGCACCTCTTCGGCGCGACGCGCGTTGTCGTCCAGGATGGTGCCCATCATCAGGGCGCCGGCGAATCGGGCAAGCCCCAGCTCCGCCCCCGTCAGGTCCGCGCCGTGCAGCTTGGCGCCCGTCAGGTTGGCGCCCGTCAGATCCGCGCCCTTGAGATCGCAGCCGGTCAGGTTGGTGTTGGTCAGGTTGGCGCGCGCCATCTTGGCGCCGCGCATGATGCAATCCGTCAGGTCCGACTGCACCAGGAAGGTGTTGGACAGTTTGGCCCGGCTGAGGTCGGCGCCCACCACGGTGGCGCAGGACAGTTCCGTCTGCACGGGCACAGCGTCGAATTCGTGGGCGGTGATGCTGCCGTCCTTGCGGACGTGCATGATGGTGCCTTCGCGCAGGTCGGCCTCGGCCATGGAGGCCTGGTTCAGCACGGCGCCGCGCATGCAGGCGCCGCGCAGGTCGGCCCGGCGCAGGTCGGAGCGTTCCAGGTTGGCCAGGCGCAGGTCGGCGGCGTACAGCGACGCCCCTGTCAGGACGCAATCCACCATGCGGGCGCCGAACAGCTTGGCGCCCGAGAAATCGGCCTCGGCCAGGTTCAGACCGGACAGATCCATATGCGAAAGGTCACGCAGCTTGAAGCTGGCACGCACGCCCCCAGGCTGCTTCGTCAGAAACGCCCGATGCTTGCCAACAATCGCCAGCAACTCCGTCTGGCTCATCCTGGACCGTTCGGGTTCGGCATTTCTGCCGGACGACATCGACATACAAGCCTCCGCGGGGCCGGTCCCCCCCGCAATTCGAATCCGCCACGGAATGGCGCACTACCCAAAGACTACCCCGATAACCCGTTCATACCTTATCTTAAAGGCGCGCTGGAAGAGGGGGCGCGCACCCAAAATGAGCCTCTAGGCGAAATAGCGGGCCTGTCACCCCGTCTATTACAGGTGTACAGGCCGTTGACAATCGCCCGTTTTGGTTAAGGACCCGCCGCCGCCGTCCCTGATCCAGGCGCGACATCGCCGTTACCATCACCGCCTTGCCGCGGGGCGTCCTTGACTCCAGAAGCATTGACAGACGCCCTCCACAGGTCTAGATAGCCCCACCTCGGCCCTGGATCCGTCAGATCCGGGACTGAGACCGCATCCCGCGCCAAGGCGCGACGCCAGTCCACGAGTTTCGTGCACTGGCGCTTTTCGTTTGGGCAAATGGGCCTGAATGGACGCTTGGACTAGGGGCGGGATGAAGATCGGAACGGCAATGGCCAGGACGGGTTATGTTTGACGGCTTGACAGGACGGCTCGGCGATATCTTCGACCGGCTGCGTCGGCGCGGCGCCCTCACCGAAGAGGACGTTGGCGCCGCGCTGCGCGAAGTGCGCGTGGCCCTGCTCGAAGCCGACGTGGCCCTGCCCGTGGTCAAGTCCTTCATCAACGGCGTGAAGGAAAAGGCCGTCGGGCAGGAGGTGCTGCGGTCCATCACCCCCGGCCAGATGGTCATCAAGATCGTCCACGACCACCTGGTCGAGATGCTGGGCGAGCAGAACGAGGGCATCAACCTCAACGCCGAGGCGCCGGTGCCGGTGCTGATGCTGGGCCTGCAGGGCTCGGGCAAGACCACCAGCACCGCCAAGATCGCCCGCCTGCTGAAGACCCGCGAAAAGAAAAAGGTGCTGATGGCGTCGCTGGACACGCGACGCCCAGCCGCCCAGGAACAGCTGCGGGTGTTGGGGGAGCAGGTGGACGTGGCCACCCTGCCCATCGTCCCCGGCGAAGACCCGGTGACGATCGCCCAGCGCGCCATGCGCGTCGGCCGACTGGAAGGCTATGACGTCGTCATGCTGGACACCGCCGGCCGCCTCGCCATCGACGAGGAGTTGATGGACGAGGTCGTGCGCATCCGCGACGTGACCAAGCCGGTGGAAAGCCTGCTGGTGGTGGACGCCATGACCGGCCAGGACGCCGTCACCGTAGCCACCAATTTCAATGACAAGGTCGGCGTCACCGGCATCGTCATGACCCGCATCGACGGCGACGCCCGGGGCGGCGCCGCCCTGTCGATGCGCCAGATTACCGGCCGCCCCATCAAGCTGCTGGGCACCGGCGAAAAGATCGACGCGCTGGAGGCCTTCCACCCTGATCGCATCGCCGGCCGCATCCTGGGCATGGGCGACGTGCTCAGCCTGGTGGAGAAGGCCGCCGAGACCATCGACCGCGAGGAAGCCGAGAAGCTTGCCGCGAAGATGGAGAAGGGCAACTTCGACCTGGACGACATGCTGTCCCAGCTGCGCCAGATCCGGAAGATGGGCGGGATGGGCGGCATGCTGTCCATGCTGCCCGGCGTGGGCAAGATCAAGGACCAGCTGTCCAAGGCCAACATCGACGAGCGCATGCTGAAGCGTCAGGAGGCGATCATCACCTCCATGACCCAGAAAGAGCGCCGCGACATCAAGATACTGAACGCATCGCGCCGGCGCCGCATCGCGCTGGGGTCCGGGACCACGGTGGCCGACGTCAACCGGCTGCTGAAGCAGTACCAGGACATGGCCGACATGATGCGCAAGTTCAAGAAACTGGGGAAAAAGGGCCTCATGCGCCAGGGCCTGTCGGCCCTGATGCCCAAGGGCCGCTGATCCGCCAGTCAAATTTAGTATCCGCCTTTCACCATCACCTTCAGTTCAACATCAGAGTCAGGAAGTAAGAAATGTCCCTCAAGATTCGTCTGGCCCGCGGTGGCGCCAAGAAGCGTCCGTTCTACAGCATCGTCGTGTCCGACAGCCGTTCGCCCCGCGACGGCAACTTCATCGAGAAGATCGGCACCTACAACCCGATGCTGCCGCGTGACCATGCCGAGCGCATCACCCTGAAGGAAGAGCGCGCCCGCCACTGGCTGTCCGTGGGCGCCCAGCCGACCGACCGCGTCGCCCTGTTCCTGGGCCGCGCCAACATCATCGAGCTGCCGAAGGTCCGCGAGACCCCGAAGAAGTCCGCCCCGAAGGCGAAGGCCCAGGAGCGCGCCAAGCTGGCCGCCGCTGCCGCCGGCAGCGAGGGCTGATTGGCCTGAGGCCGGCTCGCCATTGGTTGGCCGGCATGAAGGTTGACGGGTTGCGACGGGGGCGGGTGACCGCCCCCGTTCAGCTTTTTCGCCGTTTACAGTCTTCCAGAGAGTATCGTTATGGAAACCGCCACGCGCATCTGCGTCGGGCAGTTCGTGGGCAGCCACGGGGTGCGCGGCCGCGTCAAGGTGAAGAGCTATACGGCCGTGCCGGAGTCGCTGTTCGCCTATGGCCAGCTGACCGACGAATCGGGCGCCCGCGCCTTCGCCCTGACCATGACCGGCATGGGCAAGGATCACTTCCTGGCGGAATTGCAGGGCGTGCGCGACCGTGACGCCGCCGACGCCCTGAAGGGCACGCGGCTGTACATCAACCGCGACCAGCTGCCGGCGACCGACGACGAGGATGAGTTCTACCACGCCGACCTGATCGGCCTGGTGGCGACCACCGCCGACGGCGAGCCCTTCGGCGAGATCAAGGCCATCTACGATTTCGGTGGCGGCGACATGCTGGAGATCGCGCACGCGGCCTCCGGCAAGATGGTCACCATCCCCTTCACCCGCGCCGCCGTTCCGGTGGTGGACGTGAAGGCGGGGATCGTCACGGTTGAGCCGCCGGCCGGCCTGTTCGAGAAGGTCAAGCCGACACCGGAGGAATTGGCCGAGATGGAAGGCGGCCCCGCCGCTGACGAGGCGGTGGCGTCGGAAGGCGGCGTGCCCGAGGCCCACGAGGCCAATGGTGACGAAGAGGCCTGATTCGATGACGGCCGGCTGGCATGTGACGGTGCTGACCCTGTTCCCGGAGATGTTTCCGGGACCGCTGGGCATGAGCCTTGCGGGGAAAGCGCTTGAAAATGGCACCTGGTCGCTGGAATCAGTGGACATCCGGTCGTTCGCGAGTGATAAACACCGCTCCGTGGACGACACCCCGTTCGGCGGCGGACCAGGCATGGTCATGCGGCCCGACGTTCTGGATGCAGCGCTGACCGCCAGCCGGTCGCGATTGAGCCAGGACCAGAGGGAACGGGGCCGGGCGATCTACCTCTCGCCGCGTGGACGTGTGCTGGACCAGGCGCTGGTACGAGAACTCGTGTCGGTGCCCAGCCTCACCGTGTTGTGCGGGCGGTACGAGGGGGTGGATGAGCGGGTCCTGGAAGCGCAGGGCCTCGAGGAAGTGAGCCTCGGGGATTTTGTGCTTTCGGGGGGTGAGCCCGCGGCGCTGTGCCTGATCGACGCCTGCGTCCGGCTGTTGCCGGGCGTCATGGGCAACGTCGAGACGGCGGGCGAAGAGAGTTTCGAGCGGGGATTGCTGGAGTATCCCCACTATACGCGGCCAGCCATCTGGCAGGACCGCGCGGTGCCCGAGGTTCTACTCTCCGGGCACCATGAGAAGGTGAAAGCCTGGCGGTTGGCCGAGGCGGAGCGCATCACCAGGGACCGGCGACCGGACCTGTGGCAGCGCTACGAGGAGAGCCGGCCCAAGGCCGAAGCCAAGAGCCGCCGCCGGCGCAAGCCGCGAAGCGGTTCGCCCCTAGAGGATGGCGTTTCCCTGGTGGACCCCACCGCGGAAACGGCGCCTGTGCCAAACCTGGATTGACCGCCGTGAGGCTGGCCATTGTCATCATGTGGAGTTGAGTGCCATGAACATCATCCAGAAGCTCGAGCAAGAGCAGATTGAAAAGCTGACCGCCACCCGTGCGGTCCCGGAATTCTCCCCGGGCGACACCGTGAAGGTGAACGTGAAGGTCGTCGAAGGCTCGCGTGAGCGCGTGCAGGCCTACGAAGGCGTCGTCATCGCCCGCCGCAACGCCGGCGTGAACTCCAGCTTCACCGTCCGCAAGATCAGCTACGGCGAAGGCGTGGAGCGTGTGTTCCCGCTGTACAGCCCGCGCCTGGACAGCATCGAAGTCATCCGCAAGGGTGACGTGCGCCGCGCCAAGCTGTACTACCTGCGCGATCGCCGCGGCAAGTCGGCCCGCATCTCCGAGCGCACCACCGGCCGCGGCATGAACAACAAGGACGCCTGAGGCGCCTTGTTGTAAAGCCCAGGCGGCCGCCTTCAGGCGCCGCCCCGGTTTTCAGGCCCAGTATGGAAGCACCCGCCGGACCGCACGTCCGGCGGGTGCTTCCATTTTGGGGCGGGCGATCACGGTTCCCAGACAGGCGGCGTCCCGATCGCCGACCGCAAGCCATCGATGAAGGCGCGCAGCTTGGCCGATGGCTCCTGCAGGGCCCGGAGCAGGAAGATGCCTTGCGGGTCCCTTGCCCAGGGCTCCCCGTCCAGCGCCAACCGCTTCAGGTTCCCGGCGCGAACATCGGGGCCCACCACCCAGCTGGGCAGGAAAGCCACGCCCACGCCCTCAAGGGCGGCAAGCCGCAGCGCCTCGAAGTCGTCGGACCGAAAGACGACCGCGCCACAGCTCGGCTGGCCCGCCGCGTCGCCCAGCACGTCGGCCCAGCCCAGGAGGTCGGCGCCGTGCAGCTTGTCGAGCAGCCGATGGCTGCGCAAATTGTCGATACCGTTCGGCGTGCCGTGCCGGGCCAGATAACCGGGGGCGGCGACCGCCAGCCGGGATTGATCGGCGAGCTTGGTGGCGATCAAGGCGCTGTCGGCAAGGTGCCCGATGCGGATGACGGCGTCGAGGCGATCGCGCACCGGGTCGGCCAGGCGCTCCGTCAAATCCAGTTCCACCGACAGGCCGGGATGGTCCCGCATCAGGGCGCCCGCCACCGGGAGAACGTACCGCTTGCCGAAGGTGGGAAAGCAGGCGACGCGCAGGACGCCGGCGATCGCCCCGTCGAACGCGGCGATTTCGGCATGAACGTCGACAAGATCATCGATCAGGCGCTGGCCGCGCTCGAAGAGTCTTTCCCCGGCGTCCGTCATCGCCAGCGCCCGGGTGGAGCGCACCAGCACCCTGACCCCCAGGTCATACTCCAACGCGTCGATCTGCCGGACGATGGCCGATGGCGTCACCCCCCGCCGGCGGGCGGCGCCTGAGAAGCTTCCCGCCCGCACGACGTCGACGAAAACGGCCACGAACTCGGCGAACCTCGGGTCCTTCATCTTTGCTCCACAGGCAAAACCATTTCGAGGAATGGCCGCGTTATCAGGCGCCGCCTCTGGCTGCATGGTTGGGCCCATCGGACGCGGCACCCCGCCCGCCCGAGCCAACCCAACCAGGAGACGCCGCCATGGCCATCGTCCTCGACCGCATCCTATCCCAGTCCGCGTATAGCCATGAAGTCGATGTTCCGATTGAAAAAATCGACATCGCCGACTGGCTGTTCACCCTGCCTGAGGCGGAATACCTGCGGTGTTGCGCCCCCGATCACATCGCCGCCGGGGTGACGACCACCGACGACGGACGGCGCATGTCCATCAATGTGGAGATGATCGGAACCGGCCTGGTGGTGCAGCATTACGTGGCCGAGGAGGCGGGCAAGACCTACTGCCGCATGAATTCGATCTCGGACGTCTTCACCGCCAACGGTCGCACCCAGGTGAACGTCGTCTGGGAACTGATGGCCGAAGCGATCGACGGCAATCGCACCCGGTACACCAACCGTGTGACCGCCCACCCCACCGACGCCTTCATGGATTTCCTGGCGCAGCATGGCATCGCCTATGAGGACGCCGCCGCGGCGCGCCAGGCCGCCGGCGGCGACCACAACCGCCGCGAAACCCCCTTGTTCGCCGAAAGCATCGCCCGCCGCGCCCTGGCCAATGCCAAGGAGGCGGTGTCGTGAGAGCCGTCGCCTATGACCGCTTCGGCCCGCCGGACGTGCTTCGGCTGGTTGAGGCGCCCGTGCCGCAGGTCCGCCCCCATGACCTGCTGGTTCGGGTCGCGGCGGCGGGAATCAACCGGGCCGACCTGATGCAGCGCGCCGGCTTCTACGGCGGCCAGACCTTCGGCGACAGTCCCCTGCTGGGTCTGGAACTCGCCGGCGAGGTCATCGAGGTCGGCCCCAGCGTCACGGACATGCGGGTGGGGGATCGGGTGATGGCCATCGTTGGCGGCGGAGCCTATGCCGAAGTCGCCCGCGTCGATCGCGGCATGGCCGTGAGGGTGCCGGATGGACTGCCGCTGACGGAGGCGGCCGCGGTCATGGAGGCCTTCGTCACCGCCTGGGAGGCGGTGGCGCATCTGGCGGGGGTCCAGCCCGGGCAGCGGGTGCTGATCCACGCGGCGGCCGGCGGCATCGGTTCGGCCGCCGTGCAGGTTGCCCGCACCCTGGGCGCCACCGTCTACGCCACGGCCTCGGCCCAGCGGGTGGCGGACGTGCGGGGCCTGGGTGCCGCCGCCGTGATCGATTATCGCGCCACCGATTTCGAGACGGAGGTTTCCCGCCTCACGGAGACCGCAGGGGTGCATGCGGTGATTGACTTCATCGGCGGCGACTATCTGGCGCGGAACCTCAGGAGCCTGACGCCCGGCGGTACGCTGGTCCAGGTCGGTGTCCTCAGTGGCGATGCCGACACGCCGATCCCGCTCGACCTGGTGCTGCACCACCACCTCCGCCTCATTGGAACGGTGATGAAGTCACGGACGCCGGAGGAGAAGCGCGCCATGGTCGCCCGCTTCGCGGCGGGCGCCCTGCCCCGCTTGGCGAGTGGTGAGGTTCATCCGGTGATCGACCGCGTGTTGCCGCTTGAGCAAGCGGCCGCGGCGCACCAGAAGATGGAACGCGGCGGCGGCTTCGGGAAGATCATCCTGGCGGCCGGAAAAGGGTGACCGCCCTCAAAACGCCACGCTTCCGCCCCAAGGCCGCCGCCGTCCACGCGCATCCCTCGGCATGGATGGGACGCGCATAGGATGCGGAAGGGGGCGCCATGGCAAAGCGATGGTGGTGCGAGGCCGGGGTGTTGCTGATGCTGTCGGCGTGCGCGACACCGGAACCGGGGCTGATCCCGCCGGCCCCTCCACCCCTTACGGCGCAAACCTTCGCGGGGCAGACCGGGAGCGCGCGGGGCAATTATCCCGGCTTCCCGATCGACGAAACCTACATGCCCCGCCCTCCCCTCACAGGTCCCTGCGCGGTGTTCGTGTGGGACCGGCCCCTGCCCGGAGGCTGGGCCTTGCGGGCCAAGTCCGCCTCCTGCCCCGATCCGGGCAAGCCCGGGTTCCAGCTGCCCGTAGACTTGGGGCAGAGCTTCCTTGCGCTATCCGACAGCACGCTGGCCCATGGCTGGGACATGCCGCCGGAGCCCGACCGGCCGCCCACGGCGCCCGGCGCCCGCCTTCCCAAGGTGGACAAGGGACCGTGAACGCCTCACGGCGTGAGATCCAGGAAGCGGGTGGGTGACAGGTCCAGGGGGTTGGGGACCCAGCCGGTGACGCGGGGTGACACCAGGCGCCGCATGGTCTTGTGGAACAGGGGGATGACGGGCGTGTCGTCCATCATCAGGCGCTCCGCCCGGCGCAGCAGGCCGGCGCGGCGGCCGGGATCGGGCTCGCCGTTCGCCTCCTCCATCAGCGCGTCGAACAGCGGATTGCGGTAGCTGGCATAGTTCTCCTGCCCGGCATCGCCCCGCATCAGCGCCAGGAAGCTGTTGGCGTCGGCGTAGTCACCGATCCAGGAGGCGAAGACCACGTCCTTGAAGGTCTTCGCGTTCGACTGGGCGGCCACGACGCGGAAGTCCTGGGCGTCCAAGCGCACCTCCACCCCCAGCACGTCATGCCATTGCCGGGCCACCGCCACGGCCACGGCCTGCCAGTTGGCGCCTGTGGGGAACAGGAGGGAAATGGGCGGCAGCGTCCTGCCCCCCGGACCACCCTTGGAACCGGCACCGGGACCGTAACCGGCCTCCACCAGCAAGGCACGCGCCTGCCGCTCACGCTCGGCCTGCGGCTGGTCGCGCCAGGCGGGCCAGCCCGGTTCATAGCCGGTGATGCCCGGGCCGGGCGCCAGGCGCGGCACATAGCTGTAGGCCGGCTTCTCCCCGCCCAGCACGCGGTTGGCCAGCGCCTCGCGATCGACCGCCAGGGTCAGGGCCTCGCGCAAGGCCGGTGAGGACTTCCACGGCTCATTGCGCAGGTTGAAGCTGAGGAAATAGGTGTCGTAGGTGTCGCCGCTGACGAAAGCCTCCTTCAGCGCCGACCGCGCCCACGCCACCTGATCTATGGGCAGTTCGTAGGTGGTCTGCACCTGCCCATCGCGGAACAGCCGCATCTCCGCCGCGCGGTCCTCCAGCGGCAAATCCCGCACCACGGCGATGGGAACCTTGGCTTGGTCGTAATAGACCGGGTTGCGCACCAGGGTCAGGTGGTCGCGCGGCACGTTTTCCGCCAGCACGTAGGCGCCGCTGGAGACGTAGTGGCCAGGCTCGGTGAAGGCGTCGCCTTGGGTCTGCACGCTGGCCTTCTGCACGGCGAACAGGGCCTGATGCTGCAGCATGGCCAGGAAATAGGCTGTGGGCCGCACCAGTTCCACCTGGAAGGTGGTGGCATCCAACGCCGTCACGCCCAGGCGGCTGACGTCCTTGATCGTCCCCTTGGTGATGGCCTCGCCATTCACCACGATCCACATGTAATAGGCGTAGGGTGCCGCCGTGCGCGGATCCGCCAGGCGGCGCCAGGAGAAGACGAAATCATCCGCTGTGACGGGCGTGCCATCCGACCATTTGGCATCCGCCCGCAGCTTGAAGGTGTAGATGCGCCCGTCAGGGGAAACGGTCCAGCTTTCCGCCAGGGCCGGTCGGGCCCCGCCTCGTCCGTCGGGGGCCAGCAATCCTTCCAGCAGGTCGTCAATCACCAGGCTTTCGGAGGAAAGGTCGGCGCGCTGCGGATCCAACGTCACCGGCGCGCCGCCGATGGAGCGCACCAGAATCTTGGCCGCTACCGCACCGGACGGGGCCGCGTCGGATCGGGCCGCGCTGGACGGGGCCGCGCGGGCCGGCGCGGGCCACAAGGGGTTGTGCATCGCGGCGAAGCCGGCCAACAGCGCCAAGCGGGATGCCCAGGCGCGGCGGCGCCCGGCCCGGCAATGCGACGATGCCCCCATATGCACGGCCCCCCAAAGCCCCACCCCCAGCCCGGGTGCGGAACCGGGCCCCTTCACGGTAGTGGCGCGCCCCCGCCGGAGCAAGCGCCAGCTGCCATCAGCGTTCGGCGGACGCCGGGTCGACGGGCGCCGACGGCTGGGCCGCGGCAGGCGGCTGGGGCGCCACCTTGGGCAGGCGCAGGAAAAAGCGCGTGCCCCGGCCAGGCGCGCTGTCCACCTCGATGCGACCGCCCAGGGTGCGTGTCACCAGGTTGAACACGATGTTGAGGCCCAGGCCCGTGCTGCCGGCCCCCCGCCGGGTGGTAAAGAAGGGATCGAAGATCCGGGGAAGGGCGTCGGCCGGGATGCCCTTGCCGTCATCGGCGAACAGAATCTCCACATGCTCCACCGTCGGCCGGCCGACGGCCGACGGCGGCGACGGCAGGGGGGAGACGGTGATGGTCAGGCGTCCCGCCTGCCCCGGGGCATAGGCATGCAGCGTGGCGTTGACGATCAGGTTGGTCAGAACCTGGCTGAGCGCCCCGGGATAGGTGTCCAGCACCAGGCCGGCCGGGCAGTCTATGGTCAGCACATGGCCCGGCCGCTTCCATTGCGGACCCAGGCTGATGGCGATTTCCTCCAGGTAAGGCTTCAGCGACAGCACCCGGCGTTCGTCGCTGGTCTGGTCGACGGCGATGTTCTTGAAGCTCTGCACCAGGCGGGAGGCGCGCCCCGCGTTGACGGTCATCAGGTTGGCCGTCTCCTCCACCAGGTCCAGGAACTCCATCAGCGCCGTCCGGCGCGGCGGGCCATTGGCGAGATCGTTACGGAATTCCCGCAGGCGGTCGGCCAGGAAGGTGGCGGCGGTATAGCTGATGCCCACCGGCGTGTTCAGCTCATGCGCCACCCCGGCCACCAGTTCGCCCAGCGAGGCCAGCTTTTCCGCCTGCACCAGGCTCTCCTGGGTGTCGCGCAATTCCTGCAGCGCCCGCGCGGTCTCCGCATGGGCCCGTGCCGTTTCCTCCTCATGGCGGTAGCGTTCGGTGACGTCGTTGTAGATCGACACCCAGCCCAGTCCCGGCATGCGGTTGCGGCGGAACTCGACGATGCGCCCATCCTCGCCGCCGATATGGATGGTGCCGCTGCCCTCCGCCCGCTCCCCATCCGGCCGGCCCTCGGCCCGATAGCGCAGCAGCTGCCACTGCACCAGCAGCTCCCGTTCCTCGTCACTGGGGGTCAGCTGCGGCGGGCGGGCGGCCTGCAGGGCCAGCAGCCGGCCCAGCCAAGGCACGGCGGCGGCAGCCTGGGCGTCGAGCTGGGCGGGGTCCAGCCGGATGGCGTCGTAATCACCCCGGCGGGACTGCCATCGGGCAAGGTCCGGCATGTTGGGATAGGCGCGGATGATCTCATCCGTGGCGCCGCCGATGGCAGGCCAGTTGCGACTCCACACCACGAAATTGAAGCGCTCATCCATCACCATAAAGCCGCCCGGCACCGCCTCCATGGCGGCGCTGAGGATGGCGGACTTGCGCCGCAGCTCCTCCTCCACCAGGCGGCGGTCCGTGATGTCGCTGTAGCTCAGCACGATGCCGCCGCCGGGGATGCGTTCCTCCACCGCGCGGTACCAGCGGTCGCCGATCAGCCCCTCGCGGGCGATGCCGCGCTGGGACAGGCGGCGGGCGATGTAGGCCTCAGGGTCCGCTTCCGCCTGGGGCACCTGACCGGCGGCGATGGAATGGCGCAGCAAATCCTCGAACCGCCACCCGAGGATGACGCCCGGGGCCGGCGAGCGAGGGAACATTTCATGATAGCGGTCGTTGGCGAACACCACGCGGTCGTCGGGCCCGAAGACGACGATGGCCTGGGAGAAGCGCTGCAGCACGGCGTAGAGCTGAGCCGCCATGGCCGGCGACGGTTCAGGTGCCGCCGGGCCCTGGGCCCGTGGGGCTTGGGGGGCCTCGGGCGGGTCAGTGTCGCCGTGCGCTGTCATGCCGTCCCTGATGCCTCCCGCTGTGTCCCGGGTCCGGGGTCAGACTATCCGCTGTGAATGGGCGATTTCAATCAGACTTACTCTTTTTACGTGCAATGACCGAAGGTGCGGCACGGCCTTGCATGGGGTAGCCTGCACCAGACGCGACGCGGGGGCCAGGACGACGCACACGGAACCTTGTTGCGCCCGCCTCACGCATGTTCTACCTCTCGCGCTGTCGTCCGGCCGCTATCCGGATAACGTAGGTTTCGCCAACGTTCACGGGTGCTATACCCCTGGGCGATATCAGGCTATACGTGCCCCCGTGCTGCCCCGCTGTAGGCTGCCCCGACCCGGGCGCCAGGGGAACCGGGTTTTCAAGGAGAGTGCGAGCAATGCCGTATGTCGTGACCGAGCAGTGCATCAAGTGCAAGTACACCGACTGCGTGGAAGTCTGCCCCGTGGACTGCTTCTACGAGGGTGACAACATGCTGGTCATCCACCCCGACGAATGCATCGACTGCGGCGTCTGCGAGCCGGAATGCCCGGCCGAGGCCATCCTGCCGGACACCGACGGCCGCGCCGAGGAGTGGCTGGAGATGAACCGGCAGTACGCCGCCGCCTGGCCGAACCTGAACCGTAAGAAGGCGGCGCCCGCCGACGCCGACGCCTTCAAGGGCGTGCCGGACAAGTTCAAGACCTATTTCAGCGACAAGCCGGGCAGCGGCAACTGAGATTGGCATGAGGCGCCGCCGTCCCCGGGACGCGCGGCGCTTTTTCTTACTCTTTCGGCCGGCCTGCCTAAATCTTCGGCGGCCCCTGCCCAAGACATGCGCGATTCGCATGTCCGACATCCTGGCCTATGCCGGGAACTTAAGTCGAACACGGTCTTGTCGACCTGTCATCGCACCGTCATATCGAGTATAGTCCTGGACGCGAGGATCGGCACGCCGTTCGCGAACGCTTAAGTGCGTGCCACGTTCCCCCAGCGCCTTCGTGCTGTTCGTCCCTTGTCGCGGCCCCCTGCCGGGCCGACAGCGACCTTTGCATGCCGTTCCCGGCGCCCAGGCCCGTCTTCCCCAAGGCGGGACTTTAAAAGCCGAATTGTGAGAGCCGATCCAAATGACCGATAAGCTCGATTTCGTCACTGGTGATTACGTCGTTTACCCTGCCCACGGGGTGGGACGCATCGTGGCCATCGAAAAGCACGCCATCGCCGATATGGAGGTGGTGCTGTACGCCATCACCTTCGAGAAGGAGCGGATGACGCTGAAGGTGCCGGTGATGAAGGCCAAGAACGCCGGCCTGCGCCGCCTGTCCAGCAAGGATCGGATCAAGGACGCGATGGAGACCCTGCAGGGCCCGTCCAAGATCAAGCGCATCATGTGGAGCCGCCGCGCCCAGGAGTATGAGGCCAAGATCAACTCCGGCGACCCTGTGTCCATCGCCGAGGTGGTGCGCGATCTGCACCGCGGCACCGATCAGTCCGACCAGTCCTACAGCGAACGGCAGATCTACCACGCCGCGCTGGAGCGCTTGGCCCGGGAGCTGGCCGCCGTCGAGAAGATCGATGAGCGCAAGGCGACCGAGCGGCTGGAGGCCGTGCTGGCGAAGGCGGCCTAAGCCATCCGCCGCAAGGTCCGCCGGTATCCGCCCATTGGGGGTACGGTTCGCTGGCATCACTATACTTAGTGGAAAAAGGGGTGATCGGGCTCGATCGCCCCTTTTTTCATGGGGCGGCGGCGCATACACTGGTCGGCAACTTCCTCTGCCGATCTGACCCAACGCATGAACGAACAAGAGCGCTTTGTCGTGCTGGGCCGTCCACGGCGCATCTGGGCCGTGGGGGCGATCCATGGCGACGTCGACCGGCTGGCCGCCCTGCACGACGACATCGGCGCGCGTTTCCAGCCGGGTGACCGGCTGATCTACCTGGGCAACCTGATCGGCCGCGGCCCCCGCGTGCGGGACACGATGGATGAACTGTTGTCCTTCCGCCGCGCCGTCCTGTCTGTGCGCGGCGTCATCGTCAGCGATCTGGTCTATCTGCGCGGCGGGCAGGAGGAGATGTGGCAGAAGCTGCTGCAGCTGCAGTTCGCCCCCAATCCCGCCGAAGTGCTGCAGTGGATGATGACCCAGGGCGTGGACGCCACGCTGGCGGCCTATGGCGGCAGCGCCTACCAAGGGGTGGCCGCCGCCCGCGACGGCGCCGTCTCGCTGGCCCGCTGGACCGGACAGCTGCGCGCCGCCCAGCGCGCCGCCCCCGGTCACGACACCCTGTTCGCGGCATTGCGCCGCGCCGCCTATACCGAGCGGCGGCAGGAGCGGCTGCCCGAACTGCTGTTCGTGAACGCCGGCATCGACACCTCGCGCCCGCTGGCCGCCCAGGGCGACAGCTTCTGGTGGGGGGGCGGCGCCTGGTCCCGCATCGATGGCCCCTACGCCGGCTTCGGCCGGGTGGTGCGCGGCTACGATCCCGGCCACGGCGGGCTGGCGGCCACGCCCGCCACCGTGACCCTGGACGGCGGCTGCGGCTTCAGCGGCACCTTGGCCTGCGGCTGCTTCGGCCCCGATGGCGAATTGCTGGAAGTGGTCGAGGTCTGACCATCCCACAGGTTGACGGCGGCCGCCCGCCCCCTCACTTAAGGGACGACCCGAACAGGAGCCTTCCCCTTGTCCCGCATCGATGAAACCCGCCCCTTCCTGCCGGTGCAGATCGCCGTGATGACGGTATCCGATACCCGCGACCCGGCGACCGACAAGTCCGGCGACACCCTGGTGGAGCGGCTGACCGGCGCCGGCCACGTGCTGGTCGCCCGCACCATCGTGAAGGACGACCAGGCGGCCATCACGGACCAGCTGCGGGCCTGGATATCGGACCCGGCGGTGGACGTCGTCATCTCCACCGGGGGCACCGGTCTGACCGGACGCGACGTGACGCCGGAGGCGTTCGAGAGCGTCTATGAGAAGCGAATCGACGGCTTCGGCGAGATGTTCCGCACCCTGTCCTTTGCCAAGATCGGCACCTCGTCCCTGCAAAGCCGGGCCACCGGCGGGGTCGCGGGCGGCACCTACCTGTTCGCCCTGCCGGGCAGCCCCAGCGCCTGCCGCGACGGCTGGGACCTGATCCTGCAGTACCAGCTGGACAACCGTTTCCGCCCCTGCAACCTGGTGGAAATCATGCCCCGCCTGCAGGAGCACCGCCCCTGAAGACAGGGCGCCAGGCCGCATTCGCCTGCGATTTCGGTTAAGGGCGGCCCCCCGCAGTTGAAGCGCGGGGTGAAAACCTGTATCGATTCAAGGCCCGGCCGGACGCGCCTTTTCCATGCCGTCCAGCCCGAGGCCAGACGCGTTCCGGGGATCCTTTCCCAGGGGATATCGCTTACGGGCGACGGGGACGTGGGCGGCCAGGGATGCCGGCACCAAGAATGCGGGACCAGGAGAACGACCCCATGACGCGAACCTATATCTCGATGGCCAAGACCGGCGGCCAGGGCAAGACGCTGGTGGCCCAGATGCTGGTCCTGCAGCACGAGCAGAAGGGCGCGCCCGTGAAGCTGGCCGCCGCCGACAGCGACACGCTGAACCAGCGGTCCAAGTTCGGCCGCCTGTTCGCGGGTGTGAAGGAACTGGGTATCGGCGAGCAGCTGACCAACATCAAGACCTCGACCGATCCCAACCTGGCCATCAAGTATTGGGATGAGTTCGGCCGCACCCTGCTGGAGGGCGGCTATGTGGTGGATGTGGGTGCCAACGTGGCCGCCGACCTGTTCGCCTGGGCGGAGGCGCGCAACGCCGGCGCCCTGCTGCGCCGCCGCAACAGCAACCCCATCGACCTGATCGTCACCACGAAGGCCGAGGCCCAGGCCATCGAGGACGCCCGCGCCCTGATCCAGTACTCGTTCGACAAGAACGAATGGCTGCCCTTCGGCCGCCGCTTCGTGGTGCTGAACGAGGTCGCCGGCGGCTTCGCCCCGTACGAGAACGACCAGTCCTTCCGCCGCCTGAAAAGCTTCCAGAGCCAGGGCGTCGGCCTCATCACCATCAAGCGCTGCGAAAGCGACATCTGGAAGCTGCTGGAGAAGGAATTCATCTCCGTCCGCGATGCGCTGAAGATGACCGACGCCGACCTGGAAAAGCGCTACGGCATCGACGTGTGGACGGGCCACAGCGGCCTGACCGACCTGCGCGCCTGGGCGCAGGAGACGCTGACCGCGTTCGAGAAGGCCGGCCTGTTCCCCGCTACCGAACGCGCGGACGCCGAGGCGGCCTCAGCCGAGTAAGCGCCCTCCCTTTCCTGAATCGGGCCCGGCCCCGCCCCTTAGCGGGCGGGGCCGGGCCCTTTCCGTTTCAAGGATACCTCGCCCTTGGTCCGTTTCGAGAACGTCGGCCTGCGCTATGGCACCGGGCCCGAGGTGCTGCGCGACATCAGCTTCGAACTGGCGCCCGGGTCCTTTCATTTCCTGACCGGCCCCACCGGCGCCGGCAAATCCAGCCTGCTGAAGCTGCTGTACTTGGCGGAGCGGCCGTCGCGCGGCCTGATCACCCTGCTGGGCCATCCCCTGTCCAAGACCCCGCGCAAGGCCCTGCCGGCCATTCGACGGGAAATCGGCGTGGTGTTCCAGGACTTCCGCCTGATGAACCACCTGACGGTGTTCGACAACGTCGCCCTGCCCCTGCGCCTGGCCGGCCAGGATGAGGCCCACGTGCAGGAAAGCGTGACGGAACTGCTTTCCTGGGTGGGGCTGAAGGCCAAGCTGGACGAGCGGCCCTTGCGCCTGTCGGGCGGGCAGAAGCAGCTAGTGGCCATCGCCCGCGCCGTCGTCACCCGGCCCAAGCTGATCATCGCCGATGAGCCCACGGGCAACATCGACCGCGAGATGAGCCTGCGCATCATGCGGCTGTTCATCGAGCTGAACAAGCTGGGCACCACCTGCCTGGTGGCGACGCACGACATGGTGCTGGTCGACCGCCTGCAGAAGCCGGTAATGGAGCTGTATGAAGGCAAGCTGGCCGATTCCGGCTGGTGGATGGAGGGGGCGGCCAGCAACGCTGTCATCCCCGCCCAGCCGCTGATGCCGGACGATCTCTCGCCGGACTTTTGACCCAGCACAAATCGCCAGAACCACCGCCGGTGTTAAGCTCCCCTTTAGGGTTGCCCCTTTACCCTGGGGTCAGAGGAACAGCGCCCCAAACGCGGAGTCGGCTTTAGGACCGATTCCTGCTATCCAGACGATATAGACATCATCCCCGCCCGGCCCCTTCGCCGCCGGCCCCTGACGGAGTGCACACGCCTGTGACCACCCCTGCCCGCGAGACCCTTCCCGGGGCCGAAAGCCCGGCTGATCACTACCTGGACGATATCCAGGCCACCGGCGCCGTTCCCTTCATCCTGGTGCATCTGGCCTGCCTGGGCGCCATCTGGACGGGGGTCTATTGGCAGGACGTGGCCTTGGCCGTGGGCCTCTACGGCCTGCGCATGTTCGGCATCACCGGCGGCTACCATCGCTATTTCTCGCACCGGGCTTACAAGACCAGCCGCTGGTTCCAGTTCATCCTGGCCTTCATCGCCCAGACGTCGGCCCAGCGCGGCATCCTGTGGTGGGCGGCCAAGCACCGCCACCATCATCGTTATTCCGACACCCCGGCGGATGTGCATTCCCCGGTGCAGCGCGGCTTCTGGTACGCGCACATGGGCTGGATCTTCACCGCGCGCCACGACAAGACCGACCTGGCCGCCGTGCCGGACCTGGCCAAGTTCCCCGAGCTGCGCTTCCTGGACCGGTTCCATTACCTGCCCGCCTTCATCCTGGCCGTCGCCGTGTGGTTCGCGGCCGGCTGGTCGGGCCTGGTTGTGGGCTTCTTCTGGAGCACCATCGCCACCTACCACGGCACCTTCTGCATCAACTCCCTGGCCCATGTATACGGCCGCCGCCGCTACCTGACCGGCGATGACAGCCGCAACAACTGGTGGTTCGCCCTGCTGACCATGGGCGAGGGCTGGCACAACAATCACCACGCCTATCAGAGTGCCGCCTGCCAGGGCTTCCGCTGGTGGGAGGTGGACACCACCTACTACATCCTGAAGGCCCTTTCCTGGGTGGGCATCACCTGGGACCTGCACCGCCCGCCAGCTGCCGTGGTGCGGGGCGAGCAGCGCCTGGGCAAGGCCATCATCGAGAAGGCCGCCAGCCAGCTTGTCGCCACCTTCCATGTGGAGCAGATCGCCGCCCGCCTGCAGGCCACCCTGGCCGACACCCCCTCGCTGGCCGACGTGAAGGCCGAGCTGCAGCACAAGCTGCAGAACGCCCGCGCCCAGGCCGAGGCCATGCTGGCCTCGCTGCACATGCCCGAGCTTCATATGCCCGCCATGCCCAGCCTGCCGGAGCTGCACATGCCGAGCATGCCCACCCTGCCCACGCGGGAGGAGCTGAAGGAACGGGCCGCCGCCATGTTTGTGCGCACCTCCTCCATGGACGATATCGTCGACCGGGCCCGACAGATGCTGATCGAGGCCGTCTGCGCCCGTCTGGCCGTCGCCGCCGCCTGAGCCGGCCGCCGCCCCAAGGAAAGGCCGCCCCGGAACTGCTGGGGCGGCCTTTTTGCTGCCCGCCACAAGGGCTGGCGGCGCAAATGTTCATGTTGTGTTCTTATTTTGTCGGGCGTAGGCTGCCCTCCGGGTAACGGAGGACGCCATGGTCGACATCCTGGATGACCGCCCGCTGAAGGGCCGGGGCACCATCTCCAACCGGGTGGGCCGGTTCGAGGCCCATGCCCGCATGCGCACCGACGACGGATGGGCCCGGGCGGGCCATGACGGTTGGGACGAGGAGGCGGACCTTGAGATTGCCGCCGCCACGCAGGTGCGCCTGGACGCCTCGCGCAGCGTCATCAGCTACAACGACAGCCCGGACGTGAATTTCGACCGCTCCATCAACCCCTATCGGGGGTGTGAGCATGGCTGCGTCTATTGCTTCGCCCGGCCCAGCCACGCCTATCTGGGCCATTCGCCGGGCCTGGACTTCGAGACCATCCTCTACGCCAAGCGCGAGGCCCCGGCCCTGCTGGCCAAGGAACTGCGGGCCAAGGGCTACACGCCCCAGCCCATCGCCCTGGGCGCCAACACGGACGCCTACCAGCCCATCGAGCGGACGGAGCGCATCACCCGCGGCGTGCTGGAGGTGCTGCGCGATTTCCGCCATCCGGTGGGCATCATCACCAAGTCGCCCCTGGTGCTGCGCGACTTGGACATCCTGGCGCCCATGGCGGCCGACGGCCTGGCGCGTGTCTCCATCTCCATCACCACCCTGGACCGCGACCTGGCCCGCAAGCTGGAACCGCGCGCCGGCACGCCACAGCGCCGGCTGGACGCGGTGCGCCAGCTGTCGCAGGCGGGCGTGCCCGTCAGCGTCCTGGCCTCCCCCATGATCCCGGCGCTGAACGACGCGGAGCTGGAGGGTATCCTGGCCGCGGCCAAGGACGCGGGGGCCAGCCAGGGCCACTACATCCTGCTGCGCCTGCCCCGGGAACTGGGCGACCTGATGGAGGAGTGGCTCCGCCTGCACGTGCCCGACCGGGCCGACCGTGTGCTGAGCCTGATCCGCCAGTGCCGCGACGGCGGCCGCAACCATGCCGAATTCGGCACCCGCATGCGGGGCACCGGCGTCTACGCCCAGTTGCTGAACGCTCGTTACAAGCTGGCGGTCAAGCGCCTCGGCCTGGACCAGCGGCGCTGGAGCATGCGCTGCGATCTGTTCCGGCCCCCGCCCCAGGCGGGGGATCAGCTGGCGTTGTTTTGAATATGAAATGACGAAGGCCGGCCCCGTGAGGAACCGGCCTTCGCTCACACCTTGTCGCCGGCGCCGAAGCGCCGGACGGATCAGAACGGGCTGACGCCGGCCTGGATCAGGTACAGGCGGGCGATGTCGGCGGTGCCGTCGGTGCCCTTGATGCTCTTCATGGTGTCCAGCGCCTTGGGCTTCTGGCCGGCGGCCAGATAGGCCTGCACCAGGCGCAGCTTCGCCTCTTCCGGATACTTCAGCTGGTCCTTCTTGATACCGGCCTGGATGACCTCGATGGCCTTGGCGGCATTGCCCAGGGCCAGGTACTGCGTGCCAACCTTGACCAGCTGCTTGCCGTCCGGCTGAGCGGCCGCTTCCTTCTCGTCGTCCGGCAGCTTGCGCTGATCGTCCTCGACCTGCTTGCCGGCCATGTCGGCCAGGCGCTTCTCGCGGTCGCCCTGGGCCTTGCCCAGGATGCCGGCCTTGAAGCCCTTGTCCATGACGGCCTTGGCCTCGGTGCCCAGGCCATCGCTCATGGCCAGCTGGGCGAATTCCAGGTACGGGCCCGGATCCTTCACCAAGCCAGCGCCGATCTGCAGGCGCAGCACGTCGATCTGCAGGCGGTTGGAGTTGAAGCCCTGCAGCTTCTGCACGCCACGGATCACGCTCTCCCAGCTTTCCTGATCCGGGTAGTTCACCAGAAGCCGCTCCATCGCGTCGAGGAAAGCGGGCTTGTGGTCCATGTTGTATTCGGCGTTGGCGATGGTCTGCAGCAACGTCTTGGACGGCTTGCCGCCCTGGGCCTGGATCATGGCGCGCGCGGCCTTGGAGGCGTTGGCGTAGTCCTTCTGGTCCAGGTAAATCTGGATCGCCAGTTCCTTCAGGTGGTTGTCGGTGCCACCGTCCTTGTAATAGCGATCGGAGGCAGCGGCGAACTTGGCGTAGTTCTTCGCGCTGAAGTAAGCCTCGCCGATCAGCCGATCACGGTTCTGCTTGTCGGACTCCGTCAGCTGGCACGTCGACAGGGTGGATTCCAGCGACTTGGCGAAATTGCCCATGTCCTTCTGGCCGCTGTAGGCGGAGGCACGCAGCGTCTCGAAGGTGCAGGTCTCATAAGCAGACTTCGTCTTGCTGGCCTTCTCGGCCTCGTCGATCTTGTCCAAGGCTTCCTTGAACTTGCCCGCCTTCAGCGCGGCCTGGGCTTCCTGCAGCGGCTTGCCGACTTCCGGGCTGAACTTCTTGGCTTCGGCGGCGTGGGCCGGCGTGGTGGCGCTGATGACAACGGCGCCGCCCATGGTGAGCGCCGAGGCGAGCAGTGCGGCACGAAGGAAGTGCGTGGCGATCATTCCGAGGACTCTACCTGCTTTGTTGAAGGGCTGGACCGACGAGCGGCCCCTCATTCGGGAAATCTAAACCGGCAATTGGGGTGAAATCGGGACAAGCATCCCGAAAAGGGCCCGTGCCCCCAAAAGATCACGAGCCCCCGAAAACGGTTACGGCGGCCCCGCATCCCGAGACCAGCTCGGGTAACGAGGCCGCCGTAGACACGGACTTAGTCCATGAACTGTTCCGCACCCACCAGACCCAGCTTGGTCACGCCCAGGCGCTGGGCCGAGGCCATGACCATCGCCACGGTGTTATATTTGGCCAGCTTGTTCGGCCAAAGATGAACCTCGGGCTGCGGGGTCTTGAGCGCGGCGTCCTTCAGACGCAGCTCAAGTTCATGGCGATCAACGGTGGTTCCGTTCCACTGAATCGTGTTGTCGAAATCCACCATGATGTTGACGATCTCAGGCGGCGTCGTATTGGTCACCGGCGGGGTCGCCGACGGCATGTCCAACTTCACCGCATGGGTTTGGATCGGAATGGTGATGATCAGCATGATGATCAGCACCAACATCACGTCGATAAGCGGCGTGGTGTTGATGTCCATCATGGCTTCGTCTTCACCACCTCCGCCAACGTTCATACCCATGGCTTAAACTCCTTCGGCGGAACCGTCAGTGCGCGACCGGGATCGCGCCCGCCGGCGGCTCGGTGATGAAACCGATCTTCACGATGCCGGCCCGCTGGGCCGCGACCACCACCCGGCCCACATATTCGTAGCGCGCATTCTTGTCGCCACGGATGTGAACTTCCGGCTGGGGCTTGTCCACGGCGCGCACCTTGAGCTTGTCAAGCAGGGTCGTGTAGTCCGGAATCTTGGTCTCGTTCCAGAAGATGTCGCCGTCCCGGTTTACCGCGATGACGATGTTCTCCGGTTTCGTCTTGGTAGGCTGATTACGTTCCTTCGGCAAATCCACCGGCACCGTGTGGGTGACGACGGGAACCGTGATCAGGAAGATAATCAGCAACACCAGCATGATGTCGACGAGGGGGGTCGTATTGATCGCCGATACGACCTCGCCATCATCATCACCATCGCCGGCAGAACCGACGTTCATCCCCATGTTTACGCGCTCCGGGCGGACTTGCCGGCGCCGAGACGGCCACCACTGACCAGCAGGGCGTGCAGGTCGGCGGAGAAGTTGCGGACGCGGTCCATGGCGGTCTTGTTGCGGCTCAGCAGCCAGTTGTAACCCAGCACGGCGGGCACGGCGACGGCCAGACCGATGGCGGTCATGATCAGGGCTTCACCGACGGGGCCGGCGACCTTGTCGATCGAGGCCTGACCGGCGATGCCGATGTTGGTCAGGGCGTGATAGATGCCCCACACCGTACCGAACAGACCGACGAACGGACCGGTCGAACCGACGGTGGCGAGGAAGGCCAGGCCGCCCTTCATGCGGTTGCTGATGCTGTCCACCGAGCGCTGCAGCTGCATGGTCACCCAGGTGTGCAGGTCGATCTGGTCGACCAGCGTGCCTTCATGGTGCTCGGTGGCGCGCAGGCCGTCTTCGACCAGCATGCGGAACACGCTGTTCTTGCTCAGCTTGGCGGCGCCATCGGCCAGGGACGGGGCGGTCCAGAAGGACTTGTCGGCCTGGGCGGCGGAGCGCAGCAGCAGGGTCTGCTCGATCAGCTTGGTGACGATGATGTACCAGGTGCCGGTCATCATGATGACCATGATCATCAGCACGCCACGGGACACGAAGTCACCGCCATTCCACAGGGCGTTCAGGCCGTAGGGGTTCTCGACGGTCGTGGTGGCCGCCGCCGGGGCGGCGACGTCGCTGGCGCTGGCGTCGGCGGCGGGCGCGGCGGCCGGAGCGGCCTGATCAGCGGCCGGAGCCGGAGCGGCGGCGGCCGGGGCCGAGCTGTCGGTGGACGGGGTCGTGGTCTGGGCGACCGCGACCGAGGTGAAGGTACCGACGACCAGGGCCACCATGGCGAAACGCACCATGGAACCGGCGGTCAGCTTGAAACGCTCCCTAATGCTCATGACAATTCCAACACATTTGGGTTGAGGGGATGAGGAACCCTTGCGCATCCGCGTCTAAGAGGCCCCGGTTTTCTTGAACTGTTAACGCGCGTCCTTGAGCTGGAAGCGGTAGGCCATCTTGGTGGACGACCACGTCGCCAGCGCCTTGCCGTCCTGCGTCTCGGCGGTGCACTTCCACACGCCACGCTGGGCCTGCTTGACTACCGCTTCATCCAGACGTTCGTGGCCGCTGGATTCAGCAACCTTGGCATCTGTGACCCTGCCGTTGGCATCGCAGTAGACCTGGAAGACGACGCGACCCTCTTCACCCAGGCGCGAGGACGCCGACGGATATTCCGGCTGATATCGGCTGAAACTCGCCTGATCGAGCTTCACCGGGGTGGAAGGTGGGGCCGGCGGGGCAGCGGGCGCGACCGGGGCAGTCGGAGGCACGACGACCGGCGGCTTGGTCGTCGACACCGGCGCCGGATTCGGCGGCGGCGGGGTGTCGATGTTGACCTCGACCGGCGGCACGAAGTCCGGCGGCCGTACGGTCTGCGGCGGCGGCGGCGGCGGCGGCGGCGGCGGCGGAGTATCGTCCTTGATCTCTTCGATGATCTTGGTCTCCACAGGACCCTTGACCACCTCGACGACCTTGCTCGCAAGGCCGGTGACGAGAGCGTAGACGATGCCGGCCTGGATGAGGACTGTGGCGACCAGCCCGATCAACCGGCTGCTTGACGATTGTTTTGCGGTGTAAGGCATTTTCCTGCGGTCACATCACGAAGGAAGACACCGCATCGGAAAACGCCGCGGCGCATCCGAGCGGAAGTGATTCACGGGAGGCAGAACGGGGGGAATCCGCGATGCCCGGGACCTGGGGTCCGCCTGGACATCGAAACGCAATCCTGGGGTCGACCAACACCGACCTTCCCACATCTGCCTCCAATTCATTTGCGAAGCAGTATCCGGCACCCGTGGTGCACATCCGGTTATTTCATAACCTGACAAACACCAGCCCCAAGCACCACAGCCCGCTTTTCACGGACCTGAACACCGCTTGCGATCGTTGTCGACCTTCACAGTCGAGCCTTGTTGCGTTTTCGTATGCCCGATTTCTAAGACGCACGCAAGCGGCAGGTATGCAGGAAATGACTCTCTCGGTCACTGCCTGTCTTAAACCAGCCGGCCTTCGTAATTTCATGCAACTTTCGCGGGGCACGATCGCCATTTTGCTGCATTGCAGCAGGGGCTTGGGGACTCTCCTCCGTTAACCTGTGGGACTGTTTCTTTTCAGTCTTCTAAGGCACATTGTGAAAGCGGGCCGGGAACACCATGGGTTTCGCGGACGCGGCGATCCGCCCCATCTTGAAAAATTCTGAAAAAAATCTACACGGCATAGCTGTGCCGTCCCGATTCCGGATCGAAGTAAGCATCGAACAGAACCGCGACGCTGCGGACCAGGGGTCGAGCCTCCTCCCTTACCTCGACCCTAGTTTTATCACAGATTATCATATCATCGTCGGCAAGCGCGGCCAAGGCGCGGCGGGTCGCCGGGGTCAGGATCTCTTCCAAAGAACCACCGTGGCGGCGGCACGTATCGCTTAAGTCCACCGAAAAGCGGCACATCAACTGTTCGATGATGTCCGCGCGCAGCCTGTCGTCATCGCTGAGGGCCAGGCCCTTGGCCACCGCCCACCCCGTGCCCTCACCCGCCCCATGGGCTTCCCACGCCTTAAGGTAGGCGGGGACGTCCACCTTGTTCTGGATATACCCCCCGCGCGTGCGCCCGATGGCGGAGGCGCCGAAGCCCAGCAGCGCCGTGGCCGTGTCGACGGTATAGCCCTGGAAATTACGCTTCAGCCGGCCGGCGGCATAGGCCGTGGCCATGACGTCGTCCTTGCGGGCGAAGTGATCCAGGCCGATGGCGACATAGCCCGCCGCCTCCAGCGTCTCGGCCATGGCGGCCGCCTGCTCGGTCCGTTGGGTGGCGCCAGGCAGGGCGGCCGTCTCGATACGGCCTTGATGGGCCTTCAGCGACGGCATGTGGGCGTAGCCGAAGACGCTCAGCCGGTCCGGCGCCAGCTCCAGGGCCTGGACCACGGATTGGACACAGCTGTCCACCGTCTGGTGGGGCAGGCCATAGATCAGGTCCAGGTTGATCCCGCCGATGCCGGCCTGGCGCAAGCGGGCCACCGCCTCCGCCGTGGCGGCGTAGGGCTGGATGCGGTTGATGGCCCGCTGCACCCGGTCGTCAAAGCTTTGCACGCCCAGGCTGGCCCGGGTGACGCCGCCCTGCCCCAGGGCCGCCGCCATGGCGGGGGTCAGGGTGCGGGGGTCGATCTCCACCGCGATCTCCGCCGTGGCGGCCGGCCGGCCGAAGCGCTGGGCCAGCCGGTCCATGAGCGACAGGAAGGCGTCGGGGGGCAGGAGGGTGGGCGTGCCGCCCCCGAAATGAATATGGGTGACGGGCGGCAGGCCGCCCCCCCTGGACAGCGTAGAGTCGGGAACCAGCGCCCCCGCCACGGCGTCGATCTCCGCCTCCAACGCCGCCTGGTAGCGACGGATGGGCGCCTCGTGGTTCACCACGGTGGTGTGACAGCCGCAGTACCAGCACATGCTGCGGCAGAAGGGGACGTGCAGGTAAAGCGACAGGGTGTCGGCCGCCGTCAGTTGCCCCAGCCAGCGGCGGTAGTCGTCGGCCGTCACCGCCGCGCTGAACTGCGGTGAGGGCGGATAGCTGGTGTACCGGGGCACACGCTGGTTGCGGTACTTGGCGACGAGATCGGGGCGCATGGGGCGGACCTGGCGGGACGATGTTGGGACGGACGCATGCTGCGCCCGATGCGTCGGTGGCAAAATGATCTGCCTCAACCTCTGCTCATTCCCGAAGGTCCGGCGCTTGCCCGCGAGGGGTGCGGTCGGCCATCATGGCCGCCACGCCCGTGCTTAAGCTGTGACCGATGCCCCGCCCCCGCAAGCCCACCTCCGAAATTATCATACAGTTGGGACCGCCCACCCTGCGGCCGGAACTGGATGCCGGCCACGCCCACGACAGCCTGGTCTGCGGCGTGGACGAGGCGGGGCGCGGCCCCCTGGCTGGCCCGGTGGTCGCCGCCGCCGTCATCCTGCCCGTGTGCCCCCCCGGCAGCACGGACGCCCCGCCCTGGTGCGCCGGCATCAACGACAGCAAGAAGCTGACGGCCGCCGCGCGCGATACCCTGTTCGACGCCATCCGGGCCAACGCCCGTGTGGGCGTCGGCATCAGCACGGTGGAGGAGATCGACACCGTCAACATCCTGCAGGCGACCTTCCTGGCCATGCGGCGCGCGGTGGAGGCCCTGGCGGCGGATGGCGGCCCCGCCCCCCTGACCGCCCTGGTGGACGGCAACCAGCGTCCGCCGGGTCTGCCCTGCCCCCGCATCGCCACCCTGGTCAGCGGCGACGCGCTGAGCCTGTCCATCGCCGCCGCGTCGATCATCGCCAAGGTCACCCGTGACCGTCTGATGGCGGATTTGGCCCTGTCGCACCCCGGTTATGGGTGGGAACGCAACGCCGGTTACGGCACGGCTGAACATCGTGACGCAATCAAGATATTGGGGGTCACGCCCGCTCACCGCCGTACATTTGCTCCAATCTCAGAACAGTTGGCTCTAAACCTTTGACTCTACTGACTCTTGCCTAAAAAATTACATTGACGGCGACTCGGGGCCGACTCATTGTCGGCAAAAATCAACCCCCGATTCGGCGAATACTCCCCATGTTGAAGACACCGGAAACCCGTACTGACTCCAAGACCAAGTCCAAGGTGCGGGAGGCAGCGCCCGCCAACCGGATACTTGTGGGCGACTGCGTTTCCCTGATGCAGGGTCTGCCGGCCGGATCGGTCGACATGGTGTTCGCCGACCCGCCCTATAACCTGCAGCTGTCGGGCGACCTGATGCGCCCCAACCACACCCGCGTCGACGGCGTGGATGAGGAGTGGGACCGGTTCGCCGACTTCGCGACCTATGACCGCTTCACCCGCGACTGGCTGGCCGCCGCCCGCCACGCCCTGAAGGACGACGGCACGCTGTGGGTCATCGGCAGCTACCACAACATCTTCCGCGTGGGCGCCATCCTGCAGGACCTGGGCTACTGGATCCTGAACGACATCATCTGGCGCAAGACCAACCCCATGCCCAACTTCCGGGGCAAGCGCTTCACCAACGCCCACGAGACCATGATCTGGGCGGCCAAGTCGCAGGACGCCAAGTACTTCTTCGCCTATGAGGCGATGAAGAACCTGAATGAGGAGCTGCAGATGCGCAGCGACTGGCTGTTCCCCCTGTGCACCGGCTCGGAGCGGCTGCGCGACGCCGACGGCAACAAGGCGCACCCGACCCAGAAGCCGGAGGCGCTGCTGTACCGCGTGCTGTCCAGTTCCACCCGCGTGGGCGACACCGTCCTGGACCCGTTCTTCGGCACCGGCACCACCGGTGCCGTGGCCAAGCGCCTGCGCCGCAACTGGATCGGCATCGAGCGGGAGAAGACCTACGCCGAAGTGGCCCTGTCGCGCATCGCGGCGGTGGAGCCCGCGGCCGAGGCCGAATTGCTGGAGCCGCCGTCCAAGCGCGCCCAGCCGCGGGTCCCCTTCGGCTGGCTGGTGGAACGCGGCCTGCTGCAGCCCGGCACCACCCTCTATGACACCCGCCGCCGCCACAGCGCCCGGATCAAGGCCGACGGCACCCTGGTGGGCGCCAACCACCTGGGTGAGCACAACGGCTCCATCCACAAGGTGGGTGCGGCCATGCAGGGCCTGCCGGCCTGCAACGGCTGGACCTTCTGGCACTATGTCGAGGGCGGTCAGTTGGCCCCTATCGACATGCTGCGCCAGCGCGTCATCGCCGAGATGCACTGAGCGGCCCTTCCCGCCACCCGGCCGGGGTGGTAGAGGAGCCCTATGAACAAGCTCTTCTCCCAAGTGACCGGCGGTCCGGCCAAGGCCGTACCCGTGCAGTCCGCCTCCCCGGCTGTCACCAATCCCGCGCCGCTGGCCCGCATCTTCGTGCGCGACCTGGTGGTGATGGCCACCGTGGGCATCTATGAGCATGAGAAGCAGAAGGCCCAGCGCCTGCGCGTGAACCTGGACATGATGGTGCTGGACCGCTTGGGGGCGCGCCGCGACGACATCGCCGACGTGGTGTCGTATGAGGACGGCGTCACCATCGTCCGCGAGCTGGCGGCCCAGGGCCATCTGAACCTGGTGGAAACCTTCGCCGAGACGGTGGCCCAACGCCTGCTGGCCGATGGCCGGGTGCACAGCGTCACCGTGCGGGTGGAAAAGCTGGACGTCTTCCCCGACGCCGCCTCCGCCGGGATCGAGATCACGCGGCAGCGGGGGTGACCCTCGGCACGCGGGATAAGAAAAAGGCGGCCGCCGGTCCTTCCACCGACGAGCCGCCTCTTTTCTTGTCAACTTCAGGCGGCGCTCACTCTCCCGCCAAGGCCTTGACTTGAAAGCCATTGCTGCGCAGCGCCTCGACCACCCGGCCGGCGTGGTTGGCGGAGCGGCATTCCACCGTGATGTCGATGTCGGTGGCCTTGACGTTGGCGGTGCTGAATAGGCGCTGGTGCACGGCCTCGATGATGTTGCCGCCGGCCTCGCCGATCAGGGTGGTGATGCGGCCCAGGGCACCCGGCCGGTCGGGGATGACCACGCGCAGGGTGACGATGCGGCCCTCGCGCACCAGCTGGCGCAGGATGACGCTGGCCAGCACGCGGCTGTCGATGTTGCCGCCGGACAGCACCAGGCCCACCTTGCGCCCGGCGAAGCGCTCCGGATGCTTCAGGGCGGCGGCCAAGCCGGCGGCGCCGGCCCCCTCGGACACCGTCTTCTCGATGTTCAGGAACAGGGCCACGGCCCGCTCCACCTCCCAATCCTCCACCAGGATGATGTCGTCGACCTTCTGCCGGACGATCTCCAGCGTGGTGGCGCCCACGTTCTTGACGGCGATGCCCTCGGCGATGGTGTCGCCGCCCACGCTGACCGGCAGGTTGTGCAGAGCCTGGTACATGGGCGGGTAGGCCGTGACCTCCACGCCGATGACCTCGATGTCCGGCTTGCGCGCCTTGGCCGCCACGGCCATGCCGGAGATGAGGCCGCCGCCCCCCACAGGCACCAGCAGCACGTCCAGGTCGGGCGCGGCGTTCAGCATCTCCAGCGCCACCGTGCCCTGGCCGGCGATGACCAATGGGTCGTCATAGGGGTGAACGAAGACGTAGCCGTGTTCCCGCTGCAGGCGCTCGGCTTCCGCCGCCGCTTCCGCCAGCACAGCACCCTTCAACACCACCTTGGCGCCGAAATTCTCCGTATGCTCCACCTTGATGAAGGGGGTGCCCTCGGGCATGACGATGGTGGCGGGGATGCCCAGGCGGCCGGCATGGTAGGCGACACCCTGGGCGTGGTTGCCGGCCGACATGGCGATGACGCCGCGTCGGCGCTCCTCCTCCGTCAGGGACAGCAGGCGGTTCAGGGCGCCACGCTCCTTGAAGCTGGCGGTGAACTGCAGGTTCTCGAACTTCACCCAGATTTCGCAGCCGGCGATGCGCGACAGGGTGCGCGACGGGATGCAGGGCGTGTCGATGACCTGGCCGCCCAGCGCCAGGGCCGCCGCCCGCACATCCTCCAGGGTGACCTTGTCCGCGCCCGTGTTGCTGTCCATGAGATCTGTCCTTGAGAACGGCATCCTTGAGGGCGCCAACCATAGACCTCAAGCGACAGCCCGCGACAGGAGATTTGTCGCGGGCTGCTTCGCTTGATCCTTACTCCGCCGCCAGGGGCGTGGACTGGCCCGGCGTGCCGGTGCGCCAGTCGCGGAGCAGCGCTTCTTCCTTGGCCTTGACCTCGGCGTAGGCCTTCTCCTTGACGTGGCCATAGCCGCGGATCTTCTGCGGCAGCTCCGCGATCTCCACCGCCAGCGCATGGTTGTCTTCGGACAGGCCGGCCAGCAGTTCCGCCACCGTGGCGCGGAAGTCGACGATCAGCTGGCGTTCCATGCGGCGTTCGGCGGTGCGGCCGAAGATGTCCAGCGCAGTGCCGCGCAGGCCCTTGCAAGCCGCCAGCAGGCGGAAGGCCGTCAGCATCCAGGGGCCGAAGGCGCGCTTGCGCATCTCGCCCGTGGCCGGGTCGGCGTGGGACGCGGTGGGCGGCGCCAGATGGAAGACCAGCTTGTAATCGCCCTGGAACTGCTGGCGCACCTGGTCCAGGAATCCGGTCTGGGTGTAGAGACGCGCCACCTCGTACTCGTCCTTGTAGGCCATCAGCTTAAACAGCGAGCGGGCCACGGCCTCAGTCAGCTGGTCGGCGCCCGGCACCCTGGCCGCCTCCACCGACCGCACCTGGGCCAGGAACTGGCGATAGGCGTCGGCGTAGGCTGCGTCCTGATAATCGGTCAGGAAGGCGGCGCGGCGCTCGATCACCTCATCCAGCGTCTGCGACAGGCGGCGGTGGGGCTGGTCGGCCGCTGGACCCCTGGGCGTGGCGATCTTCTCGACCGCCGCCTGGTCCAGGGCGGCGCGGCGGCCCCAACGGAAGGCGTCGGTGTTCATCTTCACCGCCGCCCCGTTCATCTCGATGGCCTTCTCCAGCGCCTCGGCGCTGACCGGCACCAGGCCCTTCTGATAGGCGTAGCCCAGCATGAACAGGTTGGTGGCGATGCTGTCGCCCAGCAGGCCGGTGGCGATGCGGGTGGCATCCACGGCGTTGACGGCGTCGGCGCCGCAGGCCTTGGCCACCGTCGCCACCATGGACCCGCCGTTCATCTGGAAGTCGGGGTTGGTGACGAAGGCGGCGGTGATGGCCTCGTGGGTGTTCAGGATGGCGTGGGTACGGTCCTGGGCCATCTTGGTCAGGGCGTCGGCGTTGGCCGCCACCACGATGTCGCAGCCCAGCACCACGTCGGCACCACCGGCGGCGATGCGGGTGGCGTGGATGTCCTCCGGCCGTTCGGCGATGCGCAGGTGGCTGGTGACCGCCCCACCCTTCTGCGCCAGGCCCGCCATGTCCAGCACGGTGCAGCCCCGGCTTTCCAAGTGGGCAGCCATGGCGACGATGGCGCCGATGGTGACCACACCGGTGCCGCCCACGCCCGTCACCAGGATGTTCCAGGGACGGTCCAGGGTACGGCGCGCCGGCTCCGGCAGGGCCTCGAACGCGTCCGTCTTGCCGCCGGCCGGCTTGGGCTTGCGCAGGGACCCGCCTTCCACCGTCACGAAGCTGGGGCAGAAGCCCTTGAGGCAGGAGAAGTCCTTGTTGCAGCTGGACTGGTCGATCTGGCGCTTGCGGCCGAACTCCGTCTCCACCGGCACCACGGACAAGCAGGAGGACTTGGTGGAGCAGTCGCCGCAGCCCTCGCACACCAGTTCGTTCACCACCACGCGGCGGGCCGGGTCGGGAAAGGTGCCGCGCTTGCGGCGGCGGCGCTTCTCGGCGGCGCAGGTCTGTTCATAGATCAGGACGCTGACGCCCTTGATCTCGCGCATCTCGCGCTGCACCCGGTCCAGGTCGTCGCGGTGCTCGATGGTGGTGAAGGGCGGCAGGCCCTGGCCCAGGCCGTACTTTTCCGGATCGTCGCTGACCACGACGATGCGCTCCACACCCTCAGCCTCCAGCTGGCGGGCAATCTGGTGCACGGACAGGCTGCCGTCCACCTTCTGGCCGCCGGTCATGGCGACGGCGTCGTTGTAGAGAATCTTGTAGGTGATGTTGACCTTGGCGGCGACGGAGGCGCGCACCGCCAGGATGCCGGAATGGAAATAGGTGCCGTCGCCCAGATTGGCGAAGACATGCTCCTCCCCCGCGAAAGGCGCCTGGCCGATCCAGTGGACACCCTCGCCGCCCATCTGGCTGAAGACGTCGGTGTTGCGGCCCATCCACGTCACCATGTAGTGGCAGCCGATGCCGGCCAGGCCGCGGCTGCCCTCGGGCAGGTGGGTGGAAGTGTTGTGCGGGCAGCCGGAGCAGTAGAACGGCGCACGAACCACGGTGCTGGCGGAAGCGGTGGGGCGCAGCTGCGCCTCCAGGGCCCGCACCCGCTCCGCCACCCGGTCAACCATCAGGCCCAGCCTGGCCATACGGCCGGCAAGGGCCAGCGCGATGGTGGTGGGCGACAGTTCCGCCTTTTCCGACAGCAGCGGCCGCCCGTCCTCATCCGTCTTGCCCAGGATGCGGGGACGGCGGTCCCAGTTATACAGCTGTTCCTTCAGCTGCGCCTCGATCAGGGCGCGCTTTTCCTCCACCACCAGCAGCTCCTCGGCACTCTCGGCGAAGTCGCGGATGCCGTGGGGCTCCAGCGGCCAGGTCATGGCCACCTTGAAGATGGCGATGCCGAGGTCGGCCGCCATCTCGGCGGTGATGCCCAGCTCATCCAGGGCCTGGCGCACGTCCAGGTAGGACTTGCCCACGGTGACGATGCCCAGGCGCGGCTTGGCGGCGCCCAGGATGACCTTGTCCAGGTGGTTGGACCGGGCGAAGGCGCGCGCCGCGTCCAGCTTCCACTGGATCATGCGGTCTTCCTGGATCAGCGGCGTGTCGTGCAGGCGGATGTTCAGCCGGCCGGGCGGCATCTCGAAATCGGCCGGCAGGACCACGCCGCTGGTGACATCGGGCACGCGCACGATGGCGGAGGTGTCGATGGTGTCGGCCAGGGCGGTGAACCCCACCCAGCAGCCGGAATAGCGCGACATCTCCCAGCCGATCAGGCCGTAGTCCAGGAACTCCTGCACGCCGGCCGGGCTCATCACCGGCATGAAGGCGTGGATGAAGGCGTGGTCGGACTGATGCGGCAGGGTGGAGGATTTGGAGGCGTGGTCGTCGCCGGCGATGGCCAGCACGCCGCCATGACGGCTGGTGCCCGCGAAATTGGCGTGCTTCAGCGCGTCCAGCGAGCGATCAACGCCGGGGCCTTTGCCGTACCAGATGCCGAACACGCCGTCGACCTTGGCGCCCTTGAACAGGTTGACCTGCTGGCTGCCCCAGACGGCGGTGGCGCCCAGTTCCTCGTTGACGCCCGGCTGGAAATGGATGTCGTGACGGGCCAGGTGCTTGCGCGCCTGCCACAGCGCCTGGTCGTAGGCACCCAGGGGGGAGCCGCGATAGCCCGAGATGAAGCCGGCGGTGTTCAGGCCGGCCGCCCGGTCGCGGTCGCGCATCAGCATGGGCAGGCGCACCAGCGCCTGGGTTCCGGTCATATAGACCCGGCCGTCCTGCAGGACGTATTTGTCATCGAGGGTAACGGCGGCCAGCGTCATAACGCATCTCCCACTCGGGTGAAACTCGAGCCCCTGCCTAGCCTCGGGATATCTGCGCCCGATGCGGTCGGGTCGCGGTCGTCCCAAGGAACGGTGCCTTGCTGCCTGGGGGTCAGCCAAGGTCCGGCGCCGATGTTCCCCCGGCTTACCCTCGCATCTAAGCAGGGATGGGCACGGCCGAAAATAGGTCATAGATACTGACATATTTCCTGTCGGAAGCACTGCAGCAATCGCGCCGACTCGTTCCCGTTGGCCCCCATTTGGGTTCTATCCTTACGCACATCGCCGACACCCCGTCGCCAGCTGCCCCTCCGCGCGTCGAACCGCCGTTTTTCCACACCGCGACTCGGGCGCCACGCTGGCCTGGCCCGCCCCCACCCGGTAGTCTGCCGCCAGTTTCCCTTCTGAAGAGCCCGCCCCATGACGAAGCCGGTCGACCCCAGCACCCTGCCCTACCGCCCCTGTGTCGGCATCTGCCTGCTGAACGCCCAAGGCCTGGTGTTCGTCGGCCAGCGGCGCGACACCCCCGGCGCCTGGCAGATGCCCCAGGGTGGCATCGACAAGGGCGAGACGGCGGCGGAAGCCGGCCTGCGCGAACTGACGGAAGAGATCGGCACCGACCAGGCAACGATCCTGGAGGAAACGGCCGAGTGGCTGCGCTACGACCTGCCGCCGGACCTGGTGGGCGTGGCGTGGAAGGGCAAGTACCGCGGCCAGAAGCAGAAGTGGTTGGCCTGCCGGTTCACCGGCCGGGACGGAGACATCAACCTGGACACCGAACATCCCGAGTTCGACGCCTGGCAATGGGTGCCGCTGGAGCGGACGGTGGACTTGATCGTCCCCTTCAAGCGGGAGATCTACATGCAGGTGGTCGCCGCCTTCCGGCACTTGGTTTGAATTGTCCTCAGGCGCCGGGCGCGGGCATCCGCCCGCTGGGCTTCCTCCCTTTTCAGCCCGCCAATGCTCCCCGAAAAGGTCCGGCGGCTGCAATCGCAGCCTACAACGGCATGACGAAAGGCTCATGCCGTTGGCCTGAAACTTCCAAAACAAAACGCCGCTCCGGTCACCCAGGGCGGCGTTTTTGTTCTCAGCGCGGAAGAGGCTTCAGGCGGCCAGCGGGGGCACGCCGGCCTTCTTCATCATGCGCTTGTAGGCGTAGCGCGAGGCGACGTCGTGCAACCAGCCCTGAGGCTTCAGGCCGCTGGCCTTGAACACCATGGCGACCATGCGGTCCAGGTGATGGGGGCGGTAATAGCTGTAGGCCCGGCGTACGTAGTTGGCGAAGGCCGTCTCGCGGTGATAGGGCGCTCCCTCGTCGGCATTGGCGGCGTGATAGGCGAAGGACAGCTCATCATCCTCCGTCTCGTTGATGCGCGAGAGGGAGATGCGCAGGCGGCCGAACTTGCCCAGGCGTTCCTGGGTCAGGTAATCGCCCAGATAATCATAGAACAGCTTGTAGTGCCGGAATTCGTCGGCCGCGATGTGGCGACAAATCTGCTTCAGCACCGGCTCGTCCGTGGCCTCGGCCAGGGCGGTGTAATAGCTGCTGGTGCCGGTCTCGACGATGCAACGCGCCACCAGTTCACCGGCGCGGGAACCGCGCACCGACTGGCTGACGTCGATGTCGATCTTGTAGCCCTCACGGAAACGCTTCACCGCCGCCTGGAAGTTCCAGCTGGGGTCCACGCGCTCGGCCCAGGCGCCCAAGGCCTCGCCATGCTGCACTTCCTCAACCGCCCACTGGCGGGCTGTCCGGCAGAACTCCGCGTTGTCGGCGAAGACATTGCACAGGTAATCGGCGTAGCTGTCGCCGTTGTATTCCACCAGGGCGGCGGCCTTGATGAGCTTCAGGATATCGGGGTTGACCTTGGACGGGTCCAGCTTGTCCCAAGGCAGGCCCGCAACCGTCCAATGACCGTTGCGGCTTTCCGTGGCCTGAGATTCCGTGCCGTTGACGTCTGCCATGCGCGTTCCGTTCTTCGTGCCCCAGGGCCGGCGCCCTCGCTTCCGGGTACCAGCATCCGATGACCATTATACGGGCCCGATGTCGCCGCCGTGCCCCCACTGCGACGATCGAACCCCACTCAATTCGAAAAGGTCCGCCCGGAAACAGGAAAGCCGGCGGGCTTTTCGTGATGCCCCACCGGCCGGTATGCCACAAATTCGTAACATCCGCCAAGCTCGGCACGGCGCCAAGCTAGCACGATGCCGCCAATTGGCAAAATGCCCACCCGTCAAGGGTGGGAACTATTGTGCTGAATCAAGGGACTGGCTTACGTCCTAGGGGGCCTGCCTAAGGGCGAAGGGGGCTAGGCATGATGTCCTAGCCCCCTTCGGACCTTTTGCGATTCGCTCTCAACTGCCGGGGATCAGCCCTTAGTGGGCAGCCGGACCGGTGCCGAGGGCTTCCAGCTTGGCCTGGGCGACCAGCAGCTTGGCCTCCGCAGCGCGCTTCTCGACGTCGTTGGCGGCGTCGGCCACGTCCTCGGCCAGGTCCTTCACCTGCTGTTCCACCGCGGCACGGTCCAGGGCCGCAACCTCGATCGCCTCTTCCGCCAGCACGGTGCAGCGCGTCTCGGTCACCTCGGCGAAACCGCCGGCGACGAAGATGCGGTTGCTGATGGTGGTGATGCCATCGAGGTAGATGTCGATCACGCCCGGCTTCAGCGTGGTGATCAGGGGGGCGTGGCCCGGCAGGGCGCCCAGGTAGCCTTCAGTGCCCGGGACGACCACCATGTCGACCGGCTGGGAAACCAGCAGCTTCTCCGGCGACACCAGCTCGAATTCAACCTTATCGGCCATGATGGGGCTTCCGTTCAGCGTCTTACGATAAGGGACGGAAAGGGGGTTCCCCTTCCCGTCCCGGTACTACTCAGGCGATCAGGCGGCCTCGGCGGCCATCTTGCGGGCCTTCTCGACGGCTTCTTCGATGGTGCCGACCATGTAGAAGGCCGCTTCCGGCAGGTGGTCGTACTGGCCGGCCACGATGCCCTTGAACGCGCGGATGGTGTCTTCCAGGCTGACCAGCACGCCGGGCGTGCCGGTGAACACTTCGGCCACATGGAAGGGCTGGGACAGGAAGCGCTGGATCTTACGGGCGCGGGCGACCGTCAGCTTGTCCTCTTCCGACAGCTCGTCCATGCCCAGGATGGCGATGATGTCCTGCAGCGACTTGTAAGTCTGCAGCACCTTCTGCACCGAACGGGCCGTCTGGTAGTGCTCTTCACCCACGACGCGCGGATCCAGCGCGCGGGAGGTGCTGTCCAGCGGGTCCACGGCCGGGAAGATGGCCTGTTCGGCGATGGCGCGGCTCAGCACCGTCGTGGCGTCCAGGTGGGCGAACGAGGTGGCGGGGGCCGGGTCGGTCAGGTCGTCGGCGGGCACGTACACGGCCTGCACCGAGGTGATCGAGCCCTTCTTGGTGGAGGTGATGCGTTCCTGCAGGGCGCCCATGTCGGTGGCCAGCGTGGGCTGGTAACCCACCGCCGACGGGATACGGCCCAGCAGCGCCGACACCTCGGCACCCGCCTGGGTGAAGCGGAAGATGTTGTCGATGAACAGCAGCACGTCCTGGCCTTCCTCGTCGCGGAAGTATTCCGCGATGGTCAGGCCGGACAGGGCGACGCGGGCACGGGCCCCCGGCGGCTCGTTCATCTGGCCGTACACCAGGGCGACCTTGGAGCCCGGGCCGTCGAGCTTGATGACGCCCGACTCAATCATCTCATGGTACAGGTCGTTACCCTCGCGGGTACGCTCGCCCACACCGGCGAAGACCGACACACCACCGTGCGCCTTGGCGACGTTGTTGATCAGTTCCATGATGGTGACGGTCTTGCCCACGCCGGCGCCGCCGAACAGGCCGATCTTGCCGCCCTTCAGGTACGGGGCCAGCAGGTCGATGACCTTAATGCCCGTGACCAGGATCTGCGCGTCGGTCGCCTGCTCGGCGAACTCGGGCGCGGACCGGTGGATGGGGTAGGTCTTCTCGGAGGCAACGGCACCGCGCTCGTCGATCGGCTCGCCGATGACGTTCAGGATGCGGCCCAGGGTGGCGGGACCGACCGGCATGTTGATGGGGCCGCCGGTGTCGGCGACGGCGCCGCCGCGCACCAGGCCGTCCGTGCTGTCCATGGCGATGCAGCGGACGGTGTTCTCGCCCAGATGCTGGGCGACTTCGAGCACAAGGGTCTTGCCCTCGTTCTGCGTGTGCAGGGCGTTCAGAATGGCGGGCAGTTCGGCATCGAACTGCACGTCCACCACGGCGCCCAGCACCTGCGTGATACGGCCGACGGCGTTGGTCGCCTGGTTAGTCGTAGCCATGGGGTAAGCTCCCTCGGACCCTTGCGAATGTTGTCGTGGCGCCGTCAGACCGCTTCAGCACCGGAGATGATCTCGATCAGCTCCTTGGTGATGAAGGCCTGGCGCGTGCGGTTGTAGTTAAGCGTCAGCTTCTTGATCGTGTCGCCGGCGTTGCGCGTGGCGTTGTCCATGGCGGTCATCTGCGCGCCGAAGAACGAGGCCGAGCTTTCCAGCAGGGCGGTGTACACCTGGATGGAAAGGTTGCGCGGCAGCAGGTCGTTGAGGATGTCCTCCTCCGACGGCTCGAACTCGTAGATGGCCTTCGGCTCGGTGGAGGCCGGGGCCTCTTCCGTCGTGGCCGCCACGGCGAACGGGACGATCTGCTGAACGGTGACGATCTGCGTCATCGCCGACTTGAACTTGTTGAAGATGATGGAGGCGACGTCGAACTCGCCGGCGTCGAACAGCTCCAGCACCTTGTCCGCGACCTGGGCCGCGTCGGCGAAGCCCAGGCGCTTGCCGCCCAGGTTCTCGTAGCTGTGGACGATCATCGAGCCGAACTCGCGACGCAGCAGGTCGCGGCCCTTGCGGCCCACCGTCAGCAGCTTCACGGTCTTGCCCTCGCCCGTCAGGCGGGAAACCTGCCGCTTGGCCTCGCGGACGATGGTGGCGTTGAAGCCGCCGCACAGGCCGCGATCGCCGGTCAGGACGATCAGCAGGTGCGTCTTGTCGGAACCGGTGCCCGCCATCAGCTTCGGGCCCTGCGCGCCCGCCGGCACGTTGGCAGCGAGGGAGGAGAGCATGCGGCCCATGCGCTCGGCATAGGGACGCCCGGCTTCGGCCTGTTCCTGGGCGCGGCGCAGCTTGCTGGCCGCCACCATCTTCAGGGCCGAGGTGATCTTCTGCGTCGACTTGACGCTGTCGATCCGGATCTTGAGGTCCTTAAGGCTGGGCATGCCGTGCCTTCACTTCCTAGGGAGACTTGGGCGGGCGGCGGCCATGACGGCGCCGCCCGCCGTTTGCGGAGATCAGGCGAAGACCTTGGAGAAGCTCTCCAGGAAGGCCTTCAGCTTTTCCTCGGTGTCCTTGCTGATCTGCTTGTCGGTGCGGATCGCGGTCAGGATGTCCTGGCCCTTGCTGCGGATCTCGTCCAGGAAGCGCGCCTCGAAGCGGTTCACGTCCTCGACCTTCACCTTGTCCAGGAAGCCCTTCACGCCGGCGAAGATGGAAACCACCTGCTCTTCCACCGGCAACGGGCTGTACTGCGGCTGCTTCAGCAGCTCGGTCAGGCGGGCACCGCGGTTCAGCAGGCGCTGGGTGGCGGCGTCCAGGTCCGAGGCGAACTGGGCGAAGGCGGCCATTTCGCGGTATTGGGCCAGTTCCAGCTTAATGGTGCCGGCGACCTGCTTCATCGCCTTGATCTGGGCGGCGGAGCCGACGCGGCTGACCGACAGGCCGACGTTAATGGCCGGGCGGATACCGCGGTAGAACAGGCCGGTTTCCAGGAAGATCTGGCCGTCGGTGATGGAAATGACGTTCGTCGGGATGTAGGCCGACACGTCACCCGCCTGGGTCTCGATGATGGGCAGGGCCGTCAGCGAGCCGGCGCCGTAGCCGTCGGCCATCTTGCAGGCGCGTTCCAGCAGGCGGCTGTGCAGGTAGAACACGTCGCCGGGGTAGGCTTCGCGGCCCGGCGGACGGCGCAGCAGCAGGGACATCTGACGGTAGGCGACGGCCTGCTTGGACAGGTCGTCGTACACGATCAGGGCGTGCATGCCGTTGTCGCGGAAGAACTCGCCCATGGCGCAGCCGGTGTAGGGCGCCAGGTACTGCAGCGGCGCCGGCTCGGACGCGGTGGCGGCCACAACGATGGAGTATTCCATCGCGCCGGCTTCCTCCAGCGTCTTCACGATCTGGGCGACCGTGGAGCGCTTCTGGCCGACGGCCACATAGATGCAGTAGAGCTTCTTGGATTCGTCGCCGCCGGCGTTAATGCCCTTCTGGTTGATGAAGGCATCGATGGCGACGGCGGTCTTGCCGGTCTGACGGTCGCCGATGATCAGCTCACGCTGGCCACGGCCGACGGGCACCAGGGCGTCCACGGCCTTCAGGCCGGTCTGCATGGGCTCGTGCACCGACTTGCGCGGGATGATGCCGGGGGCCTTCACCTCGACGCGCTTGCGCACGACGTCGACCAGCGGACCCTTGCCGTCGATGGGGTTGCCCAGGCCGTCCACGACGCGGCCCAGCAGGCCGCGGCCCACCGGAACCTCGACGATGGCGCCGGTACGCTTGACCGTGTCGCCTTCCTTGATGGCGCGGTCGTCGCCGAAGATCACGGCGCCGACGTTGTCGGCTTCCAGGTTCAGGGCCAGGCCCTGAATCCCGCCCGGGAACTCGACCATCTCACCGGCCTGGACCTTGTCCAGGCCATGGATGCGGGCAACACCGTCGCCGACCGAGAGCACCTGGCCCACTTCAGCAACATCGGCCTCGGTGCCGAAATTCGCGATCTGCTGTTTCAGAATCGCGGAAATCTCTGCGGCGCGGATTTCCATCAGCCCACCCCTTTCATGGCGATTTTCAGCTTGGTCAGTTTGGTGCGCACGGAACTGTCGATCATGCGCGATCCGACCTTAACGATCATGCCGCCCAGCAGCGTCGGGTCGACGCTGGCGGCGACGGAGACTTTGGAGCCCAGGGCCTTCTTGAGCGCGTCGGTCACGGCCGACAGCTGCTCTTCCGTCAGCGGGCGGGCCGAGATGACGGTGGCCGTCTCTTCGCCGCGGCGCTGGGCCAGCTCGGCGAGGAAGGCGGCGATCATGCCATCGAGGGCGAAAAGCCGGCGGTTCTGGGCGACCAGACCAATAAACTTGCGCACGAGCTCGGACGTGCCCGCCTGTGACAGCACCGCCTCCATGGCGCGGGCCTGCTCGGCACGCGACAGGACGGGGCTGCGCACAACGCGACGCAGGTCTGCGCTTTCGGCGAGAACCTGCTTGAGCGACGTCAGGTCCTGCGCGGTTTGGTCCAGCGCCTTCTGCTCGTCGGCAAGGTCGAACAGCGCCGCCGCGTAGCGGGCCGCCAGTCCGGATACGACTGTCCCTTGGGATGCCACCTGGAAACCTCGGTTAATCCGCAGACCTGAAGGATTTCAGGGCCTTAGCAATGTGGGTCCGAACCGGGTGAAAACCACCCCGGCGTCGGGCGTCGTGCACATAACACAGGGCGCCGCAGGGCGCAACTCCATCACTCCATCCAAAGCATACTATCCCACGGGTGAGCAGCCCGCTTTAAGGCGCCATTAACAGTTGGGGCCGCATAGTCCCCTCAACGCGCCAAAGCCACCCGGCGCACTGACGAAAAAGTCCGGAACCTTCCGGGCGCCTCCGATCCAGGGTGGCAGAGTGCTGGTGAGTCATGACTGTCGTCCCCTTCTCCTCTGCCCGCTTCACCCCCTTCGATCTGACCGAGTGGAACAGCGTCGCCCAGCCCAAGCTGGAGCGTGGCCTGTGGGAAACGGTCAGCCGCCACACCGCGCCCGACCATGATCAGCTGATCGTGCGCTTCCCCAACCTGGACCGCCCGGTCTTCCGGTTCGAGCGTGATCGCCGCGGCACCTATCGCCTGTACTTCAACGACCGCCGCGGCTGGTACTGCATCGGCACCGGTGAGAGCGCCGAGGAATGCCTGTCCGTGTGGCGGGGCCGCGTGCCGCGCGCCACGGCCGAGGCCGGCGCGCAGGCGGGCCGTTGAACGTCCGCTGCTATACTAAAGAACGAGGGGGCCATGGGCCCCATCGGAGCCTGAGTTGCCTGGTGAGAACCCGATTTTGAGTGGCCTGACGTTTATAGAGTCTTGGAGTCGCGTACCAGTCGAGTGGCCTAGCGTTGCCTGGAACCAGAGTTGCCTGAACACCGGCTTCAGTAGCGTTGCCTGATTTGATGCCAGGGGGCAGACCAGCGCCCCTTCAGGGCAGACGGGACACGGGGCGGAGCGGCGGCGCCAGCACACGGAAAGGCGCCGCCGTTTCCATATCCACCGGCAGCCGGGCGATGGTGTCGCCATCCCCCTGCACCGGATCGCCGACCGGCCCCTCGATCCGCACCCGCACCGCCTGCATGATCCGGTATCCCAATCCCCCCTTCGCTTCCGTCCAGCGGGCCAGCCGGCCCGTCACCAGCGCCGCGCCATAGCCCAGCGCCGCCAGCCGTCCGCCCGCCTCGAACAGGCAGACGTGGAAGCCGCCCTCGTCCAGCCGGGCATCGGGCGCGCAGACGAAGCGGCCACCATAGAAATGGCCCTTGGCCACGATGCAGGACGCGGCCTCGTGCTCGCGGACATGGCCGGCCGCGTCCGTCGTGATCACGCGATAGCGCGGGCTGGGCCACCGCGCGATCTGCGCCAGGCTTTCCAGCACATAGGCGCCCTTGCCGATACGGCGCTTCACCCCAGGATCCACCCCTTCCACCACATGGGCGTCCAGGCCCACGCCGGCCATCATCGTGAACAGGCGGCCGTTGGCGCGCCCGGCATGGATGGTGCGCGGCATCGCGCCCGCCAGGGTGCGCGCCAGCTCGGCCACGCCGAACGGCAGGTCCAGCTCCGCCGCCAGCACATTGGCCGTGCCCAGAGGGATCAGACCCAGGGCCGGCGGCGACAGGGTCGGCGCCGCCAGGAGGCCGTTCACCACCTCGTTGATGGTGCCGTCGCCGCCCGAGGCCACGACGGCGTCGGGAATGCGGCCGTCCGTCAGCGCGCCGGAGGCGGCCAGGCCGGCCAGGCGCTCGGCGTCGCGCGGGCCGGTGGTTTCCACCACCGCCACGTCGGCGCCGCCCTGGCGCAGGGCATCGACCACCCGCCCCATCAGGCCCCGCCGGCGACGGCCCGCCACAGGATTGTGAATGATCAGTAGTCGGCGCGCGGGCGCGGACACAGGTTCCGTGACAGCCAAGTGAAGGGCGGAAGACATATTTATGAATGCCCCGTGAATATATGGTGAAGTCCTTGAACTTACCTTCATCACCATTTGTCTTGCCCTACATGCTGCGGTATAGCCCTGTCAACATTACTATTGATTGTCTGCGTGGGTCATCTCGGGGGCGTAGCATGGAGACGGACATGGAGACGGAACACGAGGCCCCGCGGCGGTACCGCAGCATTTGGCTTTCCGATCTGCATCTGGGAACCCGGGGCTGCCAGGCCGACATGCTGCTGGACTTCCTGAAGCACACCGAGTCGGAATACCTGTATCTGGTCGGCGACATCGTCGACGGGTGGCGCCTGAAGAAGGGCTGGTACTGGCCGCAGGCCCACAACGACGTGGTGCAGAAGGTGCTGCGCCGGGTGCGCAAGGGCACCAAGGTCTTCCTGATCCCGGGCAACCATGACGAAGTCTTCCGCGACTTCATCGGCCTGCAGTTCGGCGGCGTCACCATCCTGGAGGACGCGGTCCACACCACCGCCGACGGCCGCCGCTTCCTGGTGCTGCACGGCGACCTGTTCGACGCGGTGGTGAAGTACGCCAAGTGGCTGGCCTATGTCGGGGACAGCGCCTACACGGTGCTGCTGACCCTGAACACCTGGCTGAACGCCGCCCGCCGCCGCTTCGGCTTCCAGTACTGGTCGCTGTCCGCCTATCTGAAGAACCGGACCAAGAAGGCGGTGGAGTTCATCGGCAATTACGAGCAGGCGCTGGCCGACGAGGCCAAGCGCCGGCAGGTCGACGGCATCATTTGTGGCCACATCCACCACGCCGAGATGCGTGACATGGGTGGCGTCCTCTACTGCAACGACGGGGACTGGGTGGAATCGTGCACCGCATTGGTCGAACACGCCGACGGCACGCTGGAGATCCTTCATTGGGCGGACGAAGTGCGCAAGCGCGCGGCAGCGCGGCAGCCTGGGCAGCCGGGCGGGACGACGCAGAAGGCTGCAGCGTGAAAATCCTGATCGTCACGGACGCCTGGCACCCCCAGGTGAACGGCGTGGTCCGCACCCTGACCACGACGCGCGATGAATTGCGCCAGCTGGGCCATGAGGTCGAGGTCATTGCCCCGGACCGCTTCCGCACCGTGCCCATGCCGACATACCCGGAAATCCGGCTGGCGCTGAAGCCCGGCGCCCGCCTGCGCCGCATGATCGACGAGATCGCGCCCGACGCCATCCACATCGCGACGGAAGGTCCGTTGGGCCTGGCCGCGCGGCGCTATTGCCTGCGCCGGCGCATTCCCTTCACCACCGCCTATCACACGCGCTTCCCGGAATACGTCCGCGACCGCTTCCCCATCCCGCTGCGCCTCAGCTACGCCCTGGTGCGCCGCTTCCACGCGCCAGCCTCCGCCGTCATGGTGGCGACGCCGTCCATCGAGAACGACTTGGTGGACCGGGGCTTCCGCAACATCAAGCGCTGGTCGCGTGGCGTCGACACCGACCTGTTCCGCCCGCGCGAGAAGGACTTCCTGCCCTTCCCCCGCCCCATCTTCATGTATGTGGGCCGGGTGGCGGTGGAGAAGAACATCGAGGCCTTCCTGTCGCTGGATCTGCCCGGCACCAAGGTGGTGGTGGGTGGCGGCCCGCAGCTGGACGAACTGAAGGCCAAGTACCCGGCCGCCCAGTTCGTCGGCCCCAAGCATGGCGAGGAACTGGCCAAGCATTACGCCGCCGGCGACGTCTTCGTCTTCCCCTCGCGCACCGACACCTTCGGCCTGGTGCTGCTGGAGGCCCTCGCCTCCGGCGTGCCGGTGGCGGCGTACCCGGTGCCCGGGCCGCTGGACGTGCTGGCCGGGTCGGACGTGGCCGTGCTGGACGAGGATTTGCGCAAGGCCGCGCTGGCCGCCCTGGAGATTCCGGGCGACAAGTGCCGCCGCCACGCCCTGACCTTCTCCTGGTCCGCGTCCGCCGCGCAGTTCCTGAACAACCTGCGCCCCTTCCGCGGCCATCCGGCCCTGGACCCGGCCCCGGCCCTGGACACCGGCTTGGCCCCCGGAGCGGACGAGACCAAGAAGGCCAGCTGACCGTAGGGGTTCCCGCGTTCATTGAAGACGGCGCGGACCCGGTGCTAGGGTGGCGGCGACCGTGGCGGGCCGCCCCGCCGCCCCATCCGTTCCCCTGACACGATCGGCATGCTGGAAGCGCTTTATCGCGGGCTGACTGCCCTGGCCGGCCCCGCCGTCCGCCGCCTGCTGGACCGGCGGCTGGCCGCCGGCAAGGAAGACCCCCACCGCCTGCCCGAACGCCTGGGCCATGCCGGTCTGCCCCGCCCCCCTGGCCGGCTGATCTGGCTGCATGCCGCCAGCGTGGGCGAGTCCATGGCCGTGCTGCCGCTGATCGACCGGCTGCTGACCCTGTCGCCCCGGCCCACCGTCCTGGTCACCACCGGCACCGTCACTTCCGCCGCGCTCATGGCCAAGCGCCTGCCGCCGGGCGCCATCCACCAGTTCGTGCCGGTGGACCTGCCGGCGGCCGTGGCCCGTTTCATGGACCACTGGCGGCCCGACGCGGCGCTGTGGATCGAATCGGAATTCTGGCCCAACCTGCTGCGCGCCCTGCGCAAGGCCCAGGTGCCCGCCGCCCTGGTGAATGCGCGCCTGTCGGCCGGCAGCCACCGCAACTGGCGGCGCGCGCCGCGCACCGCCCGTCGCCTGCTGTCCACCTTTCGCCTGGCGCTGGCGCAAACGGCGACGGAGGCCGGGCGCCTGCGCGATTTGGGCCTGGCCGACGTGCGCTGCGTCGGCAACCTGAAATACTCCACCAGCCCGCTGCCGGCGGAGCCCCAGGCCCTGGCCGCCCTCCGGGCCGCCGTGGCCGGCCGGCCCGCCTGGGTCCTCGCCAGCACCCATCCAGGCGAGGATGACCTGGCCGTCCAGGTGCACCAGCGCCTGGCCCCCCGCATGCCGGGACTGCTGACCCTGGTGGTGCCACGCCACCCCGCGCGCGGGCCGGAGATCGCCGCCGCCTTCCAGGCCCGAGGCCTGACCGTCAGCCGTCGCGCCACCGGCGCCCTGCCGGACGCCACCGACGCCCTGCATGTGGCCGACACGCTGGGGGAGCTGGGGCTGTTCTTCCGCCTGGCACCGGTGGCCGCCATCGGTGGATCCTTCGTGCCGGTGGGCGGGCACAACCCCATCGAGCCCGCACAGCTGGGGGCCGCCGTCATCTATGGTCCGCACATGCATAACTTCGCGGAGATCGCCGCGACCCTGGAGGCGGCCGGCGGCGCCCGGCGCGTGCCGGATGTCGAAGGCCTGGCCGCGGCAGTGCAAACCCTGCTGACTGACCGGCCGGCGCGCGAGGCCCAGGCGGCCGCCGCCAAGGCTGTTGCCGACGACAACCGCGACGCCGTGGACCGGGTGCTGGCCGCCCTGGCGCCCCTGCTGGCCGAGGCCGGCCTGCACCCTGCCGGGGATGCCCGGTGAAGGCCCCCGGCTTCTGGTATCGCCCCGCCGGGCCGCTGGCGGCACTGCTGAGCCCCCTGGCGTGCCTCTACACCCTCGGCGCCCGCCGGCGCCAGGCCAAGGCCACGCCGCAGGACGTCGGCATCCCCGTCATCTGCGTCGGCAACTTGGTGGCGGGCGGCGCCGGCAAGACGCCGCTGTCGCAGGCGGTGATGCGGCACTTGCGCGCCCGGGGCGTCCAGGCCCACTACCTGTCGCGCGGCTATGGCGGCCGGCTGAAGGGCCCCCTGCGGGTCGATCCGGCCCGGCATGGTGCCGCCGACGTGGGGGATGAGCCGCTGCTGCTGTCGCGCACCGCCCCGGCCTGGATATCGGCGGACCGCCTGGCCGGCGCCCGGGCCGCGCGCGATGGCGGCGCCGAGGCCGTGGTGATGGATGACGGCTTCCAGAACCCGGCCCTGGCCAAGGACCTGTCGCTGCTGGTCGTGGACGGCGGCGCGGGCTTCGGCAACGGCCGCGTCATCCCGGCCGGCCCCCTGCGCGAGGCCCTTGGCGACGGCCTGGCCCGGGCGGACGCCGTGGTGATCGTGGGTGCCGACCGCACGGAAGCCAGGGCGAGCGTGGCGGCACTCGCCCCCGCCCTGCCCATCCTGGCCGCCCGACTGGTGCCGGACGCAGCCGTGGCCGCCGGGCTGGCCGGGCGCCCGGTCCTGGCCTTCGCCGGCATCGGCCGGCCGGGAAAGTTCTTCGACACCTGCGTTGAGCTGGGCCTGACGGTGGCGGAGGCGGCGCCCTTCCCCGACCATCACCCCTATGCCGAGGCCGAAGTCACCGGCCTGCTGGAGCGCGCCACCACCCTGGGCGCCGTACCGCTGACGACAGAGAAGGACTGGGTGCGACTACCCGCCGCGCACCAAACCGCCATAAAAGCCCTGCCCGTGGTGCTGGCCTTCGACGACCCCGGCGCCCTGGAGCGTGTTCTGGGAACGGTGTCCTAGGGATATCGGGTTCCCAGGGCGGGCGCGTGCGAGCGCGCTTGACCCCTGGCAAAAAGCACCCGATAGCTTTAGCCGCCGCCGGCGTCGGGACCCGGCGGCCCCCGCTGTTGTCCGCCTTGGAGGTCGTCTTTCTGGGTCCGGATGGGGCGCTATCCCCAACCCTTCCAGGACGGCCGGCCCATCGCCATGGGGACCGGCACGGGAGTTTTCCATGGCCGAGCACGGTACCCAGCCCTCCTCCCTGCGCTACGCCATCGAGGCGGCAGGCATCCGCGCCCTGTTCAACCTGCTGGGCCTGCTGCCCGCCGACGTGGCGTCGGACTTCGGCGGCTGGGTGGGGCGCACCCTGGGGCCGCGCATCGGCGGCAACGCCAAGGTGCTCCGCAACCTGGAACGGGCCATGCCCCAGCTGGATGCGGCGGGGCGCCAGCGTGTGGCCCGCGAATCCTGGGACAACCTGTGCCGCACCCTGGCCGAATATCCGCACCTGAAGACCATCTCGCGCGAGTGGGAACAGCGGGTGGAGCTGATCGGGGCGGAGCATGTGCGCGGCCTGGTGACCGATGGCAAGCCGGGCGTCATCCTGACCGGCCACTTCGGCAATTGGGAACTGGTGGCCATGACCGTGTTCAAGTGCGGCGCCACCATGACCGCCATCTACCGCGCGCCCAACAACCCCTCGGTCGACAAGCTGCTGGCCGAGGCGCGGGGCGAGCTGGGCACCACCCTGGTACCCAAGGGCCGCGCCTCGGCCAAGGGCATCCTGGCGGCCATGCGGGCGGGCGGCATCCTGGGCATCCTGGCCGACCAGAAACTGAACGAGGGCATCGCCGTGCCCTTCCTGGGCCATGACGCCATGACCGGCACCATCGCCGGCGACGTGGTGGTGCGCCACGGCGCCGTGGTCGTGCCGGTGCGGGTGACGCGCAAGGCCAAGGGCGCCCGCTTCCGCATCGAGGCGTTCCCGCCGATGGACCTGCCGGCGCCCACCGGCGACCGCCCGGCCGACATCCGCGCCATCACCGTGGCGGTGAACCAGCTTCTGGAGCGGTGGGTGCTGGACAACCCCGGCCAATGGCTGTGGACCCACCGGAGATGGCCGAAATAGGGGCTCCCGCCCGCTGCTCAGAACAGGCTGCCCTGCCCGCCGGGCCGCGCCGCCGCGCGCGGCTTGGGCGTGGGGGCAGACTCGCGGGGCGGAGCGGGCGCCGGAACAGGCGCCCCTTCCCCGTCCAGGGTGGCACCCACGGCGCCATCGATGAATTCCACCCGCACGCGGCCGCCGGCGGGGGCATCCGCCGCCTTGGTCACGGGGTGGCCGTCGGCGGTGGTGACCAGGGCGAAGCCGCGCGCCAGAACGCCGCGGTAGGACAGCGTCTCCAGCAGCTTGGCCTGGCCTTCCAGCCGGCGGGCGCCATCGGCCACGGCGCGGCCGAAGCTGGCGTCCAGGCGGCGGCCGAGGTCCTCCAGGCGCGCCCCGCCCTCCTCCGCCCGGCGCACCAGCGGCTGGGGCGTCAGGCGCTGGGCCAGGTTCTGGGCGCGGGTGGTACGGTCGGCCAGCAGGCGGGTCAGGCCACCCGACAGGCCCCGCTGGGCGATGTCCAGGCGGGCATAGGCCAGGCCAAGCACCTGGGCGGGATGGCGCAGGCCGGCGCCCAGCTTGGCCACCTCCGTCCGGTGGCGGCGGATCAGGCCGGTCATGGACAGGGCCAGGCGCTCGCCCCGGTCGTCCAGGCGCTGGGCGCAGCCTTCCAGCAGGGCGCGGGGGTCGCCCAGGCCACGCGCCAGCCCTTCCACGCGGTTGCGGCGCTCGGCCAGCAGGCGGTTGGCGGTCCCCTCCAGCCGGCGGCCGCATTCCATGACCTGGGCCATCAGTTCGGCCCGGACCGGCACCGCCATCTCGGCGGCGGCCGTGGGCGTGGGCGCGCGGCGGTCGGAAGCGAAATCGATCAGCGTCGTATCAGTCTCATGCCCCACCGCGGAGATCAGCGGGATCTGGCTGGCCGCCGCCGCCCGCACCACGATCTCCTCATTGAAGGGCATCAGGTCTTCCAGGCTGCCACCGCCGCGCGCCACGATCAGCAGGTCGGGCCGGGGCACGGGGCCGCCCGGGGCGATGGCGTTGAAGCCCTGGATGGCGCGGGCCACCTGGGCCGCCGCCTGCTCGCCCTGCACCGCCACCGGCCACAGCAGCACATGGCGGGGGAAGCGGTCGGCCAGGCGGTGCAGAATGTCCCGGATGACGGCGCCGGTGGGGGAGGTCACCACGCCGATGACCCTGGGCAGGAAGGGCAGCGGCCGCTTGCGCTGGGCATCGAACAGGCCCTCCGCAGCCAGCCGGCGCTTGCGCTCCTCCAGCATCTTGAGCAGCGCGCCCTCGCCCGCCAGCTCCATGGTTTCGATGATCAGCTGATATTGTGAGCGGCCGGGGTATGTCGTCAGGCGGCCGGTGCACACCACCTCCATCCCGTCTTCCGGCTTCACGGCCAGGCGCATGACCGTGCCCTTCCAGCACACGGCCTCGATCACCGCCTGGTCGTCCTTCAGGCGCAGGTAGAGGTGGCCGGAGGAAACGCGCTTGGGCTGGCTGACCTCCCCACGCACGCGGACATAGCCGAACGTCTCCTCCACCGTGCGCTTCAGCGCGCGCGACAGGTCGGAAACGCTGAGCTCGGGCAGGTTGCCGCCGGCCACGGGCGCGGCGCCGGCATAGCCGAGATCGGCGGAGGAGGTCGGGGGTGAGTCGGGGAAGTCTTGAGTCATGGCGCGGGCATGATACAAGCACCCGCTCAACAGATGGAATCGTGATCGGGGGTAGAGGCGATGAAGATCCTGGTGGTCGGATCCGGCGGGCGGGAGCATGCGCTGTGCTGGGCCATCTCAGCCTCCCCCCTGTGCGGCACCTTGTGGTGCGCGCCCGGCAACGCCGGCATCCGCGACGTAGCGAGCTGCGTGGACATCAAGGCCGACGACGTGGACGGCCTGGTGGCCTTCGCCACGTCCAACGCCGTCGACCTGGTGGTGGTGGGTCCGGAGCAGCCGCTGGTGCTGGGCCTGGTGGACCGCCTGACGGCCGCCGGCATCAAGGCCTTCGGCCCCAGCCAGGCGGCCGCCGCCCTGGAAGGCTCCAAAGGCTTCATGAAGGACATCTGCGCCAAGTACGGCGTGCCCACGGCCGCCTACCGGCGCTTTACCGACGCCAGCGCCGCCAAGGCCTACGTTACCGGGCAGGGCGCGCCCATCGTGGTGAAGGCCGACGGCCTGGCCGCCGGCAAGGGTGTCGTCATCGCCATGACCCTGGAGGAGGCGCATGCCGCCATCGACGACGCCATGCTGCACGGCCGCTTCGGCAGCGCCGGCGCCGAGGTGGTGGTGGAAGAATTCATGGATGGCGAGGAGGCCAGCTTCTTCGCGCTGTGCGACGGCACCCACGCCCTGCCCCTGGTGGGGGCGCAGGACCACAAGCGGGTGTTCGACAACGACCAGGGCCCCAACACCGGCGGCATGGGCGCCTATTCCCCCGCGCCCGTGCTGACGCCCGCGCTGCAGGACCGGGTGATGCGCGAGATCGTGGAACCCACGGTGCGCGGTATGGCGGCCGAGGGCAAGCCCTTCACCGGGGTGTTGTTCGCCGGGCTGATGATCGTTGCGAGCCCGGAAGGACCGAAGCCGCGGCTGATCGAGTTCAACGCACGCTTCGGCGACCCGGAATGCCAGGTGCTGATGCGCCGCCTGAAATCCGACATCGTGCCGCTGCTGCTGGCCACCTGCGACGGGCAGCTGGACCATGTGGACGTGCGCTGGCACGACGACCCCGCCCTGTGCGTGGTGATGGCGGCCCAGGGTTATCCGGGTGATTATGTGAAGAACACCGCCATCGGGGGGCTGGAGGATGCGGGCAAGGTCGACGGGGTCACCGTCTTCCATGCCGGCACCAAAGCAGATGGCGATCATGTGCTGGCCAATGGCGGCCGGGTGCTGGGCGTGACGGCCATCGGCAAGACGGTGGCCGAGGCGCAGGCACTCGCCTACCAGGCGGTGGACCGCATCCGCTGGCCGGAGGGGTTCTGCCGCCGGGACATCGGCTGGCGCGCCCTGGAACGCGAAAAGGCCGAGCGCGAAAAGGCCTAACGGGGACAGAAGCAGGGATAAGGCCGGCGCCCCAGCACGGGGCCCCGCCGTTTTTAGGGACATGAGATCATGAATCGCCAGGACCGCCGCCGCCGCATCGCGGAAATCTCCAAGGACGCCAATGCCGGCGCGCCCTTCGTCAACGACATGCGGGTGGCCGCCGACCTGCACCGCCAGGGCCGGCTGAAGGAGGCGGAGAACGCCTACCGCGCCATCATCCGCATCTACGCCTCCGTCCCGGAGATCCGCGTCGCCTGGTCCAACCTGGGCGCGGTGCTGCAGGGCCTGGGCAAGCTGGAGGAGGCGGTGACGGCGCTGAAGAAGGCGCGGTCGCTGAATCCCAACCACCCGCCGCCCCACCAGAACCTGGGCATGGCGCTGCTGGCCCAGGGCAAGGTGGACGAGGCGCTGGAAAGCTTCCGCCGCGCGGTGGAACTGAACCCGCAGTTCACCGAGGCCTGGCACGCCTTGGGCGTGGCTTCGGGCCAGAAGAACGACCTGGCCGGGGCCGAGGACGCCTGGCGCCGCACGCTGGAGCTGGACCCCAACCGGGCCGAGACCCGCTTCAACCTGGGCCTGATCCTGCGCAACACCGGTCGGCTGGACGCGGCCGCCGCCGAGTTCCATGCCTGCGCCACCCTGGACCCGTCCCAGGGCGACGCCCGGCTGGCCCTGGCCGACACCCTGATCGCCATGGGCCGCGCCGAAGAGGCCGCCCAGATCATCTGGGTGCTGATCCAGACCACGCCGGCGCATCCGGTGCCGCAGCAGTTCTACGCCCGGGCCCTGACGGTCATGGCGCAGATGGGCAATGGCGACGCCGCCGCCGACCGCGCCGACCAGTGGGCCGCCGCCTACCCGGACAGCGAGGCCGCGCGGTCGGTGAAGATCGCCTTCGACACCTATCGCGCCGAGAAGGCGGCCGCCGAAGCCAAGGGCGGGGAAGCCCCCCAGGCTGAGGAAGCCGCCGCCGAAGAGAAGCCGGGAGCCTAAGACCCGGTCCGGTCCCGCCGCCGCTCGCGCGATGCCGCCACCCTCAGGCCGAGGATGCGGGGCGGCGGACGGCGGTGGGCCTCTTTCCAGCCCACCCAGCACTGGCGGATCAGCCAGCCGGCCAGCACGGCCAGCCCCAGAACGGCCGCCGCCACGATGCCCCAGACCCACAGGTCGGCGCCGTGCACGATGGTCCGCAGGCCCCGGAACACCCCGGCCTGACGCCAGAATACGGCGGCGGTGGCCAGGACGATCAGCAGCGGCCCCAGCAGGGGCAGCAGCGGCGCCAGCAGCAGGCTGCGCGGCTGACCGTATACGATGCGCAGGGGGTGGCGCACGATGGTCCATTCGCACGACAGCGGCAGCAGCACGGACAAGGCCAGCACCGCCAGGACGGTGGTGGGCAGGAAGGCGTTCACTGCCAGAGCGGTCTGCCAGCCGGCGGGAACGATGACCAGACCGGCGGCCAGCGCCAGGATGGCCAGCGCCTCCAGCCCCAACAGGGCGAAAGCGCCCCGCACCGTCCACAGGATGCGCCCCTCCTGCCCCGGGCGGACCCGCAGCACCCGCATGCCGGCGTCCTTGTGGAAAGGCGTGTCGCGCACCACCTCGCCCGTCACATCGCCGCGCAAGGACCAGTAGTAGGCGCCGTAGTCGTCCCGGTAGAGCGGCATGCGGTTCCCATCCCCTTGCTGTGGCGGCGGCGTCAGCGTCGTTCCTTGAAGAAATCCTGCAGCAGCGCACCCGCCCGCCGTTCCTGCAGCCCGCCATAGGTATCGGGCGCATGATGGCAGGTGGCCTGGCTGAAGAAACGGGGGCCATGCTCCACGGCCCCGCCCTTGGGGTCGTAGGCCCCGAAATAGACCCGCCTGAGACGGGCGAAGCTGATGGCGGCAGCGCACAGAGCGCAGGGTTCCAGCGTCACATAGAGGTCCAGGCCCGGCAGGCGCGGCTGGCCTACGGCGGCGCAGGCGGCACGAATGGCCAGCACCTCGGCATGGGCCGTGGGGTCGGCCAACTCCTCCGTCCGGTTGGAGGCGGCGGCCAGGACGGCACCGGAGGCGGGGTCGACGATGACGGCGCCCACCGGCACTTCCCCCCGCGCGGCGGCGGACGCGGCCTCGGCGAAGGCGCGCTCCATGGGGGACGGATCGGGCTCGGTCTCAAGCGGGGACGACAGCATGTCCCCAGCGTGGGGCAGCGCCGCGCGCGGCGTCAAGCGGGCGGGCGGCGCATCTGTCATCCGGCGAGAAAATCGACCAGCACGGCCGCCAATTCGTCGGGCACCTCCTCCGGCACATAATGGCCGCAGTCCAGCACCTGGGCCCGCACGTCGGCGGCATAGCCGCGCAAGGTATCGGCCAGCAGGGTGCCCACGCCGGCCCGGGCCCCCACGGCCAGAATGGGCAGCGCCAGCCCCATCGCCGCCCGCGCCTTCGCCCGCGCCAGTTCTGCCGGCCGGAAAACCTCGCGATAATAGGCGAAGGTGGAGCGCAGGGCGCCCGGCAGGGACAGCACCCGCACGTACTCGTCCAGGTCGGCCGGCCCGATGGCCCAGCGCCGCAGGGCCTTGGCGTTGAACAAGTGGCTGAGGTAGGCGCGCTCCCGACCCTGGATCAGCATCTCGGGCAGATCGTCCAGGCGGTTGAAGGCGAAGTGCCAGGTGCGGGCGTTGGCCTCGTCCGATGGGATGCCGGGCGGTGGCGGGGGCGTGATGCCCGGCAGGGCCGCATCAACCAGGGCCAGGCGGCGCACGTCCCCTGGCCAGTCGGCGGCATAGGCATGGCCGATCCAGGTGCCGACATCATGGCCCACCACGTCGATCGGGCCATCGTCCAGCAGGCCCAGGGCGGTGGCCAGGCCGTGCATGTCGGCCGCCACCGTGCCCAGGTCATAACCGTCGGCCGGCCGATCCGAGTCGCCGAAGCCGCGCGGGTCCACGGCGATGACCCGCCGCCCGGCATCGGCCAGCAAGGGCATGACATGGCGCCAGGCGTACCAGCTTTGTGGCCAGCCCGGGATCAATAGCACCGGCGGCCCCTGCTGCTCGCCCTCTGGCCCACCCTCGACGTAATGCAGGCGCACACCGTTGGCGGTCACCAGGCCGTGTCGGAAGCGTCGCCAGAAGCGATCGGCGTTGAAGGGTTGCATGGGGTTATCTCCTTTTTTGGGAATGATCGTTTCCTAATTGAGCAACCGCCACTGCGGCGGCGATGGCGGGCCGTCTTCAGTCCAGCAGTTTCATTGCGTTGTCCGCCAAGGGCGCCATTTCCGCGCGGTCCCGCCCCGTCTTGCCGATGACGCGCATCCCCTGCAGCACGCACAGCAACAACCGGGCAGTGGCCGAGGGATCAAGATGCGGGGCGACCGTGCCATCGGCCTGTCCTTCAGCGACAAGGTCGGCGAGCCGTCCCTCGTTCAGGTGCAGCGCCCCGGTCACCCGGGCCGCGATTTCCGGATCGGCGGCGGCGAGGTCCACAGCGCCGGCCACCACCAGGCACCCCCGGCGACCATCAGCCCCATGGCTGCTGTCGGCATAGAAATCCAATACCGCCTTGATCTTGGCCCGCCCGGTGGGAGCGCCCTCCAGCGCGGCGCGTAACCGCTCGGTCCGCAGGGCCACGTAGCGGTCGAAGGCGGCCAGGAACAGGCCGCGCTTGTCGGTGAAGGCCTTGTACAGGCTGCCGGCGGTCAGGCCGAGGGCCCGGGTCAGGTCGCTGATGGCAGCACCCTGATAGCCGCGCTCACTGAACACCGCGATGGCGCGATCCAACGCCAGGTCGGTGTCGAATTCGCGCGGGCGGCCGGGGCCAGGACGGCGGGGAGAGAGCGAGGCGGTCATGGCAGCATTATAGGAAACGATCATTTCCGAATCAAGCGCAGCCATGCCCCAGGCGAGGCCCCCATCGGCTTGGGCCGGCGCCGTCTGGCGCTTGGCAAGGCGGCTGGGCGCGCATACAGTCCGCCCCATGTCCGATACCAAATCCCCCGAGAAGTCCGGCGCCCCCAAAGACGGCGAGCGTATCGCCAAGCGGCTGGCGCGTGCCGGCCTGTGCTCACGCCGCGATGCCGAGCGCTGGATCGCTGACGGTCGCGTGGCCGTGAATGGCCAGGTACTGACCTCGCCCGGCGTGAACGTGCAAGCCGGCGACCGCATCGTCGTCGACGGCCAGGTTCTGCCGGAGCAGGAGCCGACGCGCGTCTGGCGCTATCACAAGCCCGCCGGCTTGGTGACCACGGCTCGCGACGAGTTGGCCCGCGCCACGGTGTTCGACCGCCTGCCCGACGGCATGCCGCGCGTCATCAGCGTCGGCCGGCTGGATCTGAACACCGAGGGCCTGCTGCTGCTGACCAACGACGGGGAACTGGCCCGGCATCTGGAGCTGCCGTCCACCGCCTGGCCCCGCCGCTACCGGGTGCGAGTGCACGGGACGCCGGATACCGCCAAGCTGGCCAAGCTGGCGGAGGGTATCTTCGTCGACGGCATCGAGTACGGCCCCATCGAGGCGGTGCTGGACCGGGAGCAGGGCAGCAACGCCTGGCTGACCATGACTCTGCGCGAAGGCAAGAACCGCGAGATCCGCAAGGTGCTGGAGCACCTGGGCCTGACGGTGAACCGGCTGATCCGCGTCGCCTACGGCCCGTTCCAGCTGGGCAAGCTGGAAAAGGGTGAGGTGGAGGAAGTGCCGCGCCGCGTGCTGCGCGACCAGCTGCCCCAGTTCTTCCCCAAGGAAAGCGCCCAGGACCGCAAGGAGGCGCGCGGCAAGTTGGCGGCCGAGGCGCCGGCGCTGCGCTTCGATAAGGCGCCCAAGGCCGCACCCGCTGCCAAGGCGGCACCGGCAAAGACCGCCCCGGCCCGCATCCGCCGTGAGGAGGGGGTGGAGGCTCCCCGCGCCGCCCGTGCCCCGGCCCGAGCCACATCCCGATCCGCTGAACGCCCTTCAGCACCGGCCGATGCCGCCACCCGCGCCAAGCGCCCGCCTTCCACCGGCGACAGCGCGGCCGACAAGGCGCGCGCGCTGGCCCTCGCCCTGGACCGGGCGCTGGACGGCACGCCCGACGATGATGACGACACCCCCGCCCGCCGCCCGCGCAAGGCGGCGGTGACGCGCAGCGCCCCCAGCCTGGGTGAGCGCGTCGATAGCCGGGCCCCGAAGCGGGATGGCGCCAAGCGCGGCGAGCCCAAGCGGGGCGAGGCCAAGCGGGATACGGCCAAGGCGGCCCCCCCGCGCACCGGCAAGCCAACGCCTAAAGCGGCTTCCGCCAAATCCACCAGCCCCAAATCTGCCGGCTCCAAGCCCGCACGCCCAACGGGCAAGCCGGCGCCCAGGGGCAAGAAGACCTGATGCGCATCGTCGGCGGGCGGCATCGCGGGCGGACCCTGGCGGCCCCCGGCGGCCGGGACGTGCGGCCCACCAGCGACCGCACGCGCCAGGCCCTGTTCAACATCCTGGAGCATGGCGATTTCTTCGCCGACGAAGGCCCCACGGTGGAGGGCCGGGTGGTGCTGGACGCGTTCTGCGGCACCGGCGCCCTGGGCCTGGAGGCTCTGTCGCGCGGGGCGGAGGCCGCCCTGTTCCTGGATGTCAGCCGCGCTTCGCTGGACCTGGCCCGCGCCAACGCCGCCACCTTGCGGGAAGGCGGCCGCTGCCAGTTCACCCTGGGCGACGCCACCAAGCCCCCTCCCGCCCGGCAGGCGGCCGAGCTGGTCTTCCTGGACCCGCCCTACGGCCAGGAGCTGGCACCGCGCGCGTTGGAAGGCCTGGCGGTCGGCGGCTGGCTGGCGCGAGAGGCCCTGTGCGTCGTCGAGATCGGCGGCGATGACGCTTTCCAGGCGCCGCTGGGCTTCGAGCAACGGGACGACCGCCGCTATGGCGACACCCGCGTGCTGTTCCTCAAGCGGGGGTGAGCTTAACCGCCCTCACGAGGCCGTCACCCGCTCCACCAGCCCTTCCAGGTTGCGGTCGCGGATGCCCAGCTCATGCAGGTGCCGGACAGTGTTGACCAGATAGTCGACGTTGCGCCCGCTTTCCCCCACGCCCTGGCGGATCAGCCCGGCCAGTTCCTCCGGCGGCAGGCGCCCGCAATATTGCTCATGCCCGCGCAGCACGGTGAAGGCCACGGTGGGCACCTTCGTCCCGTTGTCCAGCGTGGCGGTCAGCAGGCGCGGCTCATAGACCGCGTTCTGCATCTCCCGCGCCCAGAGATAGTCCAGCACCCCCGCCGCCTCGGCCGCCTCCACACGGTACGCGATGCCCCGGCAAGCCCCGCCCCGGTCCAGTCCCAGGACGGCGCCCGGACAGGCACGGGTGCCGCGATGACGGAAGGAATAGACGCTGAACCCCCGGTGCCAGCCGCGCACCGTGGCCAACCGCCGCTCCACGAAAGGGAAACCCGGATTCCACATGAGGGAGCCATAACCGAAGACCCAGACATCGTCACCGGCGGCGACGCCGATGGCACGGTAGGGGGCGGCGATTTCAGGGGCGGATGGGGACAAGCGCGGCATGCCAGGCAGGGGAAACGACCATGATGCTCCCGACCCTGGACGGCTTCCCCGCCGCCGTCAACCGTCGGTAAGCCGATTGGCGCTGGCATTCCAGGCGGCTGATCCCGATCTAAGACTGAAGGCCGGCGCGACGGCACCGCGCTTGCCAAGCCCATCCGGGCGTGGCCTCATCGCCCCGGCGTCCATGCCCGGCCGCTGCCTTTCGGAATTTCCCATGCGTGTCCGCCCCCTGACGCTCGTCCTGTTCCTGGTGCTGGTCTTGGTGACCGGCTATGCCGTGTGGTGGCACCGCATGGCGACCCGCCTGCTGGGCCTGCTGGAGCACAATACCGAGCTGGCGCGCGCGGCGGGCGCCAGCATCACCTATCAGCCGCCCACGCTGGGCGGCTTTCCCCTGGGCATTTCCATCACCGCCACCGACGTGAAGGTCGCGAAGCCGGACGGGCTGAGCTGGTCGGCCGAGACGGTCAAGGCCTCCGCGCCCATCTGGCGCCTGGACCAGGTGGTGCTGACCCTGGCCAAGGGTGGCCACGCCACCCTGCCGCATGAGGGCGGGCGGCCGGCGCTGGAGGCCTCCGCCACCATCGCCGGCGGCCGCGTCACCCTGGACCTGGCCACCGGCGCCCCGCGCTCGGTGCAGGTGAATCTGAACCACGCCACCCTGGTCGCCGCCGCCCTGCCGACGCCGGAGGGCGCCCCGGCGGACGCGCCACCGGCAAGCCTGGTGCCGGCCGGCAGCTACCCCATCGAGAATTTGTCCGTCACGGTGGAACGGCCGCTGACGCCGCCGACGGACCACACCGGCACGGGCTTGGCCCTGCATGTGGACGTCACCAACATGACCGTGCCGCCGGTGCGCAGCCTGGGCACGACAGTGCAGCGCCTGATCCTGGCAGCGCGGGTGCAGGGACCGGTGCCGGCCGCGCCCACCGTGGACGCGGTGACGCCCTGGTCCAAGGAGGGCGGCACGGTGGAAATCGACAGCCTGAAGCTGGATTGGGGCGACCTGCACATGGGGGCCAACGCCACCCTGGCGCTGGATGCCAACCTGCAGCCCCAGGGGTCGGGCACGGCGGAACTGTCGGGCCTGGACAATCTGGTGGATGCGCTGCACGACGGCGGCAGCCTGCGCGGCAACGCCGCGACCTGGGCGCACCTGGGCGTCGCCTTGCTGGCCAAGCCCAAGGCCAACGGCGGCGCCCCCACGCTGAAGCTACCCATCACGATGCAGGACCATAAGCTGCAGGTGGGCCCGTTGACCGTGGCCCATTACCCCGATATCGCCTGGCGCTAAGCCGGCTTCAAACCTGAGCGCGGCTACCCATTAGTTGAAACGGGGCGAAGCGACAAGGACGCGACGGCGTCCGCCGCAGCGAGCACCGAAGGGCGCAGCGAGGATAGCCAAGGGGCGGATGCCCCGCCGGCGCTTGAGGCGAACGAACCGATCAGGCCTGCTTGGCGTCGATGATGGAACGGCGGATGGCGCGGGTGCGGGTGAACAGGTCGAACAGCTTGTCCCCCTCCCCCCAGCGGATGGCGCGCTGCAGGGCCGTCAGATCCTCGGTGAAGCGCTGGATCATCTCCAGCACCGCCTCGCGGTTGTTCAGAAAGATATCGCGCCACATGACGGGGTCGGACGCCGCGATGCGGGTGAAGTCGCGGAAGCCGGTGGCCGAGAAGCGGATGACCTCCGACTTCGTCGTCTCTTCCAAATCCGTGGCCGTGCCGACGATGGTGTAGGCGATCAGGTGCGGCAGGTGGCTGGTGATGGCCAGCACCTGGTCATGGTGGCTGGCGTCCATGACCTCGATCTGCGAGCCGCACGCCGCCCACAGCCGGCCCAGCCGGTCCACAGCATCCGCATCCGTGCCCGGCGGCGGGGTCAGGATCAGCCAGCGGCCGCGGAACAGCTCCTTGAAGCCGGCGTCGGGGCCGGAGTGCTCGGTCCCGGCCAGAGGATGGCCGGGCACGAAGTGCACGCCGTCCGGCACGTGGGGAGAGACGTCGCGCACCACCGCCTGCTTGACGGAGCCAACGTCGCTGAGCGTGCTGCCCGGCGCCAGGTGCGGGCCGATCAGCGCCGCCACATCGGCATAGGCACCCACCGGCGTGCACAGGATGACCAGGTCGGCGCCGGCCACGGCCAGGGTGGCATCGCTTTCCACCCGGTCGGCGATGCCCAACTCCGCCACGCGGGCGCAGACGGTGTCAGACCGGTCGCAGGCCACCACCTCGGCCGCCAGGGAACGGTCGGCCATCAAGCAGCGCAGCAGGGAGGAGCCGATAAGGCCCAGGCCGATGACGCAGACGCGATTGTAGAGGGGCGTATCGGTCATTTGCCGACCACCCAATCCGCGAGGCCGGCCACGACCTCCCGCATTTCATCCTCCAGCCCGATGGTGACGCGCAGGCAATGCGGCAGGCCGTAGGAGCCGACCTGGCGCACCAGGATGCCGCGCGACTTCAGCAGCAGCCGGGCGCCCTCGGCATTAGCGCGGTCGCCCTTCTGCTCCGCGAAGGAGATCAGGACGAAATTGGCCACGGAGGGATGGACCACGAGGCCCAGCTCACGCACCTGGCCGACGAACCACTCGCGCACCTGGACGTTGTGCCGGCGGCTCTTTTCCAGGAACTCCACATCCTCCAGCGCCGCCAGGCCGGCGGCCTGGGCGCTGGACGCCACGTTGAAGGGCCCGCGCACGCGGTTGAGCACGTCGGCCACGGCGGCCGGGCAATAGGCCCAGCCCAGGCGCAGGCCGCCCAGCGCGAAAATCTTGGAGAAGGTACGGGTCATGACGACGTTGCTGAATGCGTCGACCAGGTCGGACCCATCGGTGTAGTCCGGCGCATCGACATACTCAGCATAGGCCGCGTCGATGACCAGCAGCACGTTCTCCGGCAGCCCCGCGTGCAGGCGCCGCAGCTCGTCCCTGTTGAGATAGCTGCCGGTGGGGTTGTTGGGGTTGGCGATGAACACCACCCGGGTGCGGGGCGTGACGCGGGCCAGCAAGGCGTCCACATCGGTCTTCAGGTTGGTCTCGGGTGCGGCCACCGGCGTGGCGCCGGCAAAGCGCGCGCTAATGGGATAGATGGCGAAGCCGTGGACGGTGTGCAGCACCTCGTCACCGGTTCCGGCATAGGCACGGGTCAGCAGCTGCAGCACGTCGTCGGAGCCGTTGCCGCAGACGATGCGCTCGGCATCCAGGCCGAAGCGGCGGCCCAGGCCGGCGCGCAACGCCTTGGATCCGCCGTCGGGATAGCGATGGATCTGCCCCGCCACCGCGGTGTAGGCCGCGATCGCCTTGGGGCTGGGACCCAGCGCCCCCTCGTTGGAGGCCAGGCGGATCAGCCGCGACGCCCCCGGCGCATGCGCCTCGCCCCCGACATAGGCATGGATATCGAGAATGCCGGGGTTGGGAACGGGAGCGGACATGATGCTGGGAAACCTTCTGGCAGGCGGTGGCGGTCTTCTTCTCGCGGGCGGCGGGTTCTTAGGTCAAACCCGCACGCAGGTAAGGATAGCTGTGAGTCTTATCAAAGCCTTATGCGAATCGGGGGCGCATGCCCTGCGCCGGTGGGGCGCGACTCGGCGGGCTTCCTGAGGCGACTCGGGGTAGCCCGTCTCAGGACTTCCTGGCTTCCAGCGTGATGGGCAGGGCATAGGCGCCCACGGGCAGCACGCGCACCAGGGCATCGCCCAGCTTTTCCGCCAGGGCGCCCAGGCGGGCGTCGTCGCCATCCACGAAATCCTCCACCTCGATCAGGTGAACGGACCCGCCGCCGCCCGGCAGGTGGAAGATGCGGAACCACCCCACGGGCAGGTTGACGGCCTCCATCATGTCCTTCAGGCGGCCGCGGCTCATGTCCTGCGCCAGTTCCACCCCCAGCAGGGTGTGATCCTGGCCCGTGGCCTCCAGCGGCACCGCCCCTAGGATCAGGGCGTCGCCGCCCTCCTTCTGGCCGGGGCGGCTGCAGAACGGCAGGCGGCCGATGATCTTGGGCGTCTTGGTGTCGTCGCTGATGAGGAAACGCCACCAGGGGTCCGTCTCCTCCTCCTCCGGCACCGGCACCACGCCGACGGTGGCGCTGCCCTCGGCCAGGGCGCGCAGCACGGCCTGGGCGGTGTTGGCCGGGGCCAGGGGGGTGACGGTGCCGTAATGGTCGCGGGCGATGTCCCACAGGCGGCGGTCGTCGTCGGGGGCGTACACGGCGACGGCGAAGGGCCCCTGGATCAGGGTCATGGCGGCGATCATCTCGCGCCAGATGCGCACGATGGCGGCCACGGGCACGCTGCCCTGGTGCCGGGCCACTAGGCGCCGCAGGATGCCTGCCTCACGCCCTGGCCGGATGAAGACCTTGGCGCCCGCCTTGGACTGGGCGATACGCTCCACCACCCGGGCGCGCCGCATGATGAGGTCATGGATGGCCGCATCGATCTCATCGATTTCACGGCGCAGGGCGTCGACGGAGGGGCTGGCAGGGGGCATGGACGGGTTCGGATTATAGGACCTGAAACGACTGAGTCTTAGAGCCTGCCCCCCGCAAAATCAAAGAAAACGTTGACTTGGGGTACCCCGCTTCCTAGTCATGCAGGCTGCATTCCAAGGCCCGCCCGACGATGATCACCCCGCCTGCCTACACGGATAGTTCCGGCGCCACGGCCGCGCCCGCCCTTGGGGTCCTGCCCGGACACCGCATGGTGCTGGGCGCCGATCGGCCCATGCCCCTGGACGGCGGCGGGCAGCTGGGTCCCTTCACCGTGGCCTACCAGACCTACGGCACCCTGAATGCCGACAAGTCCAATGCCGTCCTGGTCTGCCACGCCCTGACGGGCGACCAGTACGTGGCCGACCGCCACCCCATCACCGGCAAGCCCGGCTGGTGGGAGATGCTGGTGGGCCCGGGCAAGCCGGTGGACACCGACCGGTTCTTCGTCATCTGCAGCAACGTCATCGGCGGCTGCATGGGGTCCACCGGGCCGCACGACGTGAACCCGGCCACGGGCCAGCCCTATGCCATCGATTTCCCTGTCATCACCATCGGCGACATGGTGCGGGCGCAGACGCTGCTGATCGACGCGCTGGGCATCGACCAGCTGTTCTGCGTCATCGGCGGGTCCATGGGCGGCATGCAGGTGCTGCAGTGGGCGGTGTCCTACCCCGAGCGGGTGTTCGCCGCCGTGCCCATCGCCACCGCCGCCCGCCATTCGGCCCAGAACATCGCCTTTCACGAGGTGGGGCGCCAGGCCATCATGGCCGACCCGGAATGGCGCGACGGCGCCTATCAGCAGGCCGGCACCAACCCGGCGCGCGGCCTGGCCGTGGCCCGCATGGCCGCCCACATCACCTACCTGTCCGAAGCGGCGCTGCATCGCAAGTTCGGCCGCAACCTGCAAAGCCGCCAGGCCATCACCTTCGGCTTCGACGCCGATTTCCAGGTGGAAAGCTACCTGCGCTATCAAGGGGCCAGCTTCGTCGACCGCTTCGACGCCAACAGCTACCTCTACATCACCCGCGCCATGGACTATTTCGACCTGGCGGCGGAGCACGGCGGCCAGTTGGCCCAGGCCTTCCGCGTGGGCGGCAAGGGCACGCCCGTGCGCTTCTGCCTGGCCAGCTTCTCCAGCGATTGGCTGTTCCCCACTTCCGAATCGCGGGCGGTGGTGCACGCGCTGAATGCCGTGGCCGCCAACGTCAGCTTCGTGGAGATCGAGACGGACAAGGGTCACGACGCCTTTCTGCTGGATGAGCCGGAGTTCCACCAAGTCATGCGCGGCTTCATCAACGGGTGCGCCGATCATCGCGGCCTGAAACGGCGGGCCTGATCCCATGGACGCCACGGTCATCCCCCCCCGCACCGACATCCGCGGCGACCTGCGCCGCATCGCCGACATGGTCAGCACGGGCGCCCGCGTGCTGGACGTCGGCTGCGGCGATGGCGCCCTGCTGGATCTGCTGACCCGGGAAAAGGGCGTCGATGGGCGCGGCATGGAACTGGGCATGGATGGCGTGCGCGAATGCGTGTCGCGCGGCCTGTCCGTCATCCAGGGCGACGCCGACACCGACCTGAAGGATTATCCCAGCGACGCCTTCGACTATGTGATCCTGTCGCAGACGCTGCAGGCCACGCGCGACCCGCGCGGCGTGCTGCTGCAGATGCTGCGCATCGGCCGCCGCGTCATCGTCTCCTTCCCCAATTTCGGTTACTGGCGGGTGCGCCTGGCCCTGCTGCTGACGGGCCGCATGCCGGTGACCGACCGGCTGGGGTTCCAGTGGTGGGAAACGCCCAACATCCACTTCTGCACCATCGCCGACTTCACCGCGTTGTGCGCCGACCTGGGCGGGGTGACGGTGGAGCGCAGCGCCATCCTGGACCACGCCGGCCGCCAGCTGACCAGCGACGCCACCACCTGGCGCGCCAACTGGTCGGGCGAACAGGGGATTTTCCTGCTGCGGCGGGACTAGAGGCGGCCACGCCTAAGCGACCGGCCCAGGCATCTCATAGGCAATCGTATCCACCAGCCGGGCGAAGCTGCCGTCCGATAGCTGAAAGCGCACCCAGCGGAAACGGCTGGCGAAGATCCTCACCTCGGCTGAGCGGTTGGCACGGGTGGTCAGTTCCAATGCCGGCGGCGACGGCTCGAACCAGCCGAGGTCCGCGAGCGTCGCCTCCGCCGCCCGGATCTCGTCGCTGGCATAGGGCCAGAGGGAGGTGCCCAGCAGGTCGGCGCGCGGTCGCCCAAAGTCCCGCTCCCGCCCCGCCGACAAAGCCAGCAGGCGATGGGTCAGGTCACAGACCAGGTGCACCGATCCGGCCGAATTGTTCACCAGGCGCGCCAGTTCGCGGTCGGCGGCACTGTCCAGGCCGGCCTGCATCAGTTGGCGGATGGCCGCCTGTTCATCACCGTCGGGCACAAGCGTGCCGGATTCCCAGCGGGAGACCGTGGCCTGGGAAACGCCCAGCAATTCGCCGGCATGGCTCTGCTTCACCCGGCGCAGGGTGCGCCACAGCCGCAGCGACTGTCCCAGATGGGGACCAGCCACGCGCGGCAGAGTGTCAACGCCGGTGCCAACGGCGGTGCCAATGGCGGTGCCGACGGCGGCGGTGATGCTGGCCATGATGGTTCCGTCCCCGACCGCGGGAGCGGCACAGGCAAGAACGCCGCCGCTTGTCCATGCATATCTTATTCACGGCGCATCAAGGCCGGCCATGCCAAAAATATCGCCCCCGCCCTTCCGGTGGGCGTCACGCGTTCGAGGGCATCATGGACAGCCGCTGGGTCAAGATCATCTGGTTCTATTGCGTCGGCGTCATCGCCGCCGCCCAGCTGGGCAAGATGTCGGCCCTGATCCCCCTCATCTCCCGCGATTTGGGCCTCAGCCTCACCCTGGCGGCCCTGGTGATCTCGCTGCTGGAGATCGGCGGTGCCGGTTTCGGCCGCATCGCCGGCGGGCTGATCCAGCGGGTGGGCCGCCGCCCCGCGCTGCTGGCCGGCACCGCGTTCCTGGCCGTGGGCGGTATCGGCGAGAGCCTGGCGCCGGGCCCGGCGGTGTTGATCGCCTGGCGGGTGCTGGAGAGTGCCGGGTACCTGACCACCGTCATCGCCGCCCCCATGCTGATCCTGGAGACGGCGACCTCGCGCCAGCGCGGCGTGGCGCTGGCGCTGTGGAGCAGCTTCGTGCCCGTGGGCCTGGCCCTGGGCGCCATCCTGTCCGGCTGGGCGGCGGAGCTGTGGTCGTGGCGCGGCGCCCTGTTCGGTGGCGGCGTGGTGGCGGCCGGCGCCCTGGTGCTGTCCCTGCCCATGACCTCGGGTGTCGGGGCACACGTGCGCGGGGCAGATGCGGGCGGCACCGGACCAACCCGACACGCCTGGGCCCTGGCCGTGGGCTTCGGCTGCTACACCACCTTCGAGGTTGGCCTGCTGGGGATGCTGCCCACCTTCCTGGTGGACAAGGCGGGCGCCAGCGCCGACACCGCCGGGCTCATCACCGGCGTCGCCTCCTTCGCCACCGTGGCGGGCAGCGGGGTGGCGGGCTGGTGGAACCACCGCAACCACGGGCGGGACCTGGCGCGCGGCCCCTCCTTCGCCCTGATGGCGCTCAGCATCGTCCTGCCGGCCCTGCTGCTGTTCCTGGTGTTCGGGCCGGCACCGGACCTCACCATCGCCGGCATCGTGGTCATCGCGCTCAACGCCCTATCCGGCGTCTATCCCGGCCTGGCCTTCGCCATGCTGCCCGCCGTGGCCGGATCCGACCGGGGCCTGCCCGCCGCCAACGGCCTGCTGACCCAGTTCGGCGCCAGCGGCTCCCTCATCGGGCCGCCGCTGTTCGCAGCATTCGCCGGCCATTGGGGCTGGACCAGCGCCGCCGCCTGCGGCCTGGCCGCATCCCTGCTCTGCCTGGCCTTGATGCGGGCGGCGGGGGTATCGTCTTCTTCAAGTGTGGAAGCGAGCGACGCACCGGTCACAGACCACTGACGCGCCCCATCTTGTACTGCCGGATAATCCAACGGCCGAGAAGGATGAAAACACTGGAGCCAGCCATCATGACGCACGGAATGCCAATGGCCACCCAAGCCGACTCAGGCTGCCCCGCGGCCCGGCCGATGCCTCGGTATCCGAAGATGGCCGCCGCCACAAGAAACGAAAAGCCCGCCAGGAACACCACGGCGCCCAAGTAGAACCAACCGTAGCCCATCCGGCGGATCCTGTAGTCGTGAGGCGTCATATCCTCTTCAGCGGTCACACCCTTAACCCCATTCCAGCTTGCCAGTTTCCACACGCTTTGTAGCTGACTATAGATCCACTCTCTTTCACACAGCTGTTATTTCCAGGAAAACCATGTCGCCTGCCGCCACCAGACCGCTTCCGCCCCGCGTCATCGCCCTCGATGGCGACGACACGCTCTGGCACAACGAGGCCATGTTCTCGACCTCATACGCCGAGTTCCGCGACCTGTTGCTGCGCCACAGCGACCTGGACCAAGCCACCATCGATGAGCGCCTGCTGCTGGTGGAGCGGCGCAACCTGGCGACCTACGGCTACGGCATCAAGGGCTTCACTCTGTCGATGATCGAGACCGCCCTGGAACTGACGGAGGGGCGCATTCCCGGCATCGCCATCGAGACGCTGGTACAGCGCGGCCGCGCCATGCTGGCCCATCCGGTGGAACTGATCGACGGTGCCGTGGAGGTCATCGAGACCCTGCGGCAACGGGACCATGAGGTGTGGCTGATCACCAAGGGCGACCTGTTCGACCAGGAAAGCAAGATCGCCCGCTCCGGCCTGGCCGACCTGTTCCACCGCATCGAGATCGTGTCGGAAAAGGACGACGCCACCTATCGCCGTCTGCTGGACCGCCACGGCGTGGCCCCCGCTGACTTCGCCATGGCCGGCAACTCCCTGAAGTCCGACGTCCTGCCCGTGGCGGCCCTGGGCGGCCGGGGTTTCCACGTGCCCTATCACACCACCTGGGCCCATGAGATGGTGTCCGGCCCGATTCCCCACCCCTATATCGAGCTATCATCCTTACGTGAATTGCCGAGCGCGTTAGGGTCCAGGTAAGGAATCGACTCGGGGAAGAGGTGTTTTCGAGTCAGGGCGCAACCAACGGCGGGAAGTCCATAAACCGCCCCGCATCCGCCGCCGCGATGGATTTGCGTAGACGATCGGCATTGACTGGGCTGCGCAATAGATGGAGCGTTTCCAGCATCCTGCGAAACTCACCCGTTGCCTCCGCCATCCGGGCTTGATCAACCCTTTGCTCTTCATTGGCCATGGGCATGTCTCACAAAGACCCTCACCCCAGCGCCAGGTCGTCCCGGTGGATCATCTCGTCCCGGCCGCGCCAGCCCAGGCTGGCTTCGATCTCGGCGCTGCGGCGGCCCTGGATGCGGCGGGCGTCTTCGGCGGAATAGGCAACCAGGCCGCGGGCTATGACGCGGCCGGCCTGGGTGCGGACGGCCACCAGGTCGCCACGCTCAAAGTCACCCTCCACCCCGCGCACGCCGGCGGGCAGCAGGCTGCCGCCCCGGGCCAGGGCCTGGGCCGCGCCCTCATCCACCACCAGGGTCCCCGCTGGCTTGAGTGACCCTGCAATCCAGCGTTTGCGCGCCGTGCCGGGGCCGGCCGACGGCAGGAACCAGGTGCACAGCGCCCCACCCTGCTCCGCCGTCTTCTCCAGCGCCGCCAGGGGGTTCATGCGCTTGCCCGAGACGATGGCCATGCGGCAGCCGGCGGCCACGGCGATGCGGGCGGCGGCGATCTTGGTCACCATGCCGCCGCTGCTGTAGCCGGCGGGAGGTTCCCCCGCCATGGCCTCGATCTCCGGCGTCACCTCGGTCACCACCGGCAGGTGGCGGGCGTTGGGATCCTTGCGCGGGTCGGCGGTGTAGAGGCCGTCGATGTCGGACATGAGGATCAGGGTGTCGGCGCTGATCATCTGCGCCACGCGGGCGGCCAGGCGGTCGTTGTCGCCGAAGCGGATCTCGGCGGTGGCCACGGTGTCGTTCTCGTTGATCACGGGAACGGCACCCAGCTTCAGCAGGGTCTCGATGGTGGCGCGGCCGTTCAGGTGGCGGCGGCGGTCCTCGGTATCATCCAGGGTCAGCAGCACCTGGGCCACGGTGATGTCGTGGCGGGCAAGCGTTTCCTGGTAGGCGTGGGCCAGACGGATCTGGCCGGTGGCGGCGGCTGCCTGCTTTTCCTCAAGCTTCAGCGGACGGCCCACCAGGCCCAGATGTTCCCGCCCCACGGCGACGGCGCCGGAGGAAACGATAACCACATCCACGCCCCGGCGGCGCAATGCGGCCACGTCGTCGCACACGCTGTCCAGCCAGTCGCGGCGGATGCGGTGCGTCGCCCCGTCCACCAGCAGGGCGGAGCCGATCTTGACGATCAGGCGCTTGGCCTGTGTGACCGGCGGGACATCAAACAACGCCGCCGCACCGGTTGAAGAAATTTCCGTGCGGGCGGCGGCGTCGTTCATTTTCTAACGTGTCCCTTTGTCGGCCTGGGAGATGTCGTCCAGGGGATTGTACCGCGCCTTGTATGCCTTGCTGCGCGCTTCCTCGCCATCCATCAGGCGCGCAGCCTTGATCTGCTCCAGAAGCGCATACAGCACGTCGGGCACATGCTCGCCCGTGGCGCCGGACAGCACCATGACGGGCTTCTTGGCCGAGCGGCGCAGCTTCAGCTTCTTTTCCTCAAGCTCTTCCGGGGTCAGGGCGTCGACCTTGTTCAGGGCCACGATCTCCGGCTTTTCCGCCAGGCCGCCGCCATAGGCGCGCAGCTCACGCCGGATGGTGCGGTAGGCCTTCTGCACATCCTCCTGCGTGCCGTCCACCAGGTGCAGCAGCACGCGGGTGCGCTCCACATGGCCCAGGAAGCGGTCACCCAGGCCGTGGCCCTCATGCGCGCCCTCGATCAGGCCCGGGATGTCGGCCACCACGAACTCCTCCTCACCCGCGCGCACGACGCCCAGGTTGGGCACCAGCGTGGTGAAGGGGTAGTCGGCGATCTTGGGGCGGGCGCGGGACACGGCGGCCAGGAAGGTGGACTTGCCGGCGTTGGGCAGGCCCACCAGGCCCACGTCCGCGATCAGCTTCAGGCGCAGCCACACCCAGCGCTCTTCCCCCGGCCAGCCGGGGCCGGCCTTGGTGGGCGCGCGGTTGGTGGAGGTCTTGAAATGGGCGTTGCCGAAGCCGCCGTCGCCGCCCTTCAGCAGCACGATGCGCTGGCCCACCTCCATCATGTCGGCCAGCACCGTCTCCTGATCCTCGTCCAGGACCTGGGTGCCCACCGGCACCTTCAGCACCATGGGCTCGCCAGCGGCGCCAGAGCGGTCGCGGCCCATGCCGTGGCCGCCGCGCTGGGCCTTGAAGTGCTGCTTGTAGCGATAGTCGATCAACGTGTTCAGGCCGTCCACAGCCTCGATCACGATGTCGCCGCCGCGCCCGCCGTTGCCGCCGTCCGGCCCGCCGAACTCAATGAACTTCTCCCGCCGGAAGCCGACGCAGCCGGGGCCGCCGTCACCGCTCTTCAGGTAGATTTTGCACTGGTCCAGGAACTTCATGATGGGCGGGCCTTATATCAATGGCCTCTGATCCTGATGGATCAAAGGCACCCTCAAACGCCGGGCGGCCACATCCGTGGCCTTGGCTTGTCCTCGCTCCGCCCTTCGGTGCTCGCTCCGGCGGCCCCGGTCGGGGCCTATGAAAAGAGCTGAAAGAAGCGAAAGCGCGTGGGCGACGCGCGGCAAATGCAAATCGGGGGAACGGTCACCCGTCCCCCCGATCAGAGTCAAAACACCTGGTGCCGAAGCGGCAGGTTACTCGGCGGCGACGGCCACCGGCTCCTGGGCCAGCTCGACGGACACGTAGGTGCGGCCCTGACGGCCGGTGTGGAACTTCACGGCGCCATCGGCGGTCGCGAAAATGGTGTGGTCCTTGCCCAGGCCCACGTTGGCGCCGGGGTGGAACTTCGTGCCGCGCTGGCGGACGATGATGTTGCCGGAAACGACGGCTTCACCGCCGAAGGCCTTCACGCCCAGACGACGACCGGCGCTGTCACGACCGTTGCGGGAGCTACCGCCTGCCTTTTTATGTGCCATCTCGAAAACTCCTTAAATCGAGGAGGTCGGCTGCCGATTAGGCGCCGGCCTGGATGTCGGTGATGCGCAGGATCGTCAGGTCCTGACGATGGCCGTTCTTGCGGCGGTAGTTCTGCCGGCGCTTCTTCTTGAAGATAATGATGTGCGGCGCATGGGCCTGGGCCACCACAGTGGCCGTCACGGCGGCGCCAGCCACCAGCGGGGTGCCGACGGTGGTGTTGCCGGCATCGCTGACCAGCAGGACCTCGTCCAGCTTCAGGGAGGCGCCAGCGTCACCCGCCAGCTTCTCAACCTTAATGACGTCGCCGGCCGCGACCTTGTACTGCTTACCGCCGGTGCGGATGACTGCGAACATTCTAGCCCACCACTGATCTGGCCGGGCCCAGCCGAGAGTGGCCAGCGCCCACGCAAAACGGAACGACGGGACCTAGCACAGGACCCGTTTCTAAGAGAGCGCGCACTATACAGGCGACCTCGGCCCTGTCAAGCACCCCCAATACGAGTCCGCGCGGAATCCCGACGCCCGGCACCGTTGCGGGATTCTCAGGGCTTCGTATCGGGATCCACGATCACGCCCGACGAGGCCGCAAGGCGGGGCAGCAGGCGCCGTTCCGCCGCCAAGCCGGAGAAGGCCGGCTGCGCCACGGAGGGGGCCAGGCGCCGCCGCGGCTCCACCACGCGGGTGGCGGTGGTGGCGTAGATCTGCTTGCTGGCCTCCACGATCTGGACGCCGGCGAAGGCCTTGAACCAGCGGGCGCCCAGATTTTCCACCGCCCCGGCCGATGCCATGAAGAATCGGGACTTCACCGGCGGCATGAACAGGGCCGACGTCTCCCGCTCCGGCACGAACAGGTTGGCGCGCAGCACGCGGCGCAACTGACCCGTGGAAAACGGGGAGCCGTGGCCGAAGGGGGTGCGGTCGGTGCGGGCCCAGATGCCGCGCCGGTTGGGCACGACGGCGATCAGGCGCCCGCCCCCGGCCAGCACGCGCCAAATCTCCTGCATCATGGGCTTCAGGTGCTCGGTGAACTCCAGCCCATGGACCAGCAGCACGCGGTCGACCGACATGTTGGGAAACGGCAGTTCCGATTCCTCGCCCAGGGTCACCAGGCCCGGCCCTTCGGGCGGCCAGAAGACCACGCCCTGGGCGGCCGGCATGACGGCCATCACCCGCTCCGCCTCCGTCAGGAAGGGCCGCAGGAAGGGGGTGGCGTAACCGATGCCCAGCACACGCTGGCCGCTGACGTCGGGCCACAGCTCGCGCAGGCGGCGGCGCACCAGCCGCCGGACCACCTGGCCCAGGCTGCTTTCGTAGAATTCGCGCAGGTCGACGACATCGTTATACATCGGCCGGATGCTAGCATGGCGGCCGCGGATTCGCCTATTAGGCCTGGAGCTCTAAAACCCGCCGCCCCGAACCCTGTCATTTGGGGCGAGGCCGCCCCCTGCGACGCGGCCGCCGCTTGTGGCAGGGCGAGTCGGCGCTTACCTTCCAGGGTGAACGCCTTGGGAGGCCCCCGCCATGCTCCGCTTCGCCCCCGCCTTGATCACCGCAACCGTTGCCGCCGGCCTACTGGCCGGCTGCGCCACCGATCCAGCCACCGACCCAGCCACCGACCCAGCCACCGACAAGGGCGCCCCCGGGACCCAGACGGCCAAGGCCGAGTCGCAGGACCGGGGCCAGATGTGCATCCCGGTCCGTACCATCCGCCGCACCCAGGTCATCGATGAAAGCACCATCCTGGTGGAGATGCAGGACCGAACCAAGTTCATCCGCATCAACCTGGCCGGCCGCTGCACCGGGCTGGGCTTCTACGGCTTCGCCTACGTTTCCCATAATGACGAGCTGTGCCGCACCGACCCGCTGACCCTGGTGGGCATGCCGGTGCCGCCGGTCTGCCTGATCGACAGCATGATCCCCATCGACAAGGCCGCCGCCGACGCCCTGAAGGCCAAGCCGAAGACCGATGGCCCGGCTGGCGCGGCCACGCCCGCCCCGGATGACCAGGGCCGCGACTGAGAGTCAGCCCTGCAGCCCCATCGCCGTGGGCAGGGCCCAGTGCTGCCAGACGCTGACCATGCGCAGGGCGAAGCACGCCCCGCCGCCGGCCAGCGCCGCGTAGCGTGGGGCGACGCCCAGGCGGATAGCGGCGGTCATGACGGCGGCGCCCAGCAGCGCCGCCGTGGCGTAGACGTCCACCCGCAGGATGGCCGGCACCTGGGCCAGCATGATGTCGCGCAGGGTGCCCCCGCCGACGCCGGTGATGGTGCCCATCAGCACGGCGCTGAAGGGCGGGATGTCGCGGTTCAGCGCCTTTTCCGTGCCCGCCACGGCGAACAGCGACAGGCCGGCCGCGTCCAGGGTGGTCATCAGCCCCACCGGCACCTGGCCCACCAGGGCATGACCGGTGAAGGTGGCCGCCCCGGCGGCGAAGGCCATGGCGGGATAGCGCCAGTCGCGCAGGGCCGTGGGCGGCGCCGCCCCGATCAGCAGGTCGCGCAGCACACCGCCGCCCAGCGCGGTGGCGAAGGACAGGACCATGACGCCGAACAGGTCCAGCCCCCCGCGCAGCGCGGCCATGGCGCCCTCGACCGCGAACAGCACGGTGCCGGCCATGTCGGCCACGGACAGCACCATATCCGTTTTCTTCCCCATTCACGCCCCCACGCAACTCTCACGGGGGCCAGCGTTACACGCTCCCGCGCGGGCTGGCGAGGGGGTCAGGCCGGGCGGCGCGCCTGCCGCCGGATCAGCAGGACCGCCAGCAGGCCGCCCACCGCCACCAGGGGCACGAGGCTGAGCAGCAAATCCGGTGCCGACAGCCCCGCCTGCACCAGGCCGCCGCCCAGCAGCGGCCCCACGACGGAGCCCAGGCGCCCGGCAGCCACCGCCCCGCCCACGCCGGTGCCCCGAATGGCGGTGGGGTAGCAGGCGGGTGCCGCGGCATAGAGAGTGGCCTGGGTGGTCAGGACCATGGCGCCGGCGCCCAATCCCACCAACAGGGCCACCGCCAGGTTGGCCGGCATCACGGCCAGCAGCACCAGGAAGACCGCAAGGCCGACGAAAACGGTGATGGCGTAGCCGAAGCGCCGGGGACCATCCAGCAGAGGCCCGGTGACGGCGCAAGCGATGGCTCCAGAAATGTTCAGCATCACCTGGATCAGCGCCGCCTGCGGCTTGGTGAATCCCCGTTCAGTCATCAGCAGGGGCAGCCAGCTCAGCAGCAGGTACAGCACCATCAGGGTGGCGAAGAAGGCCAGCCACAGCAGCACCGTCTCCACCGCGCGGCCGCCGCCGAACAGGATCGCTAGGACGCCGGGCCGGGCCTCCCCGTCCGCCGCCGCGGCTGCGCGAAAGACCTGCGAATCGGGCAGGGCCCAGATCAGCAGGGGCAGAACCAGCAGCGGCGCGCCACCAGCGATATAGAAGATGGTGCGCCAACTGTCGAAGCCGCCGCCCATCCCGGCGAAGACGGCGATCAGGCTGACGATGGCGCCACCCAGGGGCATGCCGCCGTACATCAGGGAAACCGCCCCGCCGCTGCGGCCCGACGGGCTGTTCTCCGCCGCCAGCGCCACCAAGTTGGGCAGGGTGCCGCCCAGGCCCAGGCCGGTGGCCAGGCGCATGAGGAAGAGTGTGGTGAAGTCCGGCGACAGGGCGGTCGCGGCCGTGAACAGGCCGAACAGCGCGACCGAGACCACCAGCACCGCCTTGCGCCCGAAGCGGTCGGCCAGCCGGCCGCCGACCAGCGCCCCCAGGAACAGGCCGATGGTGCCGGCGCTGAAGAAGGCGCCCAGTTCCTGCGGCGCCAGGTGCAGGGCGGGGGCCAGCTTGGGCGCCGCCACGCCGGCGGCCTGCAGATCCACCCCCTCCAGGACGGCGACCAGCAGGCACAGCAGCGTGGTGCGGTTGATCAGGCCGCCCGCCGGGGCCTGTGGCGCCGCGATCGGGGCGTTCGCCGGGGCGGCCACCGCGTCATGGTTCAGCACGTTCCTCTCCCGTTTATTCTTATCGGTCGGGAACAAGGTGCGCGCGGGAACGGTGGATGTCCAGAAAAGTTGCTGACAATAACTAAATTCGCCGCCGACCACCCACCGGCCCCCCGCCCAGCAGGCCGCCGGCCACGAACAGGGCCACGCCCACCATCAGGCCCACATCGGCCACGTTGAAGATGCCGGTGCGCACGGATCCGATGCCGAGATTCAGGAAGTCGAACACGGTGCCGCCCTGGACCAGCCGGTCCAGCAGGTTGCCCAGGCCCCCGCCCAGGAAGCTGCCGGCGCCCAGCAGTTCCATGCGGCTGAGGGATTTCGCCCGCAGGCTCCACGCCAGCAGGGCAGCCAGGACCAGGGCCACGCCGACGGTGAAGACCAGGCCCCGGGCATGGTCGTCCAGCCCAGCGCCGATGCTCAGGAAAGCGCCCGGGTTGTTGACCGGCGTCACCAGGATGGCGCCGTTCAGCGCCGTCAGATCCACCCCCGGGGTCAGCACCTGCTTCAGCCAGGCCTTGGTCGCCTGGTCCGCCACGAACCACGCGAGCGCCGACGGCACCAGCCAGCGCAATCGATCCTGAATACTCATTCTTGACTATCCCCGCTGTCGTTCTTTCGGGCACAGGCCTCGCGATAGGCGGAGGGTGACTGGCCGATGACCTGTTTGAAATCCTGGGTGAAGTGGGCATGGTCGAAATAGCCCAGATCCTGGGCCAGCGTGGTCAAATCCACCGCCTCGCCCTGGCCCAGGCGGTGCGCCGCCTCATGCAGGCGGGCGCGGCGGATAACCCATTTGGGCGTCATACCCACCAGGTCGGCGAACAGCCGCTGCAGCGCGCGCACGCCCAGGCCGCAGCGTGCGACCAGGTCGTCCACCCGCAGGATGTCGCGGTCGGCCTCCACCAGCGCCACCAGCCGGTTGATCTCCACCACCGTCGCCGGCACATCCATCAACCTCCGGCGCACCAGCGGCTCGGCCACCGCCACCATGCCGGCGTCATCCTCGGCGGCCAGCACCGCCGCCTCCGCACCATCGGCCACGGCGCCGAACACGGCCTCCAGGGCCAGGGTGCGGTCGACCAGGGTGGTCAGGGGGGCCCCCAGCAGGGCGCGGAAACCGGCGGGGCGAAAGCGGATGCCCAACACGCGGCCGGCGCCCTGCAGCTCATAGGCGAAGATGCCGTGCATGGGGCCGTAGATGGCGGTGCGGCCCCGTTCGAACACCAGATTCACGGCGGGATAGGGCAAGGTGCGCTGGACATAGGGCGGCTGCCCGGTCAGGTCCCAGGCGACCACCCAGTAATGCTCCACCACCGCCGCCAGATCCTCGGCCGGCAAATACCGGCCCAGGCGGAAGCGCTGCGCCGCCGCCCCGGGCGCCAGCACGCCCTTGGGCGCCGCCGTCACCGGGCGCACGCGTTTTCCCCATCCTGGTCGCGTTTTTCCAAGCCCACGAAATTCCCCAAGCCTATCGTCCCGCCTGATCCCCATTCCTGTGGAGAGCCGCCATGAAACTCTATTCCCTGGCCCTGTCGCCCTTCGCCGCACGCGTCCGCGCCGCCCTCTATGCCAAGGACCTGGCCGTCGACATCCTAACCCCGCCGGAGGACTGGCGCACCTCCCCTGCCTTCCGGGCGCTGAACCCCATGGTGCGGGTGCCCGTGCTGGTGCTGGACGACGGCCGGTCCATCCCGGAATCGGCCGTGATCGTGGAGTATCTGGAGGACGCCTTCCCCGCCGTCCCCCTGCGTCCCGCCGACCCGGTGGACCATGCCCGCGTGCGCCTGCTGACGGCCGTGGCCGACAACTACGTGATGCGCGAGACCTTTCCCCTGTTCGGCCTGTTCGACAGCAAGACGCCGGATGAGGCCGCCATCCAGGCGCAGCTGGCGAAGCTGGACAGTGGCATCGGCCTGCTGAACGGCTTGCTGGCCGAGGATGCTGCGCGCGGCTCCTTCGCCTTCGGTGGCCGGGTCAGCACCGCCGACGCCTGGCTGGTGCCGGTGCGCTATACGCTGGAGGGCCTGATGCGCTTCTCCGGCCGCACGCACCTGCTGGACCGCCACGCGGCGGTCGCCGGCTACGCCCAGTCCTTGCGCGAAAGTCCGGCCCTGGCCCGGGTGTGGGATGAGATGGAGGACGGCTTGCGCCAGTTTATGAGCCAGCGTGCGGCGACCGCATAAGATATCCAAACCATCGCATCCATCGGGAAAGACGGGGAAAAGAAGGCAGCGCTGTGGTAGGAGGGATGCCAGATCGCCGGCCCCTTTTGACCGACGTCGGGAGGGCCGGCCAAAAACATCCGGGACAGCTTCACCATGGTCAGCCGCCGCTTTTTCCTCGCCGCCGCGTCCACCCTTCCTCTCTCCGCCGCTCCCCTCACGGCCCGGGCCGCCGCCCCGTCCGGCACCGACGACCTCGCCGCCCTGACGTCGCTGACCACGGGTGCCCAGCCCATCGCGGTGGAGGAACGGCGGGCCCGCATCGCCAAGCTGCAGGACCTGATGGCCCGCCAGGGCATCGGCGCCTTCCTGGTGGAATCGGGCAGCAGCCTGGACTATTTCACCGGTATCCGCTGGCACCGCTCCGAACGCACCACCGCCGCCCTGATTCCCGCCAAGGGCCAGGTCATCGTGGTGACTCCCGCGTTCGAGGAACCGTCGGTGCGCGAGACCCTGCAGGTGGGCGGCGACGTCCGCGCCTGGGATGAACATGAAAGCCCCTTCCAGCGCCTGGCCCAGGCCCTGAAGGATATCAGCGCGGCCCCGGGGGGCATGGCGGCGGGCAAGGTTGCGGTGGAACCCACCACCCGCTTCTTCATCATCGACGGCATCCGCCAGGTGACCAGGGGTTACGACCTGGTCTCCGGCGACGCCCTGGTCCGAGCCTGCCGCATGCACAAGTCGCCGGCGGAACTGGCCCTGATGCAGGTGGCCAACGAGGTGACGCTGGCCGCCTTGCGCTACGCCCACGCCCATGTGCGGCCGGGCATGCGCGCCGCCGACATCGCAGCATTGGTGGACAGCGCCACGGCCGCCCTGGGCGGCCGGCCCGAATTCTCCCTGGTGCTGCTGAACGAGGCCAGCGCCTATCCCCACGGCTCGATCCAGCCGGAGGTGGTGAAGGACGGTTCCACCGTGCTGCTGGACGTGGGCTGCGCCGTGCACGGCTATCAGTCCGACATCTCCCGCACCTGGGTCTTCGGCACCCCCAGCGCCCGCCAGCGCAAGGTGTGGGACACGGTGAAGCGCGGGCAGGAGATCGCGCTGGAAACCGCCAAGCTGGGCATTCCCGTGGGCGACATCGACAAGGCCGTGCGCCGCTATTACGAGGGCGAAGGCTGGGGCCCCGGCTATCGCCTGCCCGGCCTGTCGCACCGCACCGGCCACGGCATCGGCCTGGACGGCCACGAGTCCCCCTACCTGGTCTTAAGCGACACCACACCGCTGGAGCCCGGCATGTGCTTCTCCGACGAACCCGGGCTCTACATCCCCGGCGAATTCGGCATCCGGCTGGAGGATTGCTGGCACATGACGGAAACGGGACCGAAGCTGTTCACCCCGCTGGCGGCCTCCCTCGACCAGCCGATCTGAACCCTACTTTCCTTCTTCCAACACATGTTCCTCCAATAGGAACTTCAGCCCCCGGTCCCAGGACTCATCCGTGTTGCCGCGGATGTCGACGCTGCCGCCCTTCAGCACCTGGCCGGTGGCGGCGTCACGGATGCTGATGTTCAGGTTCAGGATCAGGTTGCTGACCTTCTGCACCCAGGCGATGACGGCCACCGTGGCCCCCGCCTGGGCTGCGATCTCCAGCGCGCAGGGCGGGCAGTCGCGCGGGGCCGGCTTCGCCGCCAGCGTGGCGGCCCACGGCGTCATGTCCATCAGGGAGTAGCGTCCCGATTTCGCCAGCGCCGCCCGCAGCGCCTGCCCCAGCCGCGCCACCCGCGCCGTCTCCTCCGCCGTGGTGTCGGCGGGGGAGCTGTTGACGAACTGCACGTCGAACACGGCGGTGGGCGGGGCTGAGCCCCAGGCCCGCCCCGCCAGCAGCGTCACCACCAACACCATCCATCCCATGACCTTGGCCATAAGCGCCTCCCAAGTTCGGGCGGCAGCATGGCGCGAGTGCGGACGGAAGGCAGGATGGACTTTGGATGGAGATAGCCATGAATCCGCAGGTGGGTATCCACGTTCCCTTTTGCGCTTAAAGCGCGAGAATCCGAATTGACTTATCGTTCCCTCTATGTTCTCATTTCGCTTCGTCAATACAGAGATGGAGAGCGGCATGAACGGGGCGTTCCACGCCACGTATGGCCACCGGCTTGCCCCGCCACAGGTGAAGCCCGGTGTCGTTTGCGATGATCAGGGCCCCCTCTGGAATTCCATCCGCCTGCTGGTGAAGACCAGCGCCGGATGGGTGCCGCGCCCCGCCGCCGAGTTGGACGCGCTGGTCACGGCGACCTCCGGACGGGCGATCGATGCGCGACGGCTGCACGCCCGCCTGTCGCCCGTGGCCCAGGCGCTGAACGAGGGCCGTCTGGCGCGCGCCGTCATCGGTGCGCAGTACCTTGACCTGCCACCCACCACCCGCGTGGCCAAGGCCAGCCCAGACGACCCTGATCATCCCGGCTGGCCGAAAGGATCCCCCGAGGGCAAGGGCGGCCAATTCCGGCCCAAGGATGGCGGACTCAGCGAAGCGGACCAGGCGGAAACCGACGCCCCCGAACCCAAAACGGAGGATACGGCCGCCTTGCGGGAAGCGGTTAAAACCACCGCCCAGCGCGCCGTGCGGCGGGCATTCCGGCAAACCGCCATTGAACTTCTCACCCGGCGCCGCCTGGGCCGTATCGCGCTGGAACTGGCCTCGAACGCCGTCCCAGTGCTTGATGTGCTGGGTGATGCGGCGCTCTTGGTGGACTTGGCCGAACTTGGGGGACGGTTGAAGTCCCTGGCGGCTGAAGTGGCCGCCGTTCATGCGTTCGCGGACGCGGGCGTGCGCACCGCGGAGGAACTGATGGTCACCAGCGAGGAGATTTCCTTCTCCTCCTACGACGCCTTCAAGAAGACCGAGGTCCCTGAGGACGGGATCGACGCGTTGGGGAAGAGGTACGGCTCCGCCGGCCCCGGCTACGACTATCACCACATCGTGGAGCAGTCGGCCATTGGCGACGGCATTCCGGCCGAACTGGTGAACTCGACGCGGAACATCGTCCTAGTGCCCAGGCTGCTGCATGAGGAAGTCACGGCCGCCTTCAATCGCCCCGCTTATAAGGGCGCGCCCATCAGCCTACGCGAATACCTGAAGACGGCCCCGTTCGAGGAACGGATGCGCAAGGGCCTGGAGGTCATGCGCTCCCTCGGCCTGGTGAAGTAGGAGCCACGCCATGACCACTCATGGAAAAGACGCCAGCGCCGCCACGCTGATCGAGGAATTTCGCACCCAGGTCAAACGGTACTTCCATGCCGATATCATGGGCAATCGCCGGACGATGAAGGCCTGCCTGCCGAAGATGGGCAACGCCGTCCAGGCTCTGGACACGGGTGTCCCTGAGGGACGCATGGCCTTGGTGCCACTGTTGAAGGACGAGGATGACGGCGTGCGCGTTTATGCCGCCGCCTATCTCTTCGGTCGCCTGCCGGAGGAGGCACGCGCCGTGTGGGACGAGGTCCTCGCCGGCTCCAAGCATCCGAGCGCCTATCTGAACGTGGTCAGTTTCAAGGTCATCGCCGACTGGAAGCCGGACGACTTCATCAAGGCCTTCGAATAGGCAATGGCGGCGGGAGGGTCACGCGTGTCGCGCCACCCTTCCCGCGATCTCCTCCCGGAGGCAGCGCAGCGTCGCCCGGATGGGGGCGGATGCCGTCATGTCGCTGTGCACCACCAGCCACATGTCGCGCGACAGGACGGGCGGACCGGGCACGGCGGCCAGGCGAGGGTCGTCCGCCGCCATGAAGTCGGGCAGCAGCGCCACGCCCATGCCGCTGGCGGCCGCCGCCTGCTGAATCTCCACCGTGTTGCCGTGGAAGACGGTGGGCCGGCCGGCCGCCAACCCTTCCAGCACCTGCTGCTGCGGGGACCGGTCCAAGGGGGCGGCGCTGCCGATGAAGACCCAATCGGGGGGCGCTGTGGCCGCCAGGTAGGCGGGCGTGGCGTAAAGGTGGAAGGGCAAGGGCGCCAGTTTCCGCGCCGTGAGGTCGCCCTCCGTCGGGCGGCTCATGCGCACGGCGATATCGGCCTCCCGCCGCTCCAGCGAGGCGCTGCGCACCTCCCCCAGCAGGGTCAGCGTCAGGGCCGGGTGGCGCCGGCGCAAGGTGGCCAGCACGGGCGCCAGCACCAGAACGGCCAGGGCCGGCGGGGCGCTGATGGTGACGGTGCCGGCGATGTCGGACCGGGCGCCGTCGGCCAGGCGGCGCATCGCCTGGGCGTCGCCGGCCATCCTCTCCGCCAGCGCCGCGATGCGCTCCCCCTCCGCCGTGAGGGCCAGGCGGCGGCCGCGCCGGTCAACCAGCTTGAGACCCAGCGCCTGTTCCAAGGCCGCCACCCGCCGGGCCACGGTGGCATGCTCCACCCCCAGCGCGCGGGCCGCCGCCGACAGGCTGCCGCCCGTGGCCAAGGCCGCGAAATGGCGCAGATCCTCCCAGTCCATGGCCCGGTCCACGGCGCCGCCTTCCGTTAATTTCTGCACATATATTGGTAAAACTTCGGGAATTTTCTCACCAAAAACGAGGCGCGACAATCTCGGTCATCGTCAAACCGGCTTTGAAGGAGGCCAGACATGAACCGCCCCCATACGCATTCTCTAGACCAGCACGATCTGGACATGCATTCCCCCAGCACGCATCCCTCTGGCACCAATCCCACGGACATCGTAATCACCGTGGCCGCCCCGGGCGGCGTCGACCAGTTGCGCGTAACGCCGCGCGATCCCCAGGCACCGGGGGCGGGCGAGGTGCGCCTGCGCCACCAGGCCATCGGCGTCAACTTCGTCGACACCTATCACCGCCGGGGCCTGTACCCCCTGCCCGGCGGCGTGCCGGGGGTGGAGGGCGTGGGCGTGATCGAGGCGCTGGGCGCAGGGGTCACCGGCCTGACGGTGGGCCAGCGCGTGGCCTATGCCGGGACCGCCGGCGGCTATGCCAGCACCCGCCTGCTGCCGGCCGACCGCGCCCTGCCCCTGCCCGACGCCGTGTCCAGTCGGGATGCCGCCGCATCGCTGCTGCGCGGATTGACGACGCAGATGCTGCTGGCCGCGACCCATGCGGTGGGGCCTCATACCGTGCTGCTGGTCTCCGCCGCTGCCGGCGGTCTGGGCATCATGGTCACGCGCTGGGCCCGGCAGCTGGGCGCCCGGGTCATCGGCACCGCCAGCACGGCGGAGAAGGCGGCCCTGGCCCGCCACCACGGCGCCGATGCCGTCATCATCGGCCGCGACGCCGATGTGGCGGCCGAGGTCGCGTCGCTGACCGGCGGCCGGGGCGTGGATTACGCCATCGACGGCGTGGGCGGCGACGCGCTGCCGAGGTTCATCGCCGCCACACGGTCGGGCGGCACGGTGGCCAGCATCGGCCGAGCCGGCGGCCCGGTCGCGGTGGAGGCGGCGGAAGGTTTGGCCCGCGACCGTGGCGTCACCTTCACCCGGCCCAGCATCCTGGCCCGCCTGGCCGACATCGGCATCTACCACGCGGCCGCCACCGAAGTGATGGCTCAGCTGGCACGGGGCCTGACCGCCGACATCGGCGGCAGCTATCCGCTGGCCGAGGCGGCACAGGCCCACGCCGCGCTGGAGGCCGGCCGCACGACCGGGGCCTTGCTGCTGCTGACGTGATGCCGAGCGGTTGATCGCTCCCCTGCTGATACCCCCCGCCTGGATGGCCCGTCCCCTCGGGGGCGGGCCATCTCCCAGCCGGTTGCTAAACCATGAGTCTCTCTATAGATTTTAAAAAATAGCCGCACTGATGCCCCATTTGACCGCCGCTAAACTCATTTCTTCTTCCTGTTTTTCCGCGTCGCAAGCCCAACGGAGGGAAATCATATAATGGATCCGCAATGGATGACGCTGTCGAATACATTCAAGAAATATAATCTCGGCTGCGGCACCATGTTGTATCGGGGATTCCTTAACATAGGATATTGGCCAAATTTACAAAATGGCGGCGTGTACAAAGATCTCAACAACATTGAAGGGACATTCATGATGAACCATGACCTGAGGGAGGGAATACCCGCCCTCGATGGTTCACTGGATCTGATCTACCACAGCCATTTCCTGGAACACATCAGCTACACCGACGGCATCACCTTTCTTAAGGAATGCCATGCGAAGCTGGCCGACGGCGGAAAGATGCGCATCCTGGTCCCCGACCTGGAGAAATGGGCCAAGGCCTACATCAACAACGATCGCTTCTTCCTTGAGGAATACGTGAAGGAGGCGCTCGACCCCGCTCTATACGTGACCAATGCCGCCATCTTCATGGGCATGCTGCACAATCACGACCACAGGTGCGGCTATGACTTCGACACCCTGAAATGGGTGCTGGAGCACGTAGGCTTCACCCACGTCAAGAGAACGCTCTACGCCAGCAGCGAGTACGTGGAGAACATCTTCGAGGTCGAGCCGCAGCAGCCGGTGCGCATCATGGAAAGCCTGTGCGTCGAGTGCCGGAAATGAACCGGCCCGGCGGACTTCCCGGCAACGCCGAGAGGACAAAATCCCCGGCCCGGGCGCACAGCGTCATTTAAGATATTGAAACGCTTCAGTGAATGGCGGAGAGGGTGGGATTCGAACCCACGGTACCATCGCTGGTACAACGGTTTTCGAGACCGCCCCGTTCGACCGCTCCGGCACCTCTCCGTATCCATTCCCGTGTCCGGCCCCCGTTTTGCTGTCGAACGGGAAAGGGGCCGGCTGGCGAAGCGGCGCGGAACGTAGCGGATGCGGGTCCCGTGTGCAAGCGCTATATGTGCGAAAAGTTTCAGCGCCGGCGGGGCTTCCAGCTGGCGACGACAGCACCGGCGATGATGAGCAGGCAGGAGGCGGCGACCACGCCGCTGGGCTGGGCCCGGCCGGCCAGGATCAACAGCAGGGTGGACAGGAGCGGCGTGGCGTAACTGAGCGCGCCCAGGGTGTGGATGTCGCCCTTCTTCATGCCGATGTCCCAGACGAAGAAGGCCGCCCCCACGGGCCCCAAGCCCATCAGCGTCAGCAAGGTCCACTGCCCGGCGTCGGGCGCCACCGTCGCCTCCAATCCCCAATGGCAGAGGGCCGACAGCGCCGCCGTAGCCAGGCAGAAGAAGGCCACGGCGTCGGTGGGCACGGCGCCCAGCAGGCGCGACAGGGCGGAATAGGCGCCCCAGGTGACGGCGGCCCCGGCAGCGGCCAGGAAGCCCGGCAGATAGGCGGGGTCGATGGCGATACCCCGGCCGCCGGTGACGAGCAGACCGGTGCCCGCCAGCCCGACCAGGGCGCCCAGCACCTGGCGGCGGCCCAGGCGCTCCCCCGGCAGCAGCCCGGCGAACAGCACGATCAGCAGGGGCCACAGATAGTTGATGAGGTTGGCCTCCGCCGCCGGCGCCGACTTCAGCGCCAGGAAGTACAGGAAGTGATAGCCGAACAGCCCCCCTACCCCCAGCAGCCAGGCGACGGGGGGCTGGCGCAATGCCGCCCAGGGTGACCGGCCGCGCGCCGCCATCCAGACGATGCCGACCAGGCCCGCCACGGCGAAGGCCACCGCCTCGATCTGGAACGGCGGGATGGGGCCGGTCAGCGTGGTCAGCAGCGCCAGGGTGGACCACAGCAGGATGGCGCTGGCACCGATGAGGGTGGCCCGCCGGGCGGTCATGCCGCCCACTGCCGTCGCGTCGTTCCCCACTGTGCCGACCATGCCTATTCCCCCCGCCCCGCAGCCGCCCGCGCCGCCCAGCCCAGATCCACCACCGCCTTGATCGAGGGCCAGGTCACCAGCCGCTCGCAGGCCTCACGATTGGCCCACAGCGCCGCCGCCGCGTCATCGCCCGCCTGGGGCTCACCGCCCGCATACTCCGCCATGATTTCCACGATGGTGAAGTGGAAGCGCACGCGGGGCTCCACCTCCGGCCCGGCACCCTGGGGACGCGGGTCGCGGGTGATGCCGTCCACCGCCGTCAGCACGGTGTAGGGCCGGCAGGCAACGGCGGTTTCCTCCCGCACCTCGCGTGCCGCCGTCTGGAACAGGGTTTCGCCCAATTCCTGGCTGCCGCCCGGCAGGCACCATTCCCCGGCCAGGGGCGCCTTGGCCCGCCGGATCAGCAGCAGCTGGTCCCCCTTCCATACCAGCACGCCGACGCCCACGCGGGGCTGGTCAGGGTAAAGATGCGGTGAGGCGGACGGCTGGTCGGACATGGGGCATCCAAGACAAAGGGCGGGCCCGTCACCGGACCCGCCCCTGTCATACCTCAAGGCATGCACCCCAGGCTAATGCCTCGCGGCACGTCCTCTTCCCCAAATTTCCCAGGTCGCGACCGCGGCCGCCGGAGCGTTTTGGGAAGCGTAGCGGACTGAAACGCGAGGACAAGCCAAGGCGGCGGATGCCGCCGCCCGGCGCCTGAGGGAACTCTCAATACATATGCTGACCGCCGTTGATGGACAGCGTGGAGCCGGTGATGAAGCCGGCGTCGTCCGCCACCAGGAACAGCACGCCGCGGGCGATCTCCTCCGCCTTGCCCAGGCGGCCGACGGGGATCTTGGCGACGATCTTCTCCAACACGTTGGGCGGGACGGCGCGCACCATGTCGGTGTCGATGTAGCCCGGGGCGATGGCGTTGACCGTCACGCCCTTGCCCGCCCCTTCCTGCGCCATGGCCTTGGTGAAGCCATGGATGCCGGACTTGGCGGCGGCGTAGTTCACCTGGCCGTACTGGCCGGCCTGGCCGTTGATCGAGCCGATGTTGACGATGCGGCCGAAGCCGCGCGCCCGCATGCCGTCGATGGCCACGCGGCAGGTGTTGAAGCAGGAGGCGAGGTTGGTCTGGATGACCTCGTTCCACTGCTCGAAATCCATGCGGTGCAGCACGCCGTCGCGGGTGATGCCGGCGTTGTTGACGATGATCTCGATCGGGCCCAGGTCATGCTCGATCTTGGTCATGCCGTGCCGCACATCCTCGAAGCTGGCCACGTCGAAGCGATAGGCGGGGATCCCCGTCCGCTCCGTGAACTCGCGCGCCTTCTGCTCGTTGCCGCCGTAGTTGGCCGCAACCTTGTAGCCGGCGTCCCTCAGCGCCACCGAGATGGCTTCACCGATGCCGCGGGTACCACCCGTCACCAATGCAACACGCGCTGTCATCTAAACCTCCCCTTTTTCCCGAGTCAGAAAGACCATGGAGCATCACGCTTGAAGGAGGGTCGGCATACGCCCGACATCCCGGCCCCCGATCCCGGAGGGTCCGGCACGAGGTGTTACCACCAACGCGCCGCACCCAACGGGCACCTAGTTAGTTTCGCAGCCGGAAAGATCAATCCGCCGGCGGCGCCCCCGGTTTCGCAACCGGGGAACACTCAGTCGCGGGCCACGCACATGGCGATGCCCATGCCGCCGCCGATGCACAGCGTGACCAGCCCCTTCTTGGCGTCACGCTTCTGCATCTCATGCAGCAGGGTCACCAGCACGCGGGCGCCGGAGGCACCGATGGGGTGACCCAGGGCGATCGCGCCGCCGTTGACGTTCACCTTGTCGTCGGGCCAGCCCATGTCCTTGTTCACGGCACAGGCCTGCGCGGCGAAGGCCTCGTTGGCCTCAACCAGGTCCAGGTCGGCAACGGTCCAGCCGGCGCGCTGCAGCGCCAGCTTGCTGGCCGGGATGGGGCCCGTGCCCATGATGGATGGGTCGACGCCGGCGGTGGCCCAGGAAACGATGCGGGCCAGCGGCTTCACCCCGCGCTTGGCGGCGTTCTCGGCCGTCATCAGCACCAGCGCCGCGGCGCCGTCGTTGATGCCCGAGGCGTTGCCGGCGGTGACGGTGCCGTCCTTGGCGAAGGCCGGGCGCAGCTTGGCCAGCGTCTCGGCGGTGGTGCCGGCCTTGGGGTATTCGTCGGCCTCGACCACCACGTCGCCCTTGCGGCCGGGCACGGTGACGGGGACGATCTCATCCTTGAAGCGGCCGGCCTTCTGCGCGGCCTCGGCCTTCTGCTGGCTGCCGGCGGCGAAGGCGTCCTGGGCCTCGCGGGAGATTTCCCACTTCTTGGCCACGTTCTCGGCCGTCGTGCCCATATGGTAATTGTTGAAGGCGTCCCACAGGCCGTCCTTGATCATGGTGTCCACCATGCTGGCGTCACCCATCTTGGTGCCGTTGCGCAGGTGGATGGCGTGGGGGGCCTGGCTCATGCTTTCCATGCCGCCGGCCACCACCACCTCGGCCTCGCCCAGGCGGATGGCCTGGAAGCCCTGGGCCACGGCGCGCAGGCCGGACCCGCAGACCTGGTCCAGGGTGTAGGCGGTGCGCTCCACCGGCACGCCGGCGGCGACGGACACCTGGCGGGCGCTGTTCTGGCCGGTGGCGGCCTTCAGCACATGGCCCAGCACGACCTCGGACACCTCGGCGGCGTCGACATGGGCGCGGCGCAGGGCCTCGGTGACGGCCACGGTGCCAAGAGCGACAGCCGACAGGCTGCTGAGCGCACCGTTGAAGCTGCCGATGGGCGTGCGCGCGGCGCCGGCGATGACCACTTCGACCATGATGTTCCTCTCTTCCCGAACGATTTCATGCCCCGTCTATCATAGGGCGGCCCGCCCCACCGGCGCCCCTGTCAAGGTTAACGGGGCCGGCGGGAAAGGCGGTGGAAATTCCGGTGGGGGCGGCCTTTCGTCATCCCCCGCCCCTAGTCTCGGCCATTTACCAATCCGGGCGCAAGCATGCTCACCAGCCGCCGCACCACCAAAGCGCGAAACACCCTTGCGTGCGGTTGCGCCCTTACGTCGAAACTTAACTTGCGCCTGCGGGCGCCGCCCTGATTCGGATCAAACACCGCACGCGTCTCTCCTGTGACGTCGCGCACTTGGCGTTCGAAACAAGGTCGCTATATTGAGTGCTCACTCACTCTTTATTCCCCTTGGTGGTTCCCATGGCCCGGCCCAAAAGCGAAGAGAAGCGCGACGCCATCCTGGCGGCGGCTGTCCAGGTCATCGCCGACCAGGGCCTGGGCGCCCCCACCGCCCGCATCGCCAGCCTGGCCGGGGTGGCGGAGGGCACCCTGTTCACCTACTTCGCCACCAAGGATTTGCTGCTGAACCAGTTGTACCTGGCGCTGAAGGCGGAATTGCGCGACGCCATGATGGCCGCCTATCCCGCCGACGGCCCGCTGCGCGACCGGGTGCGCCACATCTGGGACCGCTATGTCGACTGGGGCGTGCGGGGCCCGGCCAAACGCCGCGCCATGGCCCAGTTGATGGTGTCGGACCGCCTGACGCCCGAGACCCGGGCGCTGGGCAGCGAGGGTTTCGCCCGCATCGACGGCGTGGTGCGGGAGGGCGTGGCCCAAGGCCTGATGCGGGACCAGCCCCCTGATTTCGTGGCCGCCATCCTGACCTCGCTGGCGGAAACCACCATGGATTTCATCCTGCGTCAGCCCGACAGCGCCGAGCGTTACCGCGCCGCCGGTTTCGACGCCCTCTGGAACGCCCTCAGCCGCTAAAGGCCGAGGCGTATCCACCGGGCTCATGCCTGTTCCCCGCCTGATAAATGAGTGATTGATCGCTCAATTTTTCTTCCACCTATGGAGTCTTCATCATGAGCAACGTTTCAAAAGTTTGGTTGGTTACCGGCAGCGCCGCCGGCCTGGGCCGCGATATCGCCGAGGCCGTGCTGGCCGCCGGTCACCGCCTGGTGGCCACCGCCCGCCAGCCGGAGCGGCTGGCCGACCTGCACGCTCGGTATGGCGACCAGGTGCGCCCCCTGGCGCTGGACGTGACCGACGCGGCCGCCGCCCGCGCTGCCGTGGCCCTGACGGTGGAGGCCTTCGGCCGCCTGGACGTGGTGGTGAACAACGCCGGCTATGCCGACGTCGCCCCGTTCGAACAGATGGACCTGGAGGTCTTCCGCGCCCAGATCGACACCAACCTGATGGGCGTGGTCAACGTCACCCATGCCGCCCTGCCGGTGATGCGGGCCCAGCGCGCCGGCCACATCCTGCAGGTGTCATCCGTCGGCGGGCGGCTGGGCCGGCCGGGGCTCAGCGCCTACCAGGCGGCCAAATGGGCCGTGGGTGGCCTGACGGAAGTTCTGGCGGGGGAGATCAACCCACTGGGCATCCAGATCTGCGCCCTGGAGCCCGGCGGCATGCGCACCGGCTGGGGCACCCGCTCGCTGCGCGACACGCCGGCCATCATGCCGGACTACCAGACCTCGGTGGGCGCGCTGGTGGAGATGTTCAAGCCCTATATCGGCAATGAGGCCGGCGACCCGGCCAAGATCGCCCAGCTGATCCTGCGCCTGGCCGACCACCCCACCCTGCCCCCGCACCTGCTGCTGGGCAGCGACGCCCTGCATTACTTTGGCTTGGCCGATGGCCAGCGCGCGGCCCAGCTGGCGGCGTGGGAAGCGGTCAGCCGCTCCACCGACGTGGCCTATGACGGCCCCGTCCCCGCCCTGCCGGAGACGGCGCCCCAGGCGGTTCTCACCCCGCCCGCCGCCCGTCAGTCGTGAGGACAGCCCCATGAAGGTCATCCTGTTCGGGGCGACCGGCATGGTGGGCCAGGGGGTCATGCGGGAATGCCTGCACGACCCCCGGGTCACCCAGGTCCTGGCCGTGGGCCGCACCGCGACCGGCGTGACCCACCCCAGGCTGTCGGAACTGACCCACCCGGCCATGGACCGGTGGGAAACGCTGGACGGGCTGCTGGCCGGCTATGACGCCTGCTTCTTCTGCTTGGGCGTCTCCTCATCCGGCATGACCGAGGACGCCTATACCCGCATCACCCACGGCCTGACGCTGGAGGTGGCGCGCACCCTGGCCCGCCTGAACCCGGGCATGACCTTCATCTACGTCTCCGGATCCGGCACGGACGGGACGGAGCGGGGGCGCACCATGTGGGCAAGGGTCAAGGGCCGGACGGAAAACGATTTGCGGCGCCTGCCCTTCAAGGCGGTGTACCTGTTCCGCCCCGGCCTGATCTCGCCCCTGCACGGCGCCCGGTCCAAGACGCGGGCCTACCGCCTGTTCTACACACTGACGGCGCCGCTGCTGCCCCTGGCCCGCCGCCTGTTCCCCAACCAGGTGCTGACCACGGTGGAGATCGGCCAGGCCATGCTGAACGCCGCCGAGAGAGGAGCACCCCAGGCGGTGCTGGAGACAGCAGATATTCGCAGGGTGGTCGCTTAAATCCACACGTCGTTCAGCGCCGTGCGCTCACCCGTGCCGGCGTCGCCCGTGTTGACCACGCCGCGCGGTTCGATCAGCAGCAGCTTCACCTCCGCCTCGGCCGAGGGCTTGTGCTCCACGCCCTTGGGCACCACGGCCATCTCACCAGGACCCAGGGTGATGGCGCCGTCGCGGAAGTCCAGGCGGAGCGTTCCCTCCAGCACGATGAAGGTCTCATCCGTGTCGGCATGGGCGTGCCAGAGGAAGTCGCCCTCGAGGCGCGAAAGCTTGAACTGATAGTCGTTCATTTCCGCCACCACCTTGGGCTGCCACTGCTCGGTGAACAGGGCGAACTTGTCGGCGAAGCGGATGGGGGTGGGCGGCATGACGGTCTCCGGTTTGATGTGGGCGGCACCATGCCGCCCCACCGGCACACCGGTATTGGACGTTCGTGCGCGGCGCGTCCTTAAACGAAAACCCCGCCCACCGGTGGGTGGACGGGGCTTCGAACTGATCAAACCGGAAGGGCCAGCGATCAGCCGGCTTCGGCCTGCTTCTGGGCGCGCTTGCGGTCGGTCGGGTCCAGCAGGCGCTTGCGCAGGCGGATGGACTTCGGCGTCACTTCAACCAGTTCCTCGTCCTCGATGTAGGCCAGGGCCTTTTCCAGGGACATGTCCATCGGCGTGGTCAGGCGCACGGCCTCGTCCTTGCCGGCGGCGCGGATGTTGGTCAGCTGCTTGCCCTTCAGGACGTTCACTTCCAGGTCGTTGCCACGGCTGTGCTCGCCGATGATCATGCCCTGGTACACCTTGGCGCCCGGCTCGATCATCATGGGACCGCGATCTTCCAGGTTCCACAGGGCGTAGGCCACGGCCTCACCCTCGCCGTTGGAGATCAGCACGCCGTTGCGCCGGCCCTGGATGGGGCCCTTGTACGGGGCGTAACCGTGGTACAGGCGGTTCATCAGGCCGGTGCCGCGGGTGTCGGTCAGGAACTCGCTCTGGTAACCGATCAGGCCGCGCGACGGCACGTGGAACACCAGGCGGACCTTGCCGGCGCCGGACGGACGCATCTCCAGCATGTCGCCCTTCCGCTCGGAGATTTTCTGGACGACGACGCCCGAGAATTCCTCGTCCACATCGACCACCACTTCCTCGATCGGCTCCATGCGCTGGCCGTTCTCGTCCGTCTTCAGCAGCACGCGGGGACGGGAGATCGACAGCTCATAGCCTTCGCGGCGCATGTTCTCGATCAGGATGCCCAGCTGCAATTCGCCACGGCCGGCCACCTCGAACGCGTCGGCGTTCTCGGTCTCGCGCACCCGCAGGGCGACGTTGCCCTCGGCCTCGCGCATCAGGCGGTCGCGGATCATGCGGCTGGTGACCTTGTCGCCTTCGCGGCCGGCCAGCGGGCTGTCGTTGACGCTGAAGGTCATGGCCAGGGTCGGCGGGTCGATGGGCTGGGCGGCCAGCGGCTCGGACACCAGCGGCTCGCAGATGGTGTCGGCCACGGTGGTCTTGGTCAGGCCGGCGATGGCGACGATGTCACCCGCCTGCGCCTCTTCCACGCCCACGCGCTCCAGCCCGCGGAAAGCCAGCAGCTTGGAGATGCGGCCCTGCTCGATCAGCTTGCCGTCAGCGGTCAGGGCCTTGATGGCCATGTTGGCGCGGGCGACACCGGTCTGGATGCGGCCCGTCAGCAGACGGCCCAGGTAGGGGTTGGCTTCCAGCGTGGTGGCCAGCATGGTGAAGGGAGCGTCGACGTCCACCTTGGGCGCCGGCACGTGGCGCAGCACCAGCTCGAACAGCGGGCGCATGTCCTCACGCGGGGCGTCCAGGCTTTCCGCCGCCCAGCCGTTGCGGCCCGAGGCGAACAGGGTCGGGAAGTCCAGCTGCTCGTCGCTGGCGTCCAGCGCCGCGAACAGGTCGAACACCTCGCTGTGCACTTCGTCCGGACGGGCGTCGGAACGGTCGACCTTGTTGATGACGACGATGGGCTTCAGGCCCAGCTTCAGCGACTTGCCCAGCACGAACTTGGTCTGCGGCAGCGGGCCCTCGGCGGCGTCGCACAGCAGGATGACGCCGTCGACCATGCTCAGGATACGCTCCACCTCGCCGCCGAAGTCGGCGTGGCCGGGGGTGTCGACGATGTTGATGCGGGTGCCTTCCCACAGGACGCTGGTGCACTTCGCCAGGATGGTGATGCCGCGCTCACGCTCCAGGTCGTTGCTGTCCATGGCGCGCTCGGCGACCTGCTGGTTGTCGCGGAAAGCGCCCGACTGGCGCAGCAGCACGTCAACCAAGGTGGTCTTGCCATGGTCGACGTGCGCGATGATGGCGATGTTACGCATATCCATTGGACGCTAATCCCGCGAAGCTTGGGGCCCGGTCCAAAAACGCGACGTGCGCCTGGCGATGGCCCAAAAACAAAAGCCCGCCCCCTGACGCATCGGCGCCGGGACCGGGTTTCACGAGGCGGAATATAGCTATTGGCAGGGTCGGGAGAAAGGCCTGCCGAAGGGGGTTGGACGCAAGAGGGGGTTACGGGTACCGCAAGGCAGACTATAAATTTGCCACGATCTTGTTGGTTAAGCTCATGTCCGCCGGCCCTTTTTCCTCACTCGGGGCACCTGGGCCGGCCCCGGTGCGTCACAAAGACTTAACGCTGCCCGCCAGCGGATGGGTCGAAAAACAAGGAGGCAAAACCCCCGCCCGGGCGCCCCGCCCCGGCCCGTCATCCGCCTGGCCCCAAAGCCCGCCCGACCACCCGCAGCCGTTGGAGCCCGCGTCGCCCTTCGCCGCCCCCCGCCTTCAGCACCGAGCGCCGGTCCGCCCGATCGCCTTGGCGCTGCTCCCCTCCCTGAGCTTGGCCCTGCCCCTGGTGTGCTGGTCCGCGCAGGGATACGCCCAAGATGCGCCCGCGGCCCAGCCGGCGCCGTCGCCCGCCACACCGCCGTCCAAGCCCGACGACGCGGCCGCTGAGGATGCGACCAAGGACGGACGCCCTCAAGGCGCGGCCCAGACCGCCGACACGCCCGCGGACTCGTCCAATGATGCGGACACGCCCGGCGCCGTGCTGGCGCGCAAGGCGGAGCAGGCGCCCGACGCCGCCCCTGCCGGCCAGCCGGACGCGGAGCCACCACCGGCGACCTACACCGTGGATTTCCACCCGGCCCCGGGGGTTGAGGCCGACGACGGCCTGATGGACGTGCTGCGCAGCGCCTCTTCCCTCATCACCCTGCAGAACGATCCGCCGTCGTCGCTGCTGGGCCTGGAGAAGCGCATCGACAACGATTACGACAAGCTGGCGGCCGCATTGCGTTCCGAAGGCTATTTCGACGGCAGCGTCATGGTGAAGGTGGACGCCGACGCCAAACCGGTGGCCGTGGTCATCGAGGTGACACCGCGCCAGCGCTACACGATCTCCAAGATCACCCTGACCCAGACCGACGGCTCCCCGCCCCCCGGCGGCCCGCTGGACCTGGGCAAGCTGCACCTGAAGCCGGGCGACCCCGCCCGGGGGCCGGCCATCCGTGACGCGGAGGCGGCCGTGACGCCCCTGATGGCGACGCGCGGCTACGCCCGCGCCAAGGTGGGACAGCGCGACCTGGCGGTGGACGTGCAGGCCCACACCATGGCCGTGGCCTTCACCCTGGACCCGGGGCCGCTGGTGCGCTTCGGCCCCACCACCTTCACCGGGCTGGGCCGCCTGGACCCCGAGGTCGCCTATGGCCGCCTGCCGTGGAAGCCGGGCGACGTGTACGACCCGGCCAAGGTCGATACCGCCCGCAACAAGCTGACGGACCTGGGCGTCTTCTCCCAGGTGCGGGTGGTTCTGGACGACGTGCCGGGCACGGTGCAGCCGGACGGGTCGCGCGAGGTTCCCATGCTGGGCCAGATGGAGGAACGGGATCGCCACTTCGTCAACACCGGCCTAACCTACGGCACCACCGACGGGGCGGCCGCCACCGCCACCTGGGGCGACCGCAACTTCCTGGGCGGGGCGGAGGCGCTGACCGTCACCGGGTCCATCGGCGGCATCGCCCGCAAGAAGTTCCGCGATTCCGACGGGTTGGACTACAGCCTGGGCACCACCCTGAAGAAGCCCGACTTCCTGGAAACCGACACCACGCTGAACCTGTCGGCGCTGGCGGTTTCCGAACATCCCGAGGCTTATTCCCGCGACGCCATCACCCTGGGCGCCATCGTCACCCACCCGCTGACGCCCCATCTGACGGCCAGCGCCGGCGTGACGCTGGAGCAGTCCTCCATCCGGCAGGACTTGACGGGCAACGGCGTGCTGACCACCACCGACAACACCCTGGTGGGCGTGCCGGTGACGCTGAACTTCGACAATACCGACAACCTTTTGAACCCCACGCAGGGTTATCGCTGGAACACCGGCCTCATCCCCTATTTCAGCCCCTTCGGCGACAGCGGCACCTTCGTCATCGGCAAGGCCGGCGGCAGCGGCTATTGGGCGCTGGATAATGACAAAGCCTATGTCTTCGCGGCGCGGGTGAACCTGGGCGCCGTCTTCGGCGGCTCGCTGGCCCTGGTGCCGGCCGACAAGCGGTTCTTCGCCGGCGGCGGCGGCTCGGTTCGCGGCTACGCCTATCAGAAGGTCGGCCCGCTGGACGTCAACAACGACCCCACCGGCGGCCGCTCGCTGATCGAGACCAGCGCCGAGCTGCGCATCCGCCTGACCGACACCATCGGCCTGGTGCCCTTCATCGACGGCGGCAACGTCTTCGAATCCGCCTATCCGGACCTGAGCCAGGGCATGCGCTGGGGCGCCGGCCTGGGCGTGCGCTATTTCACCTCTTTCGGTCCCCTGCGCCTGGACGTGGGCGTGCCGCTGGATCGCCGCAGCGGCGACAGCATGTGGCAGCTGTACGTCAGCATCGGCCAGTCCTTCTGACGGAACCCGGCATGTCCGACACCCTTCCACCGCCCGGTCCCGCCCCCGCCCCGCCGCCCCCTCACCGTTCCTGGGGACGGCGCCTGCTGTCGGCTGGCCATGTCGCGGCCTTCGCCATCCTGGGCATCGTCGCCGGCCTGGCCGCCGCGGCGGGCATCGGCCTGTGGTGGATGGACACGGGCTCCGGCCGTGCCTTCGCCACCCGCCAGGCGGAGGCCAATGTGCCGGGCCTGAAGGTGGAGGGCCTGTCGGGCCTGCCCTTCCACCCCCGGGTGGCGCGCGCCACCCTGGTGGATCTGATCACCGGCAAGCCCTGGCTGCTGGTGGAGGACGCGGCGCTCGACTGGCGGCTGCTGCCCCTGGCCCACCGCGAACTGGCCGTGGACGCGCTCAGCGCCCGGCGCATCTGGGTGGCCCAGCCGGCCCCCTCGCTGGAGCCGCCGCCGGACGGCACGGTCAAGGACGACGCCAATCCCCTGACCCTGCCCTTCAGCATCACCCTGGCCCGCCTGGACCTGCCGCGCATCGAGCTGGCGCCCAGCCTGGCCGGCGGCCAGGGGGCGGCGCTGTCCACCAGCGGCACGGTGCGGCTGGGGCCCAACCTGGACGGCGACAGCCGCCTGACCCTGACGCAGCTGGACGGCGGGGCCGCCCATGGCGAGCTGACCGCCCGCTTCACGGCACCCGGCTTGACCAGCCCCGGCAGCCTGACCCTGGAGCTGCGCGGGCAGGAGGAGGCGGGCGGCCTGGTGGCCCGCCTGGCCGGCCACCCTGAACTGGGGCCGCTGACCCTGGACCTGACGGGCAGCGGGCCGCTGGACCGGTTCCAGGCGCACCTGGACCTGAAGGAGACGCCGCAGGCGGCCAAGGCCGCCGATGGCGGCAGCATCACCCCGCGCGCCGTGGCCCTGGTGGCCGACGTGGGCCTAGACCGGCCCAAGGGCAAGGCCAAGCGTGTCACCCTGGACCTGAAGGCCGCCCCCGGCCGCCTGTTGCCCGACAATCTGGTGTGGATGTCGGGCGACGCCGCCACCCTGCAGACGGCCGCCACCCTGGCCGATGACGGCACCATCACCCTGGAAAGCCTGGATCTGGCCGCCGCCTTCGGTCGCGTCACAGCCAAGGGCAGCCTGAAGGACAAGGGTGGCGACCTGACCCTGCAACTGGTGCCGGCGGCGCCGGAGGCCCTGTCCCCCGCCGTGCCCGGCCTGGCGCTGGGCAAGCTGGACGCCGTGCTGCACACCACCGACCCGGCGGCGGGCAAGGCCGGCGCCAAGAAGCAGCGCATGGTGACTGCCGACCTGACGGTGGAGGAACTGGGCTACAACGACGCCCATGTGCGCCACCTGACCGCCACCACCAAGCTGCAGGAGGACGGCACCCGCCTGTTGCTGGACCTGACGTCCAAGCTGCAGGGCCTGGATGCGCCCGGGCTGCCCCCGGCCCTGACCGACCATGCCGACCTGGCCCTGACCGGCGCGCTGGACCGCGCCAGCGGCAACATCCAGGTGGACAAGCTGGACCTCACGGGCGGTATCGGCCACCTGACAGGCAGCGGCAGCGCCCAGGCCTGGGGCCGCCAGGCCAAGGGCAGCCTGAAGCTGGCCGATGGCGAGCTGGCCACGCTGATGGCCCTGGCCAATGGGGGCGGCACCAGCGGCAAGGAACCGCCCAGCGCGAAGCCGGCGCCCGAGGACATCATCACCGGCCACGTGGCGGCGACGGTGGAGGGCACGGTGGCCGACGGCGTGGCCGAGGGCACGCTGTCCGTGCAGGCGACCGACCTGCGCACCGGCCAGCCGACGGAGGACGCGCTGCTGGCCGGCCGGGCGGAGATCAGCGGCAAGGTCCGCGCCACCCTGGACGGCAAGGACGTGGCGGTCACCCCGCTGACCGTGCGCACCGGCGCCATCGACCTGGCCGGCAACGTCACGCTGAAGGACAACACCCTGACGGCCGACCTGAAGGGCAGCGGCCAGGTGGTGGGCAACCCGGCCAGCGTGGCCGCCCATGTGGTCAAGACGGGGCCCCGCCTGACCGTGCGCGACCTGGCGGCGGCATTGGGCCCGAACAAGCTGGAGGGCGGGCTGGACGCCGACCTGGACCGGCGGCTGGCCACCGGCAAGCTGGCCGCAACCTTCCCCGACCTGTCCAGCCTGGGCGCCCTGGCCGGCACGCGCCTGGCGGGCCGCGCCAAGGCCGACATCGTGCTGGGCGCCGCCGCGGCCGCCCCGGCGCCCGCGCGTGCCGTCCGGCAAGCCAAGGCCCAGCAGCCCAAGGCGAAGAAAGGCCAGCCCGCCCCGCCGCCCCCCGCGCCCGCCAGGGGCGCCACCCAGGGCGTGGACCTGAAGGTGGTGCTGGACGAGCTGGTGGTGGAGGACCAGCGCATCCATCAGGCCACCTTGAGCGGCCATGTCGACGACGTGCTGGGCAGCCCCCGCCCCAACGTCACCCTGGCGGCCGACGGCATCGAGGCCGGCCAGGTGCTGGTCAACAAGGTGACCGCCGCCTGGCGCGGCACGCTGGGCGAGGGCGACATCACCCTGGCCCTGGACGGCACCACGGGCGTGGGCAGCGTGGGCCGCCGCCGCGCCTTCCAGGTGGAAAGCGCCGGCCACCTGACCCAGGCGCCGGAGCCCCGGTCGCCGAAGGAGGCGCGAGGGCCCACCGTGGCGCGGCTGGACCAGCTGGACGGCCGCCTGGACCAGACCACCCTGAAGCTGGCCGCCCCCGCCACCATCACCGTGGCCAAGGGCAGCGTGGCGGTGAAGGGCCTGGACGTGGCGCTGGGCACCGGCCGCATCCGCGCCGACCTGGCGCTGAACGGCAAGGAGGTGACGGCGCAGGTGGAGGCGACGGCCCTGCCGCTGGCGCTGGCCGCCCTGGCCGACCCGGCGCTGACCCTGGCCGGCACCCTGGACGCCAAGGTCACGGCCAGCGGCACCGCCGCCAACCCCACGGCCGACGCCACCGTCAGCATCCGCGGCCTGTCCATGCAGCAACTGGCCGTGACCCTGGACAGCGGGGCAACCGAGGCGCCGGGCACCGCACCCGAGGCCACGCCCGACGGCAAGCCCGCCGTCAGCGCGACCGTCGCCAACAATCCGGCCAACGCCACCGGCGCCGACACCACCCCGGCCAAGAAAAAGACGCTGGAGGTCAAGAACAGCGCCGACCGGCGGCTGAACGCCGACGCCACCCTGACCGCCGCCTGGCGCGGCGGGCGGCTGCGCAGCACCCTGGCGGCCCATACCGCCGACGGTGCGGTTGACCTGAACGCCGAGGCCGACACGCCCCTGGCGCTGAATCCGGAGACGATGTCGCCGGTGATCCAGGGGCCGGTCAGCGCCAAGATCAATGGCCGGACGGAGCTGTCGCGCTACAACGACTTCCTGGCTGCCTCGGCCCAGCGCATGGGCGGCAAGGTTTCAGTCGACCTGGCGGTGGCCGGCACGGTGGCGGATCCGAAGGTCACCGGTTCGGTCGACCTGATCGACGCGAAGTATGAGAACGGCGGCACCGGCACCCAGATCTTCGGCTTGAACGCCCATCTTGTGGGCGACGCGCGCGGCCTGGCGGTGGAGAAGTTCCACGGCAACACGGCCGACGGCGGTGCCGTGGATTTAAGCGGCCGCATCAACCTGGGCGATCCCAACGCCCAGGAAAAGGCGCCCGTGCTGGACCTGCACGTCACCACAACCAACGCCCGCCTGCTGCGCACCGACCCCATCACCGCCTGGGTGGACAGCGACCTGACGCTGAAGGGCCTGATGAACAAGCCGGACCTGGCCGGCACCGTGCGCCTGCGCGAGACCTGGGTCGGCCTGCCGGACAAGCCGCCGGCCGACGTGGCCGACCTACCCGTGCGCTACGTCAACGGCCGGCCGCGCCAACCGCAGGGCCAGATGTCGGCCGCCGGCGGCGGGCTGCTGGTCCATCTGAAGGTGGACATCAAGGCGCGCAACCGCATCTACGTCCAGGGCCGGGGCCTGACGGCGGAGTTCGCCGCCGACATGCAGGCGCGCGGCACCAGCGCCGACCCGCAGCTGACCGGCCGGGTCTTCCTGGTGAAGGGTGATTTCAGCGCCCAGGGCCAGACCTTCACCCTGACCAAGAGCGACATCACCTTCACCGGCGACAGCGACCCCCTGCTGGACATCTCCGCCTCCTCCACCAAGGCGGACTTCACGGCCATCTTGAACATCACCGGCCGCCTGTCCAAGCCCACCGTGGCCCTGACCTCGGACCCACCCCGCCCGCAGGACGAGGTGCTGTCCCGCCTGCTGTTCGACCGGCCCATCAGCCAGATCAGCGCGCTGGAGGCCTTGCAGTTGGCGCAGGGCGTGGCCCAGCTGTCGGGCGTGCTGGGCAGCGGCCCGGGCATCCTGGACAACGTGAAGCGCAACCTGGGCATCGACCGCCTGGAATTCTCCAGCGCCGCCGTCGGCTCCAGCGCCTTCGGCACGGTCACCGCCGGCCGCTACATCAACAGCCGCACCTATGTCGGCGTCAGCCAATCGGTGGGCGGCACCGGCACCAACGTCACCCTGGAATACGCCCTGACCTCCCGCCTGCGCCTGAACGGTGCCGTCGGCAGCACGGACGACACGGTGGGCCTGAAGTACCAGTGGGATTATTAGAGCCGTGGGCGATCAACCCTAACCCAGGAAATATGGCCGGTCTTAGTGACTATGGCCTTGCTCGTCTTCTGGGAATTTGGATTGATCTTTAATGAAATCTAGAATTGGCCGCCAATATTCATCATCGGGAGTTTTATATAAGGCATTATGGCCATAGCCATGCAGCAGAACAAAAAATTTTTCCTGCCTCACCGCTGCAAAAATCCCGCGGCCATCCTCGGAAGGGACCACTTTATCGCCATCACTGGCGATTAAAAGCACGGGCGTGGAGATGGCCGGCGCGGCCTTCACATTGTTCCACCAGTCCGGCATCACGTAGGACATCAAGCGAGGAAACCAGCCAAGACGGGCCATCTGGGCGCGCAACGACACAAACGCGTTGGCAAGGATCAGCCCTTTGGGCTGTTCGTCCATTTGAGGCAACGCCTCCAGTAAAACGCCGTTGCCCATCGAATGAGCCAACAGAAAAAGCCGGGAGTTGCCGAAGCGGGCCTTCCCAAAGCCAAACGCCGCAAGCGCGTCCTGATGAAGAACCTCGAATGTGGGTCCTGGGGAACTGTAGCCTGAACCGGTGTAGTCGAATACCAGCGACGAGACACACTGGGCGTAGAGCAGCGCCTGGGCCTTCGCCCACATGGAAATAGTCTCGCCGACGCCGTGGTAGATGACCAATCCTGGAACGCCCCGGCAGTGTGGCGGAGCGCTGACAAGATATCCATCGAGATGGCGCGGACCGCTGGGAATTGAAACGCGTTCGAACGGAACGCCCAAGTCCTGCGGCGTTTCCAGACCATTCGGACCTGTGGTCAGGGTATGCGCCATGATAAGGTTACATCCGCTCAGAAGCAGGGCCGCGGCAATCAGCCCAGACATGGCCGTCCCTCGCATGCCCGTCTCCGCGCATCGTCGCTCGCCGACATCATGCCGAACGGGCAAGGGAAGCGGAAAGGGTATTCTCCATAGCCTGACGGATCAGGGGCACAGCCCTTCCATGGCCCGCCCGAGCCCTGCCGATAGGTTCTTGTCCCGCTGGTGGCGAGCAAGGGTCTGGCCATGAACCTCCACTGCCGCCGCTTGAGGCGCTTGAGGCTCACTTACTAATAAAAGCCCCGACCAGGTCCTGCAAATTCTCCGGCACCAGGGAGAAGAAGCTGAGCAGGGCCATCAGGCCCACCACGCCCAGCACCACGCCGGTGCCCCGGTTGATCCACAGGACGAGGCGCGGTGTGAAGTGGTGGCGGATGAGGAAGGTGCCGCCGCACAGGATGGACCACCAGCTCAGCGAGCCCAGGAACACGCCCAGGGTCATGGTGCCGGCCTTGGCATGGTCCAGGGCGCCGCCGAAGCCCACCACGACGGTGATGATGCCCATGATGGTGATGGGGTTGGTCACCGTCAGGAACAGGCCGGTGCCGACGGAGCCGATCAGGTTGCCGGCGTCGGGCGGCCTGTTCTTGCGCTCGTGCGGTTCCTTGAGCAGCGAATGGATGGCGGCGCCCAGCAGGAAGATGCCGCCGATGAGGCGCAGTTCCTTCACGTGGCCCAGCAGGGCCTCCAGGATGGCGTTGACGCCGAAGGCCGCCACGCCACCGAAGAAGCCGTCGGCCAGGGCGGAGCCGAAGCCGGTGGCGAGCCCCGCGATGATGCCCCGCTCCACCGTCCGCCGGATGCACAGCAGCCCGATGGGGCCGACCGGCGCCGCGATGGCCAATCCCAGGACGATACCCCGGATCAACACGCCGAAATCATCGAACAATGCGGACTATCCCTGAGAAGTAAGGCAGGCGGCACCCCGGAGGGTTCCGGGCGCGGACGCCGCACTGAACATGGGGCCGCCCCCGTGATGCAACATCGGCGCACCGGGCGCAACGCCTAAGGCGATCTATAGCCCTGTCTAGTTGAAGAGTTCGCGGCGTCAGACACCGCCGAACAGGTCGCGCACGCCCAGTTCGTCGCCGCGCCGGCGCTCCAGCTCCTGCGAATAGCGGCGAAGGGCGTAGGCCTCGGTCAGGTAGCCGACGACGCGGCGACTGCTGACCCCCTCCACCACCGGCAGGCTGTCGGCGTCCCAGTCGGCGAAGCGCTGCAGGGCCATGCGCACCGACTGGTCGGGCAGCAGGAAATGCTCGCGGTCGCGCGCCACCTCCGCTGCCCGCTGGTCGGCCGGCAGCTCGTGCTGGGGGTCGTGCACCGCGTTCATGTCCACCCGGCCGGCGAAGGCGCCGTTGGGATCCAGGGCGAACACCGTCTTGGCGCTGCCGGGCGGGTAGTGGCCGCGCAGGGCGCCCAGGGTGATGTCGGCCGGCACCGTCTTGGGGTCGCCGCGCATCAGCCGGCCCACGGTCATGTCCTTGACCCAGCCGATGTCGTGACCGCCCCGGATCTGCACGCCGCGCTGGTGGAAGCGCCAGGTGGCGAAGGAATAGCCGAAGGTCTCGCGCACCAGCAGGGTGGAGGCGATGACGCCCATGAGCACGCCGGCCGAAGCGCGCAGGTCGCCCGTCAGCTCCAGCACCAGCAGCACCATGGTCACGGGCGCGCCCACGACAGCGGCGGCAAAGGAGCCCATGCCCACCAGCATGACGGCGGAGCGCTGGGCCACCAGGTCCCAGGGCAGCAGGGTCCCGATGTCGGACACCATGCTGCCGAACAGGCTGCCCAGCAGCAGGGAGGCGCTGAACAGGCCACCACGGAAGCCTGCGCCCAGGCACAGCGCGGACGCCACAACCTTGGCCACCAGCATCACGAAGGCCAGGCCCAGGCCGTAGCCATGGTCGAAGCCGTACTGCAGGGCGCCCTGCCCACCCCCCAGCACCCCCGGGAGCACCAGGGCCATGGGCCCCAGCAGCAGCCCGCCCAGGACGGGGTGCAGCGCGCGGGGAATGGGCAGCTGGCGGAACAACCGTTCCGCATGCGTAACGGCCTGCATGGTGAGGATGGCCAGGGCCCCGGCGGCGAGGCCGACCAGCAGGAAGGTCGCGAAATCGCCGCCCCGGATGACCGGCGGCTCGGCCAGGATGAACAGGGCCGGGCGGTTCAGCGCCATCTGTGCCACCTGGTTCGCGACCACGGCGGCGACGCAGACCGGCGCCAGCGTCGCCATGGTATAGGTGCCGATGACCAGTTCGAACGCGTAGAAGGCGCCCGCCAAGGGGGCGGTGAAGGCGGCGGAGATGGCTGCCGCCGCTCCGCACCCCACGAGGGTGCGCAGATCATTGCGCCGCAGGTTCAGCCGCCGGCCGAAGTTGGACGCCAGACCGGCGCCGGTCTGGGTGAAGGCCGCCTCCATTCCGACCGAACCGCCGGCGCCGTGCGATACGACGATGGACAGGGTCAGGCGCAAGCTGTCGCGCAGGGACATGCGGCCGCCATACAGGGCGTTGGCTTCGATGGGGTCGACGGTGTCACGGGCGCGGCGGAACAGCAGGCCCAGGCCCGCCAGCAGGGCGCCGCCCACCACCGGCGCGGCCAGCGTCAGGCTGGACGGGATGAACAGGGCGCTGCTGATGTGATCGCCGAACGGCACCTTGAAGGCCAGGCTGTGCAGCGCCAGCACCAGGGCGTGCAGCCCCGCCACCGCCAGGCCCACGCCGATGCCCACCGGCACGCTGAGCAGGGCCAGGGACAGCTCGGAGGAGCGCAGGCCCTTGGGCGTCAGGGCATGGGTCAGCGCCCGCCAGACCACCGGCAGGCGGCGGCTGGCGCGCCGGCGCGGCCCGCCCTGCTGCGCCGCGCCCTGTTGCGGTCCATGGGTGGAGCCCACGGCCGCCGCGGCCGTTCCTTCCGCCTCCGCCTCTGGCGCGGACTCCGGGCCGGAGGGCGCGGCCGGTGTCTGCTGGGAAGGCGGGAAGGTATCCATGGTATCGGGGAAATGGGGCCGCGTCCGATCAGGACAAGGGTGATAGCAGGGGACCGGGCCGATATGGACGATAAAAGCGGCGCTTCTATGGAAAAGGGCGGCCGTCCCGGAGGACGCCGCCCTTCACGTTCACACGCGTGGCATTTGATCGTGGCCGCTCAAATGCACCTCAGGCGCCGGGCGGCTGCATCCGCAGCCTTGGCTATCCTCGCTCCGCCCTGCGGTGCTCGCTGCGGCGCCCGCAGTCGCGGGCTACAGCGGCACGAGTCAAAATCCCGTCCCGCTGGCAACACAGCGGCCGGATCAGCCGAAGCGGCCGGTGATGTACTGCTCGGTCTTCTCTTCCTTGGGGGCGGTGAAGATGGTGTCGGTGGCGCCGTATTCCACCAGCTCGCCCAGGTACATGAAGGCGGTGAAGTCGGAGACGCGGGCCGCCTGCTGCATGTTGTGCGTGACGATGGCGATGCAGTAGTCGGGCTTCAGCTCATCCACCAGCTCCTCGATCTTGGAGGTGGAGATGGGGTCCAGCGCCGAGGTCGGCTCGTCCAGCAGCAGCACGGCCGGGCGCACGGCCACGGCGCGGGCGATGCACAGGCGCTGCTGCTGGCCGCCGGACAGCGACAGGCCGCTCTGGCGCAGCTTGTCCTTGACCTCGGTCCACAGCGCGGTCTTGCGCAGCGCCTCTTCCACGCGCACGTCCATGTCGGCACGGCTCAGCTTCTCATACAGCCGGATGCCGTAGGCGACGTTGTCGTAGATCGACATGGGGAAGGGCGTCGGCTTCTGGAACACCATGCCGACGCGGGCGCGCAGCAGGTTCAGGTCCTGCTTGGGCGACAGCAGGTTCTCGCCGTCCAGCAGCACCTCGCCCTCGGCCCGCTGGTTGGGGTAGAGGTCGTAGATGCGGTTCAGGATGCGCAGCAGCGTGGACTTGCCGCAGCCGGACGGGCCGATGAAGGCCGTCACCCGCTTGTCGAACAGCGGCAGGTTGATGTTACGCAGGGCGTGGAAGCCGCCGTAATAGAAGTTCAGGTTGCGGACGCTGATCTTCTCGCGCATGTCGCCGTCGGTGGCGAGGGCCGCCTGGGACTGTTCCGCCGTCATGGAAAGCGCGGTCATGGGGATCACTGGCCTTTCTTGGTGCCGATGGAAGCGAGCATGCGGGCGCCGATGTTGAGCGCGAGGATGGCGACCGTGATGAGGAGCGAACCGCCCCACGCCAGGCGCTGCCAGTCCTCATAGGGGCTGAGCGCGAACTGGAAGATGGTGACCGGCAGGTTCGCCATGGGAGCGTTCATGTTGACGCTCCAGAACTGGTTGTTCAGGGCGGTGAACAGCAGCGGCGCCGTCTCGCCGCTGATGCGGGCCACGGCCAGCAGGACGCCGGTCATGATGCCGCTGCGGGCGGCGCGGTAGGTCACCTGCACGATGACCTTCCAGCGCGGTGCGCCCAGGGCGGCAGCGGCCTCGCGCAGGGAACCCGGGACCAGGTTCAGCATGTCCTCGGTCGTGCGCACCACCACCGGGATGACCAGCACGGCCAGCGAGATGGAGCCCGCCCAGGCGGAAAAGTGGCCCATGGGGACCACGACGATGGTGTAGATGAACAAGCCGACGATGATGGAGGGCGCGGACAGCAGGATGTCGTTGATGAAGCGCGTCACCTCGGCCAGCTTCGTGCCCTTGCCGTATTCGGCCATATAGGTGCCGGCCATGATGCCGATGGGCGTGCCGATCACCATGCCCAGCACCGTCATTACGATGCTGCCGAAGATGGCGTTCAGCAGGCCGCCGGTGCTGCCGGGCGGCGGAGTCATCTGGGTAAACAGTCCCAGATTGATGGCGCTGATGCCGTTGATCAGCAGGACCGCCAGGATCCAGACCAGCCACAGCAGGCCGAAGACGGCGGCGCCCACGGCCAGGCCCATGGTGATGGTGTTGCCAATCTTGCGGCGCTTATAGCGGCCCATCGCGAAGTTGGTGCCGGGAGGGGAGGTGTCGGTGATGGCCATGGATCAGGTCCCCGCCTTGCGGTTCATGCGCACCAGCATCAGCTTGGCCAGCGACAGCACGATGAAGGTGATCACGAAGAGCACCAGGCCCAGCGCGATCAGGGAGGAGGTGTAAGTGTCGCCCACCGCCTCGGTGAACTCGTTGGCGATGGCGGCCGAGATGGTGGTGCCCGGTGCCAGCAGCGAGGAGGCGATGCGATGCGAATTGCCGATGACGAAGGTCACGGCCATGGTTTCACCCAGCGCGCGGCCCAGGCCCAGCATGACGCCGCCCACCAGGCCCACGCGAGTGTAGGGGATGGTGATGTCGCGCACCACCTCCCACGTCGTGGCGCCCAGGCCGTAGGCGCTTTCACGCAGCATGGCGGGCATGGTCTCGAACACGTCGCGGGTGATGGAGGTGATGAAGGGCAGGATCATGATGGCCAGGATCAGACCGGCCGTCAGCACGCCGATGCCGTAGGGCGGGCCCTTGAACCAGGCGCCGATGCCCGGGATGGTGCCCAGCGTGTTGATCAGGAAGGGTTGGACGGTCCGCTGCAGGAAGGGCGCGAACACGAACAGGCCCCAGATGCCGTAGATGATGCTGGGGATGCCGGCCAGCAACTCGACCGCGATGCCGATGGGCCGCTTGGCCCAGGCGGGACACAGCTCGGTCAGGAAGATGGCGATGCCGAAACTGACGGGCACGCCCACCAGCATGGCGATGGCCGAGGTGACCAGCGTGCCGTAGATGGGCGCCAGCGCGCCGAACTTCTCCGTCACCGGGTTCCAGATCTCGGTCGTGACGAAGCCGAAGCCGAAGGCCTTCAGAGCCGGCAACGCGCCGTGAATGAGCGAGATAATTACACCGCCCAGGAGCGTCAGCACCAGGAGGGCGAAAAACAGGGTGGCGCCGCGAAACAGAAGGTCGTTGCGGCGCTGCGTGCGCGCCCGCGGACTCTCCGCGCTGATGTCCGATGCCTTTACCGCCATGTCCACCAAAGCACCCCTCCGGCCGTAGGCCCTGCGATAACCCGAAACGCGATGACCTAATAAACCCGGATGTCTATCAAGGAAGCCGACAAAGAGGGAGAGGAGCCGTAGGCGACCCCTCTCCCGACCTTCGTCCCCCGGGGCGGAAGCCCCGCGGGCGCTTCCTTTTACCCGAGCACTCTTACTTCGACCAGACGGGCTTGCCGTCGGCGGTCTTCACCGTGCCCCAGGACTTCTCGACCTGGGCGATCACGGCGGCCGGCATCGGGACGTAGTCCAGCTGCTCGGCGGCGGCCTGGCCGTTGTTGTAGGCCCAGTCGAAGAACTTCAGCGCCTCGGCGACGGCGGCGCCGTCCTGCGGCTGGCTGTAGACCAGGATGAAGCTGGCGCCGGTGATCGGCCAGCTGTCGGCACCGGGCTGATCGACCAGCACCAGGTAGAAGCCCGGGGCGTTGGCCCAGTCGGCACCGGCGGCGGCGGCCTGGAAGGCCTTGATCTCCGGGCTGACGACCTTGCCGTCCTTGTTCTTCAGCTTGGTGAAGGTCAGGCTGTTCTGCTTGGCGTAGGCGTACTCGACGTAGCCGATGGCGCCGTCGGTCAGCTTCACCATGTTGGCGACGCCTTCATTGCCCTTGGCGCCCAGGCCGGCGGCCCACTGCACCGACGTGTTGGCGCCGACGCGCTCGGCGAATTCCTTGTCTTCCTTGGACAGGTAGGTGGTCCACAGGAAGTTCGTGCCCGACCCGTCGGAACGGTACACCGGGACGATGGAGGTGTTGGGCAGGTTCAGGCCGGGGTTCTGCGCCTTGATGGCCGGGTCGTTCCACGAGGCGATCTGGCCCAGGTAGATCTTGGCGATGGTCGGGCCGTCCAGCTGGATCTGGCCGGGGGCGATGCCCTTCACGTTCACGACCGGGACGACGCCGCCCATGATCATCGGGAACTGCTGCAGGCCCGCTTCCTTCAGCTCTTCAGCCTTCAGGGGCATGTCGGAGGCGCCGAACGTGACCGTCTTCGCCTTGATCTGCTTGATGCCGCCGCCGGAACCGATGGACTGGTAGTTCAGGCCCACGCCGGTCTTGGCCTTATAGGCCTCGGCCCACTTGGCGTAGATGGGGTACGGGAAGGTGGCGCCGGCGCCGCTGATGTCGGCAGCCTGGGCGGCGCCCACCATCACCACCGCGGCCGCGGCGGCAACCATGCCCTTCAGCAGGTTCTTCGGTTGAAAGTTCACGGGATTCCCCCACGGGTTGGAACGTCTTAGTCGACCGTCTCGGGGCCTCGGCCGATCCGCCCAGGGGCAAGCCCCCGCGACCGCTTCCTGATCCCGTCTCGACGGGCGGACCCTAGATTCCGGGTCCTGAACCTTTGGTGACGAGTTTGTTACAGTTTTATGAAACCGTGGGCGTTTTGTCGCAGGGCCGCCCCTCGTTCACGCCCCGTACCGGCCGGCAGCGCTGGCGTGCCGCTGCAACACCAGCCACAACCTGGCGGCACTCTATGAGTCAACGCCGATTCTCAATTTCTTTTCAAGTGTCGGCGAAGGCGCAGCCCGCCGCCGTTTTTTCTGCGCCGCAACGGCATCCCCTTGGTGGTCATAAGCAGGCCCCGGGGTGCGCCCTATTCACAACACTATAGATGCAGTCGATCCGCCCACCCTCTTTTTTCAGCCCGCCGGGCCCGTCCGAACTCTACTGCTGTAGTCCCGGATTTGTTGCCCCGCCTTACTTTAAGCCCCCTAAAACGCCCGACTCGAAACTGTTGCAGCGGCGCCACAGCTAGCCCCTTTCATAAATCTGTCAACCTTTAGCAGTCTCGCTGTCATGCTATATTGCTACCGAGCGCTTCGTTAGGGCCGCAGCCCAAACGCTCCAAACGCGTGACGTCGGCCCCGAAACCCGGGATTGGGCGGCATGCCGTAGACCGGATGATGGGAGAATCTAGGAATGAACCTGAAGACCGTGTTGCTCGCTGGCACGGTGCTGGGCGTGGCTTTCGCCGCCGCCGGCGCCTCCGCTGCAGAGACCAAGAAGTCGAACGCCGCCTCCGCCACCGCCGCCGCCGCCGCCACCCCGCTGGCCACCCAGGCGCAGATCGACGCCCTGAACAAGCAGATCCAGGCGCTGCAGGCGCAGTTGCAGGCGATCTCGGCCCAGACCGACGCCGCCAACAAGGCCGCCGCTGAGTCCAAGGCCGCCGCCGAGAAGGCTGCCACCTCGGCCACCGCCGCCACGGCGAACCTGCCCAGCATCACCTTCCCCAACGGCGTGCCGACCTTCACGTCCGCGGACAAGGCGTTCAGCTTCCAGCCCGTCGGCCGCATCCACCTGGATTACGGTTACAACTTCCAGGATGCCAAGAACCCCGACAACCGGGCCAACAAGGACATCACCGACGGCTTCAACTTCCGTCGCGCCTACATCGGCTTCGCCGGCAAGGCCTTCAACGACTTCACCTACAACGTGACGGCCGACTTCCCGGGCCGCTTCAACCAGTCCGGCCGCCTGCAGACCGCGCAGCTGACCTACACCGGCTACAAGGGCTGGCTGATCGACGTCGGCGCCATGCAGCCGGCCATCACCTTCGAAGACAGCATCAGCTCCAACGACATCGGCCTGCTGGAGCGTCCCGGCATCACCAACGTCGTCACCGGCCTGATCGCCAGCGAAGGCCGCCTGTCGGCCGGCGTGCGCACCTTCGGCGACAACTATTTCGCCGACGTCTACCTGACCGGCGCCAACGTCAACACCAGCCCGTTCGGCAGCACCACCGTGCTGACCAGCACCGGCGGCGCGACCGCCTCGGTCACGTCCAGTGCCGTGACCGGTGTCGCCGACGACCAGAAGGCCGCCTTCGCCCGCGCCGCCTTCCGTCCGATCAACGATGAGCACACCATCGTCCATGTCGGCGCCGATGTCGGCTACATGTACGCCCCGCCGCAGACCAACGGCGTGAACGCCGCCGGTTCGCACGTGCTGGCCCTGTCCGAGCGTCCGGAAAACCGCTACGGCGGCCTGGGCGCCATCCTGAACACCGGCAACATCAACGCCAACAGCGTCGCCATCTACGGCGGTGAAGCCGCTGTCCGTTACGACAGCTTCTGGGCCCAGGGCGAAGGCTACCAGATCGACGTGACGCGTCGTAAGGTGCTGTCCACGGCCACCAACGACCCGAGCTTCTTCGGCTACTACGCCGAAGCCGGCTGGGTCCTGACCGGCCAGAAGCGCAATTACGTCGCCAACCAGGGCGCCTTCAGCGCCCCGACGGTGGACAAGCCCCTGAACCCCGGTGCCGGCCAGTGGGGCACCTGGGAAGCCGTGGCGCGCTACAGCTTCCTGAACTTGAACTCCGACACCTGGGCCACCAACACCGCCAACCGCGTGCGCGGCGGCCAGCAGGAAGTGTGGACCCTGGGCCTGAACTGGTACATGACCAGCAACGTCCGCTTCATGCTGGACTACCAGTTCATCGACCTGAAGAAGTACTCGTCGGCCACCAACAACACCCAGGTGGGCGACAACTGGCAGTCCCTGGGCGGCCGCGTCCAGTTCACGTTCTAAGGCCAGTTCACGTTCCAAGGTTTGTCCCCTTCGGGGAGATATCCTGTACAAGGGAAACCCCGCCGGTCCGCTGGCGGGGTTTTTCTTTACCTGCGACACTTGTCCACGGGGGGCCGGCGGGATGGAACACACCTTCCCCTCTGGCGATCGCGGAAAATTGTCATAGTTCGGTTATAGAAACACCTGTCAGCGTTTAGGTTGCGCCCCGGCGGATGCTGGGCCAAAACGGCCTGAGGCGTAATGCCGGATTGAGAGGACGAGTGCGATGGATGAGGGGCGTGGCGGCATGAACCCGCAGGATGAGAACGCGGCGCAGCCGGCGCGGGATGCGCAGCAGGACGCCGCCATCGCCGCCGAGCTGGCGGCCGAGGCGGAAGAGCTGGCCGACATCGACCTGGGCGACGAGGGCGGCGACGATGACGGCCTCGATGGCGTGGAGGAAGAGCCCGGACTGGACGGCGCCCCGCCGTCGGATGGCACGGCGCCCGCCAGTGGCAAGCGCGTGGCCTGCGGCGTCACCGGCAAGCTGCGCCCCAAGCGCGACCTGATCAGCCTGGACACCCTGCGCCCCAGCCTGGCCGTGCGCATCCGCCGCGACCACCCAGGCCTGCCGCCCGATGCCCTGGTCAGCCGCGGCGTCGTCGCCCGCTACCGTTCCCTGTATGTCGAGGAACTGCTGCAGCAGGAAAAGGGCGAGCTGACGGAACTGGATCGCCAGGTGGCCGAAAGCATCGCCACCCATGAGACCCTGGCGGAGAACATCGAAGAAGGCTACGCCGAGGAGCGTACCCTGGGCGAGCGCATGTCGGATCATCTGGCCAGCTTCGGCGGCAGCTGGACCTTCATCCTCACGTTCGCGGGCTTCCTGATCATCTGGATGATCATCAGCAGCTTCCAAGGGGATAAGTCTTTCGATCCCTACCCCTTCATCCTGCTTAACCTCATCCTCTCCTGCCTGGCCGCCATCCAGGCGCCCATCATCATGATGAGCCAGAAGCGGCAGGAGGCCAAGGACCGCCTGCGGTCCGAGAACGACTACCGCGTCAACCTCAAGGCGGAGCTGGAGATCAGGCACCTGCACGAAAAAATTGATTATCTTATCCAGCGACAGTGGAAGCGGCTCACCGAAATTCAGCAGCTGCAACTGGAGATTATGCAGGAAAAGCGCTACCGCCGCTGACCCACCTATCCCTTTTGAGCGTTGTTTCGGCTATTCCTGGCTAGCTAACGCGGGTTGGATACGCGAAAGGGCTAAAGCGACCGGACACAAGTGAGGGTTGTCTTATGGTCCGAAAGAGCCAATATTAAACACTCCGATCTAGTTGCATCTGCGTCGGAGGTTTGGATCATGGCCACCCATGATGTTCTGGTGATAGACCCGAGTACCCTGTTCCGTCAGGGCTTAAGACAACTGCTGCCGCAGGATTTTCGCGTGGTTTCCGAAGCGCGCGATGTCGAGGCGGCGCGAGCGGAGCTGTCCGCCCCCACACCAAATGATATATCCGGCGCTAAGCCGTCCGGCCGTAGCGTCGCCCTGGTCCTGTTCGATGTGACGGACGCGGGGGAATTCCGGGCGGCGGCCAATCAGCTGCACAGCCTGTTCCCCGAGGCCCGCCTGGTCTACCTGACCAACGGCTTCGACGCGCCGCGTCTGCGCATGGCGCTGGAGGCCGGGATCGACGGCTACCTGACCAAGGATCGCTCCTCCAACGCGCTGATCCAGTCGCTGCACTTGGTCATGCTGGGCGAGAAGGTCTTCCCGTCCGACTTGGCCCTGCTGCTGACCCAGCAGAACCATACCGGCAGCGTCGGCGCCGGCAGCCCGCACAAGGGCCTGTCGATGCGGGAAACGCAGATCCTGCGGGCCCTGGTCAAGGGTGAGAGCAACAAGGTGATCGCCAACGGCCTGCACATCACCGAGGCGACGGTGAAAGTTCACCTGAAGAGCCTGCTGCGCAAGATCAACTGCAACAACCGCACCCAGGCCGCTATCTGGGCGCTGAACAATGGCCTTACGGAAGCGACCCCCACGGCGGGCGCTGCCTGAAAGGAACCACCGGACCAGGGGTGACACGCTCGCTGGAATCCGACCGGACCTTGGAAACTATCGGGGGCGCATCGCCAGCCCCCCTGAAGCCCACGCGATTTCAAGCGGGCCAATCGGCGGGACCAAGAAAAAGGCCGCTGTCCCAGGCAGGGGACGGCGGCCTTTTCTTTTGGCATGCTGCGGCCCCGGCTTACGCCACCGCCAGCACCCGCTGGCGCCGCAACGCGACGCCGTAGAAAACGGCCGCCGCCAGCACCAGCAGCGCCACCTGGCCGCCAAAATAGGCGAAGGGCGACAGGCGGTCATAAAGCTGGACGTACAGTCCCCCCACCATGTCGCCGGCGAAAACCGTGAAATAGAACACGGCCGTGATGGACGACTTCAGCCGGGCCGGTGCCTCCATATAGGCCCACTGCAGGCCGATCATGCTGATGCACAGCTCACCGAAGCCCAGCACGATGTTGGACACCAGCATGAACCAAATGCTGACCGGATGGTCCTTGGTGGCCAGCAACCCGGCCAGCGCCATGATGGCGATGGACAGGGCCGTGATGCCAAAGCCCACGAACACCTTGGTCCGCGCCGGGGTCAGCGTGCCCCGGCGGCGGTCCACCCACCCCCAGAAGGCGTTGAAGATGGGGGTCAGCAGGATGATCATCAGCGGGTTGACCGCCTGCAGCTGGTCCGGTGTCAGGTCGAAGCCGAAGGGCCACAGGTTCAGGTCGATGTAGTCGCGGGCGAAGAACACCCAGGTCGTGGCGGTCTGGTCATAGGCCATCCAGAACACCAGGATCATGGGGAAGCCCAGCAGCATGCGCACCAGGCGCGCGCGTTCCTCCGGCGTCATGCCGGCGGCGGTCTGGTCGGTCTTGGCACGGGCGGCGGCGCGGTCGGCGGCGCTTTCCTGCGGGTAGAAGCGCTTGCCGGCGGCGAAGACCACCAGGGCCACCGTCATCAGGGCCGCTGGCAGCATCAGCGCCACCTGATAGCCCGCCTTGTCGCGCACCCAGGGCAGCGCGTAGGAGGTGACGAAGCCGCCGATGTTGATGGCCACGTAGAAATAGCTGAAGGCCTTGTCCATCAGGGCTTCCTTGCCCTGCTCCTGGTACATGCGGGCCATCATGGGGCTGACGTTGGGTTTGATGGCGCCGGCGCCCATGGCCAGCATCGCCAGGCTGGCGTACAGCATCCACGGGCTGCTGGCGAAGCCTAGGACCACCTGCCCGAAGATGTAGGGAAACGAGAAAAAGATGATGGTGGGGTACCGGCCCAGCCAACGGTCGGCGATGACGCCGCCGATGAGGGGCAAGGCGTAACAGGACGCCATGAAAATCTGGATGACCGTGGCGGCGTCGCTGTCCGAGAAGCCCAGCTGCGAGGTGATGTAGAGCGCCAGCAATGTCCGCATGCCGTAGTAGCAGGCGCGCTCGGCCAACTCACCCCAGAAGACGAACCAGAAACCCACCGGATGCCGAACGCGTGCCGTGACCTGTGCCTGCATGCCCAAATCCTTGGAAAATTGGTGCCTATCCCGCGGCCCCCTGCGGAAAGGGTACGCCCGGACATCCCGCAACCGGGATGCGGCGGCCTTGCCCATTCACGCCCGCGCTGCCCTTTCGCCGTCGGCCCCCAAAGCCGTCGCGGCGGATATGCCCACCTGTTGTCCATCATGGTCGCCGCACCCCACCGGGGACCGGCGCCGTTGTCAGCCTGCTTCGTTAGGGGAATCGCGCCCGGGACACAAGCCGGGAATCACAAAACGACAGCGCATCAAAAAATTTAAGCGGGAGGCGCCCAAGCCGGCGTACCTGCGGCAAACCCGCGCCGCCCTTGCCGTCCAAGAAGGACAGGCGACGCCGCCGCGGTTCCGGGACAGTGCGGACTGAGGCAAAGTGTAGCGCCAGCATAAACGGGGGATCCCATATTCCCCTTTCGCTGGCCGTGTGCCTTTTGATTGTCTTGTGCGCTGCGGGAGCGCCCTGTTAATTGGCGGGGATGATGGTTGCCCTTGATGCCGACGCGCGCAGCAATGCCCGCCACCGTAGCTTGGACCTGCCCGTGGCGACGGTGCTGGGCCTTCTCGCCTTGGCGGTGGTCCTGGCCCCCCTGTTCTTCGTGCTGGTGCCGCCGCTGACGGACTACGCCAACCACTTGGCCCGCATGGACATCATCGCGCACCTGGGGCAGGAGCCCCTGCTGCAGCGCTTCTACGCCATCGACTGGCAGGTCATTCCCAATCTGGCCATGGACCTGGTGACGCCCCCCATGGTCAAGGTCGTGGGCGTGTTCATCGCCGGCAAGCTATTCATCGCCGCCATCATCGTCAGCATCGTCACCGGCACCTGGGCCCTGCACCGGGCCCTGCACCGGGCGGAGCATGGCCCTGGCGGCGCCAACGCGCTGCTGGCCATGGCCTTCATGTACAACGGCATCTTCCTGCTGGGCTTCACCAACTTCCTGTTCGGCATCGGCCTAGCGCTGTGGGGCACGGCCATCCGGCTGTCGCTGCGCCACCGGTCGCACCTGCAACGCCTGGCGGCCTCCACCGCCACGGTGCTGGTGCTGTTCGTTTGCCATCTGTTCGCCGTCGGCCTCTATGGCATGGCCATCTTCTGCCTGGAGGCGCCGGGCCTGCTGCGCCGGCCGTGGCGTCAGGCGTTGCGCCACCTGGGCCTGATGGGCCTGCCCTTCCTGGTGGTTCTGCCCCTGCTGGCGGCCAGCCCGACGATGGGCCTGGCCGACCAGGTGGTATGGAGCTGGGTGGGCAAGGGCGAGGGCCTGCGCTTCCTGGTCACCACCTTCCATGAGAATTGGGAGGTGCCGCTGGGCCTGGCGGGCCTGGGCGTGGTCGCCGTCCTGCTGGCCACCCGGCGCATGCACCTGCACGCCGCAGGCTGGATGCTGCTGGCCACCGGCGCCGTGACCTACATCGCCATGCCCACCATCCTGTTCGGCTCGGCCTACGCCGACGAGCGGCTGCCGGTGGCTCTGCTGTTCCTAGGCCTGGGCTTCGTGCGGTTCGACTTCCGCAGCCGCCTGGGCCGCATGACCGCCCTGGCCGCCATCCTGGCCATCATCGTGGCCCGCAGCGTGGTCATGATCGGCGACTGGCTGCCCCTGAGCCAGGTCTACAAGGATATGCGCGCGTCCATGGCGGCGGTGGAGCCCGGGTCCACCATCCTGGTGGCGGAGGCGACGGTGCCCACGGGCGACGTCAACTTCAACGCCGCCTTCAGCCATGCGCCCTGCCTGGCGATTATCGACCGCCAAAGCCTGGTCAGCACCGCCTTCAGCGTGGCCGGCAAGCAGATCCTGACCGTGAAGCCCGCCTATACCGAGCGCGTGGACCGTGAGGACGGCGACCCGCCCAGCACGGGCGAGATGGTGAAGGCCGTGACCAATCCCCTGCCCCCCGGCACCTATTTCTGGCAGGACTGGCAGCGGGACTATGACTACGTCATCGTCCTGAACACCGAGGCTGGACATCGGGAGTTGACGGGCCTGGCCGACCTGGTTCATGAGGGCAAGGGGTTCCAGCTTTATCGCGTATTGCACGACGCGATGCCGGCCCCCGCCCCCTGACGAGACCGCCCGGGAACGGGGCGGCGGCGCGGGGCGCCCGCCACCAACCGCACCGGACATCCGATGGATCCCTGGACCTGGGCCTTGCTGATCGGCGCCGCCTTCGTGGCCGGCGTCCTGAACGCCGTCGCCGGCGGCGGCAGTTTCCTGGGCTTCCCCGCCCTGGTGTTTGCCGGCCTGCCGCCGGTGACGGCAAACGCCACCAACACCGTGGCCCTTTTTCCCGGATCGTTCGCCAGCGTCTACGCCTACCGGCGGGAGTTCCAGCCCATCCAGGGCGTGGGCATGTTGCCCATGGTGGCCGTCAGCCTGGTGGGCAGTGTCGCCGGCGCCCTGCTGCTGCTGTGGACGCCCGAGAGCGTGTTCGTGGCCCTGGTGCCCTGGCTGCTGCTGATGGCCACCTTGGTCTTCGCCTTCGGCCGCCGCCTGGCCGGCCTGCTGCAGGACAGCGTGCGCCTGACGCCCACGGCCCTGCTGTGCTGCCAGTTCGTCATCGCCATTTATGGCGGCTATTACGGCGGCGGCGTCGGCATCCTGTCCATGGCGGCCATGACCCTGTTCGGCCTGCGCGACATGCACGCGATGAACGCGTGGAAGACCCTGCTGAGCGGCAGCCTGAACGCCATCGCCACGGTGACCTTCGCCCTCAGCGGCCGCGTGGTCTGGGCCCCGGCCCTGGTCATGATGGTCTCCGCCATCGCTGGCGGCTATCTGGGCGCCGCCGTGGCCCGGCGGCTACCCGGCGAATACGTCCGCCGTTTCGTCATCGTCACGGGCGTGGCCATGACGCTGTATTTCTTCGGGAAGGCGTACCTTTAAGGGCCCATCACGCCTTGTAAGGCGGATCGCTCTTGCGGGGGGATCAGTGCCCGGCCTGGCCGTCGGCCAGTTGGGCGGGGACGACGGGCGTGGCCTGGGCCTCGTCCACCGCCGCATCGGGTGCCGCGCTCAGCACCACCAGGGTCAGGAAGGCGGACACCACCACCAGTACCGCCAAGTCAAGGCCCCGGTCGTTCAGACGACGCATCAGGCTGGTGACAAGGCTGGTCATGGGCGGGTCCCCGGCGATGCCGGAGAAAGTACCGGCAGTGCTGATACGGGCGGCTTGCCGCAACCCTGCGCTTTAAAAACCACGCGCCGCTGAAAAAAGACGGCCGCGCCGCCGTGGGGTGCCCAGACTGAATCCCCAAGGCCAGCGCGGCCGCCTGCCGGGGGGCTCTGGGAGAACTGCCCCCTTCCTTTGTGCCCGGGACCACTTCCCCATCATGGCGCCGTCCGCGATCACGGGCGTGCCTGCCACCCTGTCAGCGGCCGGATAGAAGCGTGTGGTGTCGTCCCGATGCCATAGGCGCGATCCCAATCCCTGCTTCTTTTCGCCAAAGGTAGGCGCCACGCCACAACCCCTGGTCGATTGATTAGATAATCATCGATTGAGACAACGCTGTCAAGCCTTGCGCAGCAGGCTGCAAACGGCACCGTGCCGCCGCCGCAGGACAGGTTTTGTCAGGTCAGGGAAAGGGTGCCGACCGTCTCCAGCGCGGCCGCCTTGTCCTCCAGCCCATCCTCGCGGAGGTCGACGGGAATGGCCTTGGAGGTTTTGGCGCCCATGTCCTTCAGCTGTTCCACCTGGCGCACCAGGTTGCCGGTGCCGGCGCTGAGCTTGGTCATGGCGCCGCTGTAGCTTTTCTGCACGCGGTCCAGCTGGGTGCCCAGGCTGCGCATGTCCTCCAGGAAGCCGACGAACTTGTCGTACAGCTTGCCGGCCCGGTCGGCGATGGCCTCGGCGTTGCGGTTGCGGCGTTCCACCTGCCAGACGTTGGCCACGGTGCGCAGCGCCACCATCAAGGTCGTGGGGGTGGCGATGGCCACGTTCATGTCCGCGGCGTAGGCCGTCAGCGCCGGGTCCTCCTGCACCGCCACCGCCAGGGCGCCCTCGATGGGCACGAACATCAGGACATAGTCCAGGCCGCTGCCCACGGCGCCGGTATAGTCCTTGGAGCCCAGGGTCTTGATGTGGGTGCGCAGGGAAACGACGTGGCGCGCCAGCGCCGCCATGCGCGCCACCTCATCCTCCGCGTTCACGTGCGCCTCGAACGCGGTCAGCGACACCTTGGCGTCGATCACCACCCGCTGACCGCCCGGCAGGTTCACCACCACGTCGGGGCGCAGGCGGCTGCCATCGGCGTCCGTGCGGCTTTCCTGCGTCACATACTCCTCACCCTCGCGCAGGCCGGAGCGTTCCAGGATGGTGGACAGGATCATTTCGCCCCAGGCGCCCTGGGTCTGGGCCTTGCCCTTCAGCGCCTGGGTCAGGTTGTGCGTCTCGCTGGTCATGCGGGCGCTGGTGTCGGTCAGCTGGCGGATCTGCTGCGCCAGCGCCGCGCGGTCCTTGGCGCTTTCCGTATGGGCCAGTTGCAGGCCCTGCTGGAACTCCACCATGCGGTCGCGCAAGGGCGCCAGCAGGCCGTCCAGCTGGGTGCGGTTTTGCTTGGCGAAGGTCTCGCCGTGCCGGGTCATGACCTCGTCGGCCAGGACCTTGAACTCCTTGGCCATGGTCTCGCGCGCCTGGATCAGCAGGGCCATCTTCTCTTCCGCCTGCCGCAGCTCGCGCGCCAGCGCCTCCTTGGACGCCGCCAGCGCCTGGCTGAGGCGGGCGCCCTCTTCCCGCACCGTGGCCAGGTCACGCTCCAGCAGGGGTACGCGCGAGGCCCGTTCGCCCTCCACCGCCAGGCGGCGGTCGGCCTCGGCCTTGGCCGCGCGCAGGTCGGCCAGATCGGCCTCCAGCATCGCCAGCCGCTCGGCCTGCGCCGCGCGGGCGCCCGCCCCCGCCACCCGGGCGGCGACCAAGGCCACGACCAGCGCCGCGACGAAACCAAGGGCCAATGAGGCGAGATCGAGGGACATGGGACGGCGTCCTGCTCAAGAAGATGGGGTGTGGGTTTGATACACCCACAGTCCCTAGAGCGAAAGCCCCCAAAAGGAACAAAACAAGGACAAAAGAAAAAGGGCGGACAGTCCCTCTGCCCGCCCCTGGTCACTCAGGCTTCGGCGGTTGCCTATTGCGCCGGATAGGGGCTCTTGCCGCCCTCGGCGATGAAGCGGTCGATGCGGGCCTCCAGCACCGGCAGCGGCACGCCACCCAGCTTCAGCACCGTGTCGTGGAAGTTGCGCAGGTCGAACTTCGGACCCAACGCCTTCTCCGCCTTGGCGCGGGCCTTCAGGATGGCCATCTCACCCAGGTAGTAGGACAAGGCCTGACCAGGCCACGCGATATAGCGGTCGACCTCGGTCTCGATCTCGTGATCGGCCAGGGCGGTATTGTCGTGCAGGTACTGTTGCGCCTGCTCGCGCGTCCAGCCCTTGGCATGGATGCCGGTGTCGACCACGAGACGGGCGGCGCGCCACATCTGGTAGCTCAGCATGCCGAAGCGCTCATAGGGCGTCTCGTACATGCCCATCTCCTCGCCCAGCTTCTCGCAGTAGAGCGCCCAGCCTTCGCCGAAGGCGGAGATGTAAACCTTCTGTCGGAACTCCGGCTGGTCCTTCTGTTCCGCGGCGATGGGCATTTGGAAGGCGTGGCCGGGGGCCGATTCATGCAGCGTCAGGGCCGGCAGAGCGTACAGGCCGCGCGACGGCAGGTCGTAAGTGTTGACCAGGTACACGCCCGGTCCCCCCCGGCCGGAGGTGTAGAAGGGTGCGATGTCCGCCGGCACCGGGATGATGGCGAAGCGCGAGCGCGGCAGGTAGCCGAAGTACTGGTCTGCCTTGCCGTCGAACTTCTTGGCGATCCAGGCCGCCCGCATCAGCAACTCTTCCGGGGTCTTGGCGTAGAATTGGGGGTCGGTGCGCAGGAACTTCAGGAAGGCGGGGAAATCACCCTGGAAGTTGGCCTGCTTCATCACGTCCAGCATCTGGGCGTGGATCTTCGCCACCTCTTCCAGGCCGATCGTGTGGATCTGGTCCGCCGTCAGGTCGACGGTGGCGAACTCCTTGATCTTGGACTGGTAGTAGGCCTTGCCGTCGGGCAGGGATTCCGCCGCCAGATCCGTGCGGGCGCCGGGGATGTATTCCTCGCGCATGAACTTCAGCAGGGTCTGGTGGGCCGGCACCACCGACTTGGTGATGGCGGCCACGGCGGCGGCGCGCAGTTCCGCCTGGGTCGCGGCCGGGATGGTGTCCGGCATCTTCTTGAACGGCGTGTAGTAGACGTTGTCTTCCGGCGTCTTGGCCTCGACCACGTTCACGATGCCGCTGTCGCGGCCGGTCAGCGTCACCTTGGGCGGGGTGAAGCCCCGCTTCAGGCCGGCGCGCATGTTCACGATCTGCTCACCGAAATAGCGCGGCATGTCGTTCAACTGGCCAATGAAGGCCTTGTATTCCGCGACCGTGTGGAAGGGCTTGCGCGCGCCGCCGGCCATGTTGGACCAGAACGAGCTGTCGGCGTTCAGCGGCTTCTCATAATCCTTGAACTTCTGGCTGTTCAGCAGGACCGTCACCTGGTCGCGGTAGATGCTGAAATCCACCTGCGCCTCGGGCGACAGGTCGGTTTGGGGGATGGCCGCCAGTTCCTTCAGGACGCCTTCCCAGACCTTCTGCCGCTTTTCCTGGGTGGCGGCGTCCACCTTGGGCAGGTGGCCGGCAACGGTGTCCGTGCTGTCCTCGTCATCCTCGCCCTTGAATTCCTCCTGACGCCACTTCCATTCCTTGGTGTAGATCGCCTTGAATTGGGCGTCGGCCTTGCCGGCCGTGGCGGTCGCGGCATGGGCCATACCGACGACGGGGGTCGCGGTGATTTGGCCCAAGGTCAGGACACCGGTGAACAGGGCGGTGCCGACCAGCAGGCGGGCGGCCAGACGTTCTAAAGGCAGGCGATTCATCAAATGGGCGCTCCCTGAGAGGCTGAAGCTGCAACGACGCGGCAGCCGAAGACGGGCCCCGCGGAATAGCCGGTCTCCGGCTCGAAACGGACAACGACGCTGGACTTGCCCGCCGTCAGGTTGGCGGGGATGGGGTATTCCACGTCAAAGAACTCACCCGGCCGCTCCGCGTCCAGCTTTTGCGTGGCGATGCGGGTGCCGTCGACCAGGATGTGGAACAGGCGCTTGCGCTCATCACCCCAATATGTCGCCTGCAGCACCATGGCGCCGCCGCGAACCTTGGCCTTGAACTCAAAGAAGCCGCCGGTGCGGGCGTCGCGCCCGTTCCGGCCGCGGTAGGTCACGGGGTAGGAGATTTTGGCCTCCAGCCCATGGTCGCGTTCCGGCTGCATCTCACCCAGGTGCATGACGTCGACGGAACGCGCCTGGATGTCGCGCTGGCGGGCCGCCTCCTGCGCCAGGGCCGCCTCCGCCGTCTTCCACTGCGCCTCGGTGTAGCGCTTGAAGTAAACGGCCGTGCGCCGGGTGTACTGCTGGTAGAAGGGCTTGAACTCCATGTCGCCCGGCCGGCCGATACCGGTGGTGCGCCACACCAGGGCGTCAGGCGCCGCCCGCTGGAAGCCGTCCAGGACGGAGGCTGAGACCAGCGCCGGCGCCGGGCCCTGGAAGGCGTCGGAGACGGGCGTGGGCTGGGGCGAGCCGGTGGGCGCCTCGCTCTTGGGCGCGACGCCCAGGTCGGCGGCCAGCACCAGGGGACCGTGCAGGAAGGCCACGGTGTCGGCATCGTCGTTGGTGGATTCCAGGCGCAGGGCCATGGGTAGGCGCAGGGCGACGGCGTCGCCGGCCTTCCATTCCCGCCGCACGACGGCGTAGCCGTTCTGCAATTGCAGGTCCTGCGGCTTGCCGTTCACCGCCAGGGTGGCGCCGGTGCACCAGGCCGGGATGCGGAAGCTGACCGCGAAGGTGGCGGGACGCTTCAACGCCTTCAGCGTCAGCAGCACCGTCTCAGCTTCCGGATAGCGGGTGTCGAGGTCGATCACCGCCCCCCGCTCCGCCCAGGTGAGGGTGGAGGGAATGTAGAGGTTGACGGCCAAATCCTCCGCACCGCGCCTCCAGTAGACGCTCTCGCCATGCTTGGCGTGGCTTTCCATGCCGGTGCCCACACAGCACCAGAAATCTTCCGTGGGGGTGGAGAACTCGCGCGCCGAGCCGGACATCAGCGGCGTCATGTAGGTGAACATGCCGGTGGCCGGATTCTGCTGCGCCAGCACATGGTTCAGGTGCGCGCGCTCATAGAAATCGAAGTAGTGCGCGTCGGCCTGGCGGGCATACAGCAGGCGGGTCAGCTTCAGCATGTTGTAGCTGTTGCAGCCCTCGCAGGTCTGTTCGGTGATGTGGCGGGAGATGCTGCGCGGTTCCTGGAAATACTCCCGGTCCGCGTTGCCGCCGATGACGTAGGAATGGTTGGTGGTGACCGTCTGCCAGAAGAAGGCGGAGGCCTTGGCGTGGCGCTCCGACCCCGTCAGCTCCGCCAGGCGGGCCAGCCCGATCAGCTTGGGGATCTGCGTGTTGGCGTGGATGTTGGCCAGCTCATCCCGGCCTTCCGACAGGGGCACCAGCACCTTGGCATGGTAGAGACGCTCGGCCAGCAGCAGCCAGCGCCGGTCGCCCGTGCGGGCGTACAGCTCGGCGAAGCTCTCGTTGATGCCGCCATGCTCGCAGTCCAGCACCTTCTGGACCTGCTCGTCATTCAGGTGGCTGAACACCTCATCGATGTAGCCACCCAGCTTGACGCCCACATCCAGGGCCTGGGTGTTGCCGCACAGGGTCTGGGCGTCGAACAGGCCGGTGTAGAGCTTGTGCCAGTTGTACAGCGGTACCCAGCAGCCGTTGAGGTCGAAGCCGGCGGAGCGGATCTCGCCGCGCCGCAGCTCATCGAACACGACCTTGCCGTCCTCAACGATGTCGCCGCGCTTGCGGGTGAAGCCGGCGACATAGCCGTCGCCCTGGGCCTTCTGGCAGTCCGCCAGCTCGGCCACGATGTAGTCCACCCGCCGCTTGCACTCGGCATCGCCGGTCTGGGCGTGCATCAGGGACAGGGCGCTCAAATAATGGCCCAGGGTGTGGCCGGCGATGGTGTCGCCTTCCCAGCCACCGTAGGCGGCGCCCTTGGGCTGCAGGCCGGCGCCACTGCGGAAGTTGTGCAGCAGGCGGTCGGCCTCCAGGCTGTGCAGATAGGCCAGGTTGGCGTCCACCGCCGCCTTGAAGGGCGATGGCTTCAGACGCACAGCCGACAGGGGAAAGGGTTCGGCGGTGCCGGTGTTGAGCGCCGGCACCAAGGGGGCGGCCACCGCCGGCACGGCCATCAGGGCCGCGGCCGAGGCCGCACCGCGCAGGATGGTGCGCCGGGACACCGTTTGCCCGGAGGGGGCGCTGAAGGTTGCCATGGGGCTGTCTCCCAGATCGCGCGCCATACCTTAAGCCCCCGTGTTCTTGATTGTTATGTCTTGGGTCCGTACGCAAACGCGCCGAATCGCTGGCGAGGACGCCAGCGGAGCAAAGGGACCCAACTGCCAAGCTATTTTGGGATACTGTATACGATACTGCATCATAGAGAACTACGCCTCCGGTCTTAGGACGGAAGTAGGTCCCGCCAAAGGGACGACCTTCAGGAAAAGCGGTCCAGCGCCATGGCCGGATCGGGCAGCGCTCGGCCGGCGACAATGTCGGCCATGCGCCGCGCGCTCACGGCCGCAAGGGTCAGGCCCAGATGCTGGTGGCCGCAGGCGGCGTAGAGGCCGGGATGGCGGCGGCTGGCGTCCAGCATGGGCAGGTAGTCGGGCAGGCTGGGGCGGCAGCCGGTCCATTCCGAACTTTCCGCCCCCGGTGCCATCAGGCCGACCTCGCGCAGATGATGGCGCAGCAGCGCCGGGCGGCGGGGATCGGGCGCATCATCCGGCCCGCTGAAATCGGTGAAGCTGGTGGCGCGCAGGCCCATGGCCATAGGCGTCACGATGACGGTGCGGTTCTCGAACACTACGGGGCGGTCCAAGATGGGCGTATGGGGCCCCGAGTCGGCCGGCACCACGACATGGTATCCGCGCTCCGCGATCATGGGCACGCGATAGCCTAGCGGCTCCAGCAGCGATCCGGAGTCCACGCCCAGCGCGACCAGCACGGCGTCGGCGCCGATGACACCACCGGCATGGCGCAGGCGCCAGCCGGCATTATTATTCACCCCTTGGCCCCCTTGGCCGCTTTCCAGCCCCTGGATGTCAGCCCTCTCAATGCGCCCGCCGCGCGCGACGAAGGCGGCGGCCAAGTCCTGGGTCAAGCCGAAGGGGTCGTTGACATGGCCGGTGCCGGTATAGGTCATGCCCCCCGTGACACGCTGCCGCAGGGCAAGGGGAAGGTCGGGCCAATCGCCGGGGCTGGGACCCCAGGGGGTGACGGGCACGCCCAGGTCCCGGGCGGCAGCGGCGGACGCGGCGATGGCGGCCTCGGGCGCCGCGCTTTCCCAGACGCTATGATGGCCGCGCGTCTGGAAGCGGCCCTCGGCCCCGGTTCCCACCAACAGGGTGCGCCAGTCCCGGATGACGGTTTCGATCAGGCCGGACAACACGGCCGTGCCGTGGGCGTGGGCCCGGGGCAGGCAAGCCGCGAGGAAATCCCTGGCCCAGCCGCGCGCCAGGATGGGCAGGGCCCCTTTTCGGATACCCAAGGGGCCCCCAGACTTCAGCAGCAGGCCCGGCACGCGCCGCAAGGTGGCAAAGGAGGCCAAGGGTAACAACTGTTCCGTGGCGATGTGGCCAGCGTTACCGTAGGAACATCCACGCCCCGGTTCATCCCGGTCGATCAGGATGACATCATGCCCATCGCGCACCAGGACCAGCGCCGTGGCGGTACCCACCACGCCGGCGCCCACCACCGCGATGGTGCCGGATCCTGGCCGGAACGGCATGGGTGGGTTGCTGGCATGGGCGACAGGCATGTGCAGAGTCCCTTGATTGGATACAATATCCCATTATACTATCCGTCACGGCGCTTCCCGACAAGCGCGTATGGCGGAAACGTGAAAGGTTTTAAGAGATGTCCTTGCCCAACTGGCGCGGTGTGTTCCCCGCGGTGACCACGCAGTTCAACGAAGACCTCAGCATCAACCTGGCGGAAACCCAGCGGGTGATCGACGGCCTGATCCGCGACGGCGTGCACGGCCTGATCATCATGGGCACCGTGGGCGAAAACAACTCTCTGGAACCGGAAGAGAAGCGCCAGGTGCTGGCCGCCGCCAAGGAAGTGACCGCCGGCCGCGTGCCCGTGATCACCGGCGTGTCGGAACTGACGACGCCGCGCGCCGTCGCCTATGCCAAGGATGCGGAAAAGATCGGCGCCGACGGCCTGATGCTGCTGCCGGCCATGGTGTACGTGCCCACCGAGGAAGAGCTGTTCCGCCACTTCGCCGCCGTCGCCGGTGCCTCGGCCCTGCCCATCATGCTGTACAACAACCCGCCAGCCTACCGCGTGGACATCAGCGTGCCGCTGCTGCAGCGCCTGGCGGAGATCCCGACCATCGTGGCGCTGAAGGAATCGGCCCCCGACACCCGTCGTTTCACCGACCTGGCCAACGCCATCGATGAGACGAAGATGATGCTGATGGCCGGCCTGGACGACGTGGCCCTGGAAGGCCTGCTGCTGGGTGCCCGGGGTTGGATCTCCGGCCTGACCAACGCCTTCCCCAAGGAATCGGTGGCGCTGTACGACGCCGTTGTCGCCGGCGACCTGGCCAAGGCCCGCGCCATCTACCGCTGGTTCCTGCCGCTGCTGCACCTGGACGCCCGCCACGACCTGGTGCAGAGCATCAAGTTGGCCGAGCAGGTCATGGGCCGCGGTTCCGAGCGCGTGCGCCCGCCGCGCTACATCCTGGAAGGCAAGACCCGCGCCGACGTGATCGCCATGGTCGAGAAGGCGGCGGCGACCCGTCCTGTTCTGTAAGCAGTTCCCTCAAACGCCGGCGGGGCTTGTTCGTTTTCCTCAAGCGCCGGCGCCAGCATCCGCTGGCTTGGCTGCCTCGCTGCGCCCTGCAGTGCTCGCTCCGGCGCCCGCCGTCGCGGGCTAACGAAGTTGGAACTGGGGAACCAGTTCCAACTTCGTCGGTATCCCCAGTAGTCCTCTGCCTTAAGGCCTGATGCCATGACCACCGCCCCCAGCGTTCCGACCGGCGATCCCGTTCTGCCCACGGGCCGCCAGACCTTCGCCTGCATCGACGGGCACACCTGCGGCAACCCGGTGCGCCTGGTCATGGGCGGCCACCCGCCCCTGGTGGGCGCCACCATGAGCGAGAAGCGCCAGGACTTCCTGTCGCGCTTCGATTGGATCCGTACGGCGCTGTGCTTCGAGCCGCGTGGCCACGACATGATGTCGGGCGGCTTCGTCTACCCGCCCTGCAGCCCGGAGGCCGACGCCTCCATCCTGTTCATCGAGACCTCGGGCTGCCTGCCCATGTGCGGCCACGGCACCATCGGCATGGTGACCTTCGCGCTGGAACACGGCCTGATCCGCCCGCGCACGCCGGGCAAGCTGGTGCTGGACGTGCCCGCCGGCCAGATCGGCGTCGAGTATGAGAGGACGGCCGGCAAGGTGACCTGGGTGCGGCTGTTCAACATCGACAGCTTCCTCCACAGCCGAGGCATCACCATCGAAGTGCCCGAGCTGGGCCCCCTCACCCTGGACATCAGCTACGGCGGCAACTTCTACGGCATCATCGAGCCGCAAGGGGCCTACACCGGCATCGATGACCTGGGCAGCCAGAAGATCATCCATTTCAGCGGCCTGGTGCGGCAGCTGGTGCGGGAGAAGATCACCCCCGTCCATCCGCTGGACAGCACCATCCGGGGCCTGAGCCATGTGATGTGGGTGGACAAGCCCAAGCACAAGGACGCCCACGGCCGCAACGCCGTCTTCTACGGCGACCGCGCCATCGACCGGTCCCCTTGCGGCACGGGCACCTCGGCCCGCATGGCCCATCTGGCGGCGCAGGGCAAGCTCAGCGTCGGCCAGAGCTTCGTGCACGAGAGCATCATCGGCAGCCTGTTCGAAGGCCGCGTGGAAAGCGCCGGCACGCTGGGCGATTACGCCAGCATCCGCCCGTCCATCAAGGGCTGGGCGGTGCAGACCGGGCTCAACACCATTTACGTCGACCCCACCCAGGATCCGTTCTGGCGTGGCTTCCAGGTCTAAGAGGTCAGACCTGGGTTTCCTCCCAAGGCACATCCTCAAGGGCCGGTCCTCGCGGATCGGCCCTTCTTTTATGCGCTTCAATTTTACGCCCCACCCCAGCGGCATGAGCCGATGAGGCTCATGCCGTAGGCCGCGACTGCGGTCGCCGGAGATTTTGGGACCAGGGCCCCTGAATCGAGGACAACGCAAGCTGGCGGTTGCCGGCGTCCGCCGCCTGAGGGCGCGGCCTAATGATGCAAACCGAAGGGATTGTCGACGTCTGTCGGCGGAATGGTGAACCAGCGGGGGCCGTCCTCGGTCATGTAGACGTGGTCCTCGAAGCGCACGCCGAACTTGCCGTAGAGGCACAGCATGGGCTCCACGCTGAAGCACAGGCCGGCCTCCAGCGGCTGCTTGTTGCCGCCGACGATGTAGGCGGGCTCATGCAGGTCCAGGCCCACGCCGTGGCCGGTGCGGTGGGGGCAGCCCGGCACCTGGTAGCCGGGGCCGTAGCCGCGGGACTCCAGGAAGCTGCGAGCGGCGATGTCCACCGCCTCGCACGGGACGCCGATGTGGGCGGCGTTGAAGGCCGCCATCTGGGCGTCGCGCTCATCCTCCCACACCCGGCGGTATTCGGGGGTGGCGTGGCCGAAGGTGTAGCAGCGGGTGATGTCGGACTTGTAGCCCTCGATGGCGCAGCCGGTGTCGATCAGGACGGGATCGCCCTCCTTCAGGAACCAGTCGCCGGGGGCACCGTGGGGATAGGCCGTGGCCTCGCCGAACTGCACGGCGCAGAAGGTGTTGCCGCCGTCGGCCCCCAGCGCGCGGTGGGCCTGGCCGATGAAGGCCACCACCTCCGCCGGGGTAATGCCGGGGCGCAGGATGCCGGCGGCCAGGCGGTGGACCTCCAGCGTCAGGGCCTTGGCATGGGACAGCAGGGCGATCTCATGCGCCGACTTCACCCGGCGGCAGGCCTCCGTCAGGGGGCGGGCGTCCACCAGGGTAGCCTGAGGCAGTGTCGCCGCCAGGTCGAAGAACACGCCGGCATAGCCCAGGGCGTCCACCGCCACCGTGGCGCTGCCGCCGGACTGGCCGCGCACCAGGTCCGCCACCAGGGCGTAGGCGCTCTCATCCTCCTGCCAGGTGCGCACTTCATCACCCACGGTGATATGGCCGCGCAGCTTGGGCTCCTCGAATGCCGGACAGACGTAAACGGGGTCGCCGTCCTTCAGGATCACGGCCGCTGTCAGCCGCTCGCTGGGGTGCCAGTCCAGGCCGGTGAAGTAGAGGAGGTTGCTGGACGCCGGCAGCAGCAGGGCGTCCACCTTGCGCGCCGCCATATGGGCCCGCACCGCCTCGATGCGGGCGCGGTATTCCTCCGCCGTGATGGGCTGCACCGCCGCCCGCCGGGACTTCAAGGTCGACAGCACCGCCGGGGCCGACAGCCCCCCAATACCCTTGGTCATGGTCTCAAACCCGCTTCTCTGGGATCATACACTAATCATTCAGGCGGCGCAGCGGCACCACCAGCAACAGCAGCAGCACGGCTGCGGCGCAGGACCACAGGCCGGCCTTGAGGTACACCGCCTGGTATGAGGCCAGCTGCACCGCCGCCGGCAGGCTGCCGTCCACCACCGTGGCCTGGGCCACCAGCGCGCTCAAGCGCTGACCATAGGCCGTGGACAGGAACCACAGGCCCACCAGCAGGCTGGTGATGGCCGGCGGCGACAGGCGGGTGATGGAGGACAGGCCGATGGGGGACAGGCACAGCTCCCCCACCTCCTGCAGCAGATAGAGCGACAGCAACCAGGCCACGCCCACGCGCAGACCCGCCGGCGTCACCTCGATGCCGAAGGCCAGCGCCAGGAAGCCCAGGCCGACGAACAGCACACCCAAGCCGAACTTGGTCACCGGGCCGGGGTCGCGGCGATGGCCGTCCAGCCAGCGCCACAGGGCCGCCAGCGGCAGGGCCAGCAGGATGACGAAGGCCTTGTCCGGGAACTGCAGCACCGGGGCCGGCACCAGCACCGGGCCGATATACCTGTCCGTCCATTCGGCGGCGAAGACGTTCAGCGAGGCGGGGCCCTGGTAGAACAGGGTCCAGTACAGCACCGACACCAGCATGAGCAGCAGCAGCAGCGCCAGGTGGCGGCGCTGGCGCGCATCGCAGCGGCGGGCGAACCAGAAGACGGCGGCCAGGCCGGCCACGGCGGCGAGGTCCAGCACATGGCCCACCACCGTCGGATGATCGACGATCAGCCAGGCCCCCAGCGCCACCGCCAAGCCGCCGGCCAGGGCCAGCAGGCCACCCGGCCCACCGCTGGCGGCACGGGGACCGCCCTCGGCCGCAGGGAGTTCGGGCGGCAACAGGCGGCGGCCCAGGGAGAAGGTGGCCAGCGCCACGGCCATGCCGATGCCGGCGGCGCCGAAGCCCCATTCCCAGCCCAGCGCGGCGCCCAGCCAGCCGCAGACGATGCTGCCCATCAGGCCGCCGGCGTTGATGCCCAGGTAGAAGATCAGGAAGCCGCGGTCGCGCGCGGCGTGGCGCTGGCCGTACAGCCGGCCGACCAGGGCGGAAATGTTGGGCTTCAGCATGCCCACGCCGGCGGCGATCAGGGCCAGCGACAGATAGAAAAGCTTCAGCCCGCCGGCGTCCGGTGTCTTTTCCAGGCGTCCCCGCAGGGTGACGGCGGCGCCGTCGGGGCCGACATAGGTCAGGACCCGGGCGTCCGAGTCACCGCCCTGGACGCTGCCCAGGCTGGTGATGACCTGGGCGGTGCCGTTCACCACCACCTGGCGGGCGCCGTCCTCCCCCTCCGCGGGATAAAGGATGGGGCGTTTCAGGTCGTAGGTGGCCTCAGGCGTCACCAGCCGTTCCACCGTCTGCGCCGGCTGCCAGGCCATCAGGCCGTGGCCCAGCATCAGCAGCACGGCACCGGCCCGCACGGCGTGGCGGGCACCCACCCAGCGGTCGGCCATGAAGCCGCCGACCACCGGGCACATATAGACCAGGACGCCGAAGGCCCCCAGCTCGGCATAGGCCGACACCTTGTCCATGGACAGGTGCCACAGCAGGAAGAAGATCAGGATGGATTGCAGGCCGTAATAGGAGAACCGCTCCCAGAACTCGACCGCGAACAGCAGGTAGAGGCCGGGAGGATGGCCGCCATCATGGTGTTCAGGCGCCACCGCCGGGCCGCTTACCGGGCTGTCCGCCCCCGCCATCACCGCCATGCCCTGCCCGTCCCCGTTATCGTCGAATGGATGCGCCAGGGTATCATGCCCATGGGTCACCCTGGTGGGGCGATAGCGTATCGGATACGATATCCAAACTGTCAAGCATAGCGCCACCGGCACCCATTCTGGCATCCGGACGGACGGCGGGGAATGCTATCGCTTGAGGCTGAACGGGAACTAGACCGGGCCATGCACCAACTGCCCATGGCGCGCCACCCCCGAACCGTCTAGCGTATTTTAGAAAATCAATTGCTTTTACATCCGATATCAGGATGTTCAGAGGCAAATCACAGGGCCGCCTTTTTCAATCCGCACCCCGTCAAGAAGCCACCAAATGATCGCACGCGCCAAGATCGAACGGAAGTCCCTGTCGGCCCAGGTGGTTGACGCCCTGCGGCAGATGATCCTGTCCGGGGAATACGCGCTGGGCGCCCAGCTGCGCCAGGATGAGATTGCGCAGAAGCTGGGGGTCAGCCGCATCCCCGTGCGCGAGGCGCTGCAGCAGCTGGAGGCGGAGGGCCTGGTGGCCACCATCCCCTACAAGGGGTCGGTCGTGGCCCAGCTGTCGCCCACCCAGGTGCGCGAATACTACGAGGTGCGGCTGCTGCTGGAAATCGACCTGCTGCGCCGCGCCATTCCGCAGCTGAGCGCGAAGCAGATCAAAAAGGCCGAAGCCGTGCTGAAGGAGATGCACGCCGCCGAGGCCAGCCGCTGGGGGGCGTTGAACTGGCAGCTGCATGAGGCATTGTACGAGCCGGCCCAGCGCCCGGTGATGCTGGACATGGTGAAGCGCATCCACGACAGCCTGGACCGTTACGTCCGGCTGCACCTGTCCATGACCCCCGCCATCCACGATCGCTCCATGGATGAGCATGAGCAGTTGGTGGCCCTGTGCCGCGACGGCAAGGGGGATGAGGCGGTGGAGGTGCTGCGCGGCCACCTGACCCACGCGCTGGAGGAACTGGTGGTGTTCCTGGAAGGGCAAGAGGCGGCTTAGGTCGCTTTCCTCAGGCGCCGGGACTGATAGTCAAGGCGTCTTATAGGCCAGGCGTAGCCGCCGCCTGGCGCGGCCTAGGGCTTAGGCGCAAGGCGCGGCGCCCTTTGGCGGACTGGTAAAGACTCCGGCGGATTCGTAAAAACAGCCCACGCAACCGCTTGCCTGCGGCGGCGCAAAGCCCCTTCGTGCCAGGGTAATCCCACCCCTCCCGCGTATGCCGGAGGGGTGGCTGCAAAAAGGCTATTTGCGAATCATTCTCAATATCATTACTGTGCCCATACAGTTTCCACCGAGACGGAAGGGGACCCGCCATGCCGATGCCGGAGATCGAGGAAGCGACGCTGGACGAGTTGCTGGCCGAACCCATCGTGCGCCTGATGATGGAACGTGATCGCGTGACGGAGGGAGAGATCCGGGCCCTGGTCCATGAGACCTGCCCCCTCCTCTTCACCTTCCTCTTCGCCGCCTAGCCTCAGCTCAGAGTGATGGCGTCGCTGGTGGTTCGGCGACCCAGGCGCGGGAAGATGGTGCTCAGCGCGAAATCCTGCATCTCGGCCGTGAAGGTGCTCATGGCGTCGGTCGGGAACACCAGGGCGTAGCCGTGTTCCCAGGCGCCGCGCGCCGTGGATTCCACGCCAATATTCGTGGCGATGCCGGCCAGCACGATGGTGGTGATACCCCGGCGGCGCAGTTGCAGATCCAGATCCGTGCCGTAGAAGGCGCCCCACTGCCGCTTGGTGACGATGATGTCACCCGCCTTCACCAAATCCTCATCCAGCGTGGCCCAATTGGCCGGGAAGCCGCCCGGCGGCACGGTCATGGCCTGGTCCGTGGGCTGACGCGGCGCGTCGCTGAAATCAGGCGCGAAAGCCACGCGCACCAGCACCACAGGCGCGCCGGCCGCGCGGAAACGGTCGGCCAGCGCCTTGGACCGGGCCAGCACCTCGGCCCCCGTGTGCGGCGCCAGGGGCAGATTGACGATGCCGTGCTGCAGGTCGATCAGCACCAGGGCGGTGGTCTTGGGATCCAGGTTGAAGCTCATGGCAACCTCCAGAAGCGGGGGATGGACGGCGGGCGCCGGGAATGGGAATATGAGGGCATCCTCATGAAAAGATTTATGAGAATGCCCTCACAAAAGTCAACAGCCGACCGCCCCGCGCCTATTGCCGCATCCCCGGAAGGCACGCCCCCCGCCGGCCCCAAGAAACCGACTCGCGAACGGGGCCGTGCCCGCGTGGCCGCCCTGCTGGCCGCCGCCGGCGCCGTGTTCGCGGAGAAGGGCTATGACGCCGCCACGATGACGGAGATCGCGGCCAGGGCGGGGGCGCCCATCGGCTCGCTCTACCAGTTCTTCCCCACCAAGGCCGTGCTGGCCGATGCCCTGCTGGCGCAATACGCGGGGGCGCTGATGGCCCTGCTGGCGACGGTGGAGGCGCGCGCCGCCGCCCTGTCGCCGGCCGAACTGGCGGCCAACCTGCTGGCCGTGCTGCCCAGCCTGAAGGTGGAGCGCGCCGCCGCCTTCGCCCTGATCGACGCCCGGCCCGACATGGTGGCGCAGCAGGGGCATTTGCGCGCCGGCCTGCGCCGGGGCATCGCTGCCATCCTGCGCGCCAAGTCCCCCGCCCTGCCCCCGGAACGGGCGGCCGCCATGGCCGTGACCCTGCTGCAAATGATGAAGGGCGCCGCCGCCCTGGGCGACGAGCCCGACCTGGCCCATGGGCGTGAGGCCCTGGCCGGGCTAGAGCATGCCGCGGGGTTGTTCCTGAAGGATGCGCTGGGCTAATCCGGCCAGCGCCGACTGGCGGCGGGGTGGGCGGCGGGCAGGCGCGCACGTCGGCCCGTCAGCTTTTCGCGCAGCGTGCCGGGCGCATACTCCGTCTTGTAAGCGCCACGCCCCTGCAACTCCGGCACCACCAGATCGACGAAGTCGCCGAAGCATTCCGGCGTCACCGTGCGCGCCAGGATGAAACCATCCACGTCTGCCTGTTCCACCCAGGCCGTCAGCTCATCCGCCACGGTGGCCGGGCCGCCAACGATGGGCACCTGGCGCCCGCCCAGCTTCAACCCCTCCACCAGGCCGCGCCGGGTCAGCACCTTGTCCGGCCGGCGGGCGGCCTGGTTCTCGATGTTCGAGGTCACTGCCTGGCTCTGACCAGCGTGAATGGGCTCATCCCACTCCTTGGCGGCGAAGTCGATACCCAGGGACGCGGAGGCATGGGCCAAGGCGCCCTCGACACTGGCGTAGCGCTCATAGTCCGCGCGCTTGGCCTGGGCCAGGGCATCGGTCTCGGCCACCACGACGGTGGCGCCGACGAACACCTTCAAGTCTGAAGGATCACGGCCCAGGCTGCGGGCCAGGTCGCGCAGGTCGGCCACCAGGCGGGCGACGTGCGGCTTGGGCCCGCCGTTGACGAAGACGCATTCAGCGTGGGCGGCGGCGAACTTGCGCCCCCGCTCGGACGACCCCGCCTGAAACAGCACGGGCGTGCGCTGGGGCGACGGCTCGCACAGGTGCGCGCCCTCCATCCGGAAGTGCGGGCCGTGGTGGCGGACGGCGCGGACGCGGGCAGGGTCGGCATAAGTGCCGCCCTCGCGGTCGCGGCGCACGGCGTCGTCGGCCCAGCTGCCTTCCCACAGGCGGTAGACCACGTCCATGTATTCCTCGGCCACGGCATAGCGGTCGTCATGCGCCGCCTGCCCGTCCAGGCCCAGGGCGCGGGCGGCGCTGTCGAGATATCCCGTGACGATGTTCCAGCCCACGCGCCCGCCGGTCAGGTGGTCCAGCGTGCTCATGCGCCGGGCGAAGGTATAGGGCGGCTCGTAGCTCAGGTTGGCGGTGACGCCGAAGCCCAGGTGGGTGGTCGCCGCCGCCATGGCCGGGATCAGCAGCAGGGGATCACCCACAGGTACCTGCACCGCCTCGCGCACCGCCGCATCGGGCCCACCCTGATAGACGTCGTAGATGCCCAGCACATCGGCCAGGAACAGCCCGTCGAACAGGCCCCGCTCCAGCGTGCGCGCCAGGTCCATCCAATAGGCCAGTTCGGTGTATTGCGTCGAACGGTCGCGCGGGTGGCGCCACAGGCCCTGGTGGATGTGGCCGACGCAATTCATGTCGAAGGCGTTGAGGCGGATTTGCTTCATGGCTGGGCCGTCGGTTCCACGCATTCAGGGGCGGTGCGCGCCATGATGGCAAGTTGACCACATTGCCGCCATGAAATTGCCAAGTGACACCTGGGGGCGGATCTCCTATGACACGGGGCTGTTCATACAGCCTATCCGGGGTAATCCGCGCCCCGGTCGTTTCAGGGAACGGCTCTCCCGTGTCGCGATCCATCCGGTTCGGCCTGACGGCCGCTGTCGCCCTTCTCGCCCCCATCGTCCTGGCGGGCTGCGCGGCCGACTATTCACCCAACACCTACAACGCCACCGCCGTACAGCAGGCCAACAAGGCCGAGCCGGGCGTCATCATCGGCTTCCGCCAGGTGTCGATCAGCGCCAGCGGCGCCGTGGGCGCCGTGGCCGGCGGGGCCGCCGGCGGCATCCTGGGCTCGCAGATCGGTCCCAACAGCGCCCTGGGCGCCGTGGGCGGCACCGTAGTGGGCACCATCGTCGGCACCAGCGCGGAACACATGACCGGCGACACCACCGGCTGGGAATACATCGTACGCAAGCCCAACGGCGACCTGCTGTCGGTGACCCAGCGCGAGCCCACGCCCATTCCACTGGGCCAGAAGGTGCTGGTCATCACAGGCAATCAGGCGCGTATCGTTCCCGACTATACCGTCAACATCGATCCGGAACCGAAGCCGGAACCCAAGGCCGAGGCGAAGCCAGAGAAACCCACCAAACACGCCGCCCCCGCCCCTGTGGCGCCGGCGCCTGTCGCGCCCGCGACCCCGGTGCCGGAGGTGGCACCAGCGTCCCCGCCCACCGTTGTCCCGTCGGAACTCGCCCCCGCCGCCAAGGCGCCGCAGCCCGAACCGGCACCCCCACCGGCACAAACCCAACCGCAGAGCCAGCCCAGCGCGGCGCCCGCCGCCGCCCCGCAGGATACGGCCCCGGCCCAGTCCCCGGTTGCCCAGCCCCCCGCTACCCTACCCCCAGTCACCCAGCCCCCGGTCACCCAACCCGCAGTCACCCAACCCGGGGCGGACACCCCGGTGGAGACGCCCAAGGCCGACGCCAACCCGGCGCCGCCTCCCCAGACGCCCCCGCCGGACACGGCCCCCCAGACGGGCCCCAAGACTGGCTGGATCCCGGCGGAGGCCGAATCGACCCCGGCTGCCACCGCCGCCGATGGCGACGCGCCCCAATAAGGACACGGCCCCCATGCCCACCCCGACGACCGCGCTGCGCACCCTCTACCCGGCCATCGAGCCCTATGAGACCGGCATGCTGGATGTCGGCGACGGGCACGTGATTTATTACGAGCGCTGCGGCACGCGGGGGGCCAAGCCGGTGGTCTTCCTGCACGGCGGCCCTGGCGGCGGCACCAGCCCCGGCCAGCGCCGCCTGTTCGACCCGGCGCTTTACGACATTCTGCTGTTCGACCAGCGCGGCTGCGGCAAGTCAACGCCCCACGCCTGCCTGGAAGCCAACACCACCTGGCACCTGGTGGCGGATATCGAGCGCCTGCGCGAGCTGGTGGGTGTGGACAAGTGGCAGGTGTTCGGCGGCTCCTGGGGCTCCACCCTGGCGCTGGCTTATGCCGAGGCGCATTCGGAGCGGGTGAGCGAGCTGGTGCTGCGCGGCATCTACACCCTGACCAAGGGGGAGCTGCTCTGGTACTACCAGTTCGGCGCGTCGGAGCTGTTCCCCGACAAGTGGGAGCGCTTCCAGGCCCCCATCCCGGAGGCGGAGCGCCACGACATGATGGCAGCCTATCACCGGCGCCTGACGGGCGTTGACGAGGCCGCCAAGCTGGAGGCGGCCAAGGCCTGGACCATCTGGGAGGGGGAGACGGTCACCCTGCTGCCCAATCCCGAATATTCCGCCCCCTTCAAGGATGGCCACTTCGCCCTGGCCTTCGCCCGCATCGAGAACCACTACTTCATGCACGGCGCCTGGCTGGACGAGGGCCAGCTGGTGCGGGACGTGGGCCGCATCCGCCACATCCCGGCCACCATCGTCCACGGCCGCTACGACATGCCCTGCCCCGCTCGCTACGCCTATGCCCTGCACAAGGCCTGGCCGGAGGCGGACTTCCACCTGATCGAGGGTGCCGGCCACGCCCACGCCGAACCCGGCATCCTGGACCAGCTGATCCGCGCCACCGACCGCTACGCCGGGAAGGCCTGACCCCCGGCGCGGCACGGCGGCTGCGGCGACTCGGGAGTGGCCATTCCCAGCGCATGGCAAGCGTGGCGGTGAGTATGCCACGTCACGCCCCCGCATGATCGGAATCCTCCATCAATAGTGAGCCCAGTCTTGCCGCACCGGTTCAGGTAACCGGTTGCCCAATCGCTATCGGCATATGCGGCAAAGCGCCTCGCGACAATAAACCTCATTCATCTCCTTTGACGTGACTCAATCAGCACCTTTTCCATCAAAACTTCATGCGCGCCTATGAGAACCCAATTCACCCGTTGCCTGAACCGAGAGCCCCATCGACGGCAACATCTACTTTCGCTGCAATTTCCAACAGCTGGCGCAATCAATAAAGATTGCATCAACTTACGGCTATAATTTATCAATTATGTCAAAATTAAAATTATCCTTCCCAGATTTGATTTAATCAAAAAAATTTTTGAAGATGGCACGCTCATCAGCTACAATTTAGAAATACCATCGCATTCTGTCTCATCGTCACTTTCCATTCATTAATGTGAAAACATAAATACTATGCCTATTTGAAAATACCATTCCCAGTTTTCCTGCGATGAGGAAGTCTTCCGCCACGACCGTCCGGCCCAAGGCCAACGCCCACCCACCAGCACAAGTGGACCAACCCGCAGCTGAAGTTCCTGCACCGACCTGCGCCATACCATCCGCGACATCAACCGCGGCGCGCCTGCTCAGCTATCCAAACCTACGCAAAATGGCTTTGATCACCTCCGATTGAGTCGATCAAGGCAATTATTCGCAAGACGACAAGTAAAATTCTTACAATTTTTGCAAACGTACCTTAAAATGGCCGGGAACTAGAGAGTAAACACATTAACATAAGGTGTTTTGATGACATCGTCCTGGAGCGACGTTGAAGCGCTGAGCTATATTGCCTCGTATTCGGACCTCATTGCCGCATTTGGCGCGAACCCCCAGGCCGGACTAGCGCATTACAACAGCTCCGGGCAGGTGGAAGGACGCACCGTAACCTTCGACGCCTTGGCTTATATCGCGTCCAACCCCGACCTTATAGCCGCATATGGTGCCAACGCCGAAGCCGGCGCCATCCATTACATCACCACCGGCCATATGGAGGGACGCGCCGTCACCTTCGATGGCCTGGCCTACATTGCGTCTTACGCCGATCTCATCGCCGCTTTCGGCACCAATACCCAAGCCGGCATCACCCATTACATCACCACCGGCCACATCGAGGGACGCACCGTCACCTTCAATGGCTTGGCCTACATCGCGTCCTACGGCGACCTCATCGCCGCCTTCGGCGCCAATGCCGACGCCGGCGCCACCCATTACATCACCACCGGCCACATCGAGGGGCGCACCGTCACCTTCGATGGCCTAGCCTACATTGCGTCCTACGGCGACCTCATCGCCGCCTTCGGCGCCAATGCCGACGCCGGCGCCACCCATTACATCACCACCGGCCACACCGAGGGGCGCACCGTTACCTTTGATGGGGTCGCCTATCTGCTGAGCCATCCCTCTCTGGCGGGCCTAGGCGTCGAAGGCGCAATCACGCAGTGGATTCAGCATGGTTACGCCCAGGGCAATGACAACGGCAGCGCAATGTTCGGCCATGAGCAAACAAGCCATGGGTTCGGCTTGGGTCTGGCGGTCACCGGTGCCGTCGACACTGCGGGCGACCACGATTGGTACCAGTTGACGCTGACTACTGGCCAGCAGTTGGCGGTGGAATTGACGATGGCGCCTGGCACCGGCGTTCTGACCATTTATGATGCCAGTGGCCGTCAAGTCGCCACGGCCTCCCCCACCACCGGCACCGTCGTGCTGCCCTTCACCGCCTCACAGGCCGGAACTTATTACGTTGTTGTCAACGCGGGCGACTCCGCGACCACCGGCAACTACACTCTAAACGCGATAAATGCCGCCATCGGCGCGGCTGGCAATGACAGCCTAACGGTTGACATGGGCTTGGACAGCATTGTGACGCTGGGAGCCGGCTCAGACACCCTGACCTTGGCCCAGGCAAACGGGCACTATGCCGGCAGGAACGCCACTGTCACCGATTTCACCGTGGGCACCGATCAGCTGAAGCTGGGGCACTTCCTGGGCCAGACGCTGAAGGGCTGGGACGGCGTATCCAACCCCTTCGCCGATGGGTTCCTGCAATTGGTGCAGTCGGGCAACGATACCCTGTTACAGATCGACGTCGACGGAGCCGCCGACAGCTGGACCACACTTGTCACCTTGCAGAACACCACCGCCAGCACCTTTACCGCTCAAGACCTAGGCTACACCCCTGCTCCTTGGATTGCCGGAACGGCCAACGCCGATACTATTTTTGGCACCAGCCAGAGCGACCTGATCATGGGTCTGAACGGCAACGATACCCTGAGCGGTGGCAGCGGCGGCAACGACACACTGGAAGGGGGTGGCGGCTCAGACAGCCTTACGGGTGGCGCGGGCAATGACGTCCTCTATGGCAACAACGCCGCCAACGCTGGCGGCGACACCGACAACGACACCCTCGCCGACTCCGCCGGCGGTAACGACCAGCTGTATGGCCAGGACGGTAATGATTATCTGTCTGTCTCCCGGTATTCCGGCGCGGCCAGCTCCGTCCTGATGGATGGCGGCACGGGCGACGACTTCATCTACTTCAAGGGCAGCGGCGACCGCTTCCTGGATACCGTCACCATGGTAGGAGGCACCGGCAACGACACCATCAGCGTCGAAGCGGCGGCGCACGCCACCATCGACGCCGGTGCCGGCGACGATACCGTCATCATCACCCCGACGAAGTATTTCGGCACCGGGGCTGGCACCTCCGACAACACCATCACCTTGGGATCGGGTGCCGATACCCTGGTGCTGAAATCGTCCTTCGATGGTTTCAGCGCAAGTACGTCCATTACCATCACAGACTTCCAGACCGGCACGGACCATCTGAACCTGACGGACTTCCTGTCCGGCATGCTGACGGGCTGGAACGGGACGACTAATCCCTTCGCGGGCGGCTTCCTGCGGCTGGTGCAATCGGGCAGCGACAGTCTGCTGCAGGTCGATCTCGACGGCGGCGGCGACAGCTGGTCCAACCTGATCACCTTCCAGAACACCACCGCCAGCACCTTCACCACCAGCGACCTGATGTACGACCCGACCGGCTCGGCTCCGACCAATCAGACGCTCGTTGGCACGGCGGGCAGCGATACCCTGACAGGCGGCCAGGGAAATGACCTCATCCAGGGTCTGGCTGGCAACGATATCCTGACAGGCGGCTTCGGCAACGACACGCTGGAGGGTGGCAGCGGCTATGACGTCCTAAACGGCGGCAGCGGCGACGACGTCCTTTATGGCAACAACGCGGCGAACACCGGCGGCGACACCGGCGACGACCGCCTTACCGACGACCAGGGCGGCAACGACCAGCTGTACGGCCAGGACGGCAACGACACGCTGACCGTGACCCGGTACACCAGCACTGCCACGGAAACCATCCTCATGGACGGCGGCAGTGGTAACGACACCATCAGCTTCTATGGCAGCGGTCGTCAAACCGTCACCATCTTGGGCGGGAGCGGTAACGACGCCATCAGCGCGAACGCCCTCGCCCAGGGCACGATTGATGCCGGCGATGGCGATGATACCCTCTCCTTGGAAGGGGTAGGGCAGAAGACGGTGGATGCCGGCGCCGGTAACGACACTGTTTCCATCATACTGGGCTTCGGCGTCGGCGCCACCACCCTGACGTTGGGGACGGGCTCCGACACCGTGGCTCTGACCCAGTCTGGCACCAGCGTGGACAGCGATGTTTCACTGACCGTCACCGACTTCCAACCCGGCACCGACAAGGTGGTATTGGATAATTACCTGCCCTACGTTCTTACCGGCTGGGACGGCGCGTCCAACCCCTTCGGCAACGGCTATCTGCAGTTGGTCCAGGCAGGCAACGACACGCTGCTGCAGATCGATCCCGACGGGAACGGTGCCGCCAGCGGCTGGACCACGCTCATCACCTTCCAGAACACCACTGCCAGCACCTTCACCTATCATGATTTGGAGTTCTCACCCGACGGATCGAATTCCGATCAAACCGTGACTGGCACCGCCGGCAACGACACATTGACCGGCGGGGGCGGGAGCGACCTTGTCCAGGGCTTGGGCGGAGACGACGTGCTGAGTGGCGGGATGGGCAATGACACGCTGGAAGGGGGCAGCGGCTCGGACAGCCTGGATGGCGGCGCGGGCGACGACATCCTCTACGGCAACAACGCCGCCAACACCGGCGGCGATACCGGCAACGACACCCTCGCCGACTCCGCCGGCGGTAACGACCAGCTGTATGGCCAGGACGGTAATGATTATCTGTCTGTCTCCCGGTATTCCGGCGCGGCCAGCTCCGTCCTGATGGATGGCGGCACGGGCGACGACTTCATCTACTTCAAGGGCAGCGGCGACCGCTTCCTGGATACCGTCACCATGGTGGGGGGCACGGGCAACGACACCATCAGCGTCGAGGCGGCGGCGCACGCCACCATCGACGCCGGTGCGGGCGACGATACCGTTATTATCACCCCGACGAAGTTTTTCGGCACCGGGGCTGGCACCTCCGACAACACCATCACCTTGGGATCGGGTGCCGATACCCTGGTGCTGAAATCGTCCTTCGATGGTTTCAGCGCAAGTACGTCCATTACCGTCACAGACTTCCAGACCGGCACGGACCATCTGAACCTGACGGACTTCCTGTCCGGCATGCTGACAGGCTGGAGCACCACCACCAACCCCTTCGACGGCGGCTATCTGCAACTGAAACAGTCGGGCGGCGACACCCTGCTGCAGGTCGACCTCAACGGCGGCGGCGACAGCTGGTCGACGTTGATGACGCTGCAAAACACCACCGCCACCAGCTTCACGGCCGCTGATCTGGGCTATATCCCCACCCGCATCACCTGACGGCGGCGATCCCGCACAGCACAAAGCCGGCCGGGGCGTTTCCTCGGCCGGCTTCTTTTTTTCATGCGGACCCGCGAAAGGGCAGCGCCTACTTCAGCAACTCCTCCAACGCGCCCTTCCACACCTTGGCCTGGGTCAGGGTCTGGTGGCCGCGCGTCTGGTCCGAGGCGGGGATCAGGATGTAGCGGCCATTGGTGATGCGTTTCATGGCCGCCTCCATCACGCCCAGTTCGGCTGGGTTCAGCAGGTCGTCAGCGAAGTTCACCGCCACCAGCTTGGCCTTGATCTTCTCCAGCTCCGGGCTGGGGTCGTAGTCATAGGACGATTCGAACCAGTAGAGATAATCGTTGGCGTCCACGATCTTGGCGTAGTCGGCCACCCACTGGTCATAGAGGGTGGTGGCCGCCGCCCGGCTGGGGGCCTGCTGCTGCAGGACCGCGGCGTTGTTGACCATGATCTGGAAAATGGGCAGTGCGCGGGTGTAGCCGGTCGGCTGGGCCGTGTAGTCGCCGCCCTTCCAGTCCGGATCGTTGCGGATGGCCTCGATGATCAGTTGGCGCCACAGCATGTTGCGGCCGGAAATGGCCACGGGCTGAGAGGCGATGGGCATCAGCGCGTCCATCAGGTCCGGATGGCGTTCCCCCCAGATCCAGGTCTGCATGCCGCCCATGGAGGTGCCGGCGACCAGTTTCAGACGCTTGATGCCCAGGCCCTGGGTCACGATGCGGTACTGGCCTTCCACCGCGTCGACATAGCCGTAGTGGGGAAAATGGCCCTTCAGCCCGTCCGACGGCTTGGAGGAGGAGCCGTGGCCGATGCCGTCGGCCAGGATGATGAAATACTTGGTGGCGTCCAGCGGCTGGCCGGGCCCGAACAGCTCCCCGCCCAGGCTGGCGTTCAGGAAGTTGCGGCCGCTGCCGGTGGTGCCGTGCAGCAGCAACACCCCGTTGGTGATGGCGCCCGACGCGTCGCGCTGCGGCGTGCCCAAGGTGGTGTAATGGAAGCGGGCGTTGGCCAGATGCTCGCCATTCGTCAGGGCGAAGTCGCGGACCACCACATCGCCTTCCATCTGGTTGGGATAGCTGGGCGGGCCATCGGCGGCGCCGGCAACGCCTGCCAGGGCCAGCGCCGCGGTGAGGGCCAGGGTGGAAAGCCAGGCTTTCATTGATGTTCCTTCTGCCGCCAACCCAGTGCCATCCGAAGACGGCACGGGACCTTTATCTGTGGGCGCAACCATTCCACCCAGACCGGCCATCCCGCAAGAGACCCTTTTCGGTCAGCCCGCACCCATCAGGCGGCGCGCAGGGCCGCCAGGAAGGTGGAGACGCGGGTGCGCAGTCCATCGGCCTGGGACGACAGGTCGTCGGCGGCCATCAGGACCTCCCCCGCCACGGTGCCGGTCTCGCCCGCCACCTGCCGCACGCCGTTCATACCGGCGCTGACCTCGCTGGTGCCGCGCGCAGCCTCGGCCACGTTGCGGGCGATCTCCTGCGTGGCGGCGCCCTGTTCCTCCACCGCCGCGGCGATGGTGGTGGTGATGTGGTCGATCTCGGCGATGGTCTGGCCGATGGCGGCGATGGCGCCGGCCGCCTCCCCGGTCGCAGCCTGCATGGATTCGATCTGCTGGCGGATGTCGTTGGTGGCCCGTTCGGTCTGGTTGGCCAGGGCCTTGACCTCGCTGGCCACGACGGCGAAGCCCTTGCCCGCCTCACCCGCGCGCGCCGCCTCGATGGTGGCGTTCAGGGCCAGCAGGTTGGTTTGCCCGGCGATGTCGCTGATCAGTGCCACGACGGCGCCGATCTGCTGGGCGGCTTCCGTCAGGCTGGTCACGGCGACGTTGGTGCGCGTCGCCTCCGCCACCGCCTTGGCGGCGATGGTGGCGGAAACGGAAACCTGGCGCCCGATCTCCCCGATGCTGGCGCCCAGTTCCTCCGCCGCCACGGCCACGGTCTGGACGTTGGCGGCCGCCTGTTCGGAGGCGCCGGCCACCGCCACCGCGTCGCGGGCGCCGGTGTCGGCGATGCGGGTCAGGTTCTCCGCCGTCTCATGCAGGCCGCTGGAGGCCTGGGTGACCGATTGCAAGGTGTGGGCAACATCGGTGTCGAAGGTCTGGACCAGCGCGTCCACCCGGTTGGCCCGCTCGGTCTTGGCCGCCGCCTCCGCCGCCTGGGTAGCGGCCAGCTCATCCACCTGGCGCATGCTGGTGCGGAACACGTCGACGGCGCGCGCCATGTCGCCCACCTCGTCCCGCCGGCTGGTAGCGTCCAGGGTGAAGCCATAGTCCTTCTGCGCCAGACGGCGCATCACGCCGGCCAGGCGCGCCAGGTGTTGCACCACGTCACGGTCCAGCCATAGCACGGCGCCCACCGACACCAGCACCGCCACCAGGGCGAAGACGGATATGCTCCACAGCGCGTGGGTGTAGGCAGACTGCACCACGTCGTTGGCCTTGGCGGCACCGGCGCGATCATAGGCGCTGAGCGCTTCCAGCGATTCCTGCACCTTGCGGAAGACGGCCACGATCTCGCCGTTCATGGCCTTTTCCGCCTGCTCGTGGTTCTGCTTGGCGGTTTCGAACACGGAGGCCATGCTGGCCTCGTACGGGCCGCGCAAGGCCTGGTATTTGGCGTACAGGGCCGCCATCTCGCCCGTCTGGCCCACGGCCTCGAACCGCGCCACGGCCGCGTTCAGATCGGCCGTCTGCTTGCCATACAGCTTGATGGCCTCGTCCCGCGCCTTGTCGTCGCCCGCCGCCACGACCCGGCCGGCGGAGATGCGCTGGCGGGCGGTGAAGGCCTTCATGTCGCCCACGGCGTCCACCGAGGGCAACCAGACATCGCGAATTTCCGTGGCGGCGCTGTTGATCGTGCCGATCCGCCACAACGACAGCAGGCTGATGGCGATGGTCAGCAGTAACAGGCCACCGAATGCGGCCAACAACTTGGGGCGGAGGGCGAGATTCATAAAATTCACCGTAAATGCTATCGAGCGCGCAGTAATTCAACCTTGAAGGTCGCAGCTTATAAGCGCTCTGTTACCCTTTGATGTGATGCGGCGAATCCGCCCATCGGCCATGTTTCAACCGCATTCTGAATCACGACCCCCCTTTTACTCTCGACAGCGGGGCCGCCTGGGGCCAAGGTCTGCGCCAAGGACCGACATAAGTGCAAAGGACCAGGGTCGATGAGCGGCAACAAGGCCATCCCCGGCGGCGGCACGCCCGAAGGCATCGTGCAGGACGACGTTCACCGCTATGTGACGGGCATCGCCTACCTGCGCCGCTATTATCAGGAACTGAACCCGGCCTCGATCGCCTACGCCGCCCTGCAGTGCGGCTATCAGGCGCCGCGCCTGGACCGCCCCTTCCGCTACCTTGATCTGGGCTGCGGCCATGGCTATAGCCCCACGCTGTTCGCCAGCCTGTTCCCCCAGGGGCAGTTCATGGGCGTGGATTTCAATCCCGTGCACATCACCAGTGCTGAAAACCTGCGCCGCGCCGCCGGAATCACCAACGCCAGCTTCAGCGCCGCCAGTTTCCAGGACCTGGCGACGGAAGAGGATGGGCCCATCGCCGACTGCGACTTCATCGTCATGCACGGCATCATGAGCTGGGTCAGCGAGACGGTGCGGCGAGAGATCGGGGCCGTCATCCGCCGCCGGCTGAAGCCCGGCGGCATCGTCTACGCCAGCTATAACTGCCAGCCGGGCTGGGCCGGCAAGATGCCCATCCGCGCCCTGATGGTGGACGCCTACGCCGTCACCACCGGCACGGTGGAGGAGCGGGTGGGCAAGGTGCGCGCCTTTCTGCGACAGATGGCGGACACAGGCGCCCTGTACTTCGAATCCAACCCCGCCATTGAACAGCAGTTGCAGGCCATCGAGACGCTGGACGCCAGCTATATCGTGCACGAGTACCTGAACGAGTACTGGCGCGTCTTCTATCACAAGGAGATCGCGACCTTCATGGCCAACCACGGCGCGGGCTTCATCGGGTCCGGCACCCACGCCGACAACGTCCCCCTGCTGGCCGTGCCGGAGAAGCCGCGCGCCTTGATGGCGGCCATGCCGAACGCGCTGCTGCGCGAGGGGGTGCGCGACATGGCCCTGAACCGTCAGTTCCGCCGCGACATCTATGCCTGCGACCTGGCGCCCCTGAACATCAACGACCTGATCGCCGCCCATCGCGCCACACGCTACACCCTGGCCCGCCGGCGGGCCGACTGCCCCATGGTGGTGCCCCGGTCCTTCGGCGACGTCGCCCTGCACGAGGGCATCTTCAACCCGCTGCTGGACCGGCTGGCGGCTGGCGCCACCACCTTCGACGATCTGGTGGGTGTGCCGCCGCTGAACGACTGGGCGGCGGCCGACCAGATCCAGGCGTTGCAGGTGCTGGTGGGCGCGGAATATATCCGCCCGGTGGTGGATGGCGCCCGGGTGGACGCCGACAGCGACAGCGTGCGCCGCTTCAACCAGGTAGCCCTGGCCGCCGCCCGGGCCGAGGGCCAGCAGGAGGTGGCGCTGGCCGCCCCGTCCCTGTCCGGCGCCCTGCGCGTCACCCTGACCGACACCGCCAACCTGCCCGTGGACCTGCCGGGGGCCGAGTTCTAGAGTTTTGTGGTGTGATCCACGCTCCAGCTGATCCCACCTGAAGCGACCACACTCTGTGCCGGCGCGCTGGAGGATTCCCGCACCACCAGGCGCGGGGTCACTGTGATGGGCTGGGCCTTTCCCGCATCGCCGTCGTTGATGCGGCCGATCAGGCGGTCGGCCGCCAGGCGGCCCATGTCATGGATGGGCAAGCGGACGGTGGACAGCGCCGGGCACATACGTGAGGCCAGGGGCGTGTCGTCGAAGCCCACCACGGTGAGGTCGCGCGGGATGCTGATGCCCAGGCGGTAGGCCGCCTTGTAGACGCCGGCCGCCATTTCGTCATTGCTGGCGAAGATGGCCGTGGGACGGTCGGCCGGGGACAGCAGCTCCATGCCCCGTTTCTCCCCGGTCTCGAAGGTGTAGAGCCCCTCCACGATCCAGTGATCCGGCACGGTCACGCCATGCTCGGCCAGGGCGCCGAGGAAGCCCTCCCGCCGTTCGTGGGTGGAGCGGTAGCGCTGGGGCCCGGTGATCAGGGCCACCCTGGTATGACCCAGTTGGGCCAGGTGGGTACCCACCTCGGCGGCACCGGTGCGGTCGGTGTGCAGCACCATGGACGTGGGCTCGTCCAACGGCACCGACATCAGGCGCATGTAGCGGCAGCCGATGGTACGCAGCAGGGCGACCAGGGCCGCGTCCTCAGACAAAGGCGGGACCAGGATCACGCCATCCAGGTTCTGGCGCTGCACGAAGGTCTTCACCTCCGCCAGGAAACCGGGCGCCACCTGGCGGCAGGGATGGACCACCAGCTCAAAGCCCTCGCGATGGCAGGCCTCAAGGATGCCGCCCTGGACGTTCACGATGTATTGGGCGTTGGGGTTGTCGTAGATCAGGCCCAGCAGGAAGGACCGGTTGATGGCCAGGCCGCGCGCCTGGGGGCTGGGCACATAACCGATGCGGGCCACCACCGCGTCTACCACGGCGCGGGTGGCATCGTGAACGTAAGGGGACTGGTTGATGACCCGCGACACCGTCTTCTTCGACACCTTGGCCAGGCGCGCCACGTCATTGATGGTGGGGGCGCGGGCCAGAGTCCAGGCGGGGATGGCCAGGGGAGCGTCCGGCGGGGCCGCCAGCCGGCCGTCGCCGGCAAGCGCCTTGCGCCGCCGCACCTTGGGTTTTTCGATATCGGTGTCAGCCACAGTACAAATCCCTCACCGCGTGATGTGCGCCGGCGCGTAGCGCGGCGTCATCCAATGGATCAAGGCCAGGGCCACGAAATAGGCGCTGGCCGCCATCAGGAAGATGGGGCGGTAGCTGCCGGTGGTCTGCAGGATCCAGCCGGCGGCCTGGGCCATGGCCATGCTGCCGATGCCGCCCGCCGCCCCGCCCAGGCCGATGACCGATCCGGCGGCCCAGCGGGGGAACAGGTCGGATGGCAGGGCGTAGAGGTTGACGGAAAAGCCCTGGTGCCCGGCGCAGGCCAGGCCGATCAGGATGGCCGCCCCCCACAGGCTGCCCGTATCCATGGCCAGCGCCACCGGCGCCACCACCAGTGCGCAGACAAGGAAGGCGGTCTTGCGCGCCCGGTTCAGCCCGATGCCCCGCGCCAGCAGGCGCGACGAACCCCAGCCGCCCAGCACGCTGCCCATGTCGGCCAGAATGTAGACCAGCACCAGGGGTGGGCCGAAGCCCCTGAGGTCCAGGCCATAGCGCTTGGCAAAGAAGTCGGGCAGCCAGAACAGGAAGGTCCACCAGATCGGATCGATCACGAAACGGCCGAGGATGTAGGCCCAGGTTTCACGCATCGCCAGCACCCGCCGCCACGGCAGGCGCACCGGCGGCGGCACGGGATCAGCCTCGATATAGGCCAGTTCCCCCGGGCTCAGGCGCGCCACCTCGCGCGGGCGGCGATAGAGGGCCAGCCAGGCCGCCAGCCACACCACGGTGAACAGGCCCGTGACCAGGAAGGCGGCACGCCAGCCCCAGGCCAGGGTGACCGCCGGCACGATGAGGGGGGTCAGGACGGCGCCGACATTGGCCCCGGCGTTGGTGAGGCCAATGGCCAGCGCCCGTTCCCGCTGCGGGAACCATTCCGCCACCGCCGCCAGGCTGGCCGGAAAGGCGCCGGACTCGCCCAGCGCCAGAGGGATGCGGGCAATGGCGAAGCTGGCGACGGAACCGGCGGCGGCATGGGCCATGTGGGCGATGGTCCAGATGCCCACCGCCAGGGCGTAGCCGGCGCGGGCGCCGATACGGTCCACCAGCCGGCCGAACACCAGGTAACCGCTGGCGTAGGCCGCCTGGAACCAGAAGACGATGGTGCCGTAGCCGACTTCCGTCCAGCCGTAGCGGTCCTGTAGCAGCGGCTTCAGCACCCCCAGCACCTGCCGATCGACGTAGCTGAGCGCCACGGCGGAGAACAGCAGGAAACAGATCAGCCAGCGGTAGCGGCCCCGGGGCTGGGGGATCACCCCCGGGGTCGCCACCGCGTCCTTCACGGCCACGCTCACCGCGCCGCCACCACGTCGATGGCCGACACCACCGCCTGGCCGGTGACGGGGCGGAAGTCCAGGGCCAGGCCATCCTTGCCCTTCACCTCGACGGTCACGGTGCGCTCCAGCGCCTTGAGGGCGCCGCCCGCCTCCGCCGCCACGTCCAGGTGCTTGACCACCATCTGGTCGTTGGCGGCCACGTCGAAGACGCGGGCACCGGCCGCCAGCGCCGGCTCGGCGAAGCGCAGGGTGACCTGGTAGCGGCCGGCCGGCACCGGCACGCGGTAGGTGAAGGTGCCCTCGCGGTAGGTCTCATACAGCTTGGGATCCGGCGTGCCGGTGGCCGCGGCGATGACCTTGTCCGGCTTGCCGGTCTCGGGGCCGGGGTTGCGGTCATGCGGTTCGCCCCCGGTGACGAAGGCGTCGGAGCCGTAGCGGGCGCCGGCGGCACTGGTCAGGCCGGCCGAGGCGCCGGCGCGGATGCGGATCTCGTCCGCCTTGCCGCCGAAGCGCCAGGTGATGCTGTCGCTCACCGGTTGGCCCTTGATGTCGGCCGTGGCGGTCAGGACGTTGTCGCCGGCGTCCAAATGCACGGCCGGCCAGCGGCAGACATGGTCGGGGCAAGACACCCTGCCGAGGTCGCGGCCGTTCAGGCTCAGCCGTACGCCGGCGGCATTGCTGTAGGCCTGGATATCGGTGACGGGATAGACACGGTCGACATAGCGGCGGCCGTTCAGGTGCAGCACCGGCTGGTCGCTCCAATCCGCCTTGTAGAAGAAGAACACGTCCTTCTTCACCGTGCGGTCGTAGGACACCAGGCCCTTGTCGTTGGTGTCGACCATGTCGCCCTCCCTCCGGCTGTCGCTGGCGAAGTCGAACATGTTCCAGACGAAGGTGCCCCACAGGTAAGGCCGCGCCTTCAGCTGCGCCCACCAGATCTCGTGCAGGCGGCTTTCCAGCTCCTCCGGATGGAAATGGCCCTTGGGGTAGACCACGCCGGTCTGCACCTCATCGGTATGCTGGGTCAGGCCGCCGCCGCCGCCATACTCGCTGACCGACAGCGGCAGGCGCGGATGCAGCTTGTGCAGCCGGTCCAGCACAGGGCCCAGATCCTCCGGCTTGTCGTAGTACCAGCCCTGGTAGCGGTTGTAGCCCAGCAGGTCGGTGATCTCCGCCACCACGTCCACGCCGGGCTTGGGCGCGTCGGGCCAGGGCTCGCAGCAGTCGGCCATGGTGGTGGGGCGGGTGTGGTCCAGCTCATACGCCGCCTTGTTCAGTTGGGTCAGCAACGGCCGGGCGTTGCTGATGCCGTGGCCGCTGGCCGCCATCAGGTTCACCTCATTGCCGATGGACCAGGTGACGACGCTGGGGTGGTTATAGTTCTGCTTGATCAGTTCATGCAGCTGGCTGTCGGCGTTGGCGGCGAAGGCGGGGGTGGTGATGCCATTGTCCCCGTCCGGCGTCTCCGGCGCGGTGCGGTTCACCAGGGGGATTTCCGCCCAGACGACCACGCCGTCCCGATCCGCCAGGTCGTAGATGGCCTGGTCGTGCTGGTAATGGGCCAGGCGCAGGGTGTTGATGCCCAGGTCCAGCATGATGTCCATGTCCTGGGCCTGGTCGGCGGGGCTGATGGCCCAGCCCTTGCCCGGCCGGTCCTGATGGCGGGACACGCCGTGCAGGGCGATATGCTTGCCGTTCAGGAAGAAGCCCTGGTCCGGATCGAAGCGGAAGGTGCGGATGCCCAGCGGCTGGGTCACCTGGTCCAGCAGCTGGCCGTCGGTCGTCTCGATGCGCGTCACCACGTGATAGAGGTAGGGGTCGGCCTTGCCGTCCCACAAGTGGGGGTTCGGCACGCTCAGGGTCTGCGCCGGCGCCTCCAGCGCGCCGGGTGCAACGGTCAGGGGATGGCTGTCGCTGGCCACCGTGGCGCCGGTCGCGTCGATGATGGTGGTCTTCACCACCACCGGCTGGGCCTTGGTGCCGTCGTTCTTCACCCGGCTGTTGACCTCGATGGACGCGGCACCGTCCAGGCCAGCGGTATGGGCATAGACGCCGGGCCCGCCCCAATCCAGCATGTCGATGTGCACCGGGTCGGTGGCGATCAGCGACACCTGGCGGTAGAGGCCGCCGAACAGGAAGAAGTCGCCCGACATGGGAATGACCTCCGCCGTGGGCGATCCCGCCACGTCCGGGCTGGAATTGTCGGTGCGAACCGCCAGCACGTTGACCTTGCCCTGCTTCAGGGCGGCGGTGGCATCGAAGCGGAAGCGGCCGAAGGCCCCCTTGTGCACGCCCAGCTTCACGCCGTTCAGCCAGACCTCGGTATTGATGCTGGCGCCGTCGAACTGCAGCCACACCTTCCGCCCGGCGTAGTCGGCCGGCGGGGTGAAGCGCAGGCGGTACCAGCCGGCGCCGCGCGTGGCGTTATAGTCGGGCCCGCGCTCCGCCGTGCCGCCCAGGTGATTCCAGGTGTGGGGCAGGGAAACGGTGGTCCAGCCCTTGTCGTTGAAGCCGGCGGCGTCGGCGCCCCCCTGCTTTCCCGATGGCACGTCGCCCTGATGGAACTGCCAGCCCGCGCTGAGCGGCAGGTCGCGCCGTTCGGCGGCATGCGCCCCACGGGCCATCGGGGCGGCCATCAGGGCGACGGCTGCCACCGCCAGGGTGGCGTGGGAGCGCTTGCGGCTCGGACGGCGCGCGGCATGGGTCGGCATGGGGTTCCTTCCTTCAAGGCATTGTTTCTTAGGCATAAGCCGGACACGGGGACTGCCACCCCGGGGCTCTCACGACCGGCCAGCGTGGTCAAGGCTACCGGTTTTCCGCCGCATGATCCGTGGAAAGGTGTGACCTGAACACGGGACAAATGAAAGAAGCCACCCGTCCGGCACCTTGGCGGAACCGCGTGGCCGGATGGGTGGGATAGGAGGGAGCGGGATAGTGGTCATACCACATGACGCCTATCAACCGGATGACCGCGCCGTGGTCAGACCATGGCCTCCAGGATTAAATTAAGGCGGTCAGCCAAACCCGCCCTTACCAGTTGTACATAGTGCCGTCTTCCAGGCGGTTCACCGGCAGGAAGGCGCGGCTGTAGGGGTATTTGGCGGCCAAGCCCTCATCCAGGTCCACACCCAGGCCCGGGGCGTCGCCGGGGTGCAGGTAGCCGTCCTTGAAGCTGTAGGCGTGGGGGAAGACGGCGTCCGTCTCCGCCGTGTGGCGCATGTATTCCTGGACGCCGAAGTTGGGGATGGACAGGTCGAAATGCAGGGCCGCCGCCATGGTCACGGGCGACAGGTCGGTGGCGCCGTGGCAGCCGGTGCGGACCTGGTACAGGTCCGCGAGGTTGGCGATGCGGCGCAGGTGGGTGATGCCACCGGCGTGCACCACCGTGGCGCGGATATAGTCGATCAACTGGTTCTGGATCAGGTCCTTGCAGTCCCAGATGGTGTTGAACACCTCACCCACCGCCAGGGGCGTCGTGGTGTGCTGGCGGATCAGGCGGAAGGCCTCCTGATTCTCCGCCGGTGTGGCATCCTCCAGCCAGAAGGGTCGGTAGGGCTCCAGGCTCTTGCCCAGGCGCCCGGCCTCGATGGGGGTCAGGCGATGATGCACGTCGTGCAGCAGGTGGACATCGTCGCCCAGGGCCAGGCGGGCCGCCTCGAACAGCTTGGGCACCGTGCGCATGTACTTGGCCGTGGACCACACGTTCTCCGTCGGCAGGGCGCCGTCCGCCGGCTCGTAGAACATCTTGTCGCCGGAAACGCCGTAGGTGGAGGGCAGGCCCGGCACGCCGGACTGCAGGCGGATGGCCTTATAGCCTAAGGCCTGGTACTTCAACGCCTCGTCCACCGTCTCCTCGATGGTCTGGCCGTTGGCATGACCGTAGACCATGACGCCAGTGCGGCAAGCGCCACCCAGCAACTGATAGAGGGGCATGTTGGCCGCCTTGGCCTTGATGTCCCATAGGGCCATGTCAACGGCGGCGATGGCCGACATGGTGACAGGCCCACGGCGCCAATAGGCCCCCCTGTAAAGGTATTGCCAGATGTCCTCGATCTGGTGGGCGTCCCGGCCGATCAGGCAGGGGATGACGTGGTCGGCGAGATAGCTGACCACCGCCAGTTCGCGGCCGTTCAAGGTGGCATCGCCCAGCCCGTACAGGCCGTCCGCCGTCTCGATGCGCAACGTCACGAAATTGCGGCCGGGGCAGGTTACCACCACCCGGGCGTCCTTGATCTTCAACATCGGTCGAACCTTTACTCTGGATCGGACGGCCCCGGCGGGACGGCCTGGGAATGCCCGTAAATTGGTCTTACCACTTATGTCTTCCATAGGCTCAGAGGCCTGTCAAGAAGTCGATATTGGGGTGGCGGACAGGGCGTCCCCTGCCCTATTCTGGACATCCTCCGCCCCACATCTGGTCAGAGCACTCGCATGCTGCCCCTTCCCGCCAATGGCCAGCGCCTGTACCGCCAGGTGGCCGATGCCATCGCCGCCGACATCCGCCGGGGCGTCTACGCCACCGGCCAGCGCCTGCCCTCGGAACGCGATCTGGCGGAAACGTTCGATGTCAGCCGCCCCACGGTACGCGAGGCCATGATCACCCTGGAAATCCTGGGGCTGGTGGAGGCGCGCCATGGCTCCGGCATCTATGTGACGGAGCAGTTGCCCGCCGGCGAGGCGGCGGCGGAACTAGACATCGGCGCCTTTGAGCTGACCGAGGCGCGCCGCCTGGTGGAGGGCGAGGTGGCCGCCCTGGCCGCCACTACGATCACCGATGAGGAGCTGGCGGTTTTGGCCGCCCTGCTGCGCGAGATCGGGGAGGAGAACGAGCGCAACGCGGTGGGAGAACAGGCCGACCGCCGCTTCCACCTGACCATCGCACGGGCCAGCCGCAACACCGCCCTGGTCGGCGTGGTCGAGCAGCTGTGGGACATGCGCTACAAGTCGCGGCTGTGCATGGCCATGCTGGAACGCGCCCGCACCGCGGGCGACCTCCCCCGGGTGGAGGAACATCAGCGCATCGTGCAGAGCCTGGCCGCCCGCGACCCTCAGGCCGCCCGCGCCGCCATGCGCGACCATCTGGGCCGCGTCATCGAAGGCCTGCTGGAGGCGACGGAAATGGAGGCCGTGCAGCGCGCCCGCGCCGAGGTAGCGGCCAAGCGCGACGAGTTGCGCCGGCGCGCGGGCGTTTGAGGCGTCAGTTCAGTAAACGATTGCCCCGCAACGCGGCCACCGCCCTATCGACGAAGGCCCTGATCTTGGCCGGCGCCTGCCTCCCCTCGGCGTACAGCACGTGGATGGGCAGCGGCGGCTCCTCATACTCGCTAAGCACCACCTGCAAGCGCCCCTCCAGCAAGGCCGGGCCGATCTGGTAGTGCAGCACCCGCGTCAGCCCCCAGCCGGCCTGGGCGGTGGCGATCGCCGCCTCGTTGGTGTTGCAGTGCAGGGTGGGATGGATGACGACCCGCTGATCGCCGGCGAAGCGCCATTCGGGTGAGGCCCAGGCGCTGGTGGAAACGGCGATGCGGTGATCCTTCAGCTCCGCCGGGGCGGTGGGCACGCCATGCTTCTCAAAATAGGCCGGCGCGCCACAAACTACCCGGCGGACCGTTCCCACCTTGATGGCCGTGAAGCCTGAATCCGGCAGGCGACCGATGCGGACGGCCACGTCCACCCCTTCCTCGACAATGTTTACCGGGCGGTCGACGAAGAAGGTGCGCGCCGTCATGGCCGGATAGGCGTCCAAATAGTCCGTCACGATGGGCAGCACGTACATCTGCCCGAACAGCAAGGACGCGGTGACGGTCAGCATTCCCGAGGGCGTGGCGTAAGACCCGGCGGCGGCAGCCTCCGCCTCTGTGATGTCGGCCAGGATGCGCCGGCAATCGTCGAAATAGCGCCCGCCGGCCTCGGTCAGCTTGACCGAGCGTGTGGTGCGCACGAACAGGCGGGCGCCGATGGTTTCCTCCAGCGCCGCGATGGCGCGGGTAACCGCCGGCGCGCTCAGGTGCAGATGGCGCGCCGCTTCGGCGAAGCTCTCCGTCTCTGCCACCTTCACGAAGATGCGCATGGCCTGCCAGCGATCCATGAAACCCTCCCCCCGCGCCCGGCCTTCACATCAGCCGGGCCAGAAATTCCGCATAAGTACATGGATCCTGGATGATCATGTCGCGAAAATAGTCAGGCGGCGGCGGCGCCCCGTCCCAACGGGCCGGAGGCTTCTCTTCCCCGTCATCCACTTGGTCGGCGTCACACATGGCGAGGCCCTCCTCCGGTACCGGCCTGGCGCGCCAGGGCCTCGATTTCGCGACAGGCCGCTTCGGGAATGCCGGCCTTGAGCGCCCTGGCGCGGCGGTCCTGGCGCAGGTCCTCCGTCGCCAGCGCCAGCGCCAAGGCGAGGGACGTGCGCACGTCGAAGCTCCGGCCCTGGCGGGCGGCGTCGATTTCCGCGCCCGACATGCCCAGCGCGCGGGCAGCCGCGTCCTGCCGGGGATCGGGGGTGCCGGCGGTCAGGGCCAGTTCGATCGACAGGCGCGCACGCCCATCCAGCGTGTCGGCGGTCATGGGTCCATGCCCTTTCAAAAGTCGCAGCCGTGGCCTTCGGCGATTGCCAGCGCGATACGCTCGCGCAAGGTGGCCGGCAACTCGCCCTTGGCCAGGGTCCCCCGCAGGTCGACGCCGACGGCGGCGGGGCCGCGAAGCAGGAAGCGGAGGCGGGCGAGCCGCCGGTGCAATAGCCAGAGGGTCAGCCGGGCGGCTTCGGCGGCCATGTCCATGGCCTCCGGCATCAGCAGGTAAAACATGATGTCATCTCCGGTTCGGGATCAGAGGGCCAGTTGCAGCGGGCCCGCGCCCTCGGGCTGCTCGGCCGGGACGGCGCAGCAGATCAGCGCCTCGCCCTCGGCCACCGGGGCGGTTGGCTCCTTCACGTAAGTCACGGCCCCGGCGAGGACCTTGGTCCGGCAACTGCCGCAAGTGCCCGAGCGGCAGCTGAACTCCGGGCTCAGGCCCCGCACCTCCGCCAGTTCCAGCAGCGTGCCGGATCCGGGCGTCCAGCGGGCCTCCTTCAACGCGGTGGTGAAGACCACCGGCACGGGGCCGCTGGCGGGCGGCTGACGCGGCGGTGGCGCGACGGCGGCCTTGTCGGCTGTCCGCACCAGGGAAGAAGGGCCGAAAGCCTCGGCATGGATGCGCTCATCGGCGACGTTCAGGCCGCGCAAGCCATCGTAGATCGCCTGCATGAAGGGCCCCGGACCGCACAGGTAGAAGTCATAGTCGTTGAATGCCAGGAAGCGGCCCAGCAGCGCCATGTCGATGCGCCCGGCGGCCTCGTAATCGGCCCCCTCCGCCGCGCCGGTGGCGTCGCTCAGCACCCGCACGACCCGCACGGCACCTTTGGCCGCCGCCACTAGTTCCGCCACCTCGGCCTCGAAGGGCCGGTCCGTCTTGGTCCGGGCGGCATGGAACAGGGTGGTGGGGCGAATGCCGCGGGTCCGCAGGCCCTCGTAAACCACGTGGCGCAGCATGGCCAGCATGGGCGTGATGCCCACGCCGGCGCCCAGCAGCACGGCCGGCCGCTTCTGCCGGGCGTCGATGGTGAAGCCCCCGGCCGGCGCCCGCGCCTCGATGACGTCACCCACGCGGACATGGTCGTGCAGATGGCTGGAGACCAGGCCGTCGCGCTTGACGCTGATACGATAGACGGCGTCGGACGGCGCCACCGACAGGGTGTAGGTGCGGATGGCCGGCTTGTCCGTGCCGGGAAGGGCCAGGCGGATGGGCAGGTGCTGCCCCGCCTCATGCGGGATCAGGCCGGCGCCGTCGTCCGACATCAGGTGGAAGGAACGGATAGCGGCGCTTTCATCCACGATCCGTGTCACCTTGAACGGCCGCCAGCGCGTGGCCAGGTCCGCCGCGCGCAGACGATCGGCGGCTTGCGCCCAGTCGCCCGTCATCAGGGAATTTGGGGACCATCCGTCCTCCTGGAAATCCCAGCGCAGGGCGAAGGCGCCCGGGCGCCGCACCACCCGCCGGGCGCGGAAGGTCCACAGCCGCTCCGCCCCCTGGAAGGCGGCAACCTCTGGGCTGTCCAGGATGACCTGGGCGTCGCCCGTCAGCTGCAGCATGTCGCCGGTCTCGAAATCGATGAACACCAGCCCTGCCTTGCCGTTCACCAGGATGTTGCCCAGCGTGGCGAAGAACAGGTTGCCGGCGAAGTCGGGGATGGTCAGCGTGCCGTCCGCGGCCACCCGGACGAAGCCGGCCTTGCCACCGCGGTGCGACACGTCCACCTGGCGGCGGTCGTCCCGGTCGGCGTATGACGCCACGAAGAAGGTGTCCGCCGCCGCGATCATGCGTCGCGCCTCGGCATCCAGTTCGGTGCCTTCCAGCACCGGGCCGGTGAACACCTCGGCGGGGTCGCGCGCCAGACGGTAATCGCGCAGCTGGATATACTGCGGGCAGTTGCCGAAGCTCTGATCGACCTGGAAAAGGAAGGGACCGGCGCCGGACCGCAGGATACCGTTCACCCGGTTGCGCCGGCGGGTGTGCAGCTCGATGCCCAGCAAGCCGATGGCCTGACCTTCCCCAATGCCCTGTGCCGCCGGATCGGTGGGGTCGGGCCGCGCGTCGATCGCCAGCGACCGGGGCGTGGGGGAGGTGATGAAACCCGGCCGTCCCGCCAGCAGCGTGGCCCAGGCATCGCCGGCGGGATCGACACTGCCCGCCACGATGAAGGGGATCTGGGCGTAGAAGTCGCGGTGCTGGTCGGGCATGTAGTCGCGGATCACCCGCTGCCCCACGCTTGCCATCCGCTCGGCCACACCGACCTTCTCCTGGATGGTCTTCTCGCCGGCATGCCAGACCGCCAGCTTGGCCAATGCGGTGTCGCTCATTTCCACCTCCTTCGGTCTGGCCCACCTCTTTCGGTCTGGGCCGGCGGGCGCACCTGGTGGCGCGCCCGTGCCACGGGATCACGCAGCGGTAGCGGACAGGCCCACCGGCGTCTCGACGAAGGGCACGAAGCCCGGCAGCGCCTCGATCCGGCGCAGGAAGGCGATGACGCCGGGATAGCCCGACAGGTCGACGTTTCCTTCCGGGGCGCGGGCCACGTAGCTGTAGAGCGCCACGTCGGCGATGGTCGGCGCCCCGCCCACCAGCCAGTCCCGGCCCACCAGATGGGACTCCAGGTTCTTCAGCAGGCCGTGCGCCCGGGCGATTACCTCTTGCGGGTTGTGCTTGGACCCGAAGACCGTGACCAGGCGGGCCGCCGCCGGGCCGTACGCCACCTCACCCGCCGCCACCGACAGCCAGCGCTGCACGGCGGCGGTGCCCTGCGCGTCCTCGGGCAGCCAGTCGGCGCGTCCCAGCTTGCGGGCGAGGTAGACCAGGATGGCGTTGGAGTCCGACACGACGACGCCGTCGTCGTCCAGCACCGGTACCTGGCCGAAGGGGTTCAGGGCCAGGAACTCCGGCTTCTTGTGGGCGCCGGCCGCCAGGTCGACCTCGACCAAGTCGTGCGGCACGGCCAGCAGCGAGAGAAACAGGCGCGCCCGGTGGGAGTGGCCCGACAAGGGATGGTGATAGAGCTTCATGATCCGGTTCCCGATGTTCAGGACCGGGGTCATTCCCGATCCGCGAACGCAGGGTCGCCCAATCGCCCCCTGCTGAGAATTATCGATCTCGGCACTTCATTATTACACGTGGGGTAATAATGGGGATGGCCTTCCGGGGGGCGAAATATGGCCGCCAAACCTCCAAAGCCTCGCGCATTCTCCAATACGGCACCAACCCCCGCCCCTGAAGATGTGACCACCGTCCCCCGACGGGTCGTCTCACTCAGGAGCTGAAGCCCATGGAATCCACCCCGCCCTCCCCCAGCCCGACCGTCGTGCTTGTCCATGGCGCCTGGGCCGATGGCTCCAGCTGGCGCCAGGTCATTCCCCTGCTGATGAAGAAGGGCTTGCGCGTCGTCGCCGTCCAGAACCCCACCACCTCCCTCGCCGACGACGTGGCGGCGACCCGGCGGGCGCTGAACACCATCCCCGGGCCGGTCGTGCTGGTGGGGCACAGTTGGGGCGGCACGGTCATCACCGAGGCCGGAAACGACCCGAAGGTGAAGGCGCTGGTCTATGTGGCGGCCTTCGCGCCGGGCGTGGGCCAGAGCACCGGCGACCTGGTCGGTGCGCATGCCCCGCCGCCGGCGCTGGCCAAGATCATCGACGACGGCGCCGGATTCCTGACCCTCAGCGCCGAGGGCTGGGTGCAGGACGTGGGCCAGGACCTGCCGCAGGATGAGGCCAGGCTGCTGGCGGTGCTGCAGCCGCCCCTGGCGGCCCGCACCTTCACCGACACGGTCACCGAGGCCGCCTGGTCCAGCCGCCCCAGCTGGTACATCGTTTCCGGCGACGACCGGATCGTCAGCGTCGAATTGCAGCGCAAGCTGGCCGGCCTGATGAACGCCCGCACCACCGAACTGAAGGCCAGCCATCTGTCCCTGCTGTCGATGCCGGAGGCCGTGGCCCAGGTCATCATGGAGGCGGTGGGAAGCCTGGCCGGATGACCCCGGCGGCCGTCGCGTGGGACCGGGGTGGGCCTGGGGGCGGCGGGGCCGGGTGTCAGAACCCGAATTCCAGCTGCGCCGGCGGGCCGGACGCCTCGAAACTGGAAACGGTCACCCCCAGCAGGCGCACGCCCGTGGGCAGGGGATAGACGGTGCGCACCAGTTCCACACTGACGGCGCGCAATGACTCTTGCGACACCACGGGCGCCGCCAGGGTACGGCTGCGGGTGGCCTGGCGGAAATCGCCGTACTTGATCTTCACCGTCACGGTGCGGCCGAAGGCCTGGGCCTTCTCACACCAGGCCCAGACCTCGTCCGCCATGGACAGCACGCCCTGCTCCACCGCCGCCGGCTCCGTCAAATCCTCCAGGAAGGTGGTTTCGGAGCCGGAGGATTTGCGCGGCCGGTCGGAAACCACGGGCCGGTGGTCCTCGCCATGGGCGATGGCGTGGTACCAGGGGCCGGACTTGCCGAAATGGGTCTGCAGGAAGCTGACGGTCTGGCGGCGCAGGTCGGCGCCGGTATGGATGCCCAGGCTGTTCATCTTCTCCGCCGTCACCGGGCCCACGCCGTGGAACTTGGCCACCGGCAGGTTTTCCACGAAGGCCTCGCCATGGCCGGGCGGCACGACGAACTGGCCGTTGGGCTTGCGGTGGTCGGAGGCCAGCTTGGCCAGGAACTTGTTGTAGGAAATGCCGGCCGAGGCGTTCAGCCCCGTCTCCGCCTTGATGCGGGCGCGGATTTCCGTGGCGGTGGCTGTCGCCGTGGGCAGGCCCCGGCGGTTTTCCGTCACGTCCAGATAAGCCTCGTCCAGAGACAGGGGCTCGATCAGGTCGGTGTAGTCGGCGAAGATTTCCCGGATCTGGCGGGAGATGGCGCGGTAGACCTCGAACCGGGGCGGCACGAAGATCAGCGGCGGGCATTTGCGCAAGGCGGTGGTGGAGGGCATGGCGCTGCGCACGCCATATTCCCGCGCCTCATAGCTGGCCGCCGCCACCACGCCGCGCTTGGCGCCGTAGCCCACGGCCACCGGCCGCCCGCGCAGATGCGGGTTGTCGCGCTGTTCCACCGACGCATAGAACGCGTCCATGTCGACGTGGATGATCTTGCGGATACCGGGGCTGGTCATGGCCCCGGCATCCTAGCAGATCACCTATGAACGGAAAGGGAACAGATCACAGTTGATTTGTTCCCTCACGCGCCGGGCGGCCGCATCCGCGGCCTTGGCTATCCTCGCTGCGCCCTCCGGTACTCGCTCGTGAGGCCGGCGGTCGCCGGCCTCACGAGCACATGCGGAACATCAGCGTATGCCGCTTCACTTCTCGATCTTGAATACCTGGTAGGAATGCGGCTGCACCGTCACGCCGAAATCGGTGCGGGCCGCCACGTTGTCCCGCCGGAACTTGCCGTCCTTGGGCGCCACCGCCGGCGCGGCGGCGATATCGGCGTTGGTGGACAGGTTGCGCAGGTGCACGCCTTGGCCCAGCAGCGACAGGGTCACCGACACCGGCTGGTCGCGGAAGGACTCCACCACGAAGGTGTCGTTGTCATAGGCGAACAGGCTGACATGGTCCGGGCTGTCCAGGCGCACGGGGAAGTCCTGCTGCAGGTACTTCTTGATCTCGGTCACCAGGCCCTGGGGCAGGTTGTAGAGGTCGCCCGGGTTGTCGGGCATGGTCAGGACATAGAGGACGCCCTTGGAATACCGGTTCATCAGCAGGATGGGGAAGCCCTTGGCGTTGGCCACGCCGCGGATGATGGGCCAGCTGTCGTTGGTGTAGTAGTGCACCTCGGGGAACAGCACGGGAGGGTTGTCATGCGCCGGGTCGTTCAGGCTGTCGCCGTTGCCGGCGCCGTAGCCGTTGATGAAGTCGTGGATGGCCACCTTGCGGCCCGTGTCCCACACCTCCGCGATGTCCTCGATGCCTTTCCCCTGGAGCGCGGACAGCAGGCCGGAGGTGATGACCACCGTCTTGCCCGCCACCAGGTTACCCTTGATCTCATCCACGATCTTGGGGTCCTGCGCCGCCGCCTGGGTCAGCAGGGCCACGTCGGCATTGATGGGGAACTTGGGCGACAGTTCGATCGGGATACCGATGGTGCCCAGGTAATTGTGCAGGAAATCCTCGCCGGAGGATTGGTAGGGCTTGTAGCTGGCGATGCCGATGGGCTTGCCCAGCTTGCCCAGATCCTTGTCCACCGTCTCCAGCGCATAACCGGCGGCGCGGCCCCAACCGGGGCCGGGGTCGTTGGCCTGGGGACCGGGCTTATAACCTGAGATCATCTCCTGCCAGCGGAAGCTGGTGGGCAGGCCGGCCCAGGCCTGGCGGTCACCCGGCTGCACCGCCTCCGCCTCCGACATGGGGCGCCAGTTGAACAGGGTGATCTCCGGCGCCTTGGCGAACAGCGTGTCCCACAGCTGCTCGGCATAGCGGTCGACGTAGAGGGTGGAATAGGTGTCAACCCAGCCGCCGCCGTTGCCCACCCCGCCTTTCGCGTCGGTGGGCCGGATGTTGCTGTAGTACCGGTAGATCTCATAGCTCTCGTACTGCTGCAGCAGCTGGTCGGTGATCACCGGGTCGCGCGTCTCGGTGCCGGTGTAGATGGCGTCGAAGTCCTGGGACTCCTGCTCCAGGTCGTATCCCGCCCCCTGGAAGTGCTCATACCAGTTGGGATACTTGATGATCATGCGGACCTTGGGGTTGGCCGCCTTTGCCGGCTTCAGCACCAGGTCGCGCGCCACCTGCCGCATGGTTTCCAGCCGGTACTGGGTCCAGCTGCGGTTGCCCTTGGCGGCGATGTCGGCGTCGCTCTTGCTGGCATAGAAGAAGAAATCGTCCAGGATCACGTCATCAAAGTGCTTGGCGGCCAGCGCCGCCGCCTTGGCGCATTCCTCGCGGTCGGCGGGCTTCTCATAGTCGAAGGTGCCAAACTGCCCGCCCTCGCCGCCCGCGGCCAGGGTGATGCCGCCGGACACCTGCACGCCTTTTTCCTCGAACCACTTCTTGACGCGGGTCACCTCCTCGTCGGTGGCGAAGACGTGGTTGCGGTAGACCTCAAGGTAGACCTTGTTGAAATGGGTCTGGCGCATCGCCCGCTCGAACTCGCGGTCGAAAGTGGCCTTGTCCGCCAGTTGACGGGTGCTGGTGACAGCAATGTAGATCGCTACCCGGAAGTTCTGGTAGGTCGATGGGGCCGCCTTGGCCGCCGCCGTGGGCGGCGCCAGCAGGGCGGTCAGCGGCAGGCTGAGCAAGGCGGCGCAGGCGGCAGCCTGGAACGCTCGTTTCATGGATTCACTCCCTATCGTTCATTTTTATGGTCAATCTTCCGGGTGAAAACGATTTCCAGGACTCGGAAGAAGCAATGTTAGCGGTAACGTTCCATTAATCACATTTATTCCCCCGTCGCTCAAGCCGGCAGATGCCTGCCCAGCCGAAGGGCTAGGCCCGCCGCCGTCGTCGTAGGACGAAAGACGGGCTCGCCCGCCACCAGCGGCGCGATTGACGGAGCCACCCTGTAAGACAAGGCTGTTCAGCCTAGTTTGCTGCCTGAGCAATTGCTGCCTGAGCAAAGTCCGGGCGGGCCGGATTTGCGGGTGAGGTTGGATGGCGAGGAAGGGAACGGCGGTGCGGGACGAGGTGGATGGCCGGAGCGGCATACCGTTCCCGGACGGCGACTGCGCCATCAGCGCGCGGATGCGCACCATGGACTGGTCCACCTCGCCGCTGGGTCCGGTGGCGGGCTGGTCGATCACCCTGAAGGGCGCCGTCAGCCTGATCCTGCCGGCCCAGGCCCAGATCGTCATGTTCTGGGGGCCGGAGTTCGTGGCCCTCTACAACGCCGCCTACGCCCCCACCATTGGCAACAAGCACCCCCACGCCCTGGGTCGCCCCGCCCGTGAGTATTGGACGGAGTTGTGGGACGATCTGGAGCCGCTGCTGCGACAGGCGCGCAATGGCGAAACGGTGGTGGCCAAGGACCGCCCCTTCCGCATTGAGCGCAAGGGCTATATCGAGACCGTCTATTTCGACATCTCCTACTCCCCCGCGCGCAACGAGGCGGGGGAGGTGGAGGGCGTGGTCTGCATCGTGGATGAGACGACGGACCGCGTGATGGCCCTGCAGCGCCTGCGCGACAGCGAGGCCCAGTTCCGCACCCTGGCGGAAGCCATGCCCGCGCTGGTGTGGACCGCCACACCGGAGGGAAACCTCGACTGGTTCAACCCGCATGCCTATGCCTATACCGGCGCTCCCACCGGCGCCCTGGACGGCCAGGCGTGGACATGGGTGACCCATCCGGATGACCTGGCCGGGGCCGCCGGAGGCTGGGCCGCCGCCGTAAAGGCGGGCGGGACCTACACGGCGGAGTTCCGCCTGCGCCGGGCCGACGGCATCTATCGCTGGCATCTGGCGCGCGCCGTCCCCATCCGTGACGATAGTGGCGCCATCCTGCGCTGGCTGGGCACCACCACCGATATCGAGGACCAGAAGGCCGCCGCCGAGGCACTGGCCCATATGAACGAAACCCTGGAACGCCAGGTGGCGGAGCGCACGCGGGAGCGGGACAGCGCCTGGAACAATGCCCAGGACCTGCTGCTGGTCATCAGTCCCGAGGGGATATTCCGCGCCGCCAACCCCGCCTGGCGCACCATCCTGGGCTGGGAGCCCGAGGAGCTGATCGGCAAGCACTATCTGGACCTGACGCATCCCGACGACTGCGAATTGAAGGCCAGGGCCCTGGCCCACGCCTCAAGGGAGGCGCTGAACAACGTCGAGGCCCGCTGCCGCCATCGCGATGGCAGCTATCGTTGGATCGGCTGGGTGGCGGCACCGGAGGGCGGGCTGATCTACGCCGCCGGCCGCGATGTGACGCGAGAGCGGGAACAGGCCCAAGCCCTGGAGCGGTCAGAGGCGCGGCTACGCTCCGTCTTCAACACCAGCTACCAGCATCAGGGCCTGCTGTCGCCCGAGGGCATCGTGCTCGACGCCAACCCCACCTCGCTGGCCGGCATCCGGGCGCGGCGAGAGGACGTGGTGGGCAAGCCCTTCTGGGAGACGCCGTGGTTCACCGCCACGCCGGGCATGCCCGACCTGGTGCGCACCGCCCTGCCCCTGGTGCGGGCGGGACGCACTGTGCGGCGGGAGGTCATCATCAACCTGCCCGCTGGCCGGCACATCTTCGACTTCTCATTGCGGCCGGTGCTCGACGGGGCGGGGAAAGTCATTGCCATCGTACCGGAGGCCATGGATGTGACCGCCCGTCATGCCGCCGAGGAACAGCTGCGCCAAGCGCAGAAGATGGAGGCGCTGGGTCAGCTGACGGGGGGCATCGCCCATGACTTCAACAACATGCTCATGGGCATCTCGGGTGCCGTAGAGCTGATTCGCCGGCGGGTACACGCAGGGCGCTCTGAAGGACTGGATCGCTATCTGGACGCGGCGTCAACGGCGGTGCAGCGGGCCGCAGCCCTGACCCATCGCCTGCTGGCCTTCGCCCGGCGGCAGTCGCTGGATACCCGGCCCCAGGACGTGAACGCCCTGGTCGTCAATTTCGCCGACGTGTTGCGTCGCACATTGGGGGCGGACATCACCCTGGAAACGCGGTTGGCCCCCAGCCTGTGGCCGGCCCTGACCGACGCCAACCAGTTCGAGAGCGCGCTGCTGAATTTAGCGCTGAATGCCCGTGACGCCATGCCGGGCGGGGGCCATCTGACCATCACCACCGCCAACCAGACCCTGGGCGAGAGCAGCGACGGGGCAGAGAAGCGCACCGCCGGCGATTATGTCGTGGTCCAGGTGTCGGACACGGGCACGGGCATGGTGCCCTCGGTGCGGGAAAAGGCCTTCGACCCCTTCTTCACCACCAAACCCATCGGCCAGGGCACGGGCCTGGGTCTGTCGATGATCTACGGCTATGCCCGCCAGTCCGGTGGTCATGTCCATATCGACAGCGAGGTCGGTCAGGGCACCACCGTCACCCTGACCCTGCGCCGGGCCCCGCCGGAAGAGGCGCAGGCGGCGCCGCCCGAGCCCGCCGCCCCGCCCGGGCTGGGGGAGACGGTGCTGGTGGTGGAAGATGACAGTACGGTGCGCATGCTGGTCATCGACGTGCTGGAGGACCTGGGATACCGCCATATCGAGGCGCCCGACGCGCGGGGCGCCATCCCCCACCTGGAATCCCGGCGCGCCATCGACCTGTTGGTGACCGATGTGGGCCTGCCCAACATGAACGGCCGCCAGTTGGCGGAAATCGCCCGACAGTTCCGCCCCCGGCTAAAGGTGCTGTTCATCACCGGCTATGCCGAGAACGCCACGGCCCGCGCCGGCTTCCTGCAGCCCGGCATGGACATCCTGGCCAAGCCCTTCACGCTGGAAGCCCTGGGCACCAAGGTCCGCGAGATGCTGAGGGCATAGGCCCTCGCCCCCACGACAAAAAAGCCCGTGGCCGGAGCCACGGGCTTTTGATGGATGCGAATGGGCCCACGCCGGCCGGATCACGACACCGGACGCACCAGCTCCAGCTGGTCGCCGACCCGGCGCAGGCGCAGTTCCAGGGCCTGCTGACCGGCGCCGCGCGGCACGGACACGACGGTCTCCTGGTCCGGGGCGAGGGTGGACACGAAACGGACGGTGCTGGCCGGGTCCTGAGTTCCGGCGGTCACCACCACCTGATACCCGGCCTGGGTCGGATGGTAGTAAAGGTTGACGTCGACGGCGTCGAACTTGGCCTTCAGGGCCGTGTCGGCGGACAGCGTCTCGGAGCGGGCCATGGTCGCCAGGCCCACGGCCCCGGCGACGACGGCGGAAAACAGGATGGAGTGGGCGGCGATGGAGCGGGACATGGCGGACCTCGGATGACGACGGATGGCAGCGCATGCTGCAACTGCGAACTAAAATATGGCACCTGCGAGATAATAGACAACGGTGTCAGTCGCTCGGCCGCCATGCGAGTCACGAAGACCATGCCAGGGCGCGTTGGCCCATAACGCGACAGCCGCCCGGCGGCGCCACCGGGCGGCTGTCATCATGGGAAGGGGCGGCGGCGTCAGGTGGCCGGCGGTGAAGACAGCGGAACGGCCGGCGGCTCCGTGGACAGCGCCGTCGCGTGGATGGCGCGGATAAGGTCGCTCTTCACGGCGGCCACGATGTCGTCGGCGGTGGAGAAGCCCACCACCACATCCAGCGCACGGCTGTCACCGGTGCGGTCGAATAGGACGGTGGGATTGGGCTGGATGCGCGGGTCGGCGGCCACGATACGGCGCACTGCCTCGGCCACGCTATCCAGGTCGCTGGTTTCCGGAATGCGAAAGCGCAGCTCGCCAGCGTGGGCCGGGGTGGGGTGGACGCTCATGTTGCGCAACGCCTGGCCCCACACGCTGTTGTTGGGGATGATGATCTGGATCTGGTCGTCGGAGATCAGTTCGGTCCAGAACAGCGAAAGGTCGCGCACGGTCCCGGTGGCACCACCGACCTGCACCTTGTCGCCGATCTTGAAGGGCCGGAAGATCAGCAGCATGACGCCGGCCGCCAAGCTGGACAGGGTACCCTGCAGCGCCAGGCCGATGGCCAGGCCGGCGGCACCAATGACGGCGACCAGACTGGCCGTCTGGATGCCGAATTGGGCCAGCACCGCCAGCACGGTCAGCGTCAGCACAGCGTAGCGCGCCAAGCTGGCGAAGAAACCGCGCAGCATGGCGTCGAACTGCGGGGTGCGGCCCAGGACGGCCGTGACGATGCGGCTGACCTTGCCCGACAGCCACAGGCCGATCAGCAGGATCAGGATGGCCGCCAGAAGGTTGACGCCGTTGGTCACGACCCAGGGAATGAGGGCGTTGAGGCTGACCAGGAACGCCTGGGTCTTCTGGTCCACGGTATCCAGCGCGGGGATATCCACTGCGAGCAAATTCAAGTGCATGCACGACCCTCCGGTTGGCGATGTGGGCGTGAAGAACATAGGGAAGGCGGTCGGGTTCCGCCAGCCTTGGCCATGCCAAAGGACCGAACCGGGGTCCTCCTGGCCAATCTCCCGGGGCCCAAAAAGCAAAACCCCCGCCTGCGCAATGCGGGCGGGGGTTTCGTATTCTCCTGGCCGGCGCCGTGCGCCCAGGACGGCCCGAAGGGCGGCCCGAGCCAGGGGGTGGATCGGCTGCCCAGCGCCGCGGCGCTGGCCGCATGGCCGGCCCCGGTGGCGTCGGACGCCCATGGCGGCCCGGATCTGCGGCGGGACAACGGGCGCCTCAACAGCCAGCTGAAGGGGATCGCGCACCTGTCCTTCTGGCCGGCGCCGAAGGCGTCGGACGCCTCCGGGGGGGGGCAAGCGGTACGGACGGGCGGCCGGCGGTCGAACCTAGTGGACAGCGCGCACCTGGCACCATGGCCGGCCCCCACGGCCACGGATGCGACGCGGGGCAGCCCGGAGACGAACGAGGCCAAGGCGGCGCGGGGCCGGAACCCGGGGATGACGCTGATCGACGTGGCGGCACTCTCCCATTGGGCATCGCCGGCGGCCCGGGATTATCGCTTCGCGAACGCGGAAGCTACCCGGGGCGGCGGGAAGCAATTCGGGCAGCTCAACAACCAGGCCCGACATCTGGCTTCTGGGCCGACGCCGACTGGATCGAATGCCGGGATGGCAAGTGGCGTCCAGTTGAACCCGGCTCATTCCCGCTGGCTCATCGGGCTCCCGCCCGTGTGGGACGACTGCGCTGTTACGGCAATGCGCTCTGTGCGGAAACGGCCATCGGCTTCCTCCGCGCCTGCCTTGCCGCCGGCTTATGAGGAGCGCTGATCATGGGCATCCCCCCACACCGTGAACCGGAAACCCAGGCCGAGCGGGAAGTCGCCATGGCCATGATCCTGGTCCGCCAAGCCTACGACCAGATACGCGAGAAATTTCCCGCCCTGCCAGACACGGCCGTCAGCGTCGGCCTGATCAATGTCGGCACCCAGCTGGGCGTCGACCAGGTCGGCGCCCGTGGCTGCGCGGACTACCTCCGTGGATGTGCCGCCCTCATCGCTCCGATGAACTGAAGGAGGGAACATGCCTGCCACCCTTGCCCTGGGCCGGCTGCTGGTGCAGCTGCGCAGCAAGCGCGCCCTGACCACCGGTGATCGCGTGCGGGCCCGCCGCGACCTGGTCGCCGCCATGAATGGCCAGGAGCAGCCGGTGGATCGCGCCATGGCGGAGGCGATCCTGCACAACGTGCTGGCCGAGCTGTCCGACATGGGTTTCAGCAACGCCGACCTGGTCGAGATGTTCAATGCCGGCGCCCTGGATCGCACCGGACCTGTCGGGGTGCGCCATGGCTGACCTGCGCGCCATCCGGGACCGGATCAGGGCGCTGCGCGCCCGTACCGTCGACAACGGCTGCACCGAGGCGGAGGCCGAAGCGGCGGCCGAGGCGGCCATGCGGCTGATGGCCGACCATAACGTGTCGGACGAAGAGGTGGAGCTGCCCGAATATGCCGAAGCGGCCGTGACCATCGGTGGCCGGCGCTCGGTGATCGACAGCCTATGGCCGCGCATCGCCCGGGTGTGCGGCTGCACCTCGTTCATCCGCCAGGAATGGGACGGTGACCGGGCCGTGGTCTATTTCGGGCTGGAACCCAACCCGGAGATCGCGGCGTACGTCCACGTCGTCTGCGCCGGCGCCATTCGGCGCGCCATCGCCGACTTCCGCAAGACGCCGGAGTACCGGCGCAAGCGGACCGTCCGCACGCGCAACGAGATGGTCCGCGCGTTCACCGACGCGATGGTCCAGCGCTTGGGCCGCCGCCTGCTGGACATGCGCTTCGGCATCGGCTGGGGAACTCTGCAAGAGCAGGGCGAAAAGGCCCTTCTTGAGCTGGAAAGCCGCTACACCCTCAAAACCCTGGCACCCATCAAGGCTGCTTCACAAGGCGCCAAGACGGCCCGCGCCCGCGCCGCCGGTCACGCGGCCGGCAGCGCCGTGAGCGTCAACATGGGCGTGGCGGGGCAGCGGGACATGAAGCTGATCGGGGGTGGGAAATGACCCGAGAGCTGACGACCATTGAACTGGAGCCGAGGCTGCGCGGGCCCCAGCGCCCGGTAAAGGGCTATGGTGGCGACCCGTTCCACACCCTATTTGAGCCGCCCTGCGCCTGGTGCGGGGCGCCAATCCAGGGCTATCACTACGTCGCGGAGAAGGTGCTGACCTGCGACGCTTGCGGCCGGGACACCTGGACGTATCTGGTCAATGACCAGGACATCGTCGTGCATGGCCTGGTCTCCGAGACTGACCTGCGCTACCTGGACTGGGCGCGGGAACAGCAACGGCCCATGCCGGTGGGGTGGCCATGACCACCGCCGCCGCCATCAAGGCCATACAGGCCTGTCGCCGCCAGGTCGCCGGCCTGGACGATGACGCGACGTGGCGCGACTTCCTGCATGCGACCGTGGGCCTGCGCAGCCTGCGCCAGATGACCGGCCCCCAGCTGGGGCGCGTGATCGACGCGCTGCACGCCCAGGGCGCGCCGAAGCGGGCGCCGCGCAGCGCCGGCCGGCCCGTGGTGGCGGATGATCCGCAATCGGTGAAGATCCGGGCGATGTGGCGGGAGCTGCACAGGATCAGCCAGGTCAAGAGCGTGACCGAGGCCACCATCGCCGGCTGGGCCAGTCGCCAGCTGGGCAAGCCTGTGGCCGACCTGCGTTTCCTGACCGGGGATGAAAAGCGGCGCCTGATCGAGGCGCTGAAGCAGTGGCATCAGCGGGTGGGGCTGGCCAATGCGTGACCAGCCCCGCACCCTGTCACAGGCCGACGTGGGCGTCGGATTGCCCCGTGCTGGCGGTGTACTCTTCCAGAACGTCGTTGGCGCCGAAGGTCATGATGACGGTGCTGCTCTGGCCATGGGCGCCACCGGCGAACAGGCCGACCACGGGAATGAACGTGGCGGCGTTCGGGGTGGCCTTGGTGAACATATACATGACCATTTTCTTGCCGCCCGCCATCGTCGTCACGCTGTTCGGCGTTCCCAGGCGCGCCACGGCCTCGGCATAGGTGGTCTTACCCTTTTCCAGGGTCGCCAACTGATCGGACTTCACTTCGGTGCCGCTGCTCACGCAGCCGCCCAGGGCCAGTATGGCGGCCAGCAATATGACTTTGCGCATAATATCGACTCCCCCACGGTTGCAATGGAGCGCCGACACTACCGCAAGGTGGTGATGACGACCAGGGGGCGCGGATGAGCCAGACGGACCTCTTTGGTCAGCTGATCGGCTTGGTGGGCTTTCGCGCCGCCATGGACCTGTCGCGCCATTGGGGTGGCCGCTCGCTCTACATCCCGAAGCAGCCCAGCCCGGGCAGCCCCCTGGTCGCGGTGGTGGGGGCCGCCGCCGCGGCGAAGCTCGCGCGCGAATATGGCGGGGCCGACTTGGCCATCCCGATCACGCAAGGCAAGCGCGCCAGGGTTTGGCACCTGCGGCGGCAAGGCATGTCCGTGGCCCAGATCGCGCGGGTCATGGGCTATACCGAGCGCGCCATTTACTACATCCTGGCCGAGCCTGATCCTGACCCCGAAGCCCCCCCGCTTCTTGCGCTGTTGGGCAAGGTCTGACAGGCTGCACCCCGGCGCCGACCAGGTCGCGCCTTCCCCCCTGAAAAATTTCAGCCGCCACCCGGCCGCCGCCAATGGGCACTTTGAGGTCTCTTAAGACCCTCTCGTGACCCCCAGGTGGACCGTGGCCGACCCCATCTTTCAGCAGCTGCGCGTGCGCGTGGTTCAGGCCGCCCTGGCCTCGCTGGGGCTGGATAGCGCGGCGGCCATCAATCTGGTGCTTGGCACGGCCGCGCAGGAAAGCGCCTGCCGTTACCTGGCGCAGTATCCGACCGGCCCGGCGCTGGGGTTCTGGCAGATCGAGCCCGCGACCCATGATGATCTGCTGACCAGCACGCTGGTGTCTCAGCCCAAGCTGGCCACAGGGCTGGCCGCCCTGGCGGCGCCGGGTGACCGCGTCGACCAGCTGGCCTGGAACCTGCGCTATGCCGCCGCCGTCTGCCGCCTGCTGTATTGGCGGGCGCCCCGGCCGTTGCCGGAGGCCGACGACCTGGTCGCACTGTCCCGCTACTGGAAGGACTTCTACAACACCCCCAAGGGGGCCGGTACGCCGGAGGAGTTCCAACGCAACTACCTCACCCACATCGGAGCCCCGTTATGACGCGCATCGCCCGCCGCATGGCCGGCATGGCCGTTTTGTGCCTGCTGACCATCAGCCCCTTCTACACGGTCGCCGCTATCGCGGCCGATGCCGTGGCCACGGCCCCGGCTGCCATCGTCACCGCGCCCAGCACCAGCGTGGACTTCGCCGCCTGGGTTTCCGGCATCATGGACGTCATCTTCGGCGTGGTGACGCCCGTCGCGATCTGGCTGGCCCACCGCGCCATGACGCTGGCCGAGGGCTGGCTGGGGATGAAACAGGATGACAAGCACTTCGCCTGGCTGGACAGCGCCATCTCCGCCGCGCTGGGCCTTGCCCGGTCCCGCCTGGACGAGGCCCTGCAGGGCAAGACGACGGTGGACGTGCACAACGCCCTGGCGGCCTCCACCGCCCAGCTGGTCATGGAGATGGTGCCCAGCTCCGCCGCCCACCTGGGGCTGACCAAGGCGGATATCGAAAGTCGCGTGCTGGGCATGCTGGGCCTGGACCTGCCGCCCATCCAGACGGTGGAGAGCCCGGCGCCCGCGCCGGAAATCAAGACAATGGCCATTGAGGGGGTGGGGCCCGATTTCGCCGCCTTCTTCAAGGACGAACTCAAGCAGGTCGTCGCCCAGCTGGTGGCTGCCAAGGTGTCCCCGCAGAACGACGTGACGGCCGGCTCTGCGACCACGCCGGCCCCGGCCGGCGCCCCGGCCTGATCATGGGCGCGGGGATCTGGATCGCCCTGGGCGTTTTCGCCCTGGGCGGGGTGGCCATGGGCCTCCTTCTTTTCCTGGGGAAGCGCTGGGGAGCGCAGTCCCAGGCGACCGCCGACGCCACCCATACCGAGGCCAGTACCGATGCCATGCTTCAAGCCGCTGTGGCCCCTGGCCATGATCCCGCTGCTGTTGACCGCAGCCTGCGCGACGGCAGTTTCTGACAGCTGCCCCGCCCTGGTGCAGTACGACCGCCCCTTCATGGCGGCGGCTGCGGATGAGCTGGCGGCCCTGCCGCCAGGATCCAAGCTGCGGATCATGATCCAGGACTACGGCACCGCCCGTGCGCAGATCCGGGCCTGCCGAGGGGCGCGGTGATGGACTGGCTGGACGAAGCGAACCGCTGGCTGCCCCTGGCCTCTTTCCTGGCGCCCGGAATGCTGATCATCGGCGGCCTGGCCATCAAGGGCAAGCTGGCGACCAAGGATGACCTCAACCGGCTGTCGGCGGAGCGCACCGCCAGCGACACGGCCTTCAAGGAAAGGCTGGACAAGCTGGAGGGGCATTGGGGCGACCGCGTCGGCGCGGTCGAGAAGGCCTCCGAAAAACGCATGGCCGCCGTGGAGGCGACCTGCGCGGCCGTACAGGCCGAGATCAGGCACCTGCCCGACCAGGACGCCCTGGGCGAGCTGCGGGACCGCATCGCCGGCGTCGAGGCCAACGTGAAGGGGCTGAGCGCCGGGATAGACGGCCTGCGCGAGGTTCTGGAGCGTATCGAACGGCCCCTGGACCTGTTGATGAAGCACCATCTGAAGGGCGATTGAACGATGAGCGTGAGTATTCAACAGGACTGGGTGGCGGGGCGCCGTCTATACCTGCTGCGCTACATGGAAGAAGTCGGCGGAAGCGCGCTGGAGAGCCTGATCATGAACGCCATGATGCGCGCTTTCGACCGTGAAGGGCGCGGTACCATCCTTCGGGACATCGACCACCTGGTGGCGGAGCGCTGCCTGGAGGAAGAGCACATCACCACGGGCGACGGGGCCACGAGCCTGCGCAAGCTGACCCTGACGGTTCCCCGTGGCGAGGACGCCGCCTATGGCCGGGGCGACCCGGTGCCGGGTGTCCAGCATAGCCGCTGGAAGCGCTAAGATGTCCAAGGGGTCCACCCTCAAGGCGCTGCCGCCCGCTGTCCTGGCGCAGGTCAACTTTATGATCGGGGAAGGTGGGTGGACCATCGACCAGATCGTGGACTACCTGTCCGACGCCGGCCATCCGCGCTCCCGCTCCGCCGTGGGGCGGCATGCCCAGCGCATCAACCAGGTGGCGGAGAAGCTGCGCCAGTCGCGCGAGATCACCGAGGCGGTGGTGCGGGAAATGGGCCCGGCCGCCGCAGATGGCCGGCAGGGCCGCTTCCTGGTGGAGGTGCTGCGCAACCTGGTGGGCGAAACACTCATGCGCCGCGTGACGGCCGGCGGTGACGAGGACGCGTTCGACGCCGAGGGGTTCATGCTACTCGCCAAGGCGCTGAAGGACATGAGCGCCGCCACGCGATATGACCAGGATTTCGATCTGAAGTCGCGCAAGGCCCACGCCGAGGAAGTGGCGCGCATCGCCAAGGAGCAGGCGGAGAGTGCCGCCAGCGAGGCCACCAATCGCGGCATGACCGATGATCAGGTCGACTTCATCCGCGCGAAAATCCTGGGCGTGAAGCTGCCGACCGAGGCTCGGTGATGACGGAGATCGTCACCTATGAGGAGCCGCTGGAGCCGGAAGAACAGCGGCAATTGCTTGACTTGGTCGAGGAAATCCAGGCCACGCGCGAGGGCACCAAGATGCCCACCGCGCAGATCCCTGAGGTGTTGCTGGGCTATCAGTCGCGGTGGATCGCAGACCTGACGCCGGTGCGCATTGGCGAGAAATGCCGCCGCGTGGGCTGGACCTGGGGCGGCCTCGCCTGCGAAGGCGTGTTGGAAGCTGGCGCCCAGAAGGGCATGGACCAGTTCTACATGGGCTACAACAAGGAAATGGCGGCCGAGTATATCGGCGACTGCGCCTTCTTCGCCCGCGCCTTCGAAAACGCGCTGAACACCACGGCGTTCACGCCCAGCCCAATCAGCGTGTCGCGCCAGGTGGTGCTGATCGACAACGAGCGGCGGGACATCGTCCGCTACTCCATCAGGCTGGCCAGCGGCTACAAGATCGAGAGCCTATCGAGCAATCCCCACAACTGGCGTGGCCGCCAAGGCCATGCCCGCATTGACGAAGCCGCTTTCCATGAACGGCTGGGCGAGGTGGTCAAGGGCGCCATGGCCTTCCTGATGTGGGGTGGCCGGGTCAGCATCGTGTCCACCCATAACAAGGAAGACAGCGAGTTCAACGGCTATTGCAAGCTGGCCGCCGCGAAAAAGCTGCCGTGGTCGCACCATAAGACCACCTTCGATGATGCCTTGCGCGATGGCTTCTATAAGCGAGTATGCCTGATCAACGGCTGGACCTGGTCGAAGGAAAAGGAAGAGCAGTACCGCGCGGACACCTATGCCGGATATCCGGACCAAAGCCACGCCCAGGAAGAGCTGGACTGCATCCCGACCAAAGGCGGTGGCGCCTATTTCACCCGCGCCCATTTCGAAGCATGCTGGGATGCCACCGTTCCAGTGCGCCAGTTGGCAAAACCGCCCACTTTCTTCCTCGATGAGAACCGCATCGCGATCATCGAGGCGTGGATTAAGGATCAGATCCAGCCGGTGATCGACAACATCCCCGATGGTGGGCGGGTCACGCTTGGCATGGACTTCGGCCGTGACGGCGACCTGTCTGTTATCTGGATCCTGCGGGAGATCGGCCCCGGCAAATGGCGGACCGTGGTTGTGATCGAACTGCGGACCATGCCGTTCGATTGCCAGCGCGCCATCGTCTATTGGCTGTACGACAACCTGCCCCTGTTCTGGCACGGCATGTTCGACGCCCGCGGCAACGGCCAGCAGCTGGCGGAGGAAGCCCAGCAGAAATATGGATTGAACAAGGTCACCTGCGTCAAGGCCACGCCGGAATTCTACGCCCAAGCGTTCCCGCCGTACCGCGCCGCCTATGAGGACAAGTCCATCATCGTGCCGATGTCTGAGGACATCCTGGCGGACCATCGCCGCGTGGTGCTGAACAAGGGGCGCCCGACGATGGATGACGGCAGGGACAAGGGCAGTGACGGCATGCCCCGTCACGGTGACAGCGCCGTGGCCGGGTTGCTGGCCCATGAGGCCGGCCGGGAAAAGGTGACGCCCTCGATCCTTGAGCATTACCGGCGTCAGGCCGAGGCGCTGAGGAAACAGCATGAAGAGGCCGCGAAGGCGGCGGGAGAGCATCATGGCGCGTGAGGGTGGCCGGCAGATCGAACCGGGCATTGTGGCCCGGGTGGCGCAAGGCCTGCGCTATGCGGTGACGGGACAACGGCCCCAGGATTGGTTCGGGCCGCTGCAGCCGCTGCCGCCGGTGGCGCCCCCCAGCGTGCGCGGGCGGCAGTTCGATTTCCAGTCGGGCTTTAACCTGAATACCCAGCCTCGGGTGCTGGAGCAGGTGAGCTTTGCCCAGATGCGGGCCCTGGCCGAGAATTACGACGTCCTGCGGCTGGTGATCGAGAACCGGAAGAAGAAGATGGCCCGGTGCCAGTGGTCCATCAAACCCCGGTCCACCACGGGCCGGGCCGATGATCCGCGCATCGAAAAGATGATCACGATGCTGCGGCGCCCCGACGGCGTGCACAGTTGGAGCGTCTGGCTGAAGGGGCTTCTGGACGATCACCTGGTGATCGATGCCGCGACCATCTGGCCGTCGCGCACCTTGGGCGGCGATCTGTTGGCGCTTGAGCTGGTGGACGGTGCCACCATCAAGCCAATCCTGGACGAAAAGGGGCGCCGCCCCCGGGCGCCCAATCCCGCCTATCAGCAGGTGCTGAAGGGCCTGCCGGCCGTCAACTACCGGGCGGACGAACTGCTGTACCTGCCGGGCAACATCCGCCCCTACAAGGTCTATGGCTATAGCCCGGTCGAGTGGATCATCACGACGGTGAACCTGGCGCTGCGGCGGCAGTTGCATAAGCTGGAATTCTATACCGAGGGCACCGTCCCGGACGCCATTTCCGGCGTGCCGGATACCTGGAGGCCTGACCAGATCAAGGAATTCCAGGACTATTTCGACACGCTGTTGAGCGGCCAGACCGGCGCGCGACGCCGCGTGCGCTTCGTGCCGTCCGCCATGGGCAAGAGCTTCGTCCAGACCAAGGAAGCCGCCCTGAAAGACGAAATGGACGAATGGCTGGCGCGGCTGTGCAGCTATGCCTATGACGCCACGCCGCAGTGGGCCGTCAAAGAGATGAACAGGGCGTCGGCCGGCACCGCCAAGGACCAGGACGATGAGGGCCTGGAGCCCACCCAGCAATGGGCGAAGGAGGCCATGGACGAAGTACTGGCCATGGCGGGCTGCGCCGACCTGGAGTTCGCATGGGAGCGGCGGCACGACGTCGACCCGCTGGTGCAGGCGCAGGTCGACAAAATCCACCTTGAAACAGGCGTGAAGGTCATCAACGAGGTGCGCGCGGGCCAGGGATTGGAAGCCCGCCCTGACGGCAACACCCCTCTGCTGATGACCGGTAGTGGCGCCGTTCGGCTGGAAGACGTGCTGGAGCCGCCGCCGGTACCCACGCCGCTGCAGCAGGCGGATGATCCACAGCTGGGCGATCTGGGCGGCGGCGACGGCACGGGCCAGAAGCTGACCACCGAAGAGAAGCCCAACCAAGGTGGCGGCAACCAGAATGGTAAGGGCGCCCGCGCCCCGCTGGCCAAGGCGGCCGGTAGCCGGTTGACCATCAATCACGAGCGTCCAATCCGCCATTTCGCCGAGGGGCAGCTGACCCACCAGCTGGTGGCGTTCCTGGCCGACGAAGGCCGCGCCTCGGCCGACCGAGCCGCCGCCGCGATGCCCGAGCTGGCCAAGCTGGCCAAGGCTGCCGGCGATCCGGGAGAACCGACTGTTCCGGCCGAGGCTGGTGCCGCCGCGCAGGCCGGCGCCGAAGGAGCGGCGGTTGACGCGGCCATTGAAAGCGTGGTGGACGCGGCGCTGGATATCGCTGCCTGGCGCAACGCCGTTGCCCAGATGGTGACGGTGCTGAAAACGCTGACGACGGATGGCGCCGACCAGGCGATCACCGGCGTGTCGCTCAGCAGCGGCGCGCGGTCTGCCGGCGCCCCTAAATCGTCCGTGAAGAGCGCCACCAATCTGGCCAACGCCCGTGGCGTGGCCTGGGCGGAAGCGCATGGCGCCGAGTTGGTGACAGGGCTTAGCAACACCACCCGCGACGCCCTGCGTCGCAAGATCGTCCAGGCGGAGCAAGAGGGGTGGAGCGTCGAGCGACTGAAGCGGGCCATCATCGAGGACTACGCGTTTTCGCCAGCCCGCGCCCGGCTGATCGCCAAGACGGAACTGTCCGATGCTGATCACATGGGCAACCTGATCGGCTGGCGCGCGGCGAATGAGGCGATGGGCGCCGGCTTGCGCAAGGGATGGGTCCTGGGGCCGAATGAGGTGCACTGTCCGGCGTGCCTGGCCAATGCCGAGGCTGGCCCCCTGGATCTGGATGAACCGTTCCCGTCCGGTGATGTCGCCCCGACCGCGCACCCACATTGCGATTGCGACCTGGAGGCCGTGCCGCCTGACGACACCTCCATTCAGAAAGGGTGGCGACGGAGCGGGGACACTCCATTCTGAGGTGATCCGGGTGATGGCGACCCGACCTATGTCTTTAAGAGGCGGATAAGAGCCCTAAGAGGCGGTCACTGAGCGGGGTCCCGTCATTTGGCTGGGGTGGGAAGGCCCTAAATCGGCCTCCCCCTTCCAGCGGCCTGAAAAACGGGGGTGGTTGCGTAGGCGATCAACCGGTGCCACCATCCGGACGGCCGCCCCGTTCCAAGGCGCCTCCCCCCTGAAATAGTTCATCATTAACCGGGTATGCCGCCATCCATAGGCTGTCCTTCGTCATCCAGACGAGGACGCCCGCATGTTCATTCCCCTTTCCAAGGCCTTTGAGGCCAAGCGGCAGCTGATCGGCCGCATTGATGAAACGCCGGACCGCGACGGCGAGGTCTTCGACTACGACAGTTCCAAGCCGCTGTTCGAGGCCTGGTCCGGTGCCCTGGCCAAGGCCAGCGACGGCAAGAACCTGGGCAACGTGCGGGCCATGCACGGCCGCGTCGCCGCCGGCCTGCTATCGGCCATCCATTTCGATGATGCGGCCAAGGCCATCGAGTTCGTCTGCGATGTCGTGGATGACGCCGAATGGGCCAAGGCGCAGCGTGGCGTCTACACCGGCTTCAGCCCCGGCGGCGGCTATGTCCGCAAATGGCAGGACGGCGCCCACAAGCGCTATACCGCCAACCCCACCGAAATCTCCCTGGTCGACCTGCCCTGCATCCCCACCGCCACCTTCACCTTCGTGAAGATGGCCGGTGATGAGGTGGCCATGCCGTTCGAGAACGGCGAGCTGGCCAAGATGCAGGGCCGCGTGACCACCCTGGAGGGCGAGCTGGCCAAGGCGGCCGGCGACCTGGCCAAGGTGCGGGGCGAACTGACTGGCGCCCAGGATATCCTGGCCAAGGTCACCGGGGAGCGCGACACGCTGGCCAAGCGCGTCAAGGAACTGGAAGGCCAGGTCGCGCCCGGCCCGCATCTTCGCACCATGGAAAAGTCGGTGGACGCCGGGGGCGTCGGTCCGACCACCGCGGCGGATGTCGAAAGCGGCACGTTCGATGAGCGCCTGGCCAAGGTCAAGGCGATGGCCCCGGGCCCGGAAAAGAGCGCCGCCCTGATGAAGATCGCGGCATTCGCCGCCGCCAACCGCGCCTGATCCCAGGCCTGACCTTTCGGAGAAACCATGAGCGATATCACCGCCCAGACGCTGGCCCTGATCAAGGCCGCGCAGACGAACCCGCAGGCGGAGCTGGCCAAGGCCACGTTCAGCCAGTCGGGCAGCCCCACCACCGGTATCACCGCCTATGATCTGGAGCCTGGCGCCAAGCTGCTCTATCCGGTGCTGACGCCGTTGCGCAACAGCATCCCCCGCGTTTCCGGCAAGGGCGGCATCCAGGCCAACTGGAAGGCCATCACCGGTGTCAACACCACCAATGTGCGCGCCGGGGTGTCCGGCGGCAACCGGGGTGGCGTCATCGCCGTCCGCACCCAGGATTATAATGCCGTCTATCGGGGCCTCGGCCTGGAGTCGACCGTGGATTTCGAGGCGGACTACGCCGCCGAAGGGTTCGATGACGCCCGCGCCCTGGCCGTCCAGGCGCTGCTGCAAAGCCTGATGATCCAGGAAGAGCAGATGATCCTGGGCGGTAACTCCGGCGTCGCTCTGGGCACGACGCCCACGCCGACGTTGTCGGGGTCCACCACCGGCGGCAGCCTGGCAGCGGCGACCTGGTCCGTGATCGCCGTCGGCTTGACGCTGGAAGGCTATCTGAACGGCTCCGTCGCCAGCGGCATCCAGGGCCAGCTGACCCGCACCAACGCGGACGGCTCCAGCGATCAGTTCGGCGGCGGTTCGGCCGCGCCGTCCACGGCGGCCACCGCGACCACCACCGGCACCACCGGCAGCGTGGCCGCGACCGTCGCCCCGATGAACGGCGCCGTGGCCTATGCCTGGTTTTGGGGGGCGTCCGGCGCCGAGGTGCTGGGCGCCATCACCACCATCAACAGCGTCGTCATCACCGCCGCCGCCGCCGGTAGCCAGACCGCCGCTTCGCTGAAGGTTTCCGGCTCCTACCAGGACAACAGCCAGAACAGCCTGTCGTTCGACGGGCTGCTGTACCAAGCGTTCAAGAGCGGCTCCAGCGCCTACGTCAAGGTCATGCCCACGGGCTCGGCCGGCGCCGGCACTCCCCTGACCGCCGATGGCGCCGGGGGTGTCGTGGAGATCGAGGCGGCGCTGAAGGCGTTCTGGGACAATTACCGCCTGTCGCCCCAGGAAATCTGGGTCAGCAGCCAGGAAGCGCTGAACATCAGCACCAAGATTTTGTCGGGCAACAGCAACGCCGCCCAGCGCTTCGTCTTCAATACCGACCAGAGCATGCTGGGTGGCGGCGTCATGGTCCGCACCTACCTGAACCGCTACAGCATGACGGGCGGCCAGACGCTGGACATCAAGCTGCACCCCAACATGCCGGCGGGCACCATCCTGTTCCGCACCACGCGGCTGCCCTATCCCCTGGCCAACGTCAACAACGTGACGCAGATGCGCATGCGGCGGGACTACTACCAGCTGGAATGGCCCCTGCGCACCCGGCGGTATGAGTACGGCGTCTACTGCGACGGCGTGCTGCAGAACTACTTCCCCCCCGCCTTCGGCGTCATCACCAACATCGCCAACGGCTAAGGCCGGCGGCGCAACAAGGTGGCGGCCGGGTCCCCGTACCCGGCCCGCATCTGGAGGCAGGTTCGAATGGCCAAGATCAAGGCGCCCAAGGGCGTCACGTCGATTTCGTGGGGCGGCCAGGAATACAAGGCCAATGCCGCTGGCAACATCTCGGTGCCGAATGACCGGCATGCGGCCATCATGGCCGAACTGGCGAGCCACGGTTTCGCGCCGCCGGATGGCGACAGCGCCGACGACGTCGGGCCGGATGGCGACAAGCAGCCAGCCGGCGACGGCACCCCGGCGAGCTGACCATGCCGGACTACACCACCCTGGCGGCGGTCAAGGCCTACTTGAAGTCGACGGCGCCGACCTATGACGCCCTGCTGTCCACCCTGATCACCAATTGCAGCGACGTCATCGACGCCTACTGCAACCGCGAAAAGGGTTTCCTGCAGGCGGACTATGTCGAGCCGCGTGATGGAAATGGCGGCCGGCAGATGGCGCTGCGCTATGGGCCCATCGTGACCGTCGCATCGGTGGTGGTGAACGGCCGGGCATTGCCGGCGGGATCGGTAACGCAGCCCGGTTTCTACTGGGCCGACAACCGCGTGATCCTGAACGGCTACGTCTTCCTGCCCGGCCTGGGCAACGTGGTCATCAGCTATTCCGCCGGTTGGGCAGCCTTGCGGCCGAGCCTGGTTCAGGCCGCCACCGAGTACGTCGCCTACGTCTACAAGTCGTCGGATCACATCGCACTGGCCAGTCTCTCTGGTGCCGGGGAAACCACGGCCTACCTGACGGCGGCCATGCCGGATGGGGTCAAGTCCGTCCTCAACCAGTTCCGCCGCGTGGTGCCAGCATGAGCGACTTCATCGAGATCGGCTCCGAGGGCCTGCCCCAAGTCATCGTGCGGGTGCAACAGTTTCCCGACGCCATGCGACTGTCCATCCAGCGGCGCGTCTATGGCGAGGCCGTGCGGCTGCAGAATGTGCTGAAGAACGATGCGCTGAACGGCGGCATCGTGAAGGCGCGGACCAAGCGCCTGCGCAACAGCGTCCATATCGACACCGAGGTGGCCGGCGACCGCGTCATCAACTACGTTGGTACCGACGTGGAGTACGCCAAGTATCTGGAAGAAGGCACAGCGGCCCACGAAATCCGCGCCAAGCACGCCAAGGCCCTGGCGTTCATGGTGGGTGGAGACCTGATCTTCCGGAAGAAGGTGCAGCACCCCGGAACGCCGGCCTTCCGGCCGTTCGGTCTAACCTTCGAGCGCGAAACTCCGGGCATCCTGAAGCGCTTGGAGGAGGGGGTGCGCGCCGACGCCCAGGCGGTGTTCCAATGAGTGATCTGGACGCCCCTTATGCCGCCCTTTTCGCCCTTCTGGAGGCGCTGAAGGCCCCGGACGGTGAAATGCCGGCCGCTGGCCAAGTGGTGACCGCGTCACGCGACGTGCAGCTGTTCGAGCAAGTGCCGGCGGACAAGTTGCCGGCCCTGTTCCTGGCCGTGGACCATCAGGTCTACCAGTACCAGATGCAAGGCGTGCCCGCGACCGCGCGGCCCTCCGCCAAGATCTACCTCTACGCGGCGGCCGACGACACGCTGTCGGCTGGTCAGCGGGTCAACGGCCTGCTGGGCGCCGTGATGGATGTCCTGAAACCCACCGGCGCCTACGCCGATCAGACCCTGGGTGGCTTGGTCCAGTACGCGCGGATCGAAGGCACTGTCGAAGTTTACGACGGCGTCCTGACGCGCCGCGCCGCCGCCATCGTCCCCGTCAAGATGCTCGTCCCCTGAAAGGCTCGCTATGGATGACACCCCCAACATCGCGACGTCGCCCGACACCGTTCCCCTGGCGGGTACGGGCGCCCCGGCTTCCCCGGCCCCGGCCGACACGCCTTCGCCGGACGTGGCCTCGGAACCAACGGTTCCGCTGGAAGTCCGCGTAGACGCCGCCATCGCGGCGTGGTTGGCGGCCGACATCCACAACAGCCCCATCGCGCGGGCCACCGAGGCCTACAACCACCTGATCACCGTCCTGCCGGCCCTTCGGGACCGCATCGTTGCCCCCAGCTCGGAGACCTAATTCATGCCCCAGTATTCGTTCGGCGCCGGCTCCCTGTTCGGCACCCCGGTTGGGGTGGCGAACGCCACGCCCGTCCAGTTTGGCACCCTGCAGTCCGTGTCGGTGGATATCGACTTCACGCTGAAGGAGCTGTATGGCCAGAACCAGTTCCCGGAAGTGGTCGCCCGCGGGCAGGCCAAGATCCAGGGCAAGGCCAAGGCTGGGCGCATCCAGGGTTCCGTGTTCAACAGCCTGTTCTTCAGTGGCACCTCGACCACTGGCCAGCAGCTGGTGGCCTTGAACGAGGTGGCGGCCGTGCCGGCTTCCACCCCCTGGACCGTCACCGTGGCCAACAGCACCACCTTCCAGGCCGACCAGGGCGTTGTGTTCGCCGCCACCGGCGTCCCGCTGGTGCGTGTCGCCAGCGCGCCGACGACCGGCCAGTACGCGGTCGCGGCCGGCGTCTACACCTTCGCTGCGGCCGACACCGGCGCGGGCCTGCTGATCAGCTACAGCTACACCAGCGCCACCGGCGGTACCGTGACCACCATCAGCAACCAGCTGCAGGGCGTGGCGCCGACCTTCTCAATGGTGCTGACCACGCCGTTTGCCGGCCAGACCCTGACACTCAGCCTGAACGCCTGCACGTCCAGCAAGCTGCAGCTGGCGACCAAGCAGGGCGACTTCATGCAGCCTGAAATGGACTTCATGGCTTACGCCGATGCCTCGGGCACCGTCGGTAAGATCAGCACCCAGGGGTAAGGCCATGACCGACGCCGCGAGCGGGACGCCTCAAGGCGCCTGGCACATCATACTGGACAATGAAAAGCACCAGGTCGGACTGATGGACTTCGGTCAACTTGGCCGGGCGCTGGAGGTAATCGACCAGGCCATGAAGCCTTTGCCGGAAGGCTTGCCGGCAGCACGACGCCTGATCGCCATCGCGTTGGAACAGGACATTTGCGCGACGGAGATCAACGACGGCCTGGCACCGCAAAAGGTGGCCGAGCTGGCCTATGAGCGTGTCGGACACATGCGCGCCACCGTCGTTCAGATCGTGGAAGCGGTTGGGATTATCGGCGTGGCATCGGGAATTCTCCGCCTGGGGGAGCCTCCGAAGGGGACGGCGGCGGCGTCCGCCTGAGCTGGGAGGAATTCCTGGCCCAACTCGTGATCAACACGGGGTGGACATACCGGGACGTCCTCACGCTCACCGTCCCCCGCTATCTGGCGCTGGTTGAGCGCTGGAAGGTTTACCCGCCCGTTCCCCAGTTGATCGCCTGTTACTTCGGTTTCGGCAAGGAACAGGCGGCCAAAGAAGCCTCCCTGGCCGACCTGATGGCGGCATTTGGTGACGGCACCATCAGATAGAGGCCCGTTATGACCGACCAGGTCGTATCCATACGGCTCGACGCCGACGCCAGCACCGTTCAGGTGGCGTCGGCGCGCGCTGAGGCGGCCTTGAAGAGCCTCTACAACACGCTGAACGCCGGGGCGCCGGCCGCGCGCTCCATGTCGGTTGAGACGCAGCGCTATGTCGAGCAGGTCGACGGATCGCAGCGCACCCTTCGCGTCGCCCAGGACCAGTTCCAGGCCGTCAGCGACGCGCTTGAAGCCGGGCAGATCAGCAGCAACGAGGCGACGCGGGCGTTCAAGGGCATCGAAGAGGCGGCGCTTGAGGCGTCCCATGGCACCGAGCAGCTGTCATTGTCCACCGTGGGCGCGCGACGCGAGCTGGTGGTGCTGGCCCATGAGATGGCCACCGGCAACTTCGCCCGGGTGCCTGGGTCGCTGATGGTGATGGCCGAGCGCATGGGCGGCCTGTCCCTATCGACCATGGGGGCGGCCGGCGCGGTCGCTGCCCTGGGCTATGCCGCCTATGAAGCCGTGGACAAACTGCAGCACATGGATGACCAGGTGGTTGCGTTGTCCGGCCACATGGCGGCCATCGGGCGGGGTCAAGAATTCACGCCGGGCGTCATCAAGGAACGCCTCAAGGATCTGCAGGATGGGCTGGGGCTGAGCAAGGACAGCGCCAACGCCCTGGCCAACGCGTTGGACGTGGGCTTGGCGGGCGCGTCGCGGGAGACGATCCGTGAGCTGGGGGACCTGACCGCCGCCGCCTCCCACCTCTCTGGCCTGAAGATCGATGACTTGGGGCGAGAGGTCGCCGCCGCCTGGCGCGATGGCGCGCCGGCTATTGAGACGCTGAACAAGCAGTTGCAGATCCTGAGCGCCGATGAAATCGAGGCGCTGGAAAGCGCTCGCACCCGGGCCGATCAGCAGGAGATTTTCAGCGCAGCCATGCGGCGTCGCTTCGGCGCCGAAGCCGAGGCGTTGCGCGGTGTCGCCGCGCAGGCGAAGGAGGTGGGCTCCGTCTATCAGACCATGGGCGAAAACCTCCCCGTTGGTCCCGAGCAGAATGCGCCCACCGCCACCACGGGCAACAACCAGAAAGACCAGGATCGCCGTTTCAACGACAGCCAGTTGGTCAAGGAAACGACCACTGAACTGGCGCAGTTGAAGGCGACTTGGACCGCGTCCAAGGATGAGCTGCTGGCCGTTGAGGCGGAAAAGTGGCAACGCGTCATCAGCCTGACGGTGGACGGCTCCGCCGCCCAGCGTGAAGCGCGCCGCGCCTTGGCGGCGGTCGAGGCGGACCAAGTCCGTCAGTCCATCACCACGTTCGAAGCGGCCGAGCGCGAGAAGGTCGCGGCACGAGCCGCCACGGGCACCCAGGGCCGGGCGGATGAGCTGCGCGACCAGATCGCCCTGGATGATCGGTTGTTGGCCAGCGACCAGCTGACATCGGAGCGTAAGCTGCAGATCGCTGCCGAACGCGCTCGAACTATGGGCCAGCTGCGCCAGCAGGAAAGCGCCGACGCCATCACCGCCGTCCGCGACCAGTTGGCGGCCGAGAGCGCCGCGGGCACGCAGACCCGCGCGCAGCAGCTGCAGGCGCAGATCGCCGCCGACCAGCAGCTGCTGGCCAGCGGCAAGTTGACGGCTGATGCCCGGCTGGGCGTCGAGCGGGAAATCAACGTCGCCAAGGCGCAGTTGGCCAATGAACAGGCCAAGGAAGAGCTGCGCAGCCTTCAGGAACAGGCGACGGCGGCCCGAGCCGGGAGTGCCGAGCGGATTGCCCTGCTGCGGGAAGAGCTGACCTATGCCCAGGCGCATTTCGGTGCCCTGTCGGCCGAGGCGAAGACGGCGCAGGACGCCCTGACCACGGCCGAGCGTGAAGGCAAGAAGGAGCGGGAGGCAATTCAGCGGGAAGAGGCCGCGACCCAGCTGCGTGTCAGCCAGGCCAAGCTGACAGCGGAACGGGAGCGTCTGGACGGCGAGGTGGCCGCCGGCCGGATCACCGAACAGCAGAAGCTGCAGGCGCTCAAAGACCTGGCCGCCGCCGAATATGAGCTGAACCTGCAGGCGCTGACCCAGCAGCGGGATAGCCTGGATCAGGGAACGCTGGCGTGGACGCAGGCCAACGGCAAGATCGAGGTGCTGGCGGCCCAGCACAGCGCCACGATGGAGAAACTGGCCGCGCAAACCGAACAGGCGAACACCAAGGCCGCTCAGGCCAGCCTGCGCGCCTGGGAAAGCGCCCTGGCGCCCATCACCCGCGCCTGGGATACCAGCCTGTCCGGTGTCGTCCAGGGCACCCAAACGGTGCAGCAGGCCTTCGGCAAGATGGGGCAGTCCATCCTGCTGGAGGAGATCACCAGCGCCAGCAAATGGCTGGAGCATAAGGCGCTGGTCAACGCATTGGGGGTGGCCAACGACAACCGGAGTGCCCAGGGCGGCCTGGCAGCCTGGTTGCTGGCCGACCGTGCCAAGACGACGGCGGCCACGGCGGGTGAAGCCACCCGCACCGCCGCCACTACCACCGGCGCCGCCGCACGCACCAGCGCGACCGCTGCTGAGAGCGGCGGCTTCCTGGGGCGCCTGGGCACCATGATCGCCGGCTGGCTGGGGCTGGAGACGGGCAAGACGGCCGCCACCGATGCCGGCGTGATTGAGCGCACCGCGGCTGACAAGGCCGAGGGCCTGATGCAGACCACCAAGGCGGCGGGGGAAATCCAGATCGCCGCCGCCGTGGCCGGGGCGAACGCCTACGCCCAGTATGCGGGCGTTCCGCCGCTGGCGGCGGCCATGGCGGCCGAGGCCGTGGGCGCCGTGCAGGCGTTCAACTCGATGCTGGCGGTGGGTGGCGGCCTGGCGTCGGCGGCCGGCGGCTGGGAACGGGTGCCCTATGACGGCGCCCTGGCCGAGCTGCACAAGAATGAGATGGTGCTGCCTGCCAGCATCGCTACGCCGTTGCGCGCCGCCGTGGCCACCTGGCGCAACCCGCCGGCCAACGACTACACCGCCAACGGCAACAAGGCCGATAGCGCCGGCTTCGCCGCCAGTGCCCCCCCGATGGGCGACACCCATGTGCACGTTCACGCCATCGACAGTCAGTCGGTCGCCCGCTTCTTCGCCGCCAACAAGCACCATGTCGCGGATGCGATGAAGGCGGCCCACCGGAACGGGAAGCGCTGAGATGGTCGCTTACTATCCCACGCTGCCCGGCATCGCCTTCGGCGTCACCAAGACGCCGACCTGGAACACGAACATCCAGACGGCGATCACGGGCCATGAGGTCCGCATCGCCCAGCAGGCGCGGCCCCGCTACCAGTTCACGCTGGTCTATGAGTTCCTGCGCGACACGGCGGCGGCCAATGAGCTGGCCACGCTGCTGGGCTTTTACAACCAGCGCAAGGGCGCCTTCGGCAACTTTGTCTTCGTGGATCCGGACGATAACACCGTCGTCGGGCAGGCCATCGGCGTGGGCGATGGCAGCAGCCGCAGCTGGAACGCCATGCGCGCGGCCGGCGGCTCGGTCGAGGTGGTGGGCTACATCACCGGCATGTCCGGCGTCTACGTCAACGGCGCCCCCACCGCCTACAGCTATGCCGGAAATAGCGTGACCCTGAACAGCGCGCCGGCCACCGGCGCCGTGGTCAGCGCCGACTTCACCTATGGCTACGTCTGCCGCTTCAAAGACGATCAGCTGGAGCTGTCGAAGTTCGCCGCCCAGCTGTGGGAGGCCAAGACCGTCTCCCTCATCAGCCTATTCGAGGATCCGACGTGAAGAGCAGCGACACCGCCCTGATCGATTGGCTGGCCAGTACCTCCGCGATGTTCGAGGCGGAGCTGTACAGCATCTACCTGGCGCCCTCGCGCGCCACGCCGGGACTGCCGGCCGGCAGCGTGCTGCGCTGGACCGACTTTTCCGATGACATCACCTATGGCGGCGTGACCTGGAAGGCCGGCGGCCCGCGCCTGCAGCGTGGTGGCATCACCACCAGCATCCAGTTCGAGGTTCCGGAGCTGACCCTCGACATCTTCTACCGGGCCACCGACCTGGTCGACGGCCTGACCCTGGGCGCCTGGGCGGAAAATGGCGGCCTTACCGGCGCCTTCCTCACCATCGACTGGGCGCCGATGACGGCGCCGGGCGTGCTGCCCTTCGGCATCATCCGCGACTGGTCCGGCCCGGTGGGCCAGGTATCGCCCTCCGCCAGCAAGGTCGAGCTGACCGTGAAGGGGGCCAACGTCGGTTTCAACGTCCAGTACCCATTCAATTTGTACCAGGTGCCCTGCCTGAACGTCCTGTTCGGGCCGGCCTGCGGCGTCAACCGGGCGTCGTTCACCTGGTCGAATGCTTGCGCCGCCGGCAGCACCAATGAGGTGCTGGTGCCGGCCGTCTTCCTCTCCGCCATGACGGGGCAGGCCATCACCGCCGACCCTGACGCCTTCGCGGACGGCAGCGTCACCTTCACCGGCGGCGTCAACGCCGGCACCAGCCGGGGCATCAAGGCCGCCTCGGATGGCAGCATCATCCTGCACTACGGCCTGCAGCAGGCGCCGGGCGTTGGCGACCCGTTCACCATCACCTATGGCTGCACCCACACCCGGGACGTCTGCGCCAGCCGGTTCGACAATGCCGACAGGTACCAGGGCTTCGAGTTCATCCCGCCCGCGGAGACCAGCGCATGATGACCGTGGCCGAACAACGGGCGGCCGTGGCGGCCGAGGCGCTGACCTGGGTGCGCACACCCTATCACCAGTTGGCTGACGTCAAAGGGGCCGGCGTCGATTGCTCCATGCTGCTGGTCCGCGTGTTCGTGGACACCGGCGTCATTCCGGCCTTCGACCCGCGCCCCTATCCGCCCGACTGGCATCTGCACCGCTCCGAAGAGCGCTACGTGGCGTGGGTGGAGCAGTTCTGCACGCGCATCGACCCAGCCCAGCAGGCGCCCCAGGCGGGAGACATCGTGCTGATGCATCTGGGGCGGTGCTTTAGCCACGGGGCCGTGATGACCGGCCGGCACGCGCTGGTGCATGCCTTCGCGCGCGACCTGGTGTGCACCACCGGCGACGTGCGCCATCCGCCGTTCCTGGGGCGTGATCTGCGGTTCTACATCCCGACGATCTGGGCAGGTGCCTGATGGCCGACATCTTCGGGGGCGGCGGCAGCGCCGCGAAAAGCAACCGCTTCTATAGCCTGCAGGTTCAGACCAGCTCCGCCGGCGTGCCCAAGCCCATCCTGTGGGGCACCCGGCGCCTGGCCCCCAACCTGGTGTGGTACGGGAATTTCCAGTCCCGCGAGGCATCGAGCGGCGGCGGCAAGTCGGGCGACAGCGGCGGCAACTACACCTATTCCTGCGCCGTTATCATGGCCCTGTGCGAGGGGCCAACGGCCACGATCGGCCGCGTCTGGGCCGACAAGGAAGACACCAACCTGGCGAAGCTGAACCTGACCTATATGCAGGGTCAGGATGGCCAGCTGCCGGTCACCGCCATCTTCACCAGCGCGCCGGATGAGGCGCGGGCCTATCCGTTCACCGCCTATGTCGGCACCGCGACCTATGCCCTGGGCAGCAGCCCCAACCTGCCCAACCATAATTTCGAGACCCAATCCTGGCTGCACAACGCGCCCAACACCATGGACGCCCAGTTCCCCGACGTGCTGGCTGATTTCGCCACCAACAAGCGCTATGGCTGCCAGCTGGAAGCGGCCTACGTCGGCGATTTGTCGTCGTGGCGGACGTACTGCCAGGCGCTGGGCTTTTACGGCAGCCCGCTGCTGAGCAGCCAGGAAACCGGCATCGACGTCATCAACCGATGGGCCCAGATCACCAACACGGCCATTTTCTGGTCCGGCAGCGTCATCAAGGCGTTGCCCCTTGGCGACCAGGTGGTGACGGGCAACGGCGTGACGTGGGACCCTGGCCAGGCGGTGGTGCCACAATACGATTTCGAGGCACAGGACTATCTGGCCGAGGACGGCGCCGACCCGGTCAAAGTGACGATCAAGGACACGGCCGACACGTCCAACTATGGGTCCATGACCTATACGAACCGGGCCGACAGCTATCAGGATGACGTGGTCAGCGCCCGCATTCAGGCTGCCATCGACGCCGACCGCCTGCGCCCGCTGGACACCATCACGGCGCGGGAGTTCTGCGACGCGGCGCCGGCTACCTTGTCGCTGCAGCTGATCCTGCAGCGGGCCTGTTACATCACCAACACCTACGCCTGGAAAACCGGCATTCGGTACCGGCTGCTGGAACCGGGCGACATCGTCACCCTGACCGACGCCAACTTGGGCCTGGACCAATTCCCGGTGCGGATCACCAAGGTGACCGTCAACCAGGACCGGACCGTGGATTTCGAGGCGGAGGAGTTCCCGGCCGGTGTCGGCACCGCGACGGCCCACCCACACCCCGTCAACGACAACGCCACCATCAACACGGCGGTGGATCCTGGCGACGTCAGTCAGGTGGTGATCATGGAGCCGTCGCCCGGCCTGACCGGCGGCGTGCAGCAGGTATGGATCGGCGCCGCCGGTGGCCCCTGGTGGGGTGGCGCGTCGGTCCACATCTCGCTGGATGACGAAAAATACGAGCGACTGGGCGAGATCAACGGCCCTTGTCGCGTCGGCACCCTGGCGAGCGCGCTGCCCACCGGCACGGACCCGGATACGGTCAACACCCCGCTGGTCACGCTGGCCACCAGCCGCGTCCAGTTGGGTACCGGCGACCAGGCCGATGCGGATGCCGGCCGCACGCTGTGCGTCATCGGCACCGAGCTGGTCAGTTACGCCACGGCCACCGTCACGGCCGCCAACACGTATCGGCTGGGATACCTGCGCCGAGGGCAGTACGGCACCACCATGGCCGCCCACGCGGCCGGCGCGCCCTTTGCCCGGCTGGATGATCGCTTCTTCACCTATGATCTGCCGGCGGCCTACGTCGGCCAGCGGCTGTACATCAAGCTGACCAGCTTCAACATCTTCCAGTCGGCGGAGTATGACCCATCACAGGTCAACGCCTATACCTACACGCCTGTGGGTGCGGCGGGGATGCTGCCCGCGCCAACCAATTTGCAGCTGAGTGTGATCACGGCCTATCAGGCCGACGGTACCGTGCAACCCGCCATCCAGGCCAGCTGGACGCCGGTGGATGGCGGTAGCCCGGCGGACACCTCCCTGCGCTGGGCGCCGGCGGCCAGCAACGATTGGCAGACGCTGACGGTTCCGGCCGGTACGACCCAGGCATTGCTGACACCTGTCATCCAGAACGTCACCTATCAGGTGCAGGCCGCCAGTCGTCTGTCTGCCACCGTGCGCTCGATCTGGGCGCCTCAGCCTGCTGCCACCATCACTGTGGGGGGCGTGCTGGGGGGCGCCAGCGTCACCCATCTGGAACTGTATGGCCAGGGATTGGATACCGAATTTCTGGGCCGGGATATCCACCTTGTGTGGCAGGGCAACTTCCCCGCCACCACCTACGCCATCGGCGCGGCGCCCAATGGCACCGGTGCTGGCTTCCGCAACCCGTATTTCCAGGACTACCTGGTCACGATCAGCGATCCCGCCACCGGCACGGTGCTGCGCGTCGAGCGTGTCACGGTTGAAGAGTACATCTATACCTTCGACAAGAACGCACAGGACCTGGGTGGCCCCCATCGGACCGTACGGTTTGACGTGGCTATTGAGGACAAGCTGGGCGGCGTGACAAAGGCCGCCACCCTGACGGTCACCAACCCGGTGCCGGCGCAGGTGCAGATCCAGCCACTGCCTGTGACCAGCGGCCAGGTGCTGCTGGGTTACATTCCCGGTACCGAGCGCGATTTCGCCGGTGTCAACGCCTGGGTGGATACGAAAGAGGATGTGGATACCAGCGGCGTGCCGGCGGTGACTGGATCATCGCCACCGCTCATTGTTGGGGGCCTGACAGCTGGGCAGCAGTATTGGGGGAAAATCCAGACCTTCGACAGCTTCGGTAGCGCCGGCTGCCCCATCAGCGCAGCCGTCACCTGGACGCAGCCGTATATCAGCACCCCGGAGCTGGCCGATAGCATCATAGGAAGGGATCAGCTAACGCCGGAGCTGGTCACCGAGATCGACGGCACGACAAACACGGCAGCCGAAACCAAGACCATTGTCGATCAACTGTCGGCGCAGACCTATCTGAAGGTTCAGGCGAACGGCCACGTCGCCGGCATCGGGGAATACGCCGACGAAACCGCCAGTCGCATCGTCCTGCTGGCCGACATCCTCAGCCTCGCGCTGCCCAGCGACACGGATCCGGACGGGTACGTCACGCCCTTTGTGATCGGCACAAAGGACGGCCAGCCCGTCATCGTCCTGAACGCCGTGACCTATGCCGGCACCATCCACGCGGATCAGGTCGATGGCGGGACCTTCGGCGCGGGAGTGGTGTATGCGGGTAGCGTGTTCGCTAATCAGCTGCGAGGCGGCACGATCACCGGCGAGACGCTGACCCTGAAGGCCGATGGCAACGCCGCCTTTGTGGCGATGTACGGTGACCTCGATGGCGGCCCGTCGTTCATCTTCAACGACGGCATCCATAGTTGGAAC
>NZ_JARPAF010000002.1:2686036-2716127 GCF_029594735.1 Nitrospirillum amazonense
AGCCGCTACACCCTAAAAAGCCTGGCGCCCATCAAGGCCGCGTCACGGGGCGCCAAGACGGCCGGCGCCCGCGCGGCCGGCCACGCGGCCGGGGGGGCCGTGAACGTCAACATGGGCGTGGCCGGACAGCGGGACATGAAGCGGATCGGGGGCGGGAAATGACCCGTGAGCTGACGACCGCTGAACTGGAGCCGAGGCTGCGCGGGCCGCAACGCCCTGTGAAGGGGTATGGCGGGGATCCATTCCACACCCTGTATGAGCCGCCCTGTGCGTGGTGCGGGTCCCCAATCCACGGCTATCACTACGTCGCGGAAAAGGTGTTGACCTGTGACGCCTGCGGCCGGGACACCTGGACGTATCTGGTCAACGGCGATGAAATCGTTGTGCATGGCCTGATCTCCGGTACGGATCTGCGCTACCTGGATTGGGCGAAGGACCGGCAACGGCCCCTGCCGGTGGGGTGGCCATGACCACCGCCGCCGCCATCAAGGCCGTGCAGGCCTGCCGCCGCCAGGTCGCCGGCCTGGACGATGACGCGACCTGGCGCGACTTCCTCCACCAGGCGACAGGCCTGCGTAGCCTGCGCGAGATGACAGGGCTCCAGCTGGGGCGCGTGATCGACGCGCTGCACGCCCAGGGCGCGCCGAAGCGGGCGCCGCGCAGCGCCGGCCGTACGGTGCAGGCCGACGATCCGCAGTCGGTGAAGATCCGGGCGATGTGGCGGGACCTGGGGCGCATCAGCCAGGTCAAGAGCGTCACCGAGGCGGCGATCGCCGGCTGGGCCGGCCGCCAGCTGGGCAAGACGGTGGTCGACCTGCGCTTCCTGACCGGGGATGAGAAGCGGCGCCTGATCGAGGCGCTGAAGCAATGGCATCAGCGGGTGGGGCTGGCCGATGCGTGACCAGCCCCGCACCCTGTCACAGACCGTGGTTGCTCTCGACGTGGCTTTCGGCCGTGGTGTAGTCCACCAGCGTGCCGGCCGCGTTGAACGTCATGGTGACGCTGCGGCTGTCGCCGCTGGCGCCCCCGACGAAGGCGCCCGCGATGGGGATGTAGCTGGCGGCGTTGGCCGACCCCTTGCTGAACATATAGACGGCGATCTTGCCGCCGTTGGACATGGTGGTGACGGCCTGGGGCTTGCCCAGCTTGGCCACCACCTGATCATAGGTGGTCTTGCCCTTTTCCAGGCTGGCCACCTGTTCGTCGGAAACCTTGGTGCCGCTGCTGAAACAGCCGGACAGGGCCAGCGTAGCGGCCACGGCGGCCAGCAACATGACTTTGCGCATAATGACTCCCCCTGGGTTGTGAATATCCAGGGACACTACCGCAAGGTGGTGGCGGCGGCCAGGGGCGCCCGCGCATGCATGTGAAACGCAACATCCTCTTTGATGAGCTGGTCGAGGTGGTGGGCATCGCCGCCGCCACGGCGCTGTCTCGACAATGGGGTGGGCGTGTCCTCTACATCGCGCACAAGCCCACGCCCGGCTGCCCCCTGGCGGTTGTGGTGGGCATGGAGGCGGCCGAGGTGATGGCGCGGCACTTCGGCGGCATTCACCTGTGGTTTCCGATCACGCAGGGCAAGCACAGCAAGGTCCGGCGCCTGCGGGCCGAGGGCATCTCTATTTCGGAGATCGCGCGGCAGACTGGATATACGGTGCGAAACGTCTACATCATCCTGGGCCAGACACCGCCGGCCGAGGCCGATACCCCGCCGCTTCTTGCCATCATGGGCAAGCTCTGACAGGCTGCACCGCGCGCCACCCTGGGCATTTGCCCAGGGTCCGCCACTCCCCCCTGAAATGTTTCATTCCAGACGCCGCCGCCGCCGATGGGCACTTTGAGGGCTCTTAAGCCCCTCTTCGTGACCCCGGAGCCGTGATGTGACCGACCCCGTTTTCTCCCAGCTGCGCATACGCGTGGTTGAGCCGATCCTGGCGCGCATCAGCACGCCGGCCCGGCGGCTGGACAGCCCGGCGGCCGTGAACCTGGTGCTGGGCACCTGCGCCCAGGAAACCGGCTTCAACTTCATCGGCCAGTACCCGGCGGGGCCGGCCGTCAGCCCGTGGCAGATCGAACCCGTCACGCATGACAAGGTCCGTGCCCGTCTGAAAGAGGAACATCCGGACCTGGACGGCGCGCTGGACGCGCTGCTGGTGCCGGGGATCGACCCGCACGCCCAGCTGGCCTGGAACCTGGCCTATGCGGCGGCCTTCTGCCGGCTGCTGTACTGGCTGGAGCCGCGCCCACTGCCCGCCGCCAACGACCTGGCCGGCTTGGCCGCCTACTGGAAGGACTTTTACAACACGCGCCTCGGCAAGGGGACGGTTGACGAATTCCAGCGCAACTACCGTCTGCACATCGGAGAACCCACATGATCCGCACCGCCCGCCGGATGGCCGGCATGGCCGTCCTGTGCCTGCTGACCATCAGCCCCTTCTATACGGTCGCCGCTATCGCGGCCGATGCGGTGGCCACGGCCCCCGCTGCCATCGTCACCGCCGCGCCCTCCACCAGCGTGGACTTCGCCGCCTGGGTCTCGGGTGTCATGGACATCATCTTCGGCGTTTCAACCATCCTTGGCATCCGGCTAGGGCATGCCGCCGTGACGCTGGCGGAGGGCTGGCTGGGGCTGAAGCAAGATGACAAGCACTTCGGCTGGCTGGATACGGCCATTTCCGCCGCCCTGGGCCTGGCCCGATCCCGCCTGGATGAGGCCCTGCAGGGCAAGACGACGGTGGACGTGCACAACGCCCTGGCGGCGTCCACCGCCCAGCTGGTCATGGAGATGGTGCCCAGCTCCGCCGCCCACCTGGGGCTGACCAAGGCGGACATCGAGCGGCGCGTGCTGGGCATGCTGGGCTTGGACCTGCCGCCGATCCAGACGGTGGAGAGCCCGGCGCCCGCGCCGGAGCCCACCGTGGTCACCGTTGCGCCGACGGCGCCGGACCTGAGCAAGGCCATCAGCGACGGCTTCGCCCAGCTGCTGAGCGCCCTGCGGCCGGCGCCCACCGACCCGGTCGCCTCCATCCAGGCTCCGCTTGTCATGCCGGCCGCCGCCGTTCCCCCGGCTCCGGCCGGCGCCTCGGCCTGACCATGGGCGCGGGGATTTGGATCGCCGTTGGCGCCTTCGCCGTGGGCTCAGCCGCCATGGGCCTTCTGGCCTGGCTGGGCAAGCGGTGGGGCGCCAGTGCCCAGGCCCAGGCCGACCTTACCCACACCAGCGAGGCCACCGATGCCATCCTTCAAGCCGCTGTGGCCCCTGGTCACGATCCCGCTGCTGTTGACCGCAGCCTGCGGGACGGCAGTTTCTGACAGCTGCCCCGCGCTGGTGCAGTACGACCGCCCCTTCATGGCGGCTGCGGCGGATGAGCTGGCGGCCCTGCCGCCGGGGTCCAAGCTCAAGATCATGATCCAGGACTACGGCACCGCCCGGGCGCAGATCCGGGCCTGCCGGGGGGTGAAGTGATGGACTGGCTGGACGAAGCGAACCGCTGGCTGCCGCTGGCCTCCTTCCTTGGTCCCGGCGCGCTGGTGGTTGTCGGCCTCGCGATCAAAGGAAAGCTGGCGACCAAGGAAGACGTGGCCAAGCTGGGGGCTGAACGCATCGCCAGTGACGAGGCCTTCAAGACGCGCCTGGACAATCTGGAAAAGCAATCGCGGGACCGCATCACGGCGGTGGAGAAATCGGTGGACGAGCGGATGGCCAAGGTCGAGCAGACCTGCGCCGCCGTTGAGGCCGAAATCCGCCATCTGCCGGACCAGGACGCCCTGACCGACCTGCGGGACCGGGTGGCCGGCGTCGAGACCGAGCTGAAGGGGGCGACGGCCGGCATCGAGGGCCTGCATGCCCTGATGGAGCGCATCGAACGCCCGTTGAACCTGCTGCTGGAACACCATTTGAAAAAGGGCGACTGATGAGCGCGAGCTTTCAGAGGGACTGGGTGGAAAGCCGCCGGCTGTTCCTGCTGCGCTACCTGGTGGAGGTGGGCGACAGCTGCCTGGAAAGCCTGCTGCTGCGCGCCGGCCTGACGGCGTTCCGGCGGGACGGTGAGGAGCAGCTGAAGGGTGACATCACGCACCTGGTCAAGCAGCTCTGCATCGAAACCGAGGCGATCAACACCGCCGATGGCGCCAGCGCGCTGCGCATGCTGACCATCACCAAGCGCGGGCGGGAAGCGGCCGAGGGGCGCGGCGAACCGGTTCCCGGCGTCCAGCACAGCCGTTGGGACCGCTGATGTCCAAGGCGTCCACCCTCAAGGCGCTGCCGCCGGCCGTCCTGGCGCAGGTCAATTTCCTGATCGGGGACGGCGGTTGGACCATCGACCAGATCGTGGACTATCTGTCCGAGGCCGGTCATCCCCGTTCCCGCTCCGCCGTGGGGCGGCACGCCCAGCGCATCAACGCCGTGGCGGAGAAGCTGCGCCAGTCGCGCGAGATCACCGAGGCTGTGGTGAAGGAGATGGGCCCGGCCGCCGCCGATGGCCGGCAGGGCCGCTTCCTGGTGGAGGTGCTGCGCAACCTGGTGGGCGAAACCCTCATGCGCCGCGTGACGGCCGGCGGCGAGGAAGACGCTTTCGACGCCGAGGGCTTCATGCTGCTGGCCAAGGCCCTGAAGGACATGAGCGCCGCGACGAGGTACGACCAGGATTTCGATCTGAAGTCGCGCAAGGCCCACGCTGAAGAGGTGGCGCGCATCGCCAAGGAACAGGCGGAAAGTGCGGCCAGCGAGGCCACCAATCGCGGTATGAGCGATGACCAGGTCGACTTTATCCGCGCGAAAATCCTGGGCGTGAAGCTGCCGACCGAGGCCCGGTGATGGCCGATGCCACCGTCATAGAGGAAAGCTGTTCCTCGGAGGAGGAACGCCAGCTGCTGGGCCTGGTCGACCAAATCCAGGAAGCCCGTGAAGGCCGGCGCATCCCCACAGCGCAGATCCCGGAAGTCCTGCTGCGCTATCAGCAGAAATGGATTGAAGATCTGGCGCCGGTGCGGTTGGCGCGCAAATCCCGTCGCGTCGGGTTCACCTGGGGGTGCATGGCCTCGGAAAGCGTGCTGGAAGCCGGCGCCACCCGGGGCATGGACCAGTTCTACATGGGCTACAACAAGGAGATGGCGGCCGAGTTCATCGGCGACACCGCTTTCTGGGCGCGTGGGTTCCAGAGCGCCCTGAACATGGCGACCTTCGCGCCTGGTGCAATCGAGGTGTCCAAGCTCATTGTGCTGATCGAGAATGAGCGCCGTGACATCGTCCGTTTTTCCATGCGATTGGCGACCGGCTTCAAGATCGAGAGCCTTTCTTCGAACCCTCACAACTGGCGCGGCAGGCAGGGGCACGCCAGGATTGATGAGGCCGGGTTCCACGCTCGACTATCAGAAGTCATCAAGGGCGCCATGGCCTTCCTCATGTGGGGAGGGCGGGTCAGCATCGTGTCGACGGACAATGGCGAAGACAGTGAGTTCCACGGCTACGTCAAGATGGTGGAAGCCGGAAAGTTGCCCTGGTCCTATCACAAGGTCACTTTCGATGACGCGCTTCGTGACGGCTTTTATCGGCGGGTCTGCCTGATCGCCAACAAGCCTTGGACACCCGAAGGGGAAGAACAGTATCGGGCCGAGGTCTACGCCTCCTACCCTGACCAGGCGGATGCCCAGGAAGAGCTGGATTGCATTCCGAAGCGGGGCAGCGGCGCCTATTTCACCCGCGCCCATTTCGAGGCGTGCTGGGACGCCACGGTGCCCATGCTGCGCCTGGCGAAGCCGGCGGAATTCTTCCTCGATCCCGACCGTCTGAAGATCGTTCAGGACTGGATCAACGATCACCTGAAACCCGTCGTCGACACCATCTGCGACGGCGGTCGCACTACGATGGGCATGGACTTCGGCCGGGATGGTGACCTGTCTGTGCTGTGGGTCAATCGCCAAGTCGGGATCAATAAATGGCGGACGGCGGTGGAGATCGAGCTACGGCGGCTACCCTTCGACTGTCAGCGGCTGATCCTCTACTGGCTGTTCGATCATCTGCCCCTTCTGTGGCACGTCATGATCGATGCGCGCGGCAACGGCCAGCAGCTGGCCGAGGAAGCCCAGCAAAAATACGGTCTGAACAAGGTGACCTGCGTTAAGGCCACGGTGGAGTTTTACGCCAAGGCCTTCCCGGCCTATCGGGCCGCCTATGAGGACAAGTCTCTGGTGGTGCCGATGTCCGAAGACATCGTCGCAGACCACCGGCGGGTGGTGCTGGTGAAGGGCCGGCCAACCATGGATGACGGCCGCGACAAGGGTAGCGACGGCATGCCACGCCACGGTGATAGCGCCGTGGCCGGCCTGCTGGCCTATGAGGCCGGGCGAGAAAATGCTGAGCCCTCGATCCTGGACTTCTACAGGCAACAGGCTGCGGCGCTTAAGAAACAGCAGGAAGAGGCCGCGAAGGCGGCGGGAGAGCATCATGGCGCGTGAGGGCGGCCGGCAGATCGAGCCGGGGATCGTGGCCCGCGTGGCGCAGGGCCTGCGCTATGCCGTGACGGGGCAGCGGCCACAGGATTGGTTCGGGCCGCTGGAGCCCCTGCCGCCGGTGGCGCCCCCCAGCGTGCGCGGTCGCCAGTTCGACTTCCAGTCTGGCTACAACCTGAATACCCAGCCGCGTGTGCTGGAACAGGTCAGCTTCGCCCAGATGCGGGCCCTCGCCGAGAACTATGACGTCCTGCGCCTGGTGATCGAGAACCGGAAGAAGAAGATGGCGCGATGCCATTGGAGCATCAAACCCCGGTCCGCCACGGGCCGGGCGGATGATCCGCGCATCGAGAAGATGACCACGATGCTGCGCCGCCCGGACGGCGTGCACACCTGGAGCGTCTGGCTGAAAGGCCTGTTGGACGATCACCTGGTGATCGACGCCGCGACCATCTGGCCGTCGCGGTCTCTGGGTGGCGACCTGCTGGCGCTGGAGCTGGTGGACGGCGCCACCATCAAGCCTATCCTGGATGAGAAGGGGCGGCGCCCCCGGGCGCCCAACCCGGCCTATCAGCAGGTGCTGAAAGGCCTGCCGGCCGTCAACTACCGCGCGGACGAGCTGCTGTACCTGCCGGGCAACATCCGCCCCTACAAGGTCTACGGCTACAGCCCCGTGGAATGGATCATCACCACGGTGAACCTGGCGCTGCGCCGGCAGCTGCACAAGCTGGAGTTCTATACCGAGGGTACGGTGCCGGATGCGATTTCCGGGGTGCCGGACACTTGGTCGCCCGACCAGATCAAGGAATTCCAGGACTACTTCGACATGCTGCTGAGCGGCCAGACGGGCGCCCGGCGCCGCGTTCGGTTCGTGCCGTCCGCCATGAGCAAGAGCTTCGTCCAGACCAAGGAAGCCGCCCTGAAGGACGATATGGACGAGTGGCTGGCCCGCCTCTGCAGCTATGCCTATGACGCCACGCCCCAGTGGGCCGTGAAGGAGATGAACCGAGCGTCCGCCGGCACCGCGAAGGATCAGGATGACGAAGGGCTTGAGCCGACCCAGCAATTCGTGAAGGAGGCCATGGACGAGGTGTTGGCCTTGGCCGGCTGCCCCGACCTGGAATTCGCGTGGGAGCGGCGGCATGACGTCGACCCCCTGGTGCAGGCGCAGGTGGACAAAATCCACCTGGAAACCGGTGTGAAGGTGATCAATGAGGTGCGTGCCGGACAGGGCCTGGAAGCCCGCCCTGATGGCAACACGCCCCTGCTGATGACCGGCAGCGGTGCGGTGCGGCTGGAGGACGTGCTGGAGCCGCCCCCGGTCCCCACGCCGCTGCAGCAGGCGGATGATCCGCCGCTGGGCGATCTGGTGGGCGGCGACGGCAAGGGGGGCACCGGGGACGGCGATGAGGGCGCCGGCCGTAAGCCGCCGCCCGGGGAAAAGCCCGACCAGCGCGGCAAGGGCGCCCGCGCGCCGCTGGCCAAAGCGGCCGGCGGCCGGCTGACGATCCGCCGTGACCGTCCCATCCTGCATTTCGCGGAAGGCCAGTTGACGCATCAGCTCGTGGCGTTCCTGGCGGAGGAAGGCCACGCCACCGCGGACCGCGCCGCCGCCGCGATGCCCAAGCTGGCCAAGGCGGCCGGTGATCCGGGCGAGCCTGGCGCGCCGGCCGAGGGGGGCGCCGTGGCCCAGGCCGGCGCGGAAGGGGCGGCGGTGGACGCCGCCATAGAAAGCGTGGTGGACGCGGCTCTGGACATCGCCGCCTGGCGCAACGCCGTCGCCCAGATGGTGACAGTGTTGAAGACGCTGACGACGGATGGCGCCGACCAGGCGATCACCGGCGTGGCGCTCAGCAGCGGCACGCGGAGTGCCGCCGCGCCCGGCACGGCCGGGGCATCCGTGAAGAGCGCCACCAACCTGGCCAACGCCCGGGGCGTGTCCTGGGCGGAGGCGCACGGCGCCGACTTGGTGGCGGGCCTCAGCAACACCACCCGCGACGCCCTGCGCCGCCTGATCGTCCAGGCCGAAAAGGAGGGCTGGAGCGTCGATCGGCTGAAGCGGGCCATCATCGAGGACTATGCGTTCTCGCCCACCCGCGCGCGGCTGATCGCCAAGACGGAGCTGGCCACGGCCGACCACATGGGGAACCTGATCGGCTGGCGGGCGGCGAACGAGACCATGGGCGCCGGCCTACGCAAGGTGTGGGTGCTGGGACCGAACGAGGTGCATTGCCCCGCCTGCCTGGCCAATGCCGACGCGGGGCCGTTGGACCTGGACGAACCGTTCCCGTCGGGCGATATTGCGCCCACGGCCCATCCCCACTGCGATTGCGATCTGGAGGGCCTGCCCCCGGATATGGAGGCGCCCATCCAGAAGGGATGGAAGGTGGGCGGAGACAGCGCCTTCTGACATACCCCGGCCACGGGCCGCCACGCATCCAGGCCTATGGCTTTAAGAGACGGATAAGAGCCCTAAGAGGTGGCCGCTGAGCCCGATGCCGTCGTTTGGCTAGGGTGGGAAGGCCCGAAAACGGCCTACCCCTCTCAGCGGCCAGAAAATCGGGGGTGGTTGCGCGGGCGCCCAACCGGTGCCACCATCCGGACGGACGGCCCACCAGGCGGCCGTCTCCCCCCCTGAAATAGTTCATCATTAACCGGGCATCCGGCCATCCATAGGCTGTCCTTCGTCATCCAGACGAGGACGCCCGCATGTTCATTCCCCTTTCCAAAGCCTTTGAGGCCAAGCGGCAGTTGATCGGCCGCATCGATGAGACGCCGGATCGCGACGGCGAGGTCTTCGACTACGCCAGCTCCAAGCCGTTGTTCGAGGCTTGGTCCGGCGCCCTGGCCAAGGCCAGCGACGGCAAGAACCTGGGCAACGTGCGGGCCATGCACGGCCGCGTCGCCGCCGGCCTGTTGTCGGCCATCCATTTCGATGATGCGGCCAAGGCCATCGAGTTCGTCTGCGACGTCGTGGATGACGCCGAATGGGCCAAGGCGCAGCGCGGCGTCTACACCGGGTTCAGCCCGGGTGGCGGCTATGTCCGCAAATGGCAGGACGGCGCCCACAAGCGCTATACCGCCAACCCCACCGAAATCTCCCTGGTCGATCTGCCGTGCATCCCCAGCGCCACCTTCACCTTCGTGAAGATGGCCGGCGAGGAGGTGGCCATGCCGTTCGAGAGCGGCGAGCTGGCCAAGATGCAGGGCCGCGTCACTACCCTGGAAGGCGACCTGGCCAAGGCGGCCGGCGACTTGGCCAAGGTGCGCGGCGAACTGACCGGCACCCAGGACGCCCTGGCCAAGATGACCGGGGAGCGCGACACGCTGGCCAAGCGCGTGCAGGAGTTGGAGGCGCGCCCCGCGCCCGGCCCGCACCTGCGCACCATGGAAAAGTCGGTGGACGCCGGGGGCGCCGCGACCACCACGGTGGCGGATGTCGAAAGCGGCACGTTCGATGAGCGCCTGGCGAAGGTCACGGCGATGCCCCCCGGCCCGGAAAAGAGCGCCGCCCTGATGAAGATCGCGGCATTCGCCGCCGCCAACCGCGCCTGATCCCAGGCCTGACCTTTCGGAGAGACCATGACCGACACCACCGCCCAGACGCTGGCCCTGATCAAGGCCGCGCAGACCAACCCGCAGGCGGAGCTGGCCAAGGCCACGTTTGGCCAGTCGGGCAGCCCCACCACCGGTATCACCGCCTATGATCTGGAGCCCGGCGCCAAGCTGCTCTATCCGGTGCTGACGCCGCTGCGCAACAGCATTCCCCGCGTCTCCGGCAAAGGGGGCATCCAGGCCAACTGGAAGGCCATCACCGGCGTCAACACCAACAACGTGCGGGCCGGTGTGTCCGGCGGCAACCGGGGCGGCGTCATCGCCGTCCGCACCCAGGACTACAACGCCGTCTATCGCGGCCTCGGCCTTGAGTCGAACGTGGATTTCGAGGCGGATTACGCCGCGGAGGGGTTCGATGACGTACGCGCCCTGGCCGTCCAGGCGCTGCTGCAGAGCCTGATGATCCAGGAAGAGCAGATGATCCTGGGCGGTAACTCCGGCGTCGCGCTGGGCACCACGCCCACGCCGACCTTGTCGGGGTCCACCACCGGCGGCAGCCTGGCGGCGGCTACCTGGTCCGTGATCGCCGTGGGTCTGACCTTGGAAGGCTATCTGAACGGCTCCGTCGCCAGCGGCATCCAGGGTCAGATGACCCGCGCCAATGCCGACGGTTCCAGCGATCAGTTTGGCGGCGGTTCGGCCGCGCCGTCCACCGCTGCCACCGCGACCACCACCGGCACCACCGGCAGCGTGGCCGCGACCGTGGCTCCGATGAACGGCGCCGTGGCCTATGCCTGGTTCTGGGGTACCGCTGGTTCGGAAGTCCTGGGTGCCATCACCACGATCAACAGTGTGGTCATCACCGCCGCCGCCGCCGGCAGCCAGACTGCCGCGTCGCTCAAGGTTTCCGGCAGCTATGTCGACAACAGCCAGAACGGCCTATCGTTCGACGGGCTGCTGTACCAGGCGTTCAAGAGCGGTTCCAACGCCTACGTCAAGGTCATGCCCACGGGCTCGGCCGGCGCCGGCACGCCGCTGACCGCCGACGGCGCCGGGGGTATCGTGGAGATCGAGGCGGCGCTGAAGGCGTTCTGGGACAACTATCGCCTGTCGCCCCAGGAAATCTGGGTGAGCAGCCAAGAGGCGCTGAACATCAGCGCTAAAATCCTGACGGGCACCAACAATGCCGCCCAGCGCTTCGTGTTCAATAGCGACCAGAACATGCTGGGCGGCGGCGTCATGGTCCGCACCTATCTGAACCGTTACAGCATGACGGGCGGCCAGACGCTGGACATCAAGCTCCACCCCAACATGCCGGCGGGCACCGTCTTGTTCCGCACCACCCGGCTGCCGTATCCGCTGGCCAACGTCAACAACGTGACGCAGATGCGCATGCGGCGCGACTACTACCAGCTGGAATGGCCGTTGCGCACCCGGCGGTACGAATACGGCGTCTACTGCGACGGCGTGCTGCAGAACTACTTCCCCCCCGCCTTCGGCGTCATCACCAACATCGCCAACGGCTAAGGCCGGCGGCGCAACGAGGTGGCGGCCGGGTCCCAGCACCCGGCCCGCATCTGGGAGTACGTTCGAATGGCCAAGATCAAGGCGCCCAAGGGCGTCACATCGATTTCGTGGGGCGGCCAGGAATACAAGGCCAACGCCGCCGGCAACATCTCGGTGCCGAACGACCGGCATGCGGCCATCATGGCCGAGCTGGCAAGCCACGGTTTCGCGCCGCCGGATGGCGACAGCACTGACGACGTCGAGCCGGATGGCGACAAGCAGCCGGCGGGCGACGGCGCCCCGGCGAGCTGACCATGCCGGACTACACCACCCTGGCGGCCGTCAAGGCCTACCTGAAGTCGACGGCGGCGACCTCTGACGCCCTGCTGTCGACCTTGATCACCAACTGCAGCGACGTCATCGACGCCTACTGCAACCGGGAAAAGGGCTTCCTGCAGGCGGACTACGTCGAGCCGCGTGACGGCAATGGCGGCCGGCAGATGGCGCTGCGTTATGGCCCCATCGCAACCGTCGCCTCGGTGGTGGTGAACGGCCGGGCGTTGCCGGCGGGATCGGTGACCCAGCCCGGTTTCTACTGGGCGGACAACCGCGTGATCCTGAACGGCTACGTCTTCGTGCCCGGCCTGGGCAACGTGGTCATCAGCTATTCCGCCGGCTGGCCGTCCCTGCGGCCCAGCCTGGTTCAGGCCGCCACCGAGTACGTCGCCTACGTCTACAAGTCGTCGGATCACATCGCGCTGGCCAGTCTCTCTGGCGCCGGAGAGACCACGGCCTATCTGACGGCGGCCATGCCGGACGGGGTCAAATCCGTCCTCAACCAATTCCGCCGCGTGGTGCCGGTATGAGCGACTTCATCGAGATCAGCTCCGAAGGCCTTCCCCAGGTCATCGTGCGGGTGCAGCAGTTTCCCGACGCCGTGCGCCTGTCCATCCAACGGCGCGTCTATGGCGAGGCAGTGCGCCTGCAGAATGTGCTGAAGAATGACGCGCTGAACGGCGGGATTGTGAAGGCGCGGACCAAGCGCCTGCGCAACAGCGTCCATATCGATACCGAGGTGGCCGGCGACCGCGTCATCACCTATGTCGGCACCGACGTGGAATACGCCAAGTACCTGGAAGAGGGCACGGCGGCCCACGAAATCCGCGCCAAGCACGCCAAGGCCCTGGCGTTCATGGTGGGCGGCGACCTCATCTTCCGGAAGAAGGTGCAGCATCCGGGCACGCCGGCCTTCCGCCCCTTCGGCCTCACGTTCGAGCGCGAGACCCCGGGCATCCTGAAGCGGTTGGAGGAAGGGGTGCGCGCCGACGCCCAGGCGGTGTTCCAATGAGCGATCTGGACGCCCCTTACGCCGCTCTGTTCGCCCTCTTGGAGACGCTGAAGGTCCCGGACGGCAACGTCCCCGACATCGGCCAGGTGGTGACCGTGTCGCGCGACGTGCAGCTGTTCGAACAGGTGCCGGCGGACCAGCTGCCGGCCCTGTTCCTGGCGGTCGACCATCAGGTCTACCAGTACCAGATGCAGGGCGTGCCGGCGACCGCCCGGCCCTCCGCCAAGATCTACCTCTATGCGGCAGCCGACGACACGCTGTCGGCCGGCCAACGGGTGAACCGCCTACTGGGCGCCGTGATGGACGTCCTGAAACCCGCCGGCGCCTACGTCGACCAGACCCTGGGTGGGTTGGTCCAATACGCGCGGATCGAAGGCACCGTCGAGGTTTACGACGGCGTCCTGACGCGTCGCGCCGCCGCCATCGTCCCCGTCAAGATGCTTGTCCCCTGAGAGGCCCTTATGGATGACACCCCCGACATCGCGACGTCGCCCGACACCGTTCCCCTGGCGGGGACAAGCGCCCCGGCTTCCCCGGCCCCGGCCGACACGGCTGCGCCGGACGTGGCCCCGGAACCAGCGGTTTCGCTGGAAGTCCGCGTAGACGCGGCGATTGCCGCGTGGCTGGCGGCCGAGATTTACAACAGCCCCATCGCGCGGGCCACCGAGGCCTACAACCACCTGGTTGGCACGCTGCCGGCGCTGCGGGCGCGCATCCTGGCGCAGGTGGCCTGATGGACGCCGCGAAATACGTCGGGGGAAGCGGGAACATCCGTTTCGGCCTGGGGCACATGGATGTGCTGGTGGCCGACCTTCGCGCCCTGGCCGATGGCATCGAGGGCGGCACCGTCATCGTCCAGGCCGTCAGCACGGACCAGGCGGCCGACCGCCAAGATTTTCCCGTCACCGCCTTGTCCCTGAAGTTTCACCACGCCCGCGTCCAGCCGGTCGCCGTTTTTGAGGCCGACCGCCTCATGACCGGCCTGGACGCCGCCGCCCACCGCTAAGGAGCGCACCCCATGCCCCAGTATTCGTTCGGCGCCGGCTCGCTGTTCGGCACCCCGTCCGGTGTGGCGAACGCCACGCCCATCCAGTTCGGCACCCTGCAGTCGGTGTCGGTGGATATCGACTTCACGCTGAAGGAGCTGTACGGCCAGAACCAGTTCCCGGAGGTGGTCGCGCGTGGGCAGGCCAAGATCCAGGGCAAGGCCAAGACGGGGCGCATCCAGGGCGCCATCTTCAACAGCCTGTTCTTCAGCGGCACGTCGACCATTGGCCAGCAGCTGGTGGCCTTGAACGAGGTGGCCGCCGTGCCGGCGTCCACCCCCTATACGGTCACGGTGGCCAACAGCGCCACCTTCACCGCCGACCAGGGCGTGATTTTCGCCGCCACCGGCGTGCCGCTGGTCCGCGTGGCCAGCAACCCCACCGCCGGGCAGTACGCCGTGTCGGCCGGGGTCTACACCTTCGCCGCGGCGGATACCGGCGCCGGACTGCTGATCAGCTACAGCTACACCAGCGCCACCGGCGGCACGGTCACCACCATCAGCAACCAGCTGCAGGGTGTGGCGCCGACCTTCTCCATGGCCCTGTCGACGCCCTTCGGCGGCCAGAACTTCACGCTCAGCCTGAACGCCTGCACGTCCAGCAAACTGCAGCTCGCGACCAAGCAGGGCGATTACATGCAGCCCGAAATGGACTTCATGGCCTACGCCGATGCATCCGGCACCGTCGGCAAGATCAGCGTCCAGGGGTAAGGCCATGGCGGACGCAACGAACGGGGGCGCGCAGGGTGCCTGGTACATCACCCTGGGCGCCGACACGCACCAGGTTGGGCTGATGGATTTCGGCCAACTCGGCCGTGCGTTGGAGGTGATCGATCAGGCCATGAAGCCGTTGCCGGAAGGTTTGCCGGCGGCGCGGCGCCTGATCGCCATCGCGCTGGAGCAGGACATTTGCACGGCGGAAATCAAGGACGGCCTGGCGCCGGAAAAGGTGGCCGAGCTGGCCTATGAGCGTGTTGGGCCGATGCGCGCCACCGTCACCCAGATCGTCGAGGCGGTGGGCGTCATCGGCATCGCGTCGGGAATTCTGCGCCTGGGGGAGCCTCCGAAGGGGACGGAGACGGCGGCGTCCGCCTGACCTGGGAGGAATTCCTGGCCCAGCTCGTGATTACCACGGGCTGGACATACCGGGACGTCCTCACGCTCACCGTCCCCCGGTATCTGGCGCTGGTCGAGCGCTGGAAGGTTTATCCGCCCGTTCCCGTGCTGATCGCCTGCTACTTCGGCTTCGGCAAGGAACAGGCGGTCAAGGAAGCGTCCCTGGCCGACCTGATGGCGGCCTTTGGCGACGGCACCATCAGATAGAGGCCCGTTATGACCGACCAGGTCGTATCCATACGGCTCGACGCCGACGCCAGCACCGTCCAGGTGGCGTCGGCGCGCGCCGAAGCGGCCTTGAAGAGCCTCTACACCACGCTGAACGCCGGGGCGCCGGCCGCGCGCTCCATGTCGGTGGAGACGCAGCGCTATGTCGAGCAGGTCGACGGGGCGCAGCGCACCTTGCGCATGGCGCAGGACCAGTACCAGGCCATCAGCGAAGCTCTGGAAGCCGGGGAGATCAGCAGCAACGAGGCAGCCAGGGCGTTCAAGGGCATCGAAGAAGCCGCCCTGGAAGCCTCCCATGGTACCGAGCAGCTGTCATTGTCCACCGTAGGCGCGCGGCGCGAGCTGGTGGTGCTGGCCCATGAGATGGCCACCGGCAACTTCGCCCGGGTGCCTGGGTCGCTGATGGTGATGGCCGAGCGCATGGGCGGACTGTCCCTATCGACCATGGGGGCGGCCGGCGCGGTCGCTGCCCTGGGCTATGCCGCCTATGAAGCCGTGGACAAACTGCAGCACATGGATGATCAGGTGGTTGCGTTGTCCGGCCACATGGCGGCCATCGGGCGCGGGCAGGAGTTCACGCCGGGCGTCATCAAGGAACGCCTCAAGGATCTGCAGGATGGGCTGGGGCTGAGCAAGGACAGCGCCAACGCCTTGGCCAACGCCCTGGACGTCGGCTTGGCGGGCGCGTCGCGGGAGACGATCCGTGAGCTGGGGGACCTGACCGCCGCCGCCTCGCACCTCTCCGGCCTGAAGATCGATGACTTGGGGAAGGAGGTCGCCGCCGCCTGGCGCGATGGCACGCCGGCAATCGAGACGCTGAACAAGCAGCTGCAGATCCTAAGCGCTGATGAGATCGAGGCGTTGGAAAGCGCCCGCACGCGGGCCGAGCAGCAGGAGATTTTCAGCGCGGCCATGCGCCGCCGCTTTGGCGCCGAGGCCGAGGCACTGCGCGGTGTCGCCGCCCAAGCCAAGGAAGTGGGATCGGTCTATCAGACCATGGGCGAGAACATCGCCATCGGCCCGGAACAGAATGCCCCCACCGCTACCACCGGCAACAACCAGAAAGACCAGGACCGTCGTTTCAATGACAGCCAGTTGGTCAAGGAAACGACCACTGAGCTGGCTCAGCTGAAGGCGACTTGGACCGCGTCGAAGGATGAGTTGCTGGCCGTTGAGGCCGAAAAGTGGCAGGGCGTCATCAGCCTGACGGCGGATGGGTCCGCCGCCCAGCGTGAGGCGCGCAGGGCCCTGGCCGCTGTCGAGGCGGATCAAGTCCGTCAATCCGTCACCACGTTCGAGGCGGCCGAGCGTGAGAAGGTCGCGGCGCGGGCCGCCACGGGCACCCAGGGCCGCGCGGATGAGCTGCGCGACCAGATCGCCCTGGATGACCGGTTGTTGGCCAGCGACCAGCTGACGTCGGAGCGCAAGACGCAGATCCGGGCTGAGCAAACGCGCGCTATGGGGCAGTTGCGCCAGCAGGAAAGCGCCGATGCCATCACCGCCGTCCGCGACCAGCTGGCGGCGGAGAGCGCCGCGGGCACGCAGACCCGCGCGCAGCAGCTGCAGGCGCAGATCGCCGCCGACCAGCAGCTGCTGGCCAGCGGCAAGTTGACGGCTGATGCCCGGCTGGGCGTCGAGCGGGAAATCAACGTCGCCAAGGCGCAGTTGGCCAATGAACAGGCCAAGGAAGAGCTGCGCAGCCTTCAGGAACAGGCGACGGCGGCCCGAGCCGGGAGTGCCGAGCGGATTGCCCTGCTGCGGGAAGAGCTGACCTATGCGCAGGCGCATTTCGGCGCCCTGTCGGCCGAGGCGAAGACGGCACAGGACGCCCTGACCACGTCCGAGCGGGAGGGCAAGAAGGAGCGGGAGGCGATCCAGCGGGAAGAGGCCGCCACCCAGCTCCGGGTCAGCCAGGCCAAGCTGACGGCGGAGCGGGAGCGTCTGGACGGCGAAGTGGCCGCCGGCCGGATCACCGAACAGCAGAAGCTGCAGTCCCTGAAAGACCTGGCCGACGCCGAATATGAGCTGAACCTGCAGGCGCTGACCCAGCAGCGGGACAGCCTGGATCAGGGCACGCTGGCGTGGACGCAGGCCAACGGCAAGATCGAGGTGCTGGCGGCCCAGCGCAGCGCCACGATGGAGAAACTGGCAGCCCAGACGGAACAGGCCAACACCAAGGCCGCGCAGGCCAGCCTGCGCGCCTGGGAAAGCGCCCTGGCGCCCATCACCCGCGCCTGGGATACCAGCCTCTCCGGCGTGATCCAGGGCACCCAGACGGTGCAGCAGGCTTTTGCCAAGATGGGCCAGTCCATCCTGCTGGAAGAGATCACCAGCGCCAGCAAGTGGCTGGAGCACAAGATTTTGGTCAACGCCCTGGGGGTGGCCAACGACAAGAGTGCTGCGCAGGGCGGCATGCTCGCTTGGTTACTGGCGGATCGGGCGAAGACGACGGCCGCTACTGCAGGGGAGGCTGCCCGCACCACGGCCACCACCACCGGCGCCGCCAAGCGTAACTCCGCTACCGCGACGGAAAGCAGCAGCCTCCTGGGACGTATCGGGGAGATGATCGCCGGCTGGCTTGGCTTGGAGGGCGGGAAAACAGCGGCAACCGATGCCGGGGTGACGGATCGCGTTTTCGCCGACAAGGCGGAAGCGGTGCAGCAAACTACCAAGGCAGAAAGCGAAATCCAGATCGCCGCCGCCGTGGCCGGGGCGAACGCTTACGCCCAGTACGCTGCCTATCCCCCACTGGCCGCAGAAATGGCATATCAGGCCGTGGGTGCCGTGCAGGCGTTCAATTCGATGCTGGCGGTGGGCGGTGGCCTGGCGTCGGCGGCCGGCGGCTGGGAAAAGGTGCCCTACGACGGGGCCGTGGCTGAGCTGCATAAGAATGAAATGGTTTTGCCCGCCAGCATCGCCACGCCGCTGCGCGCTGCCGTGGCCACCTGGCGCAATCCGCCCGCCAATGACTACACCGCCAACCCCAATAAGGCGAACAGCACCGGCTTCGCCGCCAGTGCCACCCCCATGGGCGACACGCATGTGCATGTGCACGCCATCGACAGCCAGTCGGTCGCCCGCTTCTTCGCCGCCAACAAGCATCACGTCGCCGACGCGGTGAAGGCGGCCCACCGGAACGGGAAGCGCTGAGATGGTGGCTTACTACCCAACTCTGGCGGGCATCGCCTTCGGCGTCACGAAGACGCCGAGCTGGAACACCAACATCCAGACGGCGGTCACCGGCCATGAGGTCCGCATCGCCCAGCAGGCGCGACCCCGTTATCAGTTCACCTTGGTCTACGAGTTCCTGCGCGACACGGCGGCGGCCAATGAGCTGGCCACGCTGCTGGGCTTCTACAACCAGCGCAAGGGCGCCTTCGGGACCTTCGTTTTCGTGGATCCCGACGACAATACGGCCGGCGGGCAGGCCATTGGCGTGGGGGACGGCAGCAGCCGCACCTGGAACGCGGTGCGGACGGCCGGCGGCTCCGTCGAGGTGGTGGGCTACATCACCGGCATGACCGGCGTCTACGTCGATGGCGCCCCGGCCGCCTACAGCTACGCCGGCAACAGCGTGACCCTGAACAGCGCGCCGGCCAACGGCGCCGTTGTCACCGCCGACTTCACCTATGGCTACGTCTGCCGCTTCAAGGACGATCAATTGGAGCTGTCCAAGTTCGCCGCGCAGTTGTGGGAGGCCAAGACGGTCACGCTCATCAGCCTATTCGAGGATCCGACGTGAAGAGCACCGACACCGCCCTGATCGACTGGCTGGCCAACACCGCCTCGATGTTCGAGGGAGAGCTGTACAGCATCTACCTGGCGCCATCGCGCGCCACACCGGGCCTGCCGGCGGGAAGCGTCCTGCGGTGGACCGACTTTTCCGACGACATCACCTATGGCGGACTGACATGGAAGGCCGGTGGCCCGCGCCTACAGCGCGGCGGGATCACCACCAGCATGCAATTCGAGGTCCCGGAGCTGACGCTGGACATCTTCTATCGGTCCACCGACCTGGTCGACGGCCTGACCTTGGGTGCCTTTGCGGAGAACGGCGGCTTTACCGGCGCCTTTCTCACCATCGACTGGGCGCCCATGACCGCGCCGGGCGTGCTGCCCTTTGGCATCATCCGCGACTGGTCGGGTCCCATCGGCCAGGTGGCGCCCTCCGCCAGCAAGGTGGAGCTGACCGTCAAGGGCGCTAACGTCGGCTTCAACGTCCAATACCCCTTCAACCTTTATCAGGTGCCTTGCCTGAACGTGCTCTTTGGGCCGGCCTGCGGCGTCAACCGGGCGTCGTTCACCTGGTCCAACGCCTGTGCCAGCGGCAGCACCAATGAGGTGCTGGTGCCGGCCGTCGCCCTCTCCGCCATGACGGGGCAGGCCATCGCCGCCGACCCCGGTGCCTTCGCGGACGGCAGCATCACGTTCACGGGCGGCGTCAATGCCGGCACCAGCCGGGGCATCAAGGTCGCCTCGGACGGCAGCATCATCCTGCACTACGGCCTGCAGCAGGCGCCGGGCGTCGGTGACCCGTTCACCATCACCTATGGCTGCACCCATACGCGGGAGGTCTGCGCCAGCCGTTTCGACAATGCCGACAGATACCAGGGCTTCGAGTTCATTCCGCCCGCGGAGACCAGCGCATGATGACCGTGGCCGAACAACGGGAGGCCGTGGCGGCCGAGGCGCTGAGCTGGGTGCGCACGCCCTATCATCAGCTGGCCGACGTCAAGGGGGCCGGCGTCGACTGTTCCATGCTGCTGGTCCGCGTGTTCGTGGACACCGGCGTCATCCCGGCCTTCGACCCACGCCCCTATCCGCCCGACTGGCATCTGCACCGCTCGGAGGAGCGCTATGTGGCGTGGGTCGAGCGGTTCTGCAGCCGCATCGACCCGGCGCAGCAAGCGCCCCAGGCGGGTGACATCGTCCTGATGCACCTGGGGCGATGCTTCAGCCACGGGGCCGTCATGACGGGCCAGCACACGCTGGTGCATGCCTTTGCGCGCGACCTGGTGTGCACCACTGGCGACGTGCGCCATCCGCCGTTTCTTGGGCGTGATCTGCGGTTCTACACCCCGACGATCTGGGGGGGCTCGAATGGCTGACATCTTCGGGGGCGGCGGCAGCGCCGCCAAGTCCAACCGCTTCTACAGCCTGCAGGTTCAGACCAGCTCCGCCGGGGTGCCCAAGCCCATTCTGTGGGGCACCCGGCGCCTGGCGCCCAACCTGGTGTGGTACGGGAATTTTCAGTCGCGAGAGGCATCGAGCGGCGGCGGCAAGGGTGGCAGCGGCGGCGGCTCTTACACCTATTCCTGCGCCGTCATCATGGCGCTGTGTGAGGGGCCGACAGCGACAATCGGCCGCGTGTGGGCGGACAAGGAAGACACCACCCTGGCCAAGCTGAACCTGACCTATATGCAGGGTCAGGACGGCCAGCTGCCGGTCACCGCCATCTTCACCACCGCCCCGGATGAGGCGCGGTCCTATCCGTTCACGGCCTACGTCGGCACCGCGACCTATGCCCTGGGCAGCAGCCCCAACCTGCCCAACCACAATTTCGAGACCCAGTCCTGGCTGCACAATGCGCCCAACACCATGGACGCGCAGTTCCCCGACGTACTGGCCGATTTCGCCACCAACAAGCGCTATGGCTGCCAACTGGAAAGCCAATATGTCGGCGACCTGTCGTCCTGGCGGACCTATTGCCAGGCGCTGGGCTTTTACGGCAGCCCGCTGCTGAGCAGCCAAGAAACCGGCATCGACGTCATCAACCGCTGGGCCAAGATCACCAACACGGCCATTTTCTGGTCCGGCAGCGTCATCAAGGCGTTGCCCCTGGGCGACCAGGCGGTGACCGGCAACGGCGTCACCTGGGACCCGGGCCAAGCGGTGGTGCCGCAGTATGATTTCGAGGCCCAGGACTATCTGGCCGAGGACGGCGCCGACCCGGTCAAGGTGACCGTCAAGGACGTGGCGGACACGTCCAACTATGGGTCCATGACCTATACCAACCGGGCCGACAGCTACCAGGATGATGTGGTCAGCTCCCGCATCCAGGCGGCGATTGACGCCGACCGCCTGCGACCGCTGGACACCATCACCGCGCGGGAGTTCTGCGAGGCCGCCCCGGCCGCCCTGTCGCTGCAGCTGATCCTGCAGCGCGCCTGCTACATCACCAATACCTACAGCTGGAAAACCGGCATCCGGTACCGGCTGCTGGAGCCGGGCGACATCGTCACCCTGACCGACACCAACCTGGGCCTGGATCGCTTCCCCGTACGCGTCACCAAAATCACGGTCAACCAGGACCGTACGGTGGATTTCGAGGCGGAGGAGTTTCCGGCCGGCGTCGGCACGGCGACCGCGCATCCGCATCCCGTCAACGACAACGCCACCATCAACACCCTGGTCGATCCCGGCGACGTCGCCCAGGTGGTGATCATGGAGCCGTCGCCCGGCCTGACCGGCGGCGTGCAGCAGGTATGGATCGGCGCCGCCGGTGGCACCTGGTGGGGCGGCGCGTCGGTCCACATCTCCCTGGACGATGAGAAATATGAGCGGCTGGGGGAGATCAGCGGCCCCTGTCGCGTCGGCGCCCTGGCGAGCGCGCTGCCCACCGGCGCGGATCCGGATACGGCCAACACCCCGCTGGTGACGCTAGCCACCGGCCGCGTGCAGCTGGGCACCGGCGACCAAACCGACGCCGATGCTGGCCGCACCCTGTGCGTCATCGGCACCGAGCTGGTCAGCTACGCCACGGCCACCGTGACGGCCACCAACACCTATCGGCTGGGCTACCTACGCCGCGGGCAGTACGGCACCACCATGGCCGCCCACGCGGCAGGCACGCCCTTTGCCCGGCTCGATGGTCGGTTTTTCACCTATGATCTGCCGGCGGCCTACATCGGCCAGCGGCTGTACATCAAGCTGACCAGCTTCAACATCTTCCAGTCGGCAGAGTATGACCCGTCGCAGGTCAACGCCTATACCTACACGCCCGTGGGCGCCGCCGGGATGCTGCCGGCACCCACCGATTTGCAGCTGAGCGTGATCACGGCCTATCAGGCGGATGGCACCGTACAGCCCGCCATCCAGGCCAGCTGGACGCCGGTGGATGGTGGCAGCCCGGCGGATACCTCGCTGCGGTGGGCGCCTGTTGGCAGTAGCGATTGGCAGACGCTGACGGTGCCAGCCGGCACGACACAGGCGTTGCTGACGCCGGTGATCCAGAACGTCACCTATCAGGTCCAGGCCGCCAGCCGTCTATCTGCCACCGTCCGGTCCATCTGGGCCCCTCAGCCCCCCGCGACCATTACGGTCGGCGGCGTTCTTGGCGGTGCCAGCGTCACGCATCTGGAGCTGTACGGTCAGGGATTGGATACCGAGTTCCTGGGCCGCGATATCCACCTGGTCTGGCAGGGCAACTTTCCGGCCACCAGTTACGCCATCGGCACGGCGCCAAATGGGGCTGGAGCCGGCTTTCGGAACCCCTATTTCCAGGACTACCTGGTCACGATCAGCGATCCGGCCACCGGCGCGGTCCTGCGCGTCGAACGTGTCACGGTCGAGGAGTACATCTACACCTTCGACAAAAACGCCCAGGATGCCGGCGGCCCGCACCGCACCGTGCGGTTCGATGTCGCCATTGAGGACAAGCTGGGCGGCGTGACGAAGGCGGCCACCCTGACGGTCACCAACCCGGTGCCGGCGCAGGTTCAGATCCAGCCGTTGCCGGTGACCAGTGGCCAGGTGCTGCTGGGCTACATTCCGGGAACCGAGCGCGATTTCGCCGGTGTCAACGCCTGGGTGGACACGAAAGAGGATGTGGACACCTCCGGCGTGCCGGCCGTGACGGGATCGTCGCCGCCGCTGATCGTGGGCGGCCTGACGCCGGGGCGGCAGTATTGGGGAAAGGTCCAGACATTCGATAGCTTCGGGAGCGCTGGCTGTCCCATCAGCGCCGCTTTCACATGGACCCAGCCATTCATCAGCACCCAGGAACTGGCTGACAGCATCATCGGCAAGGACAAGCTGACGCCGGAGCTGGTCACCGAAATCAACGGCACGACGGAAACAGCCGCCGAAACTAAAACCATCGTCACTGCGCTGTCGGCGCAGACCTATCTGAAGGTTCAGGCGAACGGCCACGTTGCCGGCATCGGGGAGTACGCCGACGAAACCGCCAGCCGCATCGTCCTGCTGGCCGACATCCTCAGTCTCGCGCTGCCCAGCGACACGGACCCGAATGGGTATGTCACGCCCTTTGTGATCGGCACCAAGGACGGCCAGCCCGTCATCGTCCTGAATGCCGTGACTTATGCCGGCACCATCCACGCGGATCAGATCGACGGGGGGACCTTCGGCGCCGGCGTGGTTTACGCCGGCAGTGTGTTCGCCGACCAATTGAAGGGCGGCACGATCACTGGCGAGACGCTTACCCTGAAGGCCAATGGCAACCCGGCTTTCGTGAAGATGTATGGAGCCCTGAAGGAGGGTGACGACACGGTGGGTGGCCCATCGTTCGTTTTCAACGACGGCGTCCACAGCTGGAACGCCCTGCAAATCGGGTGGCGCGACGGTGAATTCGGCACCTGGTTGAAGGGGCCGGACGGCACTGACCTGATTATCGCGGGGCAATTCGCCAACAACGTTGTGAATACCCCCAACGTCAACCAGGGAGCGGTGACCAACCACGTCACCGCGAACGGCTATTCCGCGTCCCTGATTAGCGTGTACGGCGGGACGATGTTGGTGATTTTTACCGCCGTGTTCAAAACCTCCAACGAGGGTTCGAAGGGCACGCTGACGGTTTCCAATGCGTCCGGGGCGCTCTCCAGCGTCTCGGCCCAGGGCGTCTTCGCGGACAACAGCGCCCGCGAGAGCGTCTACATGTTGCGCCTCATGGTATCCGCCGCTGCTGGCGACACCATCACGGCCACCCTCAGCTATCCCAGCGACATGCACTGGGACACCCCGATCATGACCATCAGCGAGTTCCGGGTATGACTGATTTTGTCACCCATGACGCCAGCGGGCGCATCCAATCGCACGGGCAGATCAGCGTGCCGACCGATCTGGTGGAGCACACCATTGCCGCTCAGGCACGCGACGGCTTGCAGGCGCGCCAGGGTGCGGGCCATCCCGACACCCACTGGGTGGATGGCGACGACATAGTGCCCCGGCCGGCGATGCCATGCGTAGCCGACACGCTGGAGATCGCCGCCGATGGCGCCGACGCGGTGAGCCTTACCGGCTTGCCGACGGGCAGCACGGTTGCGCTGGATGGCCAGGTGGCGACGGCCCACGACGGCACGATGGCCATCACCACGACGCTGCCGGGCACCCACCAGGTGCTGATCATCTGCTGGCCTTACCGCGACCTGACGCTGGAGATTACCGCCCATGCCGCGCCTTGACCACCGCCCGTCGCTGGAGCGGGTGCGGGCCGCCCGGGCCGATGCCTATCCGGAGTTGGGCGACGTCATCGACGCGCTGTGCGCCGGCGTCGAGGCCCTGGCCGCTGGCCAGCCGTTGCCGCCCGAAACGCAGGCCGTCTTGGCGCGCCGCCAGCTGATCAAGACCCGCTATCCGAAGAGCGACCGATGACCCAATACAACACTGGCACGATCACGATCACCAGCGGCAGCGCCACGGTCACCGGCACCGGCACGGCCTGGCTCACCAACCTGCAGCCTGGCGCCATGCTCGTGGTGGGCGAGGATGATCCGGTGGCGTTCGTCGCGGCCGTCACGGCCGACGGAACCTTGACACTGGAGACGCCATGGCCCGGCGTCTCATACGTAAACACCCCGTACGAGGCCGTGCGTGACTTCGACCCGCAGACCGGTGCCCCGCTGCTGTCGCACGGCACGCAATACCCCAACGCAGTGATCAACCGGGCGATCAATCTGCTGGGGGCGCACACCAACACTGCCGTCCAAGTCAATACTCAGTACCAGCTGGCTCAGCAGGCGGCGACAAACGCGCAGACCGCCGCGGATATCGCCCTGGCGGCGCCGGCGGCCGGCCCGACATATCAGCAGCAGCTGGACGTGATCCATCAGCAGTCTGGCTACCGCGACCGGCTGACCGGCCTGCCGTGGGCCATCACCGATATGGCCGGCCGGGCGGCGGCCTGGATGCGCCCCGACGCGATCCTGGGGCTGTTGGGCTTGCTGCTGCAGTCGGTCTACCGCGACCACTACACCGGCGGCCGGGTGCCGGTGATCGGCGACGCCACCGGGCAGCCGCTGGTGTGGGCCCAGGCCGACGGTACGCTGGAGATACCGGCACTGGCCATGTCGGGAACAGTGTATCGCGACCGGTACCCCGACGGGCGTGTACCGCTGGCGGGCGACGCCGCCGGGCGGCCGGTGTTGTGGGCGCTCCCCACCGGTGCGGTCGAGGCAGCCGAGGTGGCCGTCGGTACGCCCCTCTCACGGGATCGCCATGTTGGCGGCCGCACCCCCATCGCGGTGGATGCGACCGGGCGGCAGCTGCTGGGCGCTACCCTCGACGGGGCCGTCGCCGCTGATGAGATCGAGCTGGGGCCGGCACGGCCGATCTACCGTGACCGGCGTCCCGGCGGCGTCACACCAGTCCTCACGGACGCCCATGGCGCCGGGCTGCTGGGCCTGACCCCCGATGGGCTGCTGGCAGGCGGGGCGCTGATGGCGCCCCTGACCAAGCTGCGGGGCGCCTACAACGTTGTGTCGCTGCCGACGCTGACGGGCAAATTCACGGTGGCGCAGGTACAGGAGGCGGATGGCTGGCTGTCGCTGCTGATCCAGCCCACGGCCGGCACCGGCACCATGGCCGTGCCGCTGACCAGCGCGCCCATCGACGGCGAGATTTGGTACGGCCAATCCAACGCCGGCAATCCCGGCGTGGAGCTGGCGCTGATGACCAGCGCGCTGTTTCCCACCCACGTCTATACGTTCAAGGAAACTGCGGTCGCTTGGGGCACCACGCCACCTGGCCAGTTGACGGATTTCGCGCCGCTGTCGGATGGCGCGGGGGCGCCGAATTTTGGCGCGACGTTGTACGGCTTCGCGATGGAGCAGCGTGACCGGGACGCGGGGCGGCAGCGCAACGGCCGCCTGGTTTTTACGGTGAGCTACGGCGGGGAGCCGATCAGCTATTTCGTCAAGGGCACCTCGACCTATGCCAGCGTGCTGGCCAGCGTCACGGCCGCTGTGGCCGTGGCCGCGCAATACGGCCGCACCTATCGCTGCAGCCGCATCATCTGGGTGCAGGGCGAGAGCGGCCCCTATGACTACACCACCTATAAGACGGCGCTGGCGGGGATCATCGACAACCTGACAGCTGACGTCATGGCGATCACCGGCCAAGCGACGGCGCCCCTGTTCGTGATCGTCGGCACCAATCGCTACGACACACTGGCGCCCCCGGTGACCGGCACCTTCCTGGACGGTGTGCGCGAGGCTCAGATTGACCTGGCCGCTGACCGCGCCGGGACGGGGGTGATCTACGCCGGCAGCATGTACAGCATGCCGGTCCAAGCCGACGGCATCCACGTCACCACCCTCGGCCGGATGATGCTGGGGGAGATGATCGCGGCGGCCGTCGAGGGGGGCGCCGCATTCACCGGCCTCAAGATGACCTCGGTGGCGATCAGCGGGGCCACCCTGACGGTGTCATTCTCCATTCCGCCCGATGGTGGCGCGCTGCAATTCGACCCGGGGCCGTCTGCCGGCGGGTGGGTGCAGCCGACGTCCTGGTACGGCTTCTATTTCCGCGACCTGGTCGGCGCCGTGGCTATCTCCAGCGTCGCGATCAGCGCGACCAACACCGTGACCATCACCCTGTCTGGTGCGCCCGCCGGCGCCTGGGAGCTGTGGTACGCGGAGGGCCCCGACCCCGTCACGACGCAGGACGGCTGGCCAGGCGCGCGAGGCCAGCTGATGTCGCGGACCTCACGGTGGTCGACCTACAGCCGTCTGGGATACGGCGTACCCAAGCGCTTCGCCTATTACGCCAACCCTTTCCGCTACCAGCATTCGTGAGGCGCCGATGCCCCTTGTTCTCATTCCTCAGGCGCCGGTGGCCGTGCTGCCCAAGCGCTTGCTATTCGCTAGCAGCTTCACCTGGACGGTGCCGGCCGGCGTCTACGTGCTGCGCAAGGTGGTCCTGGTCGGTGGGGGCGCTGGCGGCGGTGGCGGCTATGGAAGCGCCAGCAGCGGCTTCGGTGGCCACGGCGGCGGTCCCGGGGTGACAGTCGAGCTGATCGACGTGCCGGTGACGCCGGGCGCTACGCTCACCGGGACCATTGGTGCGGGGTATGCCGGCGGCGCGGTTGGGGCTAGTGGCGCGAATGGCGGCGGTTCGTGGTTCGGTGGCGACACGTCGCTGACGGGCGCGGACATCGCTATCCCCTACGCAGCTGGTGGATACCCGGGCTTCGGTGGCCAGGCGGCCGCTGACGGCGGTGGCGGTCAGTGCGGCGGCAACTACGGGCCGGTGTTCTCGACCGCCGGCACCGCCATGGGGGGCACGGCCGGGTTCATCCAGGGCGGCATCGCCGGATTTGCGGGCGTGGGAACCACGGCCTCGGTTACGCAACGCACCTACACATCGACGGCCGGCGTCGTCAGCACGTCGGGCGGCGCCGGGGGATCAACACCCTACGGCCCGGGCGGCGCGGGTGGGGCTGTCGGCTCCGCTGGCGCCACGCCCACGGGGTTTGGTGGCGGCGGGGGTGGGGGCGGCCGCAACGCCGCCGGCGCCGCCGGTGCCTCCGGCATGATTATGATCACCTGGCAGGAGGCCTCTTGATGCCCCGATACGCGCTTCTGAGCCCCGACAACATCATCACCAACGTCATCGAGGCGGATGACGCCTGGATCGCCCAGACGGGCGCCCGGGCGGTCCCCGACCCCGATGGCCGCGCCTATCAGGGGTCAACGTACGACCCCGCCAACCAATCCTTCGGCCCCCGGCCGGCCCTTCCTTCCGACATGGAGTGACCTGATGATCCGCCTGCCCATCACCGTGACCAACGCCGCCGCTCAGTCATATCTATCGACCAAAGCGCAGCTGCTATCCGGCGCCACCCTGGTCGATTGGTTCCAGGCCGACCCGAACAGCTGTGTGCAGTCGGGCGGCAAGGTCAGCGCCCTCACGTCGCTGACCAACTCTGGTCATGTCTTCGCCCAAGCGGACACCAATAAGCAGGGCTCCTTGGTACAGGTGGGGGCCAACGGCTACACCAGCTTGGCCTTCACCAACGCCACCAACGCGACGCGCTACGCCTCAGACTGCTGACAAAGCCCTCGCCTATGGCGGGGGCTTTTGATTCAATGTCTTTATGCTGAAGCCGCCGACGCCCTCACAGACGGAACTGGAGATGGTGACGATCACGTCGCTGGTTCCGTCGGACCACCTGCTGCGGAAGATCGACGCAGCGCTGGACTTCACCTTCATCCGGGATCGGGTGGCGCACCTTTATTGCCCAGACAACGGGCGTCCAGCACTGGACCCGGTGGTTTTGTTCAAGACGCTGTTCATCGGCTATCTGTTCGGCATCCGCTCGGAGCGTCAGCTGATGCGGGAAGTTGAAGTGAACGTTGCGTACCGCTGGTTCCTGGGGCTTCGGCTGACGGACAAGGTGGCGGACGCCTCGACCTTGAGCCAGAACCGGCGTCGTCGGTTCCGGGACAGCACGGTCTATCAGGACATCTTCGATGAGATCGTGCTTCAGGCGGTGCGGGCTGGGCTGGTTGACGGGATGGTGCTGTACACGGACAGCACGCACCTGAAGGCCAACGCCAACAAGAACAAGTACGACCTGGCGATGGCGGCGAAGTCGCGGGCAGACTATCTGGACGCGCTGGACCAGGCGATCGACGCGGATCGGGCGGCGCACGGCAAGGGGCCGCTGAAGGCGAAGGAGCGGGAGCCGGAGGTCAAGGAGACCAAGATCAGCCGTACCGATCCGGATGCCGGCTACATGGTGCGGGACGGCAAACCCAAGGGCTTCTTCTACCTGGACCATCGGACGGTGGACAGCCGCCACGCCATCATCACCGACAGCTTCGTGACGCCTGGCAACGTGCATGACAGCATTCCCTACCTGGCCCGGTTGGACCGGCAGCGGCAACGCTTCGATCTGGATGTGCGGTACGTCGGGCTGGACGCGGGTTACTCCACCGCCGGCATCGCCAAGGGCCTGGAGGACAGGGGCATCGAGGGCGTGATCGGCTACAGCCGGCCCACCCATCGCCAAGGGTATCTACGCAAGCGGGACTTCAAGTACGACCGGGAGGTTGATGTCTACCGCTGCCCTGAAGGCCTGGAGTTGCGCTACGCCACCACCAACCGGGAAGGCTACCGTGAGTACAAGAGCGACCCGGCCCTCTGCCGCACATGCCCTTTGCTGGCCTCCTGCACCAGCAGCGCCAACCATACCAAGGTCGTCACCCGCCATGTCTGGCAGGACGCCAAGGACCACATCCACGAGAACCGCCAGACACCCTGGGGCAAGAAGGTCTATGCCAGGCGCAAGGAGACGGTCGAGCGCAGCTTTGCCGACGCCAAGCAGCTTCATGGCCACCGCTACGCCCGCCTGCGTGGCCTCGCCAAGGTCACCGAACAGTGCCTGCTTGCCGCCGCCGCCCAGAACATCAAGAAGATTGCCACCATCCTGGCCCGCTGGCGTGGGACAGACGGCCTCGGACCTAACCGCAAGCGCTTCATCCACGCGCTCAACTGCTTAATCAGCGAACTCCTGGCCGCCTTCCGCCTCTTCCACCCTGCTGCCATCTGAAAACCGCACAAAACAAAACCCCGCCGAAAATCGACGGGGTTTGTCAGCAGTCTGA
>NZ_JARPAF010000002.1:2716227-2716999 GCF_029594735.1 Nitrospirillum amazonense
ATTTGGTTGCGGGGGCAGGATTTAGCTGCGCTGGCCTTCGGGGCTGTTTCGCCGGGCTCCCGCCCGGCGGCCCCTTGGCTGAACCTGCTCCCTCCCCAGGGTCACTTCTCAGCCTGGAGCCAGAATCGCAAAGGCCCCCATGCTTACACATGGAGGCCTTTGCGATTGGTTGCGGGGGCAGGATTTGAACCTGCGGCCTTCAGGTTATGAGCCTGACGAGCTACCGGGCTGCTCCACCCCGCGGGAATGGGTGCTGGGGGAGGCGGGCATTGCGATGAGGGTCTGTTGAGCGGCAGGGCGGCTTGGGCGCGAAAGAACCTCGACGGAAACCAACCTCAGTCGGCACCTCAAACCCAAGTCCGTTCCTGTTCCCCTCATCGCTGAGGGGACATTTTCAGAGCATGTTCTTAAGATGCGCTTCGATCGTTTCCATTGTGTGCCCGTACTGGACCCAGCATCGGAACCGCCGTCTGCGCATCCCTTCTCAAGACGTTCACTTGTTCAAGAACCCGTGGCCCAAACGCAAATAGCGCCGACAACCACAACCCCGTCCCTGGCCGATCCCCGTAAGGACCAACCCAAACCCGGACAGGAAGGGCAAATTCCGTATCGACCCGCGACCCCATCGCTGGAGCTTATCGCCTGGTCCGCAACCCCATCATCCACCAGCGTCACCGCCAGAACTCAGGGATCGCTTCGCCGTCGCGCCGTTCGTTGTCGCCCGCCGCGTCGGTGAACGGGGTTATAGTGACCTCACCCACGCCCTGTCTAC
>NZ_JARPAF010000011.1:0-348 GCF_029594735.1 Nitrospirillum amazonense
GGTGGCACGGCCGGAAATGGTTCTTTGGACCGTCGTTCGGCATTGCCTTCTTTGGCACCCCAGCAGGGCGGGGTACAGCCGGCCGGGCAAGGGCCCGCCGTCGCGCCCCCCGGTGAGCCGATGCAGTCCCAGGCGCCGCGTCAAACGGACGCTCTGCCCGGCGACAGCCTGGACCAAGCCGCCCGGAACGGGGGGGACGCCTTGGCCCGCCAGCAGCCGCCGGCATATCAGCCGATCGACGCCGCGACCTATCCCGCCGCCCGGCAGGCGGTCGCCACGCGCGGCCCGCAGCCCAGCGGGCAGGGCGCGGCTCCGCAGGGGGCCGCCGTCGCGAACACCGGTGCGCCG
>NZ_JARPAF010000012.1:0-354 GCF_029594735.1 Nitrospirillum amazonense
ATGACATCGTCACCAAGACCTACCCCACCACAGGGCCGGCGGTGCCCTATTACATCCCCGTCCTGGGCACCAGCGGGGATGACGTGCTGACCGCCACGGACGACAAGAGCCGTCTGGCGGGCTATGCCGGCAACGACACGCTGACCGGCGGGGCCGCCGATGACATCCTGTCGGGCGGCGCCGGCAACGACGTCCTGTTCGGCAAGGGCGGCAACGACACCATGACCGGCGGGATCGGCAACGACCAGTTGGATGGCGGGACCGGTGTTGATTACATGGTCGGCGGCGCCGGCAACGACGTCTATTTCGTGGACAGCGGCGCCGACGTGGTGGTGGAGAACGCGAACGAGGGCA
>NZ_JARPAF010000013.1:0-383 GCF_029594735.1 Nitrospirillum amazonense
ATTCGCCACTGTTTCAAGTTTAGGGGCCGTCTGACTTGCCGGGGCGACCGTATTGACAACCGTCGGCTCCCATTCCGTCCAAGCAACCCCATCGGAAAGGCGGACCATGATGACATCCTGGCCGGCGGTATTTCCCGCGACGAACCGGAGATTTGGCAGTTGCGCAGCGGTCACGGTAACGACGCTACCAGCTGGCTGTGCTTGGCCATTCAGAACGAAATAGCCGCGCCCCACGCTGAGGTCCTGGAATTGATAGCTGGTGGCAAGCTGGGAACCAGCGTAGATCAACGCCATAGCGGAGACGGATTTCTGAATGCCCAGCAACGCCGTCCGCCCATCAGCATAGGGAGCCTCAGCCGGGTAATTCCGCGTGACGATGTCGA
>NZ_JARPAF010000014.1:0-27403 GCF_029594735.1 Nitrospirillum amazonense
GAGGCCGACGGCGGCCGTGACGTTGATGCCGGTGCCGGCATCGACGCTGGCCAGGGTCCCCGTGGTCGGCGTGGTCAGGCTGACGTCGTCGCTGCCCACCTTGCCGGTGAAGCTGAAGTTGGCCCCCGTCAGCGCGATGCTGCGGGTGCCGTCATAGGTCTTGCTGGCCGTGCCCTGCAGGCTAGCACTCAGCAGTGCCGGGGTCACCGCGCCGATGGAGCCCGTGACGCTGGTGCTGATCAGCTGGTAGTTGCCAGCCTTCGCACCGCTGAGGGTGAGGCCCGAGGCTGTGACGTTGATGGCTGAGCCTACATCGACGCTGGCCAGGGTGGCTGTGTTTGCTACAACAGATACGTCGTCAGTGCCAACCCGGCCGGAGCTAGCAAAGTTCGCCCCGGTCAGAGTGATGGTGGAGGTGCCGTCGTAGGTCTTGGTGGCGGTGCCCTGTAGGGTAGTTGTAATCGTGGCCGGATTGATTACACCAACTGATGCATTAATACTCGTGCTTGCCAAATGGTAATTGGATGCACTTGGTCCTGATAAAGCCAATCCAGTAACTGAGACTGCTAGGTTTCTACCGACATCTGGAGAAGAAAACACACCAATGCCAGAGGTAGAAAGGCTATCGCCGTCAATGATACCAGTAAAGACGAACGAAATTGATGGTAGGGTAATTGTTGTCGTACCATCATATGTTTTTGTCGCCTTCCGAAGAGCAACCGTAATTGTTGCTGGATTAACCGTTTCCACACCTGCGTAGGCGACTTGATTGGTACCGGCAATGGCACCGCTACCAAATATCGCGTAGCTTCCGACATCGGTATTCGCCGAAGTAGCGACAGTCCATGTCAGATTTGTCGTATCCACCCCATTTGGCGTCGATACAACACTGGAAGTGGGAGACATATTGCCATAGGTTCTAACATCGGTACGGGAGATAACCGCCGTAGGAAATCCACGAAGGATTGGGTAGGAATTACGAAAATCCCAAATACTGGGGTCGTATGAACCATCAGCGGAAGGACCATTAGTGGTCCATTGAGTCCCGGTAATACCACTGGCAACAGACGAAGAGTTGCGGTAGGCGGTTGATGATTCGAAATATCCTCCGGTAACAGCACTTCCGCCGTTGGAAAATGGATCAAAATTCAACAACAAAGCATTGGAGTCAATATTATAACGAGCTAAGGAAAAAGACGCGCTTATAGATGTACCAGTATCAGAATAACCGGCAAGGCCACCAAAATTAGCAACCGATGCCCCTCCAGCGACGGTAATCAGACCATTGTAATAGCTATCTGACAATGATTGTTGGTTAGAACCGACTAACCCACCCAATAAGCCAACCGAACCATTGTTGACATTAATTGACGATGATGAATATACCCTCGTGATGCTGGCATTATTAGTGCCGACAATACCGCCAACAGTACCGTCGCTGTTGTTATCGAGAGTAATAACGCCAAAGCTTGATGAATTTCGGATTGATGCGTTGTTATTAGCAACCAGACCGCCGACCTCTGGCGTACCTCCGGACACATGGATGGTTCCACTAAATGTGGAATTGCTCAATCCGCCATTTCCGTTTGGATCCAACCCAATATTGCCAGCGATGCCACCAATGCTATAATTACCGGAATTATTACTGATGTCGTACGCACCGGCCACGTGCAAGTTGTTAACAGTGCCGGCAACCGTGGAAAAAAGACCGTAACCCCCGTTTACAACATTGACACCGGAGATCGTGTGTCCAAGACCCTCAAATGAACCTGTAAAATCCCCCAACGGCGAGTGATCTAAAGCCCCAAGACTTGAAAAATCCATGTCATGCATGAGGGCATATTTTGCGCCAACATTCATTGATAATAGGTCACTGTAGGTATCAACCAAAATATAGGATGAACCATTAATATTCAAAGTGCTGGAATTTTTGGAAAAACTAACACTCCCACCAAGTGCATTGAATGAGGATGAGCTAGCATCACCGGTTTTAATTACAAGACCTCCCGCTGCACCGGTGATGTTGATTGGAGCATTGATAATAACGTCGTGGTACGCATCCAGTTTTAATGTACCTGCCCCACTCCACGATATGGGTGCGGCCACGACGATGTCCCCTAAGCCGGGGGTGGTCGTGCCGCTACCGGTAGCGCCGCTCACTGAAGTCGTTTCGGTCACATTGGTGCCGGCATCAAGCGCAGCAGAAATGGAGCTGGCGGCGGCACTGTCGATCGTAAGGTCTGTGGGATCGACCAGCCAAGTGCCGCCGACACCGGCGTCAACGTGAGCACGCCCGATCTTTGCCGATCTACCCGAAGTTTCTACGTACCCGTGGCCCCCTTTACCCGTCGCAGAGATATGAGCGCCATCCTCGATGAGCGTGCGGGTGGCAAGATCCGCTCCTCCTGGAGCCGAGGTTCCGATGAGAACGGAGCCACCACTACCAGCAGCCCCATCGGCGCCGATTTGCGCGGTACTCTCGACGGTGACAGAACTGCCATTGACCTGGACGGTGCCCCCGCTGCCATCTCGGGATTGGGCGGTGACGTGGCCACCCACTGTGACTTGGCCGTCCGGAGCGGTGAGAAAGACTCTGCCCTGGATCGTTTGGGTACCTGTTGCTTGGACAAGGCCGCCGGCGTTCCCAGCGAGGGCGTACACGTTGCCCCCGGCGGAGGTCAGCAGAGCGGCCGCGGCGGTGATGTTGCCGCGGTTGGCCACATCGCCGGCCGGCAGGATGTCGGCCACCACGCGAACCCCGGAGTTGTCGGAGGAAAGCAGCACCTTATTGGCTGCCGCCAGGGTTACCTCTCCATTCGCGGCATGGATTTGTCCGTTGTTGCTGACGGCATGCCCGACCAGAACGACGTTTCCATCCGCAGTCACAATCTGGCCGTCATTGACGACCTGACCGTCGGACGCGCCGGCCATGGTCAGGGAGTTGCCTGACATGAAATCGCTGTTGGATACGTCCCGGGTCGATGCAACGAACCCCCCAGCCGCCAAGACCTGGCCGCTGGGCCCGATCACAACGCCATGGGGATTGATCAGGTAGATGCTGCCGGTTGACTGCAGTTGGCCGGCGATCACGGACATGTCGCCGCCCGCCACGCGGTTCAGCGTCGCGCCTAATCCGTTGTTGATCTGAACAGAGGCGCCCTTGGCAACGTTGAAGCTGTCCCAGGTGATGATTCCGCGGGCCGATGACTGGTTGACCGTCATGGCAGAGCCAGCAATCGAAATGCTGCCTGTCCCAGCTACGAAGCTTCCGCCGCTGGGGAGGGGACCGCTTGCAGCCTGAGCTACTGGAATTGCCAACATTGTCAGCGCAGCACTGGTCAACAGGACCCGGCGGAATTCGCGGTGGGTTTTGGTGGTGCTCATGACGGTCGACTGCCTGACTTGGTGTTGACGAACTCGTGTGGACATGGGACAGGCCGTTCAACGACGCTGACCCAGTCGGATGCATTTGCTGTCGGCTTCAGCTTGGGGGGCGCCCGAGCCCCACGGAGGTGGGGGCGGGCGAACCGGCGCCTTGGCGCCGGGCCCCTACAAGGATCGGGGCCGAGCCGGTTTCGGTAGGAAGGGGATCGGTGCCGCCCTTGGGCGGCGCGTCTGCGCTACTGTGACGCCGCTGTGCCGTGCCCGGCTGGAAGCGCTGGTCCTCGTTCATCCACGACCCCGCGGTGAAGATGCGGGAGGGATTTGGCGAAGTTCATGGGCCGCCCGAAGGAAGTCGCGGGCTATTACTTCTGGGGGCACATGGTGCTTGAGGCATAGCGTAAGGAGTTCGCGCCCGTCCTCGCTTCGGATCAGGCGAGAGGCCAGCTCATCATTGGCGCATGCATGGTCATGTGCAGAGAGAACGGCCTGTTGGTATTCATCAAGGGGCAAACCCATGGTCGGCTCCTGGCTACAAGGAAGCACGGAGCGGGTGGAGTGATGGCCGATGTTGATGATTCCGTTCACTTTGCCGTTCCTTTGCAGGAGAACGCGGCAAAGGAAACCAGGCCGAGGGTGACTCCCTGTGTCAGTACTGCTTTATGGAGGTCATCGGAAAGATGGCCTCCGAAAAGAAAATAGCTGCCGGAACCAACGAGGTAGAGCGCATAAATAGTCAACGGCATAGCTATTACAATACTGGTAATGACCAATGGCCATTCCCAATAGTTTATAACAATACAAATAGTGAGAACTAAAGCGATGCAAAACAATGCGATATCAATGTAGCCTTGTAGCATCGTACACCTCAAATAATAGGACGTTTCAGCTAAGCGGACACGGATGGTTCAAGGTCGTAGCGGGTCAACAATTTGCCAAATCATTGAGAGGAGAAGCCAAATGCCCGTGCATGCTGCGAAAATCGAAATACGAATGGCGATACCCCGGAGTCGCGAAGCGGTGTAATGCGCAGTCCATGGCGCATAGAACCAATGCCCGGCCCGACCTGCGCGATGAAGGAAATGGGAGACCGTCATCTCGATGACCGGCCAGCCGACCGATGCAAGCAACAGACTGACACCGCCCAGGAAAAGACATGGGATGGCCGCAGCAAGTGCGTTTGCCCCAGACGCCGCAGCGATTGCCGGCACTTGGGTTTGCAGGTTCAGCACGCTGACGTAAAATTGCCCATGGGTGGCATACCAGCGGAGCAGGGCGGTGCCGACCAAGCTGTTGGCAATGTAGCAGGCGACCAGCATCCCAACGGCAACGATCCGGACGTTCATTGGTCACCCCCGGGAACTACCTCTCGGTATGCGACGGTGAAGCTGTCTAGGCGCTGGAACGCGATCCACCGACTTGTTCCGTCGGACAGCGCGACAGACCGTACCTGCTTGGTCGTGATGGTGCGGGTGTCGATACAGATCCCGGGGTTGGCGCCTGGACATGGGCTTTCACTGAGCCCAGTAACGACAAATGGCTTGGAAGACTCATCCCCATCGCAGTAGTCGGCTTCTTTAATGAGAATGACCCGGGCACCGATGACAGGTGTCCAGGTGGGGTCTTCCTTAGCGGGGGGTAATTCAGCGCTGCAGGCGAGAGCTGTGCTAGGCAGTAAACCGGCGATGAGCGCAATGTAAAGCCATCTCATGATTGGCCGCGCTCCTGGTCTGGTAGGTAGCTTGGCGCGACCACGATATTTGGATCGACATTGCTATTTCCTGGCCGGGAGACAATGCCAGGAAGGACGTAGATCTCGTGGCTGGCCTTCATGAACGCCGAGAGAGAGAAGTAGAAAGACAGAAACAAGAATCCGCCGCCGTATAGTATTGCCTTTTCCGGATTGCTAGTTGCGTCATGGATGAGAGAGTCAATTGCGCCGCCGAGTAAACGCGCAATATACGAAAAAGATAGAAAGGTCAGACTATAACTCACGATATTGAGATAGGGACCGCAGAAGTTGCTGGTCAGAAGTCTCATGCAAATGCTATATATTTGAACTATCGCGCACATTGTCCCGGCAAAAAAAAGGAAAAACTCCTCCAGTGAGTGAGAAAGATCAGTGCCTGCGGAGGCAGATTTAGGCATTAAAGCAATTCCAAATAACAGTAATAGCAGCGAAAAGAAGAACTGCTGTTCCATGCGGACGAAACCAAAAATGGCCAATGCAGACGTTCTAACTAAAGATTGAATATTCCGAGTTGCAGACACAGCTATCTCCTTTATGACTTGCGGGCGGTAACTGCCTGACCGCATGTGAGGTGGTGAAACATGGCACAACAAAAGTCGGCGACCTGCCCAACGGCCTGACCGGGGTGTTCCCGGTGCAGTCGCACAAGTGCGGTTTTGGCCCAGTCGCTGGGCGGCTTGGGTAGGGGTTGGTCGGCTTCCCGAGTGGCGGAGAAAAGGACGTCGATATCATCGACGACCTGGTTCGCAGGACGGCTCAGGCTTGTTTCGATAGCCCACCGCAGCCAATCGCCCAACGTTGGGGTGGCGAGCAGTTCTGCGGCGGTTTTGGGTGCTGTGTTGGACATGCGCATGTTGCGGTCGCTTATTGATTTTCAGTCGGCCTGAAGCGATGCGCGCTGGGTGATGGCGTTCCTGCGCGGGGGAATAACAAAGACGGTGGGCGCGGACTGGATGACGTCTCCTTCGTCTTGAAGGAGGATCAAAAGGATGGAGTTCTGGGGCATGCCCGACAGCGCGGTTTCGATTTGCCAGGTCGCGGGAAGCCCGGGTTCGTGGATCACCAGGACGATGCCCTGCGTCCCTTTGGACGCGTGTTTAACGGTCGCGGACGGTGGAAAGAGCCCCGGTTCATTGGCCGGTTGAAGACTGGGGACGGCCACAAAGGGCGATGATTGGTCGGATTTTGCCGTTGCCGACGGGAGCCCTGGCAGGGGGAGGGTGTTGGCGAGGCTTGTCAGCGACAGGGGAAGGTCTTGCCAGCCGTTCCGAATGTGGACGATCTGGCGCCCCCCAACCATCCAGGGCCGAACTTCCTCAGCGGCCAGGCTTTTGCCGCTACCGATTGGCCCTACCAGAAATAGAGGGGAAGGAGATTTCGAGTTAATATTCCGTATTGCACGCACCAATGCAGCTTTCGTCGCATAGAGCGCATCGCGATCGAGAATATCCTTTGTCCGATCCAATTGAAGGCCACCCCTACTTAAAAGATACGGTGTTGTGCCCGCGCCCATTGCGGTGCGCGTTTTGAAACTCTTTGCATTTTGGATTGGAAAACAGTGGGTCAATAAACGTGGCGACGTAGCAGCGGTATTTAAGATTGGCTACCGCATTCCGCGCTGTGTTGTAGGCGCCCACCGCTTTAGGCCAGCTTCCATAACGGCTATGGAGTTCGGCAAGCAGTGTGAGACCAATGCGAACGTTCACTGCCGGATCGAACAGGGTCCTGATGTCGCTTACCCTGGAACGGTGGGCAGAGACGTGGATTTGCATGCAGCCGGCGTCGACAGACTTGTGAGTGCTGTCGGCGACAAGGAGGGCGATCTCGGCCTTCTGTCGACTGTCGCGAAATACCGGGTTCCCATCGATGTTGAGAGCAAGGGGATTAGGTTCCCCCCCACCGCCACTCTCTGCCCTCGTGACAGCTTCCGCGTAGATGAGAGGAACGCCATGGGCGGGGGCCTGTTGGCGAACCTCATCAAGGCAGCCGAGCTGCTGCGAGTGCGCCGTGGCGGCTATGAAGCAGGCCGCTAGGGCAGCGAGTGCTGCTGGCGCGGCGTGCGTGCGTCGGCCGGGCATGTCAAATCCGCGAAACGGTTGGAGGGTGGGGGCATCAGGGCCTTGCGAAGCCAATTCGCCGGGTGGGTGAGCCGGACTTTTCTGGAGTCCGGGCAATGGTTTAGCCGCGGCCGCAGGGCATGCGGCGTTATCACAAATCCAGTAGTCCAAATCATGTCTTGGCGATCATGAATCAAAATTCGACCGCGCGCACCCTGTGGTTTTCCACAGGTTGGCAGGGTGGATGAAGTGCTGATAGGAGGTCGCGTCCGGCTCTATTCCGCTTTTAGGTGAGTGGACCGGATACCTGCAGTGTTCCAACGGATCCTAATTAGGAGGCGAGGTAAACTCATGAGTCTCTACAACAACATCATTGGCAAGGCGAAGGGCTTTGCGGAGAAGCGAGCGGTGCGTATCGCGGCCACCACCATCCTGGCCAGCGCGACGGGCATGCTGATCTCCGACGTGGCCATGGCCGGAGCGGACACGACTTTCAGCTCGGTGGCGACCAAGGTGGCCGGCATCATCGCCGGTTCGGGTGGCACCCTGGCCACGGGCGCCGCTGTCGGCAAGCAGGTCATGAACGGCGTGCTGGAGTTCAATGCCGGCCTGTGCGTGAAGCCGATCTGCGTCGGCCTGCTGGCCGGCTTCGGGACGACGATCGCCGGCGGCATGGTCACCGCCCTCATCTAAGGAGCTGAACAGCGATGAGCCAGGACATGGAGCAATACTACATTCCCAGCAAGCTTGACGCTCCATGGCGTTTTGGCCCCCTGACCCTGGATCAATTCGCCGGCGGGCTCGTTGGTTTGCTTGGGGGTGTTGTCCTGATGAACTTCGTTGGACCAATGGGGTTCGTGTCGGGCCTTGTCCTGGCTTGTGGCTGGATTGGGTTCTTGGCAGCAGTGCGCGCTCGTGATGGCGGTTTTGTAATAGCCAATTTCTTTTATTGGGTTTTTCCTAGCTTCCATAAAAATCCGTACTTTCTGCCGCCATCCCATATGCGCAATTTCTGGGGTTGAATATGGCAACGGAACTTGAGCGCCGAGTAAATAGGATAACTCGGCAACGCAATTACTTTGCCCTTGGAGCTGGCGGCCTGGTGGTCGCCTTGATGCTTAATGGGGCATGGTCCCGAGTATGCGTCAGCCACACGTACTTTATTCCGGAAATGATGTCAGAAGAGGCATCAATAGATAGTAGGGGACACGGCTCTCCTTCATATCTCTGTGAACGAGCACAGACGATTGCGGGCTTGCTTTACAATAGAACGCCAGCAACTGGTAAATCTAATGATGAGGCGTTGCTCCGGATGGCGCATTCCGAGCAATACGGAAGCCTGAAATCACAGTTGTTGGACTTGGAAGAAAAGTCCCATTCGGCTGAGCGCGATGCGTCGTCTTTCTCAGTGCCCGAAGACTGTCATGGCGATCCTGGCGATAACTCAGCAGCCTTTCCCATCACGGTGAAGACGCTGCTTGGAGACCGGGTCATGACGAGCCGTCGAGTGAAGCTGACGATTTACTTTAAAACGGACAACGGGGTGTTGAAGTGGTTCGCAAATTCGGAAGAGCCGCTCTCCTGACGCGCGGCCTGGCAGCGGTGGGACTGGTAGCCGCGCTAGGGTTTGCGTCTGAAGTTTTTGCGGGGGAGCAGGAGGGCGAGGGCGCCAAGGGCCCTGATGCCATGAAGAAGGCCGAGGATAAGACGGGGCTTGATCCGCAGGTTCTAGAGGCCCTGAAGAGAATGCAGATGGGGGCGGCGCCTTATACCGGCCCTACGAGCAAGCCGGGTTGGACGTCGCCCGTTTTTACGGGAGCCTCGCAGCCTGTCTCCGGGCCTGCGTGTCTGCCAGGAAGCGAGCATGGAAAAGAATGTCTGCCCAGTAGCGGGACCGTCAAAAATGGCGGGCCCAGGTCGGGACAGTCTAAGTCCCCCTCGCAACAGGGTTCTTCCGCGTCCACCCCGCCCTCTTCCAACATTGCATCCCCTCCGCCCGACGGGCGCGACGGCGCGGCGCCGCAGTATGCCAAAGTGGATAAATACAAATCCACGGTGCATCTCAACGTTCGTGACAACGCAGATGTCGCTGTGATTTTTTCTAAGATAGAAGAAAACCGACTATCAGCCCCTAATGACCATATCGTCTCCTTGTCTTTCACAGGCAAGAAGATGGACTACCGACTGGAACCCGATTCCGGGGAGTTGTTTGTCACCTTCACTCCGGACAGGGATGAGAAGGTGGTGAATTTCTGGGTCCTCACCGAAAAGGGCATGTCCTATCGGGTGATGGCTTCATTGGAGGACGTACCCGGGGTCCAGGTGTTCTTTGATAACAATGACCTCGTAGAGGCGCGGGGCAGTGAAAGTGCTGACGGTGAGACTGGCTACACTGGGCGGGTTGTCTCACTGGTGAAGGGGCTGGAGACCGGAAAGCCGTTGCAAGGCTTTCAGGTATCGCGGCCGGTAAAGTCCGTCCAGCTCCTGCCATCCTTGGACGGTCTGGTTCTTGTTGAATATGCGGGGCGGGACCTCACCGGGGACAAGATCGCCTTAAAGAATACATCGGACACTCCGATGTTCGTGGTCGAGTCTGACCTGACAGGCCGCCTGAACAACCTTGCAGCTGTCTGGTTCGATGTTGCCGAGCGCCAGGGCGGCCGAGTGTTGCTTGCCCCCGGCCAGATCATACCTGCTGTGGTGGTCTTTGCGCGGAGGGCCGGTGATGAGTGAGGAAGTCACCAACTCGGCCGTTGGCAGAAAGCAGATACTTGGCGCAGTGGCGGTAGTCGGTGTTATATTCGCCATTCTTGGGCTTATTGGGTATGGCTGGCGTTCCGTGACGTCGGTGACCGCCCAGAATCAGCCCAAAGATATTAAGATCGGAAGCGCCGGCGAGTATAGCCGCACCGATCAGGCGTTTTGGAAAAAATACAACACCGACATTTCCGACTTCGAGAAGCGGCTGGGGGACCTGGAGAAGGGAACCGCGGACAAGCTCGCCAAGGCGGATTATATCAAGGAACAACAGGACCAGGCCAAGCGCATCAAGGAGTTGGAAACAGCCCTTGCGGATGCCAAGACTACCTATGAAGGCGCGCTCAAGGAGGTTGGAGACAAGAATACGCAGCTCCAACAGCAGCTCGATGGAATGTCTGCTGGCCAGGGGCGTCCTCTTGGGCCGATAAACCGGCCCGGAGCTGGATACGGGAATCTCCCTCCAACTGCGCCATTGTTCCAACCTGGAAACCGGGCGGCGGCACAGAGCCTTGTCAACGACGGAGCCTTGAACGGTAAAGTAACCGGTCAGCAGGTCGGCGAGGTGGACGACGGCCGTCCCCATCCGACGGTCGTCAAACTGAACTTGAACGGCGCGGATCGCCGCCGTGCGGCTGTGCTCCATGATCCGAAGGATTATGTGGCTGCGGGGTCCTATGTTCCCGTGAAAGTGATCGTCGGCGTGGACGCTACCACGGGTGTAACGGAGCAGGCTGATCCCCGTCCGATGCTTGCCCGCGTCGAAGGCAAGGCGACCCAGGTTATTGACGATGGCAAGTTCATCGAGACCGACCTGAATGGCTGCGTGGTTATCCTGGAAGGCCGAGGGGACCTGTCGAGTGAGCGGGTTTATGGCCGGCCCTTGGTCATGAGCTGCCCTGGGCCTGGTGGGAAGGTCCGAGAAGTTCGCGTACAGGGTTTCCTGGTTGATCGGGGTACCTCAGGGGTTCGGGGTACCGTCACTGAGCGGACAGGAGACCTGGTGCAGGGGGCAATTCTCGGCGGGCTGCTTCAGGGTCTGGGCACTACGGTTTCATCCGCTCTCAGCCCCAATAATGGCGGCTTCGTCTTCAATAACCAGAACGAGGGCGCCATGACGAAGCTCCGGCAGTCCGGTTACGGCGGCCTGGGCGGCGGTGCGAAGTCTGTCGGCGACAAGCTGGGAGACTACTACATCAATCGCCTCGAGCAAATTCAGCCGGTTATTTCCGCCCCGCCCGGGGCTCATCTGGAATTGGTATTCAGCCAAGGCTTTTACCTCGATGGCCGCTCTTCCAGCGAAGCGGCGGGTGCCGAGGCCGCGTCTGCGCCTAAGGGCCAGGCGATCGACAACCTGGCTGGCCTGTCGCCGGCCGTTCAGCAGCTGCTCGCTGCAGGTGGGAATAAGAAATGAAGAAGATGATGATGGTGGCCAGCCTGACCTTGCTGGCGGCGTGCAACGGCGTTGGACAGGGGCCCGGGGCTGGGCCCAGTTCTGTGCCCGGGCTGGTGAGTGGGGGAACAGTGACCCCCGCGGCTGCAGCCCCGCTCCCAAGTGGGCCCACCCCCGGGTGTGACGATCTGGGCGGGGTCGCGTCGGCGTTCAAGGCGCGTCTTCCCAATACGCCCATCAACTCCCTGAAGTGCTCCGCCATTCCCGGTTTGTATGAACTGGTGTCAGGCGACAACGTGATTTACACGGAAAAGACCGGCCAGTTCATCGTGGTCGGCGCCATCTTTGATTTGGCTACAGGCCAGGACTTGACGGCGCCGGTGATGTCACAGGCTCGTGGCGGCGCGGTGGTCAGCAAACTCCAAACCGGTCAGCCGCTCGGTGTCGCAGGGTCGCCCCATGGCCAGGCCCAGGAATTGACGCCTGAGCGCGTCGATATGGCGGCGCTGTCCAAACTACCGAGCATTCGGTGGGGCAAATTGGGTGCCCCGACCAAAGTGGTGATGTTCGGCGACCCCAACTGCGGGTTCTGCCGACGGGCCTCTGATGCGCTTCATCACATGGGCGTGGAGGTAGCGGAGTACCCCTACAACATCTTCCCGGCAAGCCATGATGGCCTCGTCCAGACGCTCTGCGCGCCAACGGAGAAGCGGGGGCAGATGCTGGAAGCGCTCTATGCCCACCAGCCCGTTGACGGGGCGACGTGCGGCACGGCCGACGGCGAGCTGAATGCCGTTCGGGCCTTTGCGAGCGCTCACGGCTGGAGTGGCACGCCCGTCCTCGTGCGCGCTGATGGGGCTGTGATGCGCGGCTTTCGGGATGAGGCAGCGTTGAAGGCTTTCCTGGGCATCAGCTGACCAGGTCGCATCGCCACACAGGTTCTGGAGAGGATAATGAAGCGATTGTTGGTGATTGCCGCATGTTTGGGCGTCTCTGCCTGTGCGGCGTCAACCCGTGAATCGGAATGGCGGTGCCAACCCCAATCCGGCATGGGCTGTGTGACCGTGGCCCAGGCTGATGGAAAGGACCCGCTACCAACGAGCACCGACGACGGCTCAGGGGATCGGGACGACCGGTACAAGGAGTGGATGGGTGCACAGGCGGTCGCTTCGCCCGCCGGCCGTGGTGTCGGAGGGTTCATCGGCCCGTCGCCGGATCTCGATTTCTCGGGCGGCGCCGGCCGGGTTCCGGAGAAGATCGCGAGGATCTGGTTTGCGCCCAGGATCGACAAGGCCGGAAACCTGCTGGAAGGCCACTACGTGCGTAGCGTGGTCTCCCCAGCGCGCTGGGACCGGTAACTCAATTTCCTGACGGCTAAGTAATATCAGGGCAATACGGTAGGGGTGCCGCTATGAGCTTCATCAATCGTATAAATCGCAAGGTCACCGAGCTTTTCGGCGACAGTGATGTGGCAAGTGTGGCTGGTCTGGACTTAAGCGGCCTCACATCTATTACCGAGATTTTGCCGTACAGAGAATGGAATGACGTTAGTCGTCTGTATGTAAACAATAAGTCATGTGGGTTTATTCTGGAAATGAGCCCCCTGGTTGGTGCTGACGAAACCGTAGTCAACACCATCACCGGCTTGGTTACCGATGGTCTACCCAAGGGTACCTGCGTCCAGATCATTGGCTGGCGTTCTCGCTTCATAGGTCACATCCTTGAGCATTGGGCTCGCCCCCGGCTAAAGGCCGGTGGCATCCATGCCGAGATGGCCAAGTCTCGTGTCGCCTACCTATCGAGAGGCGCATGGTCCCCGATCAGCCCCCAGAGCAATATGCTGCTCGGTGATTTTCGGGTGATCATCGCGGTCAGCTTCATGGGACAGCTGACCCAGGCTCGCGAAGACCAATTGGTGGGGATCCGCGAGCACCTGATCGGAACCTTGAAGGGCATTGGGGGCGTCGCAACCGCGATCGTGGAACCCTCCGCTCTGATCTCGATCGTTCAGGAATGGCTGGAGCCCAATGAACGGGATGAGCGGACCCCTGGGCTGACGTCGGAGGAAGCGGAAGCGATCCGGCAGAAGCCCATCGCCGACTTTCTGTACCGGCCGCACGCCGAGTTCATCCAAGGCGCCATGATTCATGATCAGATGGCGTCGTCAGAAATGCGCATGACCGTTCATCCGGGGCACATTGACTTGGGGGGCGGAAGCTTCGAGTGCCGAACGTTCAGTGTCGCCAATTATCCGCGGTACTGGGCTCAGTGGATGATGTCTCGTGTCATTGGGCACCCTCTCAACCCGTTTGCCACGATCAAGTGCCCGTTCCGGATGACGTTGTCATTCCGGATCCTTGATCAATCCGCTGAGGGTCGGCACGCGACCGTGAAGACGGCCAAGACCAGCAGGGATTTATCGAAGAACGGCGACACCTATCAGTATGACTTGGCCGAAGAGGGCGCGGATTGGCGGTTCGCTAATGCCAAGCTCAAGGAAGGCCAGAAGATGGTCAGGGCTTGCTTCACGGTCGATATATGGGCCCGCAAGAAGAACGGCGAGGAAGCTGAGAGAGCGGTCAAGAACCTGTTTCAGGGGCAAGGCTGGAAGCTCGAGCGTGTGCGCTACATGCAGCTGCCGATGTTTCTTTTGGGTTTCCCGCACACCGCCGGCGAGGGGCTCCTGGCTGATTTAGACAACATGAAGCGCACCCGCCGCATGGTGTCATGGACCCTGGCGAACATTGCTCCGCTGCAGGGTGAGCAGAAGGGGTCTGAGACGCCACACACCTTATGGATTGGTCGGCGTGGGCAGCTTTTCACCTGGTCGCCTTTCGACAACAAGGGGGGCAATCACTCCGCGGCATATGTAGGCCGCCCCGGCGCGGGAAAGAGCGTTCTCTTGCAGGAAACGGCGGCCGGCGTGTTGGCGCTGGGGGGCCGGGTTCGCATCATCGATGATGGTCGATCTGCGGAAAAGGGAGCCAAGCTGCAGCGCGCAGACGTTATCGAGTTCAGCGAAAAGAATACGCCGGAAATTAATCCCTTTCTCATGCTCGACCGGGACGCGATGCACCGCGACCCTGAATATAAGGTCGATGCATTGAACTTTATCAAGTTGGTCATTGGTCAGATGATTCGGTCCAATGGCCAGGTGAACGAGTACGAAGCCGGTATCATCGAAAAAATGATCCGAGAAGAGATGGAAGCGCCGACGTTACGAGATGCGGTAACCGGGATACCGTTTCCTTCTCCCCATGGAGTTTATGTTCGTCTCGGCAAACACGAAGATTTACGTGTCAGAGACATGGCCGTCATGATGGAGTCCTTCTCGAAGGATGGCAATTTTGGCATCTATGTCAACCGGGGTGCCTCAATTGATCTGACGAACCCGATGGTTTTGTTCGAACTATCGGAAATCAAAGGGCGCAAAGAGCTACAATCTATCGTCCTCATGTTGGCCATGTTCCTGGTCAGTGAGGAAATGTACCGGTTACCAAGAAATATCATTAAGCTACTGATTATTGACGAGGCATGGGATTTGCTTCACGGCGAGGGCTCGGCCGCATTCATTGAAGCCTATGTTCGTCGATGCCGCAAATACCGAGGTAGCCTTATCACTGGTACGCAAAGTGTGGATGACTATTTCAAGACGTCCGGCGGTGCCGCTGCATTCAATTGTTCGGACTATGTCGTGCTGCTGCCCCAGAAGCAGGACAGTATTGCTCGCTTGGTTTCTGAGCAAAGGCTGGCGATCAACGAACATAACATCCAGGCCATCAAGTCTCTGAAGGTTGTCGATGGAGAATATTCCGAAGCCTTTGTGAAAGGGCCTGATACCGAGTTCGTCGGCCGAATTGTCCTGGATCCCATCAGCTACGCCACCTTTAGCTCCAAGGGCAGCGACTATGAGGCCGTGGAAGCGATGCTCCGGGATGGCGCGACGCTGGACCAAGCGATCCGTGTGTTCGCCGAAAAGATCGACCGCCAGCGGATGGCAGCCTGATGTCGACGCCCAAGAAGTGGATCAAGAACATCGGTTCGGTTTCGACGGCGGCTGGCCTGGCCTTGCTGATCTGGTCGGCGGCAGTCGGGCGGACATATGCCGGCGCTCAAGCGCAGGCTGGCATGGCCTGGCTCGTTGAAGCGAGCCAGAGCGAATTGCTGTGGGCGAGCTGGGGCCTTTGGGGCGGCCTTTTGTCCTTGGCCCTATTGATCTGGGCGCTGCGCGGTGAACAGCCGGCTAACTGGTTGCCGGCCAACCGGACAGCAAATGCGGTCTACCTGGCCGTCGTCGACGCCGGTTCCAATGTCGGGCTGGTTTTAGTTGGACTGCCATTGCTCTGGTGTCGCGGAAGTCTTCCGGATTGGGGCGCATTGATCTTTGAACATGCAATCAACGATCCCGTGGAGATGGTGGCAGACCTGATTCTTGGCGGTCAGATAACAGTCGGCGTACTTTTTGTCGTTCAACTGAGCCTCGAATTAACAGGACTCCATTTCCCTTCTTTTTCCAGATATTCGAAGGAGTGAGTGTAAGTCATGAAAAAGACCAATTTCCCCTTGAAGGTTTTAGGGTATGTCGGGATCAGCATGATGTCTATCACGGCCTACCATCTGTTGGTCTTGGGGCCGTCCATTAAAAAGGTCGAGACCTACAAACCGGTGGCGGTTCTTTCAGCAAGCGATGTGGGCTCGGCTTTCAAGCTTCAGATCGCGAAGCTTGGGAAGTCGGAACCTGAGATGGCGGCTGACGCTGCAAAGTTCGGTGCAGACCTCCAGACGGTCGTGCAAGCGATCGAGGACCGGGATGGTGTGATCCTGATCGAGCGAGAGGCCGTGGTTGGCGGGGTTCCGACGGACTACACCGGCGTGGTTGCCAAGGCCCTCGGGGTGAATCTCGGCGTCCTCGAGAGTGGGAGTGTCGGGGGCAGTAAATGACCCCCCGCCAAGCCCTCTTAGCCGGCTGGTTCGTCGCGGCATTTGCGGGGTTGGTGTGGGTGAAAGGTCATTATGTCTTCGAGACGAACCTTTCCGGCAGCCTACCGGGGATTTTCTACTGGGTAAAGCTGGGGGAACCGGTTCCGCGGGGTGGACTAGCGTTGTTCCCGGCCCCGCCAGGTAACCCTGAGTTTCGGGAAGATTTCGTAAAGATCGTGCAGGGCCTCGGGGGCGACTTGGTTGAGCGTCGCGATGGTGTGGTCTTCGTTCAAGGCGTCGAGATTGGTCGCCTTCTGGAGAAGACGTCTAAGGGTCATGTGCTCATTCCCGGTCCGACCGGAGTCATTCCAGAAGGTTTTGCATTTGTTCGAGGGACCCATGCGCGATCTTATGACAGCCGCTACGGTGAGATTGGGTTTATTCCTGTGTCTCAGTTTCGCGGGCGCGCCTATCAGCTGCTCTGAGGCGATGGCGTCTGACCTTGGCGCACAGGGGACAAGCTACCGTATTGTCGAGCGCGACCTCCTGGATAGCATCCAGGCCAAGCTGCAGGCCCTCCAAGCAAGTGGCAAACTGGGTGACTTTCAATCTGCATTAAAGCAGCGTTCTGAAGAGCACGCCCGCCGGCCGGCCCCCGTTGAGGGCATTACGCGAACGGTCGAGCCAAGGACCTTTCTGGTCGATCCTTCCCTCGTCGTGCAGCATGACGTGGCCGATCACCGGGGTGTGATTTTTGCTCATCAGGGACAGCGGATCAATCCGCTTGCTCACATGCCGTTTCGGAAGGTCGTCTTGTTTTTTAACGGCGACGACGCGGACCAAGTGGCATGGGCGGGCAGGGAAATATCGCGGCTCGGTTGGGATCGTGTGAAACCGATCATGGTCCGAGGTGATGTGTTCGACGTCATGAACAAAGTTCATGGCGTTGTCTACTTCGACCAAGGTGGGGATATCACGCGTCGCTGGGGCATCTTGCATGTTCCTGCCGAGGTGGCTCAAGAGGGCCTGGCTCTTCGCGTTAGCGAGGTCCAGCCATGAAGCGCCTTCTCCGGTCGCTTGCGATCGCGTTGGTGGTGGTTGGTTTGTTCGGGACGCCGCGGCCGGCTACTGCATCCTGCACGGGGGCGTTTGTCAATCCGATCACCGATATTTGCTGGAGTTGTCTCTTCCCCTTGACCATAGGGAGCATCACCCTGATCGGTGGTGATCGACCAGACACGCCGAACCCCGATTTTCCGATTTGTGCGTGTCCTATCGAGGTTCCGCCGTTTGTTCGTCTTGGCATCGCAGTAGGGTTCTGGGAGCCCGTTCGCCTGGTCGACGTGACGCACGATCCCTGGTGCATGGTGAACCTAGGCGGCATCCAGTTGGCTGCACCTTTCAAGCAAGGAAGCAGCGAGCCTGCGCCGAGCTTACCCGGAGGGGTGAACAACGCAAACTGGCAAGTCCACTGGTACATTTATCCGGTGATGTACTGGCTTGAATTGCTCATGGACTTTATCTGCATAGAACAGTCGACCTTTGACATTGCGTATTTGACAGAAATCGATCCGATGTGGATGGACGACGAAATGACGTTCCTTCTCAATCCGGAGGCTGTTCTCTTTGATAACCCCATAGCGCAAGCCGCCTGTGCGGTAGATTGCGCGGCAACGACGGCCTCAGGTTTGGCCCTCGACCCATTATTTTGGTGTGCCGGTTGCCAGGGGTCCATGTACCCGCTTGATGGGCAGATCCAAGGGGAGAATTCCGAGGTCCAGGGCAGCCTGCTGATGGCAGAGCGGATGGCCTACAAGCTGCACCGAGAGTTGATCCTATGGGGCTCAATGGGGTCTGACGGCATGTGCGCCCGATATCCAATGCCTGTGATCCGGAAATCCCAGTACCGGTTTCAGCTGGTCAACCCTGTTCCGAATTCCAATGGGGATTTGGCCTGCCCAAGCATCGGCACAAGCACGGTCCTGTACGAGGGCGGGAAGATGGTTCCGCAGGTAGGTGAGAACTTTGGTTATCTCCTTTGGAGGAAAAGAAATTGCTGCGTTTTCTGATGGCTGGCTTAGCGGTTGTAATTGGCGGCGCCCTTGTGGCGCCGCCAGCCTTTAGCCAACCGACAGTGGATGAATTCCTCCGTCAGAACCCCGCGGCGATGAAGGACGCGCAGGAGGTGATTGATGCCCTGCGAGGCAAGCACGTCCAGGCATCACCGGACGGCGAGGGAGCGAACGGCATCGATCTAGGTTCCATGATCACTACGGATGCTATCGACCCTCAACAAATTAAGGAAAAGAAAGCGGTCCCGCCGCTGCTGGTTTTCATCAGTAGTTCGATGCCTCCGGCCAGCGTAAAGGCGGTTACCCAGGATGTGGTACGGGCGGGCGGGGTGGCGGTGCTTCGAGGTTTAGTCAACGATTCCATGAAGGACACGGCCAGCTATCTTTTCTCGGCGTTTGGAGAGAAGGCCCAGAACCTGGGCGTGATCATCGATCCCCGCCTTTTTCGGGTCTACGGAGTGAATGCCGCACCGACCTTCATTGTTGCACAGAAAGGCGCGGAACCCTGCGACGGCAAGGACTGCGAAACACCTGCATACGACAAGGTGGTTGGCGATATTACGCTGCGGAAGGCCTTGGAAATCGTTGTACGGGATGGCGACGCGGGCCGGGTCGTTGCTGCAAAGGGTCTGGCCTCCCTGGGGGGCGCGCAATGATCTCGATACGGGCGTTGATGCTGAGCACCATCTTCTTAGCACCGACGGCGGTTGCCCTAGCCCAGACCTCGAATATGAAGGCGGGTCAGGATTTTGGGCAGTCAATGACGGGCACGGCCGCCGGCATGGTTACGAATTCGACAGCTGGAAATGTTCCGAATTCGGGAGGCGATACCTCGGCGCAACAGGCATATACGACAGGGAACATGTATGACTCAGCAACGGCTGCGGCGCAGACAGACGAAGCAGCCCAGCTGATCGGCACATCGTTTCCGGAACGGTCAAAGCAACCTGTCTCGCCGGACGACGCTTTTCTAAGCACCTACTGGGGCATCCAGTCGTCACCGGGTTCGGTCTTGCCGACCTTCTCTGGACAATATGGTGATTGTTCGACAGCAGCAGGTGGTCAAGCGCCGGCGTCGCCTCAAACGACGACATGCGATGACAGTGTAACCTTGGTTGACAATTACTGCACGAAAACGAGAGATGTGGAGGTCGCGGCATATCCGGTATATGCCTGTACTGTATCGTCTCCAACATTACCACAGCAATGTCGTGTTGTTCGAAATGTTCAGGTGGCCCAAAACGATGAATATTCATGCACACATTCCGGGCTAAAATCGCCGACAACGTGTGTTGTTGGCGTGGACGTAGAGGTTCAGGCAAACCGTGAATACGGATGTGACAAGAAAAGAGACTATGTGAGTAAAACATGCGATAAATACCTAGTACCTGGCTCTTGCGCGACAATGGGATGGGTGCAATACGCGTCGACTTCAGGTACGTCCCAAATATGGGCGGTCACGTGCGACGAGAGTAATAATTGCACCTACCAAAACAATGCCGACATTACTTACACTGTGGACGGCTCACAGCAAACGCAAGTTACGGTGACCTTGCGGGACGCTAAATATAGCACTAAGGCGGAAGTGGATATTTCGACGGAGAACAATCAGTATTCCGATGTTGTTCAAGTCGGGCAATCCATCACGCACCAAGTGAGTGGAAGCAATCTGGAGGTGTGGGTAAGCTTGGGCGAAGATGGCAATCCGGATAAACAAGTGTCAGCTGACGTGACGATGAGTCACTACCAGTGCACCAGTTATTCACCTGCCTATTGGGTGGACGAATGTCAAAATCTGCAGTGATAATAGCAACTATTCTATTCTGTCTATTGCCGTTGGCGGAAGCCTTTGGAGCGGCCGCTAATTGCCGGATCGCGTCCGAAACTTGCACTTCAACAGATAGCTCGGGAAATTGCACGCGTTACCACTATACCTATAACTGCGGCGGACCAGGGTATTCGGATTACTGCGTCGGCCTTGAAAACGATGGTTCGTGCCAGCTTGAGGGCCAGAACTGTAAGTCGTTTGGTGGTGATGGCGCCTGTGATGACTACTACTCCGTTTACAAGTGCGGAGACGATCATGGCGGCGACGGCAATGTCACGCTTATTGATACGTCCTACACGATAACAAAAGATGCACTTGTAGACGGTTGTAGCAGCCAAGAAAGTAATGCAAATTGCAGCTATACGGGTCAGACCTGCACACAGGGGGCCGAAAAACGTAATATTAATGGCTATGACGTGTATAAGGATTGCTGGTCATACACTCGTGATTACGCATGTCCAAATCCCAATGTATACAATAACTGCTCAAGCTACGACAACGCATCGGGGTGCACTAAAGCAGAAGACGTCTGTACCGAAACCTACTCAGATGGAGTTTGCAAGACCTATACCAGTAAGTATAATTGCCCAGCTCCGGTGGCAGGGCAGGGCACCTTAATAAGCACGACATACACTGAAATTTCGGACACCCAAGTACCTGATTGCGCGATTGAACAGAGTAACCAGACATGCCAATGGTCAAATGATCAATGCACGTCAGGCCCTGGTACACGAAATATTAATGGTTTGGACGTTTATCGGGACTGCTGGGAATGGAACAGAACATATACCTGTGCCAACCCTAATCAGTATAATAACTGCAACGCCTATACGGATGCAGGTTGCAAGCAGACAGGCACTACGACGTGTAATAAATTTGCTGTGGATGGCTCATGCGCTGAATGGCTCTATGATTACCAGTGCTATGGCGTGGTGGCCGGTGGAGGGTCGCAGATCAATACGGTCTATTCCGTTACGAAGGACACAATTATTGACAATTGTGTTCCGTACGAAGGCAACCCGACATGCAAGCAAATGCAAGACGCATGTGTTGAAGGAGCGGCCACCAAGACCATTAATGGATACTCAGTCTATAAAGACTGTTGGGCTTGGCAGGAGATGTACACCTGTGAAGGACCTGTGAAGTCGGATTGCGGGACCGTTGCCAGTAACTGTGTCAAGACAGGTTCTAAATGCGTTTCCGTCGATGCTCTTGGCCACTGCACGGATACCGAATACAGCTACTCATGTGGGATGAACGGATACGACGGTGCAAACCCCCCCGATGTGAGATGCGGTGACACCGTTTTTTGCCTGAACGGGGACTGCGGGACCGTCACTCGCACGCCCAATACAGAATTTGCCAAAGGGCTAACCTGGATGAGCCTTCTGGGGAATTTTGCGAAGAACTTCGATCCCAATACGCAGACGGTATTCACTGGAACGAAAGCGGACTGCAGAAAGGCCCTGACCGGCGTGCTGGATTGTTGCAAGGACGATAGCGGCTGGTCAGTCGACATCGGCCTGGGATCGTGCAGCGATGACGAAAAGGCTTTGTGGGCCGCCTTGGACGGACACCTATCCCATTACGTGGGAACATACTGCAACACGTCGTTCCTGGGTGTGTGCTTGGAGAAGAAGAAATCCTACTGTGATTTCCAATCAAGGCTCGGGCGCATCATCCAAGAGCAAGGTCGTGCGCAACTGAATATCTCATGGGGTCCTGCCGATAGCCCTAACTGCGCAGGACTTACCATTGCTCAACTACAGGCCATCGACTGGTCGAAGATCGATCTTAGCGAGTTCTACCCACAAATTTACGCGCAAACAGTGCTTCCGAATACGGTTAACGTCCAGAAAACGATGCAGCAGTCGATTACGAATTTTTATGGCGATCCAGCAAACGCAGGGAAATGAGATATGAGAGCCATCTGGTTAATTCAGGCTGTGGTCGCCAGCTTTGTGATGTCGACCGCCGCTTTTGCGCAGGTGCCGGGAACGAAGCCAGGAGCCTTCTGCAGCGAGCAGAAGGGGTTGGGCTGGCATTTCTACTGCGAGGATCCGCCCCAGGACGAAGCGCCGCCGCCGGCGAAGGCAGAGACCCAAGAGGTACCACCGCCTGTTCCTTCAGACCCAAACGACCAGGTGGCCCTTATTCGGCAGAACCTGGACCGGGCGAAAAACGCGGCGGTGCTGGATCCGACCAACCTGGACAAGGTGGCCAATTACATTCGCATGCAGCGCACGGCGCTGGACATGGCCAGCACTTTCAGTCAGGCCTGGGGCGCGGTTCTCCTGCGCGACCCTGAACTGGACTATACCCTGGAACATCCTGTCAGCTCCGCTGGCAAGCAAGTTTGGCTGGAGCAGAGGAGGCGTGCTGAACTCCAAGCCGTGGCGGACCTTCGAGACCGGTACGGGGTGTATTTCATCTATAGCCATGACTGCCCGTATTGCCAGGCCTATGCCCCAATTTTGAAGAGTTGGGCGATGCGCAATGGGGTTTCCATTACAGCAGTCACCATCGACGGTGTCGCGTTGCCGGAATTCCCCAATTCCCTGGTGGATAGGGGGCAGGTTGCGGCACTCGGCCTGGCCGGAAAACCGATCCCGATGACGATCCTCTTCGACGCGCAAAAGCAGCAGGTCATCCCTATTGGTTTTGGCCTCTTGTCGGAACAGGACCTCACCGAGCACGTGTTTGTGCAGACGCAAGTGGAGCTGGGCAATGACTATTAAGCGGCGGTTTTTAGCAGCGGCTCTTGCCCTGGCCATGACGTTTCAGGCGGGCCTAGCCAGGGCCGACATCGGCGGACAGATGCAGTCCTGGTGGAACGGCATGGGAGGGACGTCGAACGTCACCAGGCCCTCCACAGGCCAGGCCGCTGGGTATTACAGCGGCGGGTCACTCTATGCGCGTTCGCCGATCAAACACACCTCCCTGCTGAACGTTCAAATGCCGTCCATCCGGGCCGGCTGCGGCGGTATTGACATCTTCACAGGCGCCTTCTCCCACATCTCCGCAGGGGAGCTGATAGCGGCCTTTAAGGGCATCGCGAATAATGCTGCGGGTTTTGCGTTCAAGCTAGGCATTGAAACACTGGCTCCTGTCGTAGACCACGAGATCAGCTACCTGAACGACCTGGTCGGCAAGGTGAACCAATTCGGTATCAATTCGTGTCAAACCGCGGCGAGTTTGGTTGGCGGCTTATGGCCGGCCACCACCGAGGCCGACCGTGCAATCTGCTCCTCGATCGCCAACAAACAAGGCCTCTTCTCGGACTGGGCCGCCGACCAACATGGGTGCGGAACCCAGGGTGCGCGCAAAGCCGTGGAGAATGCGGCAGATCCAGCAATGAAGGCGCAGCTACCCACCGACAATAATATGACGTGGAATGCCATAAAATCGCATTCGTTCCTGAGTACTGACAGCGACCTTATGAATATGATGCAAACTCTGGTCGGTACCTTAATCGTTAATACCCCGGATTCAGACGGAGCGAACCCATCACTCATTTACATCAAGCCGCGAGTTGTCGATGCCCAAATGGTACAGGTGTTGCTGCGAGGCGGGTCTTTACCGCTCGTAAAATGCGATGAAAATACGAATTGTCTTCATCCTACTACGCCGGAGAGCGGCGGCGGTTATTCTGCGGTGATCGACCCCAGTAAAGCTTTTATCGGGCAGGTTTCCGCCGTCCTCAGCGATATGACCACCAAAGCAAAAAGCAGACAGCCGCTGAGTGCAGCCGATCTTGACTTCCTCGATATCACATCCCTTCCGGTCAACAAAATGCTGACAACAAATATCAGCTTTAACGCCAATCAAGCCCAAGCGGTAATGAATACCTACGCGGAAGCGATCGCCTTGGATGAAGTCTTTCAATTCCTACAAGATTGTATTTCGATGGTGTCTGAGAGTGGCATGAACGCACAGGTGGCCAATAAAGAAAGCATGGAAGACTGGCTCAATAGGCTCAAGCAATCCAGCGACGCGATCTATAAAGAACAACAAGCCAATGCGAGCCGCGTGAACAACACTATGGAAATGGTACGTGCTGCGCAGTTCATGGATGGCCAAGTCGCTGCGCGAGTAGGGAGCCGCTTGGCTCAAAGCATGCAGTATGCTGGGGGGCGCCGCTAATGTTTCCTATCTATGTGACTACCGGCGGTAGTCTGTATGTGGAAATACTAAATAGTGTGGCCGCTATAACGCAGTCCGGCACCTATGCAAGCCTGCTTGCTTTCGCCCTTACCTTGGCTATTGCCGGATGGGTTATTTACGTAGCCTTCGACGGCCACTTGATGAAAGTGCTTGAATGGTTCCTCGTGATTACGATTTTTTATGGGCTGGCCCTCCAGGTACCCGTTAGTGTAACCGTTTACGATACCAGCAATTCATCACTGCCGTCTGGAGCGGTTAATAACGTACCCTTTGGTCTAGGGGTTCCGTTGTCCGCCGTCACCACGGTTCGATACAAAGTCACTCAGTTGTTTGAGTCGAGCATGTCATTGCCAGATGACATGACCTATTCGAAGAACGGCGTTCTCTTTGGTGCCAACCTCTTTGTCCAAGCACAAATGGTTCAAATACCTAGCGGGACATTTGCGCAGAATGTGTCAAGTTATGTAAAGCAATGCGTGTTGCCCGATATTGCGATGGGAAACATATCACCTGACGATCTTACATCGACGGATGATATTTGGACATTTGTTACGTCCACATACCCTCCAAACCCTGGTCTTTCCATGGATTATCTGGATAGCGGGGACACGAACATTATTACGTGCGCGCAGGGTGCAGCGAGCCTGAACCAGCTGTGGCCAAATCAAATGACCACTGGCATTCAGCGGTTCGCGTCTCGGATGTTCCCGAGCTTCTCCGCATCGCAGGCTAACGCGATGCTGTTGTCGTCCTTACCTGCGGCCGAAAGCTATCTGGTCGGCGTTTCTAAGTCGGCTTCCGATGCCCTTAAGCAGGCCATGATGATGAACATCATGGAAAACGCCGTGGGTTCGTCGGCCGCGGAGGCGGGCAACGCGGCCGCGCTCCAGGAGTACGTGAACACCAGAACAACCATGGGGACGATCCAGCAGAACATGGCGAGCGGCGCTGCAGCCGTGACCTGGCTGCCGCTCGTCCAGATGACTTTGGATCTGTGCATGATCGGCATGTTCTTGCTGACCGGGGCGTATGCCTTTCTCCTGGGGAAGGAGTCACTGATCAAGGTAGTGAAGAACTATGGCATGGGGATGGTCGGCCTTATCACCTGGGGCCCCCTGTGTGCGATCATTCATCGGATCTCGATGGGCGACGCGGCAATGAGGACAGCCGCTGGCGCCATCAACATCGACGGCGCTGTCGGTGTCACCATGGCCACAGCCGTGGGGCTGGCCAAAACCAACATCGAGATCATTGCGACGGCGAACTATTTGTACGCTCTGGTTCCGATGCTGTCTGGCTTTGTGGTGGGGCAATCCCTCTTTGGCGTGGGGTCCCAACTCCTCGGCTCCAGCCAGCGTCAGGCGATGCAGACTGCCACCGAGGTCGCGGGTGGCAATATGAGCGTTGGCAACACGAGCTTCGACAACGCTAGCTCTCACAATGTTTCAGAGTACCAACAACTGTATGATGGTTCTTTGCGGTCAGGCAGCATTTCGATGGAGATGCCAAACGGGAGCATTGTCAGAACTACGGCGGATGGCAAGCAGCACCTAGATGCTACCGGTGCGCAGTCAATCTTGAACACCAATGTCGATATTGCCAGTGGTCTTACACGAGAGCTTACGAATACGGAATCCACTGAACTTGGTTTTGCCCGTGAAGCGTCCACTAAATTGAGCGATAGCAAAGCCTCTACATTGGCTCAAACTGCGGAATTTGTGGCCAACAATATACATGGATCAGCAAATCGTAGCGCTACTCGAGACGTATTTTCGGCGGACCAAGTGCGTGCGCTTGACCATGTAAAAGAAGTTCAGAGCCAATTTGCTAAGGACAATAATATTTCCGAAGACACCGCAGCACAGATTCTCGCAAGGGCATCTGCTGGAGCAAAAACACCCGATTTAAGTCCGTTTGTTGCTTCGTTCATTACCGAAGGGCAACTAGCATCTACAGGAAAACGTGAAGAGGTTGTCAAGAATGCACTAAATGTGACTCAAGGAACCCATTACCGTGATTCATTGTCAACAACAGAACAGGCATTCCGTGAACATGGGCATGAACTGCACGACACCAATGAATTAAACTTTTCCAATAGACTTAATAGCGCCTTTGATACACAGAAAAGGCTTGAGCATGACGTGTCTGCACATTTGAGCAACGCTGAAAGAGCGTCCTCGGCGAAGGCGGATATTACCCGTCAAGGGGTCAACGTTAACCAGGACTATAGACAAAGATTATATGATTGGGCTCGAGCTCGAAAGAATCCCCTTACGAATTCGCCCTACGGGAGCGAAGTCGATCAAATATTCAGTGACTCGTCGCCTGATCAACTTAAATTACAAAGAGAGCTAACCGATGCGTTTGTCCAGGAGGAGGTTGGCCGCGTATTGGGACCGTCACAACAAATGGGCGCCAGGCAGATTGAAGATCAATATAATGACGCGAAAAAAGATATTGATACTCATGGCCTATCTATAGGTCCCAATTCGTCTGCTGTTGAGGATAAAGCGAAGCACTTAGGAGTTAATGTGGGGGAATTGCCAACTAAAGACGTTGGGGAACAGCCTGATATTGATCGTGTCGCAAAAAGTATTAACACAGGAGAGGCTACTGTATCCGACGATTACAAAAAAATATCCGACACGTACGATCAGATTAAGGACAAGGCCGCGGTACAAATTGTTGCAGACCATTTAATTGGACGTGACAATACCCAGCCCACAATAAAGACAGGTGGAGAAAAAATTGGGAAGGGAACCAACCTTCTGAATCATGCACATAGTGCCGATGGACAGTCGCATATATTGGACAAGTTAGCGAAAGTCGGTGGCGACTTTAATGAACCGGAGAAAGCAGGACAAAATTATCACGGCGATCCCATCGAACAGGAACGTCGCGAAGGACGGGATAGACCAAGTGTTGGGTATGGCCCATCTAAACCCGGGTTGTCGGACAATAATATGCCAAATGCAAATCATACATATAATCAGCTCGCGGATGGCCTAGGGCCGGCCGTCATGGGCGGGGGGGACGCCTCGGCCCGCCAGCAGCCACCGGCATATCAGCCGAACGACGCCA
>NZ_JARPAF010000015.1:0-1775 GCF_029594735.1 Nitrospirillum amazonense
GTCCTGGCCGGCGCCGTGCGCCCAGGACGGCCCGAAGGGCGGCCCGGGCCAAGGGGTGGATCGGCTGCCCGGCGCCGCAGCGCTGGCCGCGTGGCCGGCCCCGGTGGCGTCGGACGCCCATGGCGGCCCGGACCTTCGACGGGACAACGGGCGCCTCAACAGCCAGCTGAAGGGGATCGCCCACCTGTCCTTCTGGCCAGCGCCGAAGGCGTCCGACGCTTCCGGGGGGGGCAAGCGGTGAGGACGGGTGGGCGGCGGTCGAACCTGGTGGACAGCGCGCACCTGGCACCATGGCCGACCCCCACGGCCACGGATGCGACGCGGGGCAGCCCGGAGACGAACGAGGCCAAGGCGGCGCGGGGCCGCAATGCGGGGATGACGCTGATCGACGTGGCGGCGCTCTCCCATTGGGCGTCGCCGACGGCCCGGGATTATCGCTTCGCGAACGCGGAAGCCACCCGGGACGGCGGGAAGCAATACGGGCAGCTCAACAACCAGGCCCGACATCTGGCTTCTGGGCCGACGCCGACTGGATCGAGTGCCGAGATGGCAAGTGGCGTCCAGTTGAACCCGGCTCATTCCCGTTGGCTCATCGGGCTCCCGCCCGTGTGGGACGACTGCGCTGTTATGGCAATGCGCTCTGTGCGGAAACGGCCATCGGCTTCCTCCGTGCCTGCCTTGCCGCCGGCCTGTGACGGGGAGCGCTGAGCCATGGGCCTGCCCCCACACCGTGAGCCGGAAACCCAGGCCGAGCGGGAAATCGCGATGGCCATGGTCCTGATCCGCCAGGCGTACGACCAGATACGGGAGACCTTTCCCGCGCTTCCGCCCACGGCCGTCAGCGTGGGCCTGATCAATGTAGGCACCCAGCTGTCGGTGGATCAGGTCGGCGCCCAGCGTGCCGCGGACTACCTCCGCGGATGTGCCGCCCTCATAGCCCCGATGAACTGAAGGAGGGATCATGCCTGTCGCCACCCTTGCCCTCGGCTGCCTGCTGACGACGCTGCGCAGCAAGCGCGCCCTGACCACCACCGACCGCGTCCGCTTCCGCCGCGACCTGGTCGCCGCCATGGGGGGCGCCAACCGGCCGGTGGACCGCCAGGCGGCCGAGGACGCGTTGCAGAACCTGCTGGCGGAGATGGCCGGCATGGGCTTCACCAACGCGGAGATCATCGACCTGGTCAATGCCGGCGCCCTGGATCGCTCCGGCCCGGCGGGGGTGCGCCATGGCTGATCTGCGCGCCATCCGGGACCGGATCAGGGCGCTGCGCGCCCGCACCGTCGACAACGGCTGCACCGAGGCGGAGGCCGAAGCCGCGGCCGAGGTGGCCATGCGCCTGATGGCCGACCACAACGTGTCGGACGAAGAGGTGGAGCGCCCCGAGTACGTCGAGGCGGCTCAGACCATCGGCGGCCGGCGCTCGGTGATCGACAGCCTGTGGCCGCGCGTCGCCCGCGTGTGCGGCTGCACCTCCTTCATCCGCCAGGAATGGGACGGTGACCGGGCCGTGGTCTATTTCGGGCTGGAGCCCAACCCGGAGATCGCGGCCTACGTCCATGCGGTCTGCGCCGGCGCCATCCGCCGCGCCATCGCCGACTTCCGCAAGACGCCGGAGTACAAGCGCAAGCGCACCGCCCGCACCCGCAACGAGCTGGTCAGGGCCTTCACCGACGCCATGGTGGGCCGGCTGGGCCGGCGCCTGCTGGACATGCGCTTCGGCATCGGCTGGGGGACGCTGCAGGAACAGGGTGAACAGGCGCTGCTGGAGCTGGAG
>NZ_JARPAF010000016.1:0-1744 GCF_029594735.1 Nitrospirillum amazonense
CGAAGGTGTGCCGGTCAGCCTGTCGACCCTGGCCGACGCCGTGGGGGCGATCTGTGCCGCGCTGGAGCCGCTGCTGCGACGGGTCGAGGCCCATGTGATGGCGGCGAAGCGCCTGCATGGCGACGAAACGACCGTGCCGGTCCTGGCCAAGGGCAAGACCGACACCGGGCGCTGCTGGGTCTATGTGCGTGACGACCGGCCGTTCGGCGGGACGGCGCCGCCGGCGGCGCTGTTCCGCTATTCGAGAGACCGCAAGGGCGAATATCCGCAGAGCCGCCTGGGCGGATATGCCGGGTTGTTCCAGGCCGTCATAAAAGGCCGACAGAAGTCCCGGCCCGATCCGGGAGGCGGGTTGCACGGTACCGTTCTTGATGAGAACTTCAGGCGTCAGGCGTCAATCAAGAAGACGATCGCGCTATCGGCCTCGCCATCGTGGAGTTAACAGGCATCGACACTCAGAGGGACATCGAACGGCCGACAAACCCTAAGTTCGTGGCGAAAACTAATGTGGGCGAATATTCCCTATCGAAATTGATAGGGAACTATCATTGTTATTCAGGCTACGGCGACCGGCCCCATAGCCCTTTTTTTTATTATATATCGCCAAGGCAACAGCTGCACAGGAGATCGCTAAAATCACCCAGGTATCGAGCGGCATTTTATCCTCCATGATCTTAAGGGACGTTACCACGCAGTAGCGCAGTTAGTCCACTTTCTTGCCTACGAAATCAGCCCCAGGAGCTGGAATTCCGGATGCTAAACGCCTGACATTCGCCAGCCTAATCCGAGCACCAACGGATCGCTTTTCTGTATGTCGGGGGCCCGATGAATTGTCGTTAAACTCGGCCGGCTTGACCGATTCCGATGGCTTTATAACCGTTTGCTGGACCTGCGACGCACCCACCTCTCCAGAAGTATCAGGTGCTGCGACCTCCAACTGCCTTGTCTCCATAGCAACAGGTTGCGCTTGCTGGTGCACATCCTGTTGAGTTCCAGCTGATGCACTCATGCTTGCGCTTACCGCGTCAGGTGGCTGCACCATCATATTTGTACCACTTCCACGCTGTTCCGCAGAATGAGCCGACCGCACCTCCGTCTTCTCCAACAATTCATCGACTTCCTGGCTGTGTGCCTGTTTGTCCTCCTGAAATTGCGGCTGGGTCTGCGCCGACGCATCGGGTATGGCATTGACTGGCCGATGCGTAGTCGACTCTTGCACTTCCTGCGGTGGGCCCGACACACCACTCATGTGCCGGTCGACGGGATAGGTTGAGGCGTCGTGGGGCTGATATGCCGGAGGCTTCTGATTGGCCAAGGCGTCCTCCCCGCTCCGAGCGGCCTGGCCCAGGCTCTCGCCGGGCAGAGCACTCGATTGGATCGGCGCCTGGGACTGCATTGGCGCACCGGGGGGCGCGACGGCCGGTCCGTGCGGAGCCGCGCCCTGCCCTTCCAGTTGTGAGCCCAACCCGGCAACGGTGTGCCGGGCGGCGATATAGTCTGAGGCGTCGATCGGCTGGTATTCCGGCGGCTGCTGGTGGGAAAAGGCGTCCCCCCCGCTCCGGACGGCCTGGCCCAGGCTGTCGCCGGGCATAGCATCCGTTTGACGCGGCGCCTGGGGCTGCATCGGTGCACCGGGGGGCGCGACGGCGGGCCCCTGCCCGGCAGGCTGTACCCCGCCCTGCTGGGGTGCCAAAGAAGGCAATGCCGAACGATGGTCCAAAGAACCATTTCCGGCCGTGCCACT
>NZ_JARPAF010000003.1:0-477 GCF_029594735.1 Nitrospirillum amazonense
GGTCAGCTTCGACACCTGGGCGCTGGTCAAGGCGTTCAGGTTGTCGCTGCTGAGGTTGGACACCTGCGCCGTCGTCAGCTGGCTGACCTGCGCCGTCGTGAACTCACGAATGTCGGCGGTCGTCAGGCTGTTCAGCTGGCTGCTGGTCAGGGCCTGGACCAGCGTGCTGGTCAGGCTGGACACCTGGGCGCTGTTCAGGGCGCTCAGGTTGGAGCTGTTGAGGCCAGAAATCTGCGCCGTCGTCAGCTGGCTGACCTGCTGGGTCGTCAGCTTCTGCACCGTGTCGGTGGACAAGGCGTTCAGCTGGTCGGTCGTCAGGGCCTTCACCTGGCTGGTCGACAGGCTGGTCACCTGCGCCGTCGTCAGGGCTGCGGCCTGGTCGGTCGTCAGCGACTGAACCTGGGCGGTCGTCAGGCCGGCCACTTGGCTGGAGCTGAGGGCCTGCAGATTCGTGGTGCCCAGCGTCGACAGCTGCGC
>NZ_JARPAF010000003.1:577-679 GCF_029594735.1 Nitrospirillum amazonense
GGTGCTGGTCAGCTTCGACACCTGGGCGCTGGTCAGCGCGTTCAGGTTATCGCTGCTGAGGTTGGACACCTGCGCCGTCGTCAGCTGGCTGACCTGCGCCGT
>NZ_JARPAF010000003.1:779-30604 GCF_029594735.1 Nitrospirillum amazonense
GGTGCTGGTCAGCTTCGACACCTGGGCGCTGGTCAGCGCGTTCAGGTTGTCGCTGCTGAGGTTGGACACCTGCGCCGTCGTCAGCTGGCTGACCTGCGCCGTCGTCAGCTCACGAATGTCGGCGGTCGTCAGGCTGTTCAGCTGGGCCGTCGTCAGCGATTGGACCTGAGCACTGTTCAGGCTGGACACCTGGGCGCTGTTGAGCGCGTTCAGGTTGGTGCTGTTGAGGCCGGAGACCTGCGCCGTCGTCAGCTGGCTGACCTGCTGGGTCGTCAGCTTCTGCACCGTGTCGGTGGACAGGGCGTTCAGCTGGTCGGTCGTCAGGGCCTTCACCTGGCTGGTCGACAGGCTGGTCACCTGCGCCGTCGTCAGGGCCGCGGCCTGGTCGGTCGTCAGCGACTGAACCTGGGCGGTCGTCAGGCCGGCCACTTGGCTGGAGCTGAGGGCCTGCAGGTTCGTGGTGCCCAGCGTCGACAGCTGCGCCGTCGTCAGCTGCCCAATCTGGGTGCTGCTGAGCTCACGCACGTCGGCGGTCGTCAGGCCGTTCAGCTGATCCGTGGTCAGGGCCTGGATCTGGCTGCTGGACAGCTTGGCCACCTGGGCGCTGCTGAGCGTCAGTTCCTGCACGTCCGAGGTCGTCAGGCTGTTCAGCTGGGCCGTCGTCAGCGACTGGACCTGCGCACTGTTCAGGCTGGACACCTGGGTACTGGTCAGCGCGTTCAGGTTATCGCTGGTCAGGCCGGAGACCTGCGTGGTCGTCAGCGACTGGACCTGCGCCGTCGTCAGCTTCTGCACCGTGGCCGTGGACAGGGCGCCCAACTGGTCGGTGGACAGGGCCTTCACCTGGCTGGTCGTCAGCGACTGAACCTGAGCCGTGCCCAGCGCCGAGACCTGGGTGGTCGTCAGCGACTGAACCTGGGCGGTCGTCAGACCGGCAACCTGGCTGGAGCTCAAGGCGTTCAGCTGGTCGGTGCCCAGCTGGGACAGCTGGGTGGTCAGCTCACGGATGTCGGCGGTCGTCAGGCTGTTCAGCTGGCTGCTGGTCAGCGACTGGACCTGCGCGCTGTTCAGGCTGGACACCTGGGTACTGGTCAGCGCGTTCAGGTTATCGCTGCTGAGGCCGGAGACCTGCGTGGTCGTCAGCGACTGAACCTGCGCCGTCGTCAGCTTCTGCACCGTGGCCGTGCCCAGCGCATTCAGCTGGTCGGTCGATAGCGCCTTCACCTGTGTGGCCGACAGGCTGGTCAGCTGGGCGGTGCCCAGCACCGACACCTGGGTGGTCGTCAGCGACTGAACCTGCGCCGTCGTCAGGCCGGCAACCTGGCTGGAGCTCAGGGCGTTCAGCTGGTCAGTGCCCAGCTGGGACAGCTGGGTCGTCGTCAGCTGGCCGATCTGGGCGCTGGACAGCTCCTGTACGTCTGAGCTGGTCAAGCTACCCAGCTGATCCGTGGTCAGGGCCTGGATCTGGCTGCTGGACAGCTTGGCCACCTGGGTGTTGCTGAGCGCATTCAAGTTACTGGTCGTCAGGCCGGACACCTGGCTGGTCGTCAGCGCGCCCACCTGGGCCGTCGTCAGCGCGCGGACGTCCGCCGTGCTGAGCGAGGCCAGCTGATCGGTCGACAGCTGCTGAACCTGCGCCGTCGTCAGGCTGGCCACCTGCGCCGTCGTCAGCGACGAGATCACACTCGTGGTCAGGTTCGAGACCTGGGCCGTGGTCAGCTGGCCGATCTGGGCGGTCGTCAGTTCCCGAACGTCCGATGACGTCAGGCTGTTCAGCTGGTCAGTGGTCAGCGCCTGGATCTGGGTGCTGGTCAGCTTCACCACCTGCGCGCTGTTGAGCGCGTTCAGGTTGTCGCTGCTGAGGCCGCCGATCTGGCTGGCGCTGAGGCCGCCGATCTGGGTGGCGCTGAACTCATTGATGTCCGAGGTGCTGAGCGCGTTCAGCTGGCTGGTGGTCAGGCCCTGCAGCTGCACGGTGGACAGCGACTGCACCTGAGCGCTGTTGAGCGCCGACAGATTGTCGCTGCTGAGGCCGGAAATCTGAGTGGAGGTCAACCCGGAGAGCTGCGTCGTCGTCAGGGCGCGCGCATCGGCGGTGTTGAAGGCGCTGAGCTGCGCCGTCGTCAAGAACCCGACCTGGGTCTTGTTGAATTCCTGGATGGACGTGGTCGAGATCGCACCGAGCTGGTCGGTGGTCAGCGCCTGGATCTGATCGGATGTCAGCGCCTGGACCTGATTGGACTTCAGCGCCTCAAAATCATCCGTGGACAGGACACTAATGTCCGCATCGCTGAATGCCTGAAGCTGAGAAACACTGAAGACCATCTGGCTGGCCTGGAAGGCCGCCACCTGGGTCGTCGTTAGCGCCTGGATCTGGGTTGTCGACAGCGCGGCAACATCAGCCGTGCTGAGAGCCTGGATGTTCGCCGTGGACAGGGCGGCAATCTGAGACGGGCCCAGGAAAGTAATAGGCGAGACCATTTACAACCTCCGATCGCACCTCGTTTGAGATGCCTCATGGACGGCGCTAAAAACACCCATTTTTTGGGCGCAACCACAGCCATGCGGTTGATATGAAAATCACACCCCGGTTAACGCTTCCCTTATGGAAACGGCAACGGGACCCCACGCACCCTGACGGCGTCCCTTCTGGACATATGCCGCCTGGCAACCCCGATACGCCTAAAGTCGAAAGAGACCTCTGGCACACGGATAGCCTGGCGGCCACGATAATAAGATGCGAGGGTAACTTCAAGGCGTATTTTGCCCATATGGCTAATGAAGCCCATGAATCTTCATACCCCAAAGCGTTAACGAGGCATTACCAAACGGATGGTCCTACCAGTATGAGCCAAACAGAACGGCCCCCTGCCCAATATATGGGCTGCCTTTGTTCCTTCATATTCCTTCGAATAGGTTCGTCCCGCCAACCAACGACTCTGTTTAGAGGCAATGGGGACATGATAACGCTGTCCTCGTCCTGGTAAAGATGCACCAACTCCCGCCTATTGGACCCGTGGAATCGCAGTGCCTCGGGTCGCCATTGGCCGCAACTGCTGTAGCGGGTCACTTTGGACCGGCCAGACTCAAGAAATTATCGATAAAATTGTCCCGTTTTAGGTGGGCCTATTCCAAAGCCAGAACCGATTCCGCAGCACACTCATCATGGGGAGAGGTGCACGCCCGTTGTGCCCGGCCTATTCAATTCGGCGGCGGCGAGACGATACCACCAATTCCTTTGGCCAGCGCGATGCGGAGACTGAGCCAAGCACCAGTATCTGAGGCGGCGGCGATTCAGTCATGAAGGCGGTGGACGCTGAGAGCGGCGGCCCGCGACAGGTCGGCCCGGGCCGCCACAGCGCGATGGGCAGCGCGCGACAGGATTGATCAAACCCAACTGCTAGGGCACAACATGCGAGGGCATTTCCCACCCAGACACACCCTTTTCCGCCGACTCGGCGCCTATAATGCAGAGGACCTTCATGGACGATCCCTACCTCGCCAGTATCATGTTGTGGCCAGGCACCTATGTGCCGGAGGGTTTCCACCTGTGCGACGGCACACAGCTGCCCATCCGTAACAATCAGGCGCTCTTCTCCCTGCTGGGTCGAAAGTTCGGCGGCGACGGACACACCACCTTCGCCCTGCCAGACTTGCGGAAAGAAGCGCCCACAGGCTGCATGTGGGTGATCGCCATGCAGGGTATCTATCTGCCGCCCGCCCATTGAGCCTCCGGAAGCGTGTGGAGTTCTGATGTCAGAACTCCACACGGCTGGTTCATGGACCCGGCGCCGATGACTTCCCGCAACCACACCAGGGTGATGGTTACGTCGACGCTGCAGCGTTGCCTTCGCAAGGCCATGCCGTTGTAAGTCCGAAGACGAAAGCCCTTTTATGCCAACCGCATATGGCGCAGGTTGCGCATTTAATCTAACGTTGAACGCGGTTAAATCGGCATCGAAGGCAAGAACGATGGCGACCGCGATCGATGAACACGAGCACGGACTAGCCTTCGGGCCTTTCAAGCTGGTCATGGGCGAACGACTGCTCACAAGGGATGGCCTGCCCGTGGACGTGGGCGCTCGCGCGCTGGACATCCTGTCGGCACTGGTGGCCTCGCCCAATGAGGTCATCAACAAACAGACCCTGATGTCCCTCGTGTGGCCCGACGTCACCGTCGAGGAGGCCAACCTGCGCTTTCACATCGCCAACCTGCGCAAGGCGCTGGGCGACGGCGTAGAAGGCGCGCGCTACATCGCCACCATTACCGGCCGCGGCTATTGCTTCGTCGCCCCCATCACCAGAACCAGGCCCCCACGCAAGGGGCCGCCCGCCCCTACCCGTTTTCAGCATGCCAACCTTCCACCGCGCCTGGGCCGCATGATAGGGCGGGATGCGGATGTGATAGCGCTGTCGGCCCAACTGGCGGATGGGCGCCTCGTCACCATCGTCGGCCCCGGCGGGGTGGGTAAAACCACCGTCGCCGTGGCCGTCGCGCATGCCCTGGCTGCGGCGTTCTCCGGCTCGGTGCTGTTTGTCGATTTCGGCATGATCACCGACCCCCGGTTGGCGGCAACCGCGCTCACCTCGCTGCTGGGCCTGTCGGTCCAATCGGACGATCCGACGCCCAGCCTGGTGCAATTCCTGAAGGACAAGCGCGTCCTCCTCATCCTGGATACTTGCGAGCACCTGGTGGAGGCGATCGCGGAGCTCGCTGCCGCTATCACCAGCGGCACCCGCAACGTGCATATCCTGGCCACCAGCCGGGAGGCGCTGCGCATCGAAGGGGAGCGCGTCTACCGGCTGGATGCCTTGGCCTACCCCACGGGCATGTCGGACCTTGGCGTGATCGCCGTTCAGCAGTTCCCGGCGACGCAGCTGTTCATCGAGCGCGCCGTGGCCAGCGGCGCCCGGCTGGAGGTCAACGACGCCAAGGCCGCCCTCGTCTGCCACATCTGCCGCAAGCTGGACGGTGTGGCGCTGGCAATCGAACTGGCGGCCCGTCGGGTCGAGGCCTATGGCCTGGAGCAGACCGCCGCCCTGCTGGACCAGCGCCTGACGCTGCTATGGCACGGCCTGCGCACCGCCCCACCTCGGCAGAAGACCCTGCAGGCGACGCTGGACTGGAGCTATGAGCTGTTGTCGGATGTCGAGCGCACGGTGCTACGGCGGCTGGCCGTCTTCGTCGGCCATTTCTCGCTGGAGGCGGCGCTGGACGTGGTCGCCGGTGGTGGCCTGGACCAGGCGGCGGTGTCCGAAGCCATCGACAGCCTGGTGGAGAAGTCCATGGTGGCGGCGCGTCCCTTCGGGGCCGTGATGCGCTACCGCCTGCTGGACACGACGCGCGCCTATATGATCGACACCCGTGGGAACGATGGCGAGGGTCCTGGCCTGGCCGCCCGCCATGCCGCCTATTATCGGCGCTGGCTGGAGCAAACGGGCAACGAATGGCCATCCCTGTCGACGGGCCTGGACCGGGCGCCGCACTTCGCCGCCCTTAACAATGTGCGCGCCGCCTTGACCTGGTGCTTTGGCAACGATGGCGACGTTTCCATCGGTGCTGGGCTGGCCGCCGCCGCGGCACCGGTCTTCCGCACCATGGCGCTGATGCCGGAGTGCCATCGGTGGTCGGAGCGGGCGCTGGGGGCCATGGAGGAGCACCACCGGGGCGGGCCTGAGGAAATGCAGCTCCAGGCCGCGCTGGGACTGTCGCTGATGTTCATCCAGGGTCATGGTGAGGCGGCAGTCGCGGCCTTGCACCGCAGCCTCGACATCGCGCGGGCGCTCGGCGACCGTCTCAACGAAGCGCGGCTACTCGGGCCCTTGCACTTCTTCCACTTGCGTAGCGGGAATTTCAGGGCCTGCCTGCGCTATGCCGAGCGCTGCATGGACATCGCCGGCCCGCTGGGAGACCCGGAAGCGACGGCGCTGGCCCATACGCTGATGGGCATGGCCCTGCACATCCTGGGGGACCTTGGCCGGGCGCGGGTTGAACTGGACGCGGTCCTGAGCGCCGAAACGCCCGCGGGCGACCGTCAGATCCATTTCGGGTTCGATCACCGCAACTGGGCAAGCCTGGTGCTGGTGACGACGCTATGGATGCAGGGCCGTCCGACCCAGGCACGGGCGCTGATCCACCAGCAGCTTCGTGATATTGAGACAATGCACCATCCGGTAGCCTTCGCCCTCATGGTCAATGCCGTTGCCACCCTGCTGTGGATCGGCGACCTGGACGCGGCCGAGGCGCGACTGGACTGGCTGGTGGCGAACGCGATATCGCAGTCCCTCGCGCCCTATCGTCATGTTGGACAAGCCTTCCAGGCTGAATTGGCCATCCGTCGGGGTGACATCGATGCGGGGGCGGAGAAGCTGCGCGTCCATCTGGAGCAGTTGCACGCGGCGCGGTACGAACTGTTCACCGGGCGGTTCTATGTCGTGCTGGCCGACGGATTGGCCAAGGCGGGCCGCTGGCGGGAAGCCATGGCCCAAGTGCGTGAGACGACGCGCTTCATCGAGACCACGGGCTACACCTCCTACATTCCCGAACTGCTGCGGGTGAAGGGATGCATCCTGATCGCGGCACCTGGGCTGGACGACACCGGGGCAGAAGCATGCTTGCTGGAGGCGCTTCGGCAGAGCCGCAATCAGGGGTTGGGGTCCTGGGAACTACGCGCCGCTACGGATTTGGCGACGCTATGGGCCAGCCAGGGCTTTAAGGACAAGGGCCGCGCGCTGTTGCGCTCCACCCTGGCGCGATTCGCAGACGACCATGATGTTCCCGACGTTACGACCGCCCGGGATATGTTGGCGCTTCTGGAATAGCTTCACCCCGGGGTAGCGCAAGCGATACCATACTTAACTTGCGTCTCTTCCGAAACAAGCTGACTTTTCCGTCGTTTTGGTGTCCGTGAAACCGTAGAGCCCGCCAGTTCCGACGTCAGAACCAGACCCAGCGCCAATTGGATCAGCGCAGGACGCCGGCCGCTTCCTCCGCCACCCAATCCACCCACTTGTGTATGTTGCTGGCGGCCGACGCCGCCCGCACTTCCGGCGCGCCCAATTCGCGGGCCCGCTTGTACAAACGGGTGCGCACGTCCAGCGGTTCCGCCGCTAGTCGATCAATCAGCCCCTGGTGGGTGCCGCGCGGCGCCGGCAAGGCTGGTGCCGGGGCGGCGACGACCACCGGCGGCGACTCACCCGCCAGCTTGCGCACGAAGCCGGCGAAGGCCAAGTCGGCGTTGCGTATCTTGCCCGTCTGACCCGACGCCCAATCAGCCCAGCGGTCCAGCGCCATATCGATATCAGTGCCGGGATATTCGGCGCGCAACTGTTCCAGTGCCGTGTCGCTGACCCGGCGCTTCAACCCGAGTACGGATACGGGACGGTCGCGATCGGTCTTGCCATCCTCCAAGTCTACCGTGTCGGCATCGCGGGCGCCGGCGGCAAAGCCGCCCTTGCCCACCGGGCCTACAGGATCAATGGCGAATTCCGTGGCGCGCGCGGCGGAGGTCAGGGCCGCCCGCTCCTTCTTCCGGATGGTGAAGCGCAGGGCCACCACCGGCCGGCCGCGCGACGGCGACCGGATGGGGGTGTAGCTGCACTCGATGGCTGACAGCTCATTCACCTCGCGCACGGCACGTTCCAGCACTTCACGCTGAAGGATTCCGAAATTCTTGTTGGCCGAGGTGTTCTTGACGCTCAGCAGTTGGCGGAAGGTGTCGATATCCACCTCCCAATCCGGTTCGCGCAAGTTAACCCGCACGCTCAGCAGCTCATACAGCGCCAGCGCGTACTTGGAACTGAAGCTGGTGCACACCGCCAGGTGGATGCGCGCCCAGGCCGATGGCTCAGCCAGGGCAGGGCGCAGTTCCGCCGGGAAAGACCATTCGGCGTAACCCTTGCCCTTGGGCAAGGCGCGGAAGCTCAGCAGCGGCGCGCCGCCCTCCTTCACCTCACCATCGGAACTGAGGTAGGGGAACTCCACCCGCACCGACATCAGCCGGTCGAAGCAGCTTTTCAGGCGGGCGTTGCTATGCTCCGTCTCCTCACCGATGGCGCGCTTGAGATCGGCCGTGGCGGCGCGAAAGGGAGGCAGCGCCGCGGTGGCATCAGCCAGCTTATCCCAGCTGTGGGCCAGGATGACATTGAACAACTTCTTGTCGGACAGGGTCAGGCCGCCACCGGTCTCGATGATCTCGATGGTGCCACGCGGCTTGGGCACGGTGGGATCCGTGTCCAGGCGAAAGGGATCCCCTGTCGCCTCCGGACGCCTTGCCGGCGGTTTTGCTGCGGTCCTGCTCATGTTGTGCAGTCGAGCAGCGGCACCACACAGAGTCAACAGCCCCCCGGCAGGTGGCGATAGAACACACAGAAAGGCGCCGCCGCCGCCCGCAAACTGGCGACAAAGCGCATGAAGACCCCGGCGGCTGCCGCCTAACTGGCGAGAAAACACATAAGAATGGGGTCCGGCCCCGGTGAATCGCGGTCAGTAGCCCAGCGACTCCGCTTCCCCTGGCCCATGGCGAGAAAACACATAGAAAGGCTGAAAAGGGGCTGGCGAGAAAACGCATTAAGAAAGGCGCCACGCCGCTGGCCATGACGCGGCAACTCATTGTTTTTGTTGTTATATTTCGGAAGAGCTCAGATCTCGTCCGACATGGCGAGAAAACGCATGGAAACGACTCGGGCCCCCTGGCGAGAAAACGCATAGGAAAGGGTGGGCAAGCACCCTGCCCTCGTCTCGCGGACTCTGGACAGCGCCCCTGGCGAGAAAACGCATAGAAAACAGGCCGGTGACGACAGCTCACACATAGACGGCGGACAAAACGCATTGGAAGCGGCGACAAAGCACACCCAGACTCGGGACAAAGCACATGGAAACGCCGCTTAAGCTTTTGCAAGGAAACGGATTTCTGCCCTCTGAACAAGAACAATTGGAATCTAGAAAAGAGTCTGACGAGGTCCACCCCAAGGATTGGATTTGGAATAAGGATCAACCATCAACCATCAACGTTGTCGTTGACACTTGATGGTCCCGCTGGCAGGTTCTGACATCAGAACCGGGCCTGAGAATGAAGGATAGGGCGATGAACGGCGATCGGATGCGCGAATTGCGCCAGATGCTGCGGCAAAGCCAGGGCGATTTGAAGGACATGCTGAACCAGCGGCTGTCCCGCTCTTACGACAAGCCCAAGATCAGCCGGTGGGAAAACGGCAAGGAACCTATTCCGGACGACGTTGCCGCCGAGCTGGAACAGATCGCTTCGCACAAGCCGCGCAACGCCCGTGTTTTCGTGTTGGCCAACCAGAAGGGCGGCGTGGGCAAGACCACCAGCGCCCTGAACCTGGCCTATGCCCTGGGCCAGTCGGGCAGCCGGGTGCTGCTGATCGACATGGACCCGCAGGCGACCGCGACCGTGGCCCTGCTGGCGGACGCGGCGGTGGAAGTTTATCGCCAGGGCCGCACCATGGCGCATGTCATCCTGCAGAACCGTGCCATGGCCGATGCCATTCTGAAGCCGGGTATGGTGGAAACCGCGGTCCCCCTGCCCTTCGATTTGGCGGCCAGCCATATTGAGCTGTCGGAAACCGACGGTCGCCGGGAACCGGGCTTCGACGCCGCCCTGCGCGAGGCGGTGGACACGGTGCGCGCCGGCTATGACTTCATCGTCATCGATGCCCCACCCAACCTGGGCATGTTGACGTGGATGGCCTTGGCCGCAGCACAGGAGGTGCTGATCCCGGTGCGGACCGAGCCCTATGACACCATGGGTGTGGGCCTGATCCTGAACACCATCCATAAGGTGCAGCGCCGCCTGAACCCGGGCCTGCGACTGTCTGGCATCCTGCCCACCCAGTTTGGCCGCCGCAAGTCGGTGGACCGCGAGGTGCTGGCCCATCTGGTGACGGCACTGGGCGAAAAGGTTCCGGTACTGGAGGCCGTGCCCGACAGCGCCGTGTTCGGCCACGCCGCGCGCAATGGGCGCATCGCGCTGGAGGCGTCGCCCACCTCGTCCGCCACCGCGGTTTATCGTAAGCTGGCGGACTGCATCATTTCCGGCCGGCCGCTGGCCCGCGCCGATATCGACCTGATTCCTGTTGAGAGCGAGGCGTAAGCGCCATGACGGTGAAGAAACGACCCTCCCCCATCCTGGGGGCTGCATCCGCCATGATTGGTGAGGCCTCAGGCGAACTGGTAATGTCGCGCGACAGCCGCTTCCACCACAGTATTGAGTTGCAGGTTGACCACATCGCGCCCGATCCGGAACAGCCGCGCAAGCTGTTTTCGGAGGAGGAGCTGGACGGCCTGGCCGCCAGCATGGCGGAACAGGGACAGCTGCAGCCCATCCTGGTGCGGCGCAACCCAACGGATCGCGGCCATTGGGTCGTCGTGGCGGGGGAGCGCCGCTGGCGGGCGGCGCAGCGGCTGGGCTGGGGCGTCATCCTGGCCATCGAACATACCGGCGACCCTGAAGTGCTGGCGCTGATCGAGAACCTGCAGCGCGTGGACCTGACGCCGGTGGAAGAGGCGCGGGGACTGAAGCGTCTGATTGATGGCAAGGGCTGGACCCAGAACCAGGCGGCCGAAGCACTGGGCAAGACCAAGGGCGAGATCAGCGCCACCCTGCGCATCCTCACCCTGCCCGAGGATATTCTTGAAGGTGTTCTGACGTCAGAACTCGGCCTGTCGCGCAATGTGCTGGTTGAACTGTCACGGGTGGATGAACCGGCGGCGCGGGAGCGGCTGATTCAATCTGCGCGCAGCGGCACGCTCAGCATCCGCACCATCCGGGCCGCAAAGGCGCAGGACCAGGCGCCGGAGGTGGTGGAAGGCAAGCCGTCCACCGGAATCACCACCCCGGGCGTGAACCTGGCATCAGTGGAACGGCTGGTCAGCAATTTGCGGTCCTTGCGGCCTGCGGCGCTGAAGGACAAGGACCGTGACCGGTTGCGGGCCCTGCGCGCCGCCATTGACGCGCTGCTGGGCTGAGAGCCGCGAGACTAAATTATTGCGCCAGCGCAAAGACGGGGTAGGGACACCGGCGTAGGGAAGGGCGGCCACGGGCGATGACCCGTGCCGCCTTTTTCACGACGGAGAGTATAAATGCGTTCCCTTCCCCTGGCGCTGGTGGCCCTGATGACCCTGGCGGGTCCAGCCTTCGGTGCCGAGCACGTCGTCAAAATGCTGAACAAGGGTGCCGACGGCATGTTCGTGTTCGAGCCTGCCCTGGTGAAGGTCGCGCCCGGTGACAAGGTGACTTTCCAGTCTGTCGATGCCGGCCACAACGTGGAAAGCATCCCCGGCATGCTGCCGGATGGCGCCCAGGCTTTCACCGGCAAGCCCGGTGAGACGCTCACCGTCATCTTCGACAAGCCGGGCGTCTACGGCTATCGCTGCAAGCCGCACTATGGCATGGGCATGGTGGGTGTGGTCGTGGTCGGGACGCCCACCAACCTGGACGCCGCCAAGGCGGTGCCGCAGACGGGCAAGGCCAAGGCCGCGTTTGAGAAGCTGTTGGCTGCTGCCAAGTAACTTGTTGGAAAGACAGGAAGGCGGCGGGGGAGGGATCTCCCATAGGCGCTAACTTAGGAGTGAACGGCAGGAGCCGGTCTGTGATTCATGATGGGGATGGACTCCGAAATCCATCCCCATTTCGAAATTGTGATTGCGCCCTGTCGTCTACGTTGGCAGATCGAACTGGCATTCAGATCGTTGATCCACGAGGCTGCAGCTCAGGACGCTTTCTCCGGATCGAGAAGAACCCATAGTCGGGCGATCTTGCCGTTCTCGAACTCGGCGGCGTCAGCGCCAGTGACGGCTACTGGTCCGCCTTCCGGACCGGCATGCCAACGCAATACGGCCAGGCCATGATGACCCACTGCCGTGCCCTCGGGAGCAAAGGAGAAGGTAGGCCCGAACTGGTCGAGCAACCGACCTGCCGTAGCACTGATCGCATCGCGGCCCCGAACCACACCGTCGGGCTCGAACATGATTGGATCATTCACGTAGAGATCCGCCATTGCGAGCGCGCGCTGATCTGGATCTCTTTCGTTGAATACCCGTTCCAGATTGGCGCGTAGCAGGACGTTGTAATCCGGGGTCGCTTCTGTATCCGACATGGTCTTTTCTTTCAATTGCGGGGGGATTTGTACCAGGTGGCAAGGTCAGGCGGACAGGCCGCCATCGATGGCGAGTGTCGCGCCCGTTATGAAACCTGCTTCCGGGCCGACCAGAAACGCCACGGCGGCAGCCACTTCCTCGGCCGTGCCATATCGTGCGATCGCCAGATGCGCTTTCAGCATGTCAGCTACCGGCCCTTCCGTAGGGGCCATGCCGGTGTCGATGGGGCCAGGCTGGATGATGTTTGCACGGATACCGCGGGGTCCCAGGTCGCGGGCCCAGCTACGCGTGTATGCAGCGATGGCGGCCTTCGTCGCGACATAATCGGCGATGCCGGGAAACACGGTGTGATGCATGGCGCCGGCCGTTCCGATCGAGATTATGCTGCCGTCGTCATTCATAAGCGGCACGGCCGTGCGCACCACCGTCGCGACAGCCTTCAGGTTGATGTCGAGCTGACGGTCCAGTGCCGGGATGTCGAGCGCAGGATCGCCGATCAGCCCGGTGACGAACACCCCGGCGGAATTGACGATGATGTCCAGTCCACCCAGCGCGGCATGGGCGTCGCGGACCATGGCCTGGACTTCCGTAGTAACGGACTGATCGGCGCGGAGCGCGATGGCGCGGACCTGCTCCGCTTCCGCGGCGTCGCGAACCGCCTCGGCCTCTGTCTGGGACGCCCCGTAGCTGAACGCCACGTCTGCGCCATCCTTCGCCAGCCGCCGGACGATGGCGGCGCCGATGCCGCGTGAACCGCCGGTGACGAGGGCGCGTTTGCCGAAAAGGGACCTTGTCATGATGGACTCCTGAAATGTTGGGGAATTTGTGCGAATGTTGGATGAGGCGTGAACGACTGTGCGCAGGACGATCAGACCAGGCGGGAGCCACCGTCGATGTTGAGCGTCGCGCCGTTCATCCAGCCATTCGCCATTAGGAACACAACCGCCGCCCCAGCTTCCTCCGCAGTGCCAAGTCGGTGCAGCGGCAGCGTGGTCTTGAGCCCCTCGACATAGGCGTTGCGTCCGTCGCCCAGCGCCTTGCCGAGCAGGGGGGTGTCGATGGGCCCCGGCGAGAGGGTATTTACCCGGCGCGGGGCAAGTTCGAGCGCAAGACCGCGACCGAGAGACTCCATTGCGGAAGAGGCAGCGGCGAGCACGGCGGTGCCGTAGCCATTCGGGCGATCACCGAGCGCACCTGAGATGAAGGTGATCGAACCATCGGTCGCGAGGCGATCGCCCAATGCCCGCAGGGTGTGAATGGCCGCCCAAATGCGCTCGTCGAACGCGCGGTGCAGCTGTGCCAAATCGGCATCAAGCACCCTGCCAACGACGAAGCTGCCGGCGAGGAGGACCAGATGATCGACGTGGCCGACGTCGGCCAGCGCCTTCTCGATTGTCTCAGGCCGGGTCACGTCGGCGGAGCGCCATCCGGCAAAGCCATGCTCGGCGGCGATCTGTTCCGCGCGGGATTTGTCTAAGCCTAGGATGATGACCTCGGCGCCGGCGGCTTTTGCCTGAATGGCGGCCGAAAGCCCGATACCGGATGTGCCGCCAACAATCAGGACATGGCTGCCGGCGAGCTGACGGGAGAGGAAATCTGCGGTCATCATGTGATCCTTTCGGTGTGCCCTTGAGGTCGATGACCACCAATTATATCTTCGCCTACGTCTTGATAATTGGGCTCAATGTAGGTTTACTTTTACCATGACAGCACAAATCGGATTGGAGCGGCTGACCGGCATCATCGCTTTCGCGCGCGCCGCCTCGTTAGGCAGCTACACAGCCGCTGCGCGTCAGCTGGGCGTTTCCCCATCCGCAGTCAGCAGGAGCGTCCAGCGCCTCGAGCAACAGTTCGGTGTGTCGCTCTTCACCCGCACGACCCGATCGCTTACGCTGACATCCGAGGGCCGCGACCTGCATGAACGTGCGCTCCGATTGCTGCGAGAGGCTGAGGAGATCGAGCAGGCGGCACTCGCGACCCGGGCGGAACCGGCAGGCATGCTTAAGATCGCAGCGCCGCTGCCGATCGGGGTGCATGTGGTAGGTCCTGCCTTGCCGCGTTTCCGAGAGCGCTATCCGAAGCTCTCGATCGACCTCCGCCTCAGCGACCGGATGGTGGACATCATCGAAGAAGGCATCGATATCGCGATCCGCGTCGGCGACCTTGCGGATACGCGCCTCCTGTCGCGCCGGCTTGGTCCTTACAGATTGTGTGCCTATGCCTCCCCCGATTACCTGTCGCGCCGTGGCACGCCGCAACATCCCGACCAGCTCGCGGATCATGAGTGCGTCAACTTTCGCTTCCAGAGTTCAGGCCAATCGCTGCGCTGGCCGTTCCGGATCGGAGAACGCATCGTGGAGCTGACGCCCAATGCGGGCGTGACGGTGGATGCTAGCGATGGCGTATCTGCGGTACTTGTCGGCGGAGGCGGCATCGGAATCTCGGCAACCTATATTGCCGCCCCGCATGTGGCGCGGGGCGAACTCGTGCCGATATTGGAAGCCTACTCGGTGGAGCGAACTGCAGTGACTGCGCTTTGGCCGGAGAGCCGGCGGGGCAGTCCCAACGTTAAGGCGTTCCTGTCCTTTCTCGCCGACCTATTCCATGGCTAAGAGCAAGGGCGGCAGCTCTGCGCCTTTTGCCCGCTTTGAAAGGCAGCTTCTGGAGTGACCAAGGTCTTGTTGGCGGCGGCCTAATTCCGTCCCATCCAGGAGAACGTCGAAGTCGGGATGTTATCTCTTCCGAGCCTCTTCCCCGGGTTGACCCATCCCGCCAAATAATCATATGATAATACTATGCAGGGAGGCACGGGGCCTACGCTGGCGCTCAGCGGACGGGCCTGAACGGCCAGAGGGACAACAACAATATGACCAGCACACCTGAACAGACCTCGGTTTCCATTACCGAGGCGCAGGCCAGTCCGATCGACGAATGCGTAACACCGCCAGAGGGGATCGGCCGGCGCCGATTCCTGGCCGCGACAGGCGGCGGCGCTTTGGCTGTGGGCCTGGCCGGTGGCCGCACGGCCCTGGCGGCCAGTCCTTCGGCGCCGGTCAACCTGGCGGTCATGGCCCGCACCAACTGGTCCAACCGCTCCAGCGGCACGCGCTTGGCGGCCATCAACACCAATGCCGCGCCCGCCAGCTCCAAGGATGATACCGAGGGCGCCTTCGCGACGGAGCCGCATGCCGGTCCCGCCTGGATCGAATACAGCTGGGACGTGCCGGTGCGCACCAACGCGGTTGACGTCTACTGGTGGCTGGGCGGCTGGAAGGGGGCCTTGCCCACCGGCTGGCGGGTGTCGGCCTGGGATGGCAAGCGCTTCGTGCCGGTGCGCAACGCGCAGGGGCTGGGTCTGGCGCCCGACGCCTATAACCGCACCACCTTCGAGCCGGTCACCACCACGCGGCTGCGCCTGGACATCGACCCGGCGGCCAAGGCCTCCGTCGGCGTGCTGCAGTGGCGGGTGTGGAGCCATGGCGCCGTGCCGGTGTTCCCGCCCTTGGTCACCGCCGGTCAGGACCGCGCCGTCGTGCTGGGCGGGCAAACCTATCTTGACGGCAGGGTGCGCACCCTGGACGCCGCCCCCCATGCTGCGGCCCTGTGGCATAAGGTCAGCGGGCCGGGTAGCGTCAGCTTCGCCGATGCCACTCGCGTCGACACCACCGCGCGGTTCTCCGCCCCCGGCGAGTACGTGCTGCAGCTGAGCGCCAAGGCGGATGGCAAGACCACCAATTCCACCCTGAAGGTACGGGCGGAAACGCCGCCGCCGGATGAGCGGCTGGATGTCGTCTACACCACCCCCTACGCCATCGACAGCCCCCTGTGGTCGTCCCGGGCCAAGGCCTTGATCACCCGCTGGATCCCCCACTGCATCGACTATTGCGAGCGCACGGACCTGAAGATCGGGCAGGGCGGGCTGGACAATTTCATCGAGGCGGCCAAGGCCCTGCGCGGGGAGCCGCACGCGGCCCACAAGGGCTATGTCTTTTCCAACGCTTGGGTGCACCAGACGGTGGAATCCATGTGCATCGCCCTGATGGTCGACCCGCAGGGCGACAAGGAGATCATCGCGGCGCAGGACCTGATGCGCCGCAAGCTGGGGGAATGGATACCCGTCATCCTGGCGGCGCAGGAGCCGGACGGCTATCTGCAGACCGCCTACACCCTGGCCGACCGCGCCAAATGGCCGGCGCGCTGGTCGCCGGAGCAGCGGGGCAACCATGAGGGCTATGTCGCTGGGTATTTCATCGAGTCCGCCATCAACCACTACACGTTGACGGGCGGCAAGGACCTGCGCCTCTATAACGCGGCCAAGAAGCTGGCGGATTGCTGGGTTGCCAACATCGGCCCGGGTAAGAAGGACTGGTTCGACGGGCACCAGGAAATGGAGCAGGCGCTGGTGCGCTTCGGCCGCTTCGTCAACGACATGGAGGGGCAGGGCCACGGCGACGCCTACATCCGGTTGGCGCGCTTCCTGCTGGACAGCCGGCGCGGCGGATCGGAATACGACCAGAGCCACCTGCCGCCCGGCCGGCAGTACGAGGCGGTGGGCCACGCCGTGCGCGCCGTGTACTTCTACTCCGGCATGGCGGACATCGCCGCCGAAACCCGAGACATTGACTACCAGAGCGCCGTGCTGTCCCTGTGGGACAACATGGTGAACAAGAAGTATTACGTCACCGGCGGTGTGGGCAGCGGTGACACGGCGGAGGGCTTCGGTGAGAATTACGCCCTGCGCAACGACGCCTACTGCGAATCTTGCTCCAGCTGCGGCCTGATCTTTTTCCAGTACAAGCTCAACCTCGCCTATCACGACGCCAAGTACGCCGACCTTTATGAGGAGACGATGTACAACGCGCTGCTGGGCTCCACAGCGCTGGACGGCCAGACGTTCTGCTACACCAACCCGCTGGTGGATACCGAACGCACCACCTGGCACGTCTGCCCCTGCTGCGTCGGCAACATCCCGCGCACCCTGCTGATGGTGCCCACCTGGGCCTATGCCAAGGACAAGGCGGGCGTGAACGTGAACCTTTTCATCGGCAGCCGGGTCAACGTGGGCGACGTCGCCGGCACGGCGGTGGAGATGGTGCAGAAGACCAACTATCCCTGGGAAGGGGCTGTCGCCCTGACCGTCAACCCGGCCAAGGCGACATCCTTCGCCGTGCGCATCCGCGTGCCCGACCGCGCCACCAGCACCCTTTACACCGCCGCGCCGCCGGTGCGCGGGCTGGAGAGCCTGACGGTGAACGGCCAGGCCGTGCAGTACCGCATGGAAAAGGGCTATGCGGTGGTGGAGCGGGAATGGGCGGCCGGCGATCGCGTCGACTTCGTCCTACCCCTGGCCGTGCAGCGCGTGACGGGCGACGACAAGGTAGAGGCGACCCGGGGCAAGGTCGCCCTGCGCTATGGCCCGCTGGTCTACAACGTGGAAAAGGCCGACCAGCCGTCCATCGATCAGCCACTAGCGTCTACGCCGGTGACCGCCGAATGGCGGCCCGACCTGCTGGGCGGCGTGGTGGCCTTGAAGGGTCAGTGGCAGGACGGTACGCCCATGCTGGCCATCCCCAACTACGCCCGCATGAACCGTCTGCCATCGGCGGCCGGCGGCGTCGGCGGCATCGACTCCGGCGTCAACTACGCCATCGGCGCCCAAGGCCAGGTGGTGGCGGCCGATACCACGGGGGAGGCGGAGGGGCATGACCGCGGCCACGCCCGGCATTCGCAAGTGTGGATCGCCGTGGCCTAATATGCGTGGCATTTGAGCGTAATCGCTCAAATGCCCTCAAGCGCCGGCGCCCGCATTCGCGGGCTTGGCTATCCTCGCTCCGCCCTGCGGTACTCGCTGCGGCGGGCGCAGTCGCGCCCCAAACGGCACGGGTCACGTCCCGTGCCGCTGGTATAATTCCCAAGACGGCGGGGACGCACTAGATTAAGGGGCAGGACCGTCCTGGAACTGCCCCTGATGCCTGCCTCCGACACCATCGCCCACCTCCACCTGGTTGAAGACGAGCCCGACATGGCGCGGGAGATCGTCACCAGCCTGGAAGCCCGGGGGTATTCCGTCAGCCATTCCGTCACCGCCGCCGCGGCGCTGGAGGTGCTGCGCGCCGATCGCAGCGTGGCGGTGGTCATCGCCGACCGCATGCTGCCCGGTGGCATGGACGGGCTGGACATGGTGCAGGAACTGCGGGATGAGGGCATCGCCACGCCCATCCTGGTCTTGAGCGCACTGGGCTCGGTCGATGACCGGGTGCGCGGCCTGAACGCCGGCGGCGACGACTACCTGACCAAGCCCTTCGCCGTGGCGGAACTGGTGGCCCGCGTCGAGGCGCTGCGCCGTCGCCCGCCGGATACCCGCGCCACTACCCTGCGGGTGGGATCGCTGGAGATGGATTTGCTCAGCCGCACCGTGCGCCGGGGGGAGCGTGAGGTGCCGCTGTTGCCCCGGGAATTCAAGCTGCTGGAGTACATGATGCGCCGGCCGAACCAGGTGATCACGCCGGCCATGCTGCTGACCGACGTCTGGCATTATCGCTTCGTGCCGCAGACCAATGTGGTCGATGTGCACATGGGCAAACTGAGGCACAAGATCGATGAGGTGGGGGAACTGCCCATGATCCATCGTGTGCGCGGCGCCGGGTTCATGCTCCGTGCGGCGGACTGAGCTGTTCCGCGCGGGCCCGTTCCGGCTGGCGCTGGGCTTCGCCACCGCGCTGTCGGTGGGCATGCTGCTGATCTTCGGCTTCATCTACTGGCAGACCAGCGAGGTGGAGACGCGCCGCATGCAGCGCGACCTGGTGCAGGAGGCGGCAGTGGCCGCACAGACGCGCGACGACATCCTGCTGTACCAGTTGCAGGTCCGCATCATGTCGGACTATCACCGCGTCACCGTGGCCGCTTGGTTCGACGCGGACGGCAAGCGGCGCTACGGCAACCTGGACGCCCTGCCGCCGGACCTGCCCATCGATGACAAAGGCCATCGCCTGGACATCCAGACCAATGACACCGACCTGCCCCAGCCGGCCATCCTGGCCGCGGCCCGGCGGCCGGACGGCGGTGTCGTCGTGCTGGGCCGCGCCATGGATGAGCTGCTGGCCCTGCAGCGGGTGGTGGCGCGCACCCTGATCGCCGGCCTGCTGCCTGCCGTAGCCCTGGTGCTGGCGTCCGGCGTCCTGGGTGGGGCGCGGGCCCGCCGCCGGGTGCAGACCGTGCAGCAGACCATAGGACGCATCATGGGTGGCGACCTGCGCGAGCGCCTGCCCTTGTCCGGCAACCGTGATGCGGTGGACCAGCTGTCGGCCCGGGTGAACCAGATGCTGGACCGCATCGTCCATCTGCTGGATGAAATTCGGGCGGTCGGCGACAACATAGCGCATGACCTGCGCACCCCCCTGTCGGTCATGCGCGCCAAGCTGGAGCGGGGGCTGGCCGCCGAGGAGCCGGAGGAGCTGCGCCGGGGTGCGGAGGCGGCGCTGGCCGACCTGGACAAGGCGTTCGGCATGATCACGGCCCTGCTGCGCATCGCCGAGCTGGAGGATAGCCGCCGCCAGGCGGGCTTCACCACCGTGGATCTCGCGGAAGTGGCGAGCGAGGTGTTCGACCTCTACGAACCTTTGGCCGAAGCCCAGGGAGTGGCCCTGGCGCGGGAGGACAAGGGCCCCCTGTTCGTGACCGGCGACCGTGACCTGCTGATCGAGGCGGTGGCCAACCTCGTGGACAACGCCGTGAAGTTCACGCCGGAGGGCGGGCGCGTCCTTATCCGCAGCGGCATGGGCGGTATCGGCGGGGAGGCTGTGCCGGTGGTGGAAGTGTCGGACACCGGGCCCGGTATTCCGGTGGCGGAACGGGCGGCCGTGGTCCGCCGCCTGTACCGCCTGGATAAAAGCCGCCACATCCAGGGCAACGGCCTAGGCCTGTCGCTGGTGCAGGCCATCGCGGCCCTGCATGGCTTCAAATTGGTGATCGGTGGCAACGATTTGGGCGCCGTCATCGCGCTTATTTGCGGCGCAGCAGACGGCGAAGGGGTTGGAAACCCAGACGTTTGGCCGTAGGCTCGGCGCAATTTATGGCGGTATTTTGCGGCGCAACCAAAAAAATTATTTAATCCCAATTCGTTGAGACGTCCCCTATTTCCCAAGGTGTTGGGTTCACAAACCCGCTCTCGAGGGATCACGAGACGTGTCGCACCGCATCATGAATGACCATCGCCGGCCCCGCGCCCATCGCCCCTGCCCACAGCCGGGGGTGCCGTCATGATCGAAATCGTCAAGATCGCGCTGCGCCGGCCCTACACGTTCATCGTGATGGCCATCCTGATCCTCATCTTCGGCGTATCGTCGGCGGTGAAGACGCCGACCGACATCTTCCCCGACATCGGCATTCCCGTCATCGCCGTGGTGTGGACCTACAACGGCCTGCAGCCCGACGACATGGCCGGGCGCATCATCGGCTATTACGAGCGTTCCCTGACCTCCACCGTGAATGATGTGGAGCATATCGAATCCCAGTCGATGCAGGGCTTCGGCGTGGTGAAGGTGTTCTTCCAGCCCAGCGTCAACATCAACGCCGCCCAGGCCCAGGTGGTGGCGATCTCGCAGACGGTGCTGAAGCAGATGCCGCCGGGCATCAACCCGCCCCAGGTCCTGACCTTCAACGCCGCCAGTGTGCCCATCCTGCAGCTGGCCCTGTCCAGCGACCATCTGTCGGAAACGCGGCTGAACGACATCGCGCAGAATTCCATCCGGCCGCAGCTGGTGACGGTGCCGGGCGCCGTGCTGCCCTCGGTCTACGGCGGCAAGGTGCGCCAGGTGCAGATCGACCTGAGCCAGCAGGCCCTGCACGCCTACGGCCTGTCGGCCACCGATGTGGCCGCCGCCCTGTCGGTGCAGAACCTGATCACCCCGGCCGGCACGCAGAAGATCGGCAAGCTGGAATACCCCGTCGACCTGAATGACTCCCCGATCGACATCAGCACATTCAACGACTTGCCGATCAAAACCGTGAACGGCGCCGTCGTCTATATGCGGGATGTCGCCAATGTCCACGACGGCAGCCCGCCCCAGACCAACGTGGTGCATGTGGATGGCAAGAAGGCGGTTCTGATGTCCGTGCTGAAGGCCGGTTCCGCTTCCACCCTCGACATCATCGCCGGCGTCTACAAGCGCCTTCCCGACGTCCAGAAGACCCTGCCCGACGGCGTGACCCTGACCCCCATCGGCGACCAGTCCATCTTCGTCAAGGACGCGGTCAGCGGCGTGATCCGCGAGGGTGTCATCGCCGCCGGCCTGACCGGCCTGCTGATCCTGCTGTTCCTGGGCAGCTGGCGGTCCACGCTCATCATCACCGTGTCCATTCCACTGGCCATCCTGGCGTCCATCACCACCCTATCCGTGCTGGGCGAGACCATCAACGTGATGACCCTGGGCGGGCTGGCGCTGGCGGTGGGCATCCTGGTGGACGATGCCACGGTGACCATCGAGAACATCAACTGGCACCTGGAACACGGCAAGCCCATCGAGACCGCCATCCTGGATGGCGCCAAGCAGATCGTGGTGCCGGCCACCGTGTCGCTCCTGTGCATCTGCATCGCCTTCGTGCCCATGTTCGGCCTGGGCGGTGTCGCCGGCTTCCTGTTCCGCCCCATGGCGGAGGCGGTGGTGTTCGCCCTGATGGCCTCGTACGTGCTGTCGCGCACCCTGGTGCCGACGTTGGCCAACTACCTCCTTCGCAACCAGGCCCACGCCGGCCATGGCCTGCACACCGATGTCCACGGTGCGCCCACGCGCAATCCCTTCGTGAAGTTCCAGCGCACCTTCGAACGCGGGTTCGAGGCGGTGCGGTCCACCTACCAGGGCCTGCTGCTGCTGGGCCTGGAGAACCGCCGCTGGATGATCGGCGGGTTCCTGGCCGTGTCGCTGGGCACGTTCGGGCTGGCGCCATTCCTGGGGCAGAATTTCTTCCCCGCCGTCGACGGCGGCCAGATCAAGATCCACGTCCGTGGCCGCACCGGCCTGCGCATCGAGGAGATGAGCCGCCTTTGCGACCATGTCGGCGAGGCCATCCGCCGTGTGATCCCGTCCAAGGACCTGGGCGGAATGGTCGACAACATCGGCCTGCCGGTCAGCGGCATCAACATGGCCTACGGCAACAGCGGCACCATCGGGGTGGAGGATGCCGACATCCTGATCGCGCTGAACAAAGACCACGCGCCCACCGACGACTACGTGGACATCCTGCGCCACGACCTGCCGCGGCTGTTTCCCGGCACCACCTTCGCCTTCCTGCCGGCCGACATCACCACCCAGGTGCTGAACTTCGGCCTGCCGGCGCCGCTGGACGTGAAGATCGTCGGCAGCGACCTGGAGGCCAACCGCGCCTACACCAACAAGCTGCTGTCCAAGATCGCCCGCATTCCCGGCGTGGCCGACGCCCGAGTGGAACAGGCCTTCCAACTGCCATCGCTGAAGGTGGCGGTGAACCGGTCGCTGGCCGGCCTGGTCGGACTCACCGAAAAGGATGCCGCGACCACCATGCTGGACACCCTGGCCGGCAGCACGCAAACGGCGCCGACCTTCTGGCTGAATCACAGGAACGGCATCTCCTACCCCGTGTCCATCCAGACGCCGCAGCGCGACATCGACACCATGGCCGGCCTGCAGACCATGCCGCTGACGCCGGCCGCCGCCGGCAAGTCCAGCCAGTTGCTGGGCGGCCTGGCGCAGATCAGCCGGGGGCGGCAGGACGCTGTGGTGACCCACTACAACGTGCGCCCGACCATCGACATCTACGCCACGCCTAAGGATCGCGACCTGGGCGCCATCGCCGCCGACGTGCAGAAGGCCGTCGACAGCATGGCGGCGGACCTGCCGCGGGCCAGCCACGTGGAGATCCAGGGCCAGGTCACCACCATGACCAGCGCCTACCACCAGCTGTTCATCGGCCTGGCCTTCGCCATCGTGCTGATCTACTTGCTGATCGTCGTGAACTTCCAATCCTGGATGGACCCGTTCGTCATCGTCATGGCCCTGCCCAGCGCGCTCGCCGGCATCATCTGGATGCTGTTCGGCACGGGCACCACCCTGTCGGTGCCGGCGCTGACCGGGGCCATCATGTGCATGGGCGTGGCCACGGCCAACAGCATCCTGGTCATCAGCTTCGCCCGGGAACGGCTGGCCGCCGGCGTGGACGCCCTGACCGCCGCCATGGAGGCGGGGCACACCCGCTTCCGCCCCGTGCTGATGACGGCCCTGGCCATGGTCATCGGCATGGCGCCCATGGCCATCGAGCCGGGGCAGAACGCCCCCCTGGGCCGCGCGGTCATCGGTGGGCTGGTCTTCGCCACGCTGGCCACGCTGTTCCTGGTGCCGGCGCTGTTCAGCCTGGTGCACGCCCGTGACCATGAGCGGGCCCGTGAGCCCGGCGGGCAGGCGGCGCCTGCCCCCGTTTAAGCCTTCCCGATCCCACCCCTTCCTTTGAGCCGCAGCCGCCGTCCCGGATAGGAGCGACCCGATCATGTCCACCGCCCAGATCACCACCCCCAATCCCCGCCGCTTGGCCTTGCTGGGGGGAATGGCGCTGCTTGCCGCCGGCGCCATCGTCGTCGTCGGTTTGACCGACCGTGCCCGTGCGACCCGCGAACTGGTTCAATGGAACGCCGACCAGGCTGTTCCCACCGTGGCGCTGGCGCCCGTCAGTCGCGGGGCGGCACAGCAGACGCTGACCTTGCCGGGCACGCTGCAGGCCTATACCCAGGCGCCGATCTACGCTCGGGTGAGCGGCTACCTCAAAAGCTGGGACAAGGATATCGGCGCCAAGGTGAAAGCGGGCGACCTGTTGGGCACCATCGACACCCCCGACCTGGACCAGCAGCTGGAACAGGCCAAGGCCGACCTGGCCAAGGCCAAGGCGACCGCCGAGCTGGCGGACCTGACGGCCAAGCGCTGGGCGGCGCTGGTGGCCTCGCAGTCGGTGTCGCAGCAGGCGGCGGATGAGAAGGTGGGCGATAGCGCCGCCAAGCGAGCGGCGGTGGAAAGTGCCGCCGCCAACGTCCGTCGGCTGGAGGCGCTGACGGCGTTCAAGCGCATCGTGGCGCCCTTCGACGGCGTCGTCACCGCCCGCACGACCGACGTGGGCGCCCTGATCAATGCCGGCGGCGGGACCGGGCAGGAACTGTTCCAGGTGTCGGACCTGCACAGCATGCGACTGTACGTGCAGATCCCGCAGGCCTTCGCCAGCCTGCTGACCCCGGGGGTCAAGGCCGCCTTCGACCTGCCGCAGTATCCCGGCCGGCACTTCGATGCCACGCTGGTGACAACGGCCAACGCCGTCAGCCAGGCGTCGCGTACCATGCTGGTGGAACTTCAGGCCGACAACCCGGACGGTCTGCTGACGCCCGGCACCTTCGCCGAGGTGCATTTTCAGGTGCCCAGCGACGCCAACATGGTGAAGGTCCCGGCGACCGTCCTGGTCCCCAGCGACAAGGGGGCCGAGGTGGCCGTGCTGGGCCCCGACGGCAAGGCCCAGCTGAAGCCGGTGACCATCGGCCGCGACATGGGTGACAGCGTTGAAATCGTGGCGGGCCTGACCCCCACGGACAAGATCATCGACAACCCGCCCGAGACACTGGTGTCGGGCGATGTGGTGCGCCTGGCCGGTGCGGGTGAGGGGGCGGGCAAGGTGGCGGAAGCGGCCACGGGCACCACGGCGAAGGCGGACCGGTAACAGCCATGTCTTTCACGAAGTCTCTCATGGCCGGTGGCGCGCTGCTGGCGCTGGCGGGCTGCAACCTGGCGCCGGATTATCAGCCGCCGCACCTCGACCTGCCGCCCGCCTTCAAGGAGGCCGGCGGCGCCCCGTGGCAGCCGGCCCAGCCGGCGGACCAGCAGGCGCGCGGCCCCTGGTGGACGGCCTTCAACGACCCGGTGCTTAACGGCCTTGAGGACCGGATCGAAGCGGCCAACCCCACGCTGGCCGTGGCGCTGGCCCGCTATGACGAGGCGCGCGCGGATGCCGCCGCCGTTTCCGCCGGCCTGTTGCCGCGCGTGGACGGCACCGCCAGCATCAGCACCAACCGCCAGTCCAAGGACCGCCCCCTGCGCGGCGCCGGCCAGCGCAATGTCTACGGCGCCAACACCATCGGCGCCTCCGCCTCTTATGAGCTGGACCTCTGGGGCAAGGTGCGCAACCAGGTGGCCGCCGGCCGGGCGGAAGCCCAGGCCAGCGCCGCCGACCTGGCCTCGGTGCGGCTGGGGTTGCAGGCGGAGCTGGCCAGCGATTATTTCGCGCTGCGCGGCCTGGATGAACGCGCCCACATCCTGGCCGACACGGTCACGGCCTATGAGAAGCAGCTCAGCCTGACCCAAACCATGTTCCAGGGGCGCATCGTGGCCGGGCTGGACGTGTCGCGGGCGGAAACCCAGCTGGACACCGCCCGGTCCCAGGTCTCGCAGGTGGCGTCGCAGCGGGCGCAGATGGAACACGCCATCGCGGCTCTGGTGGGCCTGGCGCCAGCGGAGTTCACCCTGGCGCCCGTGCGGTGGACGCCGGCCCTGCCGGCCGTGCCCACAGGCCTGCCGTCCACCCTGCTGCAGCGCCGGCCGGACGTGGCGGCGGCGGAACGCGACGTGCTGGCCGCCAACGCCGGCATCGGCGTGGCCCGCGCCGCCTACTACCCCGACCTGTCGTTGCAGGCGGTGGGCGGCTTCCAGGACACGGGCTTCAACCTATTGAAGCTGCCCATGGCCTTCTGGTCGGTGGGCCCCGGCGTCACCCTGCCGCTGTTCGAGGGCGGGCGGTTGGACGCCGGCCTGGCCAAGGCGGTGGCCCAGCATGACGAGGCCGCCGCCACGTATCGCGAGACGGTGCTGAACGCCTTCCGCGAGGTGGAGGACAATTTGGCCGCCATCCGCTGGCTGGGGACGGCCGCCAGGGATGAGGACGCCGGCACCCTGGCGGCCCAGCGCACCCTGGACATGGCCACCAACCTCTACCGCGACGGCGCCGACAGCTACCTGGAGGTGGTGACGGCGCAGACCGCCCTGCTGGAGGCGCAGCAGAGCAGCCTGGACCTGCACACCCGCCAGGTGCAGGCCGACGTGGCCCTCATCCGGGCGCTGGGCGGGGGGTGGGACAAAAGCGCGCTCCCCTCCGATGACGAGTCTAGCACCCTGCCGAAGCGGGCGGCCAAGGCCCTCTGACACGTTTTCATGGTGTTCACTTGAAGGCCACCAGGCGCCCGACAGGTGCCTGGTGGCCTTACTCATTTGATATAGAAAGATAATCGGTCTACGAGGCAGCGTCCTGCGACAATCACGCGCGGCCGATATATGTCAAATCTGCACATTGCCGCATCCTGTTAAGGGTTGTTGCTTGCAGTCTTGTCCGTGCCATGGTTGATTGCTCTGACAGACACAACCTTGGCAGGGGTTACGCTGTGTATTGCAACTATCAAACACACCCCCGCCATGGCGAGGGGTACTGGCGGCCACAAGGAAAGCACCGCCACTGGTCCTTGGCGGGCCATAAGGTGGAAACTGCGCCCTCCACCGCTGGCGCGACCGGCGCCTGAGCGTCTGCTGCCCGCGCAGGCTCTACTGGCCCTTCCGGCCCGATCCCCTGATCCGAACCCCTCGTTTCGGTAACGCCGCCCCCGATGGCGGTGACGGCCCCTGATTTGATCAGGCGCCGGCCGATGCTGCCCCTTTTCATCCTCCTGGAGAACACCATGCCCGGCCCCTACGATTTCACGTCCGAAGTCTTCGTCAATGAATACGGGGCGCTGGCCCAGACGACACCCTCGGTAGTGATCTTGGCGGACGGCAGTTACGTGGTGGCGTGGCAGTCGTCGGGGGAGGACGGCAGCGGCTGGGGAATTTTCGCTCAGCGCTATACCGCGGCGGGTCAGAAGCTTGGCCACGAATTCCGGGTGAATACGACGACAACGGGAGACCAGGTGGCCCCGGCGACGGTGGCGCTGGCCGATGGTGGGTTCGAGATCCTATGGGACCAGGGTAATAACCAAGTTTACGGGCAGCGCTACGACGCGACCGGCGCCGCCGTCGGGGGGCAGATCACCTACGTCACGGATGGCAACGCCACGGCCGGAATGCCCAAGGCGGTGCAGTTGGCGAACGGGACGATGCTTATGGTCTGGGGGGGCAATGGCACTCCCAGCGGCACTTTGGTTTATGGCCAGCTGTTCAGCGCTGCTGGCACCGCCTTGGGCGCCCGCTTCGTCGTTTCCACCTACAAGCCGACGACGCTGACCTCTCCGTCGATCGCGGCCCTGGCGGATGGTGGTTTCGTCGCCAGCTGGTCGGTCGATCCGCAGGGCGGGGACATTTACGCCCAGCGCTTCGATGCCTCGGGCACGGCGGTTGGCACCTATTTCGCCGTCAAGACCAGTGCCGCCACCATGGAGAACGGTACGGTATCGGCGGGCTTGAAGGACGGTGGTTTCGTCATCGTCTGGCAGAGCAGCGAGGCCGGCTATACCGGCGCCACCAGCGGCGCGCCCTACGACATCTATGCCCAGCGGTATGACGCCTCGGGCAACGCGGTCGGCGGGATCATCAGGGTCAACACCTTTACCACGGGCGACCAGAGCCAGCCCACCGTGACGGCGACCGCGGACGGCGGCTATCTCGTAGCCTGGCGCTCGAAGGGCCAGGACGGTAGCGGCTATGCCATCTATGCCCAGCGTTATGACGCGAACAACGCGGTGGTGGGCGGTGAGTTCGAGCTGAGCAACAGCACGCCGTTTGACCGAATCCAGCCGGTCCTGGCCGGCCAGGCCGACGGCAGCGTCATCGCCGTCTTCAACGGCCAGACCGCCGATGTCACGGACATCATCGCCAAAAGGCTGGTGGGCCAGCCCTTGACGGTGCAGAGCCGGACGAATGTGGTCAGGGTTCAAGGCTCCATCGCGGCCCAGGCTCTGGCCGACTTCGGTCAGCAATATGCGGCGGTCTATCAATTCCAGAACATGAGCGCCGACCCCAACAGCGGCTATTTCGTGCTGAACGGCGTGGTGCAGCCGGCGGCCGCGCTCATCACCGTCACCTCCGCACAACTGCCCGGCCTGCGGTTCGTGGCCGGCAGCGCTGCGGGGACCAGCACCATCGCCGTCCGTTTCTCCAACGGCACGGACCTCAGCAACTGGGTGTACAGCAGCGTGTCGGCGGTCGCGGCTGCTGCGAATTTCACGCCGCAGCCGGAAATCTCTGGCCGGAACTATGGAGACGGCGCTCAGTCGGCCCCATCTGTGACCGTCCTGTCGAACGGCAGCTATGTGGTGGCATGGCAGGCGACGGGCCAGGATGGCGATGGTATCGGCATCTATGCCCAGCGCTACGCGGCGGGCGGCCAGAAGCTGGGCGGCGAATTCCGAGTGAACAGCGTGACGGCGGGGAACCAGACGGCCCCGTCGACGGTGGCGCTGGCCGACGGCGGCTTTGAGGTCGTGTGGCTGCAGGGCAATTACCAGATTTATGGGCAGCGGTATGATGCCAATGGCGCCGCGGTTGGCAGTCAGATCACCTACGCCCTTGACGGCTTCATAGATTCCGGTCTGCCTAAGGCGGTACAGCTGGCGAACGGGACGATGCTGATCGTCTGGGGCGGGGTTAACACCGCCACGAACACCCTGGCCTATGGCCAGTTGTTCGACGCCAACGGCACGGCGCTTGGCGCACGTTTCGTGATCACCACGTACAAGCCGTCGCAGGTCACCACCCCTGCGATTTCCGCATTGGCTGATGGTGGCTTCATCGCCAGCTGGTCGATCACCGAACAGGTCGGGGATGTCTACGCCCAGCGCTTCGACGCCACGGGCGCGACGGTGGGGGGCTACTTCGCGGTCAGGACGAACCCGAACACGGCCGAGAACAATTCAGTATCCGCTGGTTTGAAGGATGGCGGGTTCGTCATCGTCTGGCAGGGCAGCGAGGTGGGCTATACGGGCAGCACCAACGGCGCGCCCTATGACATTTATGCCCAGCGGTACAACGCGTCGGGCAACGCGGTCGGCGGAATCATCCGGGTCAACACCTACACCACCGGTGACCAGAGCCAGCCAGCTGTGGTGGCAACGGCGGACGGCGGCTATATCGTGGCCTGGCGTTCCAACGGCCAGGATGGCCAAGGCTACGGCATCTACGCCCAGCGCTATGACGCCACCAACGCGGTGGTGGGTGGCGAGTTCCGCGTGAACGACGCCACGGGTAACGACCAGACCCAGATAGCCCTGGCGGTTCAGGCTGATGGCAGCATCATCGCCGCCTGGACCAGCATGAACTCCGATAACCTCAATACCATCAGTACCAAGACCTACGCGCCCGCTTTGCCGACCGTCACGGGGCGCAGCGCGGTGCTTGAGGTGCGGGATTCGGTCGCCGCCGCGGGCTTGGTTGCCACCGGCCAGCAATATGTGGCCACATATCAGTTCCTCGACACCAGCAGCGATCCAGACAGCGGCTATTTCACCCTGAATGGGGTGGCCCAGGCGGCCGGCCAAGTCATCACTGTCACCGCCGCTCAATTGTCCAGCCTGAGATTCGTGGCGGGGGCCAATCCCGCATCGGATACGATCTCTGTCAGGATCAACGACGGCTATGCTTGGACCGACTGGGTCTCCAGCACGGTCACGTCGACGCCGCCCATCGGCAACACCTATCCGGTAGCACCGGAGACAGTGGCGAAC
>NZ_JARPAF010000003.1:30704-34230 GCF_029594735.1 Nitrospirillum amazonense
CGGACGAGGTGCGGGCCACGGCGGCCAGCTACACCCTCAGCGCCAATATCGAGACCCTGACCTATATCGGCACGGGCACTTTCACCGGCACGGGCAACGCCCTGGCCAATACCATCACCGGTGGCGCCGGTAACGATGTGCTGAGCGGCGGGGATGGCAACGATACCCTGATCGGCGGGGCCGGTGACGACACGCTGATCGGCGGCACCGGCAACGATATCTTCCGTGTCGACAGCGCCAACGACGTGGTGGTGGAGAACGCGGGCGAAGGTACGGACGAGGTCCAGGCCACGGCGGCCAGCTATACGCTCAGCGCCAACATCGAAAAGCTGACCTACACTGGTACCGGCAGCTTCTATGGCACCGGCAATGACTTGGCCAACACCATCACCGGCGGTGCCGGGAATGACACGCTGGATGGGGGCGCTGGGGCCGACACGCTGATCGGCGGTGCGGGCGACGACGTCTATATCGTGGACAATGTCGGCGATGTGATCACGGAGGGGAGTTTCACCGGCATCGACGAGGTGCGCACCACGCTCGCCTCCTACGTGCTGGGCGGCCCCCTGGAAAAGCTGACCTATATTGGGACGGGGGCCTTCACCGGGACCGGCAATGCCGCAGCCAACACCCTCACCGGTGGCGCCGGCAACGACACGCTGGACGGTCTTGCGGGGGCCGACACGCTGATCGGCGGCGCGGGTGACGACGTCTATATGGTGGACAACAGCGCTGACGCGGTGATCGAAAACCCTGGTGAGGGCAATGATGAGGTCAAGTCCTCCTCGGCGCTATACACCCTGGGCGCCAATATCGAAAAACTGACCTACACCGGCGCGGCCGGCTTCACTGGCAATGGCAACGATATTGGCAACCTCATCACTGGTGGCGCCGGCAATGACGTGTTGGACGGCAAGGGCGGGGATGACACTCTGGTCGGCGGCGCCGGCAACGACACCTATGTCGTGGATAGCGCCAATGACGTCGTGGTGGAGGCGGCCGGCGCCGGTATAGATCTGGTGAAGGCAACATCGGCCAGCTACACGCTGGGCGCCAATGTCGAGAACCTGACCTATACGGGCGGCGGCAATTTCTATGGTGTCGGCAACGATCTGGCCAACAGCCTGACGGGATCCACCGGCAATGACACGCTGGATGGTGGCGCCGGTGCCGACACCATGGGGGCGGGCACGGGTGACGACGTTTATTACGTCGATGATCTGGGTGACGTGGTGAAGGAGAACGCGGGCGGAGGCACGGATGAAATCCGGACCTGGCTGACGGCCTACACCCTGACAGCTGCCAACGTCGAGAACCTGACCTTCATCGGCACCGGCAACTTCTCCGGCACCGGCAGCGGCCTGAACAACCAGCTGACCGGCGGAGCGGGGGACGACACGCTGGATGGTGGCGCGGGGGCCGACACGCTGGTCGGCGGCGCCGGCAATGACACCTACATCGTCGACAATGCCGGCGACCTGGTGGTCGAGGCGGCGGGCGCCGGCGTGGATTTGGTGAAGACGTCTGTGGCGACCTATGCGCTGACTGCCGATGTCGACAACCTGACCTATACCGGCACCCTGGCCTTCACCGGCACGGGCAACGTCCTGGGGAATGTCATCACCAGCGGTGCCGGCAACGACACGCTGAATGGCGGGGCGGGGGCCGACACGCTGGTCGGCGGTGCCGGCAATGATGTCTATTTCGTGGACAACCTCAACGACGTGGTGGTGGAGAACGCGGGCGAGGGGACCGACGAAGTGCGATCCTCGGTGGCCGGCTACGTGCTGAGCGCCAATATCGAGAAGCTGACCTATGTCGGCGCTGACGCCTTCACCGGTACGGGCAACGATGCCGCCAACGTCCTCACCGGCGGGGCGGGCAATGACCTACTGAATGGAGCGGGCGGCAATGACACCCTGAACGGTGGAGCCGGGGACGACACCCTGATCGGTGGCACTGGCGACGATATCTTCCAGGTGGACAGCGCCAATGATGTGGTGGTGGAGAACCCGGGCGAGGGCACCGATGAGGTTCAGGCCACCTCGGCCAGCTACACGCTGAGCGCCAATGTCGAGAAACTGACCTACACGGGCAGTGGCAATTTCTCCGGTGTCGGCAACGCCCTGGCCAACACCATCACCGGCGGCGGGGGTAATGACACGCTGGATGGCGGTGCCGGGGTGGATACCCTGATCGGTGGCCTGGGCAACGACATCTACCTGGTGGATGATGCCAATGATGTGGTGACGGAAACGGGCGCCGGCACGGATGAGGTGTGGGCCACCGCCCCCAGTTACACCTTGAGCGCCAACGTGGAAAACCTGCGCTACGTCGGCACCGGCAATTTCTATGGCACCGGCAACACTCTCAGCAATCTGCTGGTTGGCGGCGGTGGCAACGACACATTGGACGGTGGTGCCGCCGCCGACACCATGATCGGTGGTGCGGGCAACGACGTCTATGTCGTGAGCACCGCCCTCGACGTGGTCATCGAAAATGCGGGCGAGGGCACGGATGAGATCCAGACCAGCCTGGCGAACTACACGCTAACCAGCGCCAATGTGGAGAACGTGACCTACACCGGCGGTGCGGGTACAGCGGGCTTCACCGTCATCGGCAACGAGTTGAACAACGTGCTCAGGGGCAATGCCGCGGTTGCCAATAGCATCTCGGGCGGGGCCGGCGACGACACCATGATCGGTGGCTCGGGCAACGACACCTATTTCGCCGACAGCGCCAACGATGTGGTGGTGGAGGCGGCCGGCGGCGGCACGGATGAGGTGAAGGTCACCGCGTCCAGCTACACGCTGGGTGCCAATGTCGAGAACCTGACCTACACGGGCAGCGGCAATTTCTATGGTGTCGGCAACGATCTGGCCAATAGCCTGATTGGTGCCACCGGCAATGACACGCTGGATGGTGGAGCCGGTGCTGACACCATGGGTGCGGGCACCGGCGATGATGTCTATTACGTCGATGATCTGGGCGACGTGGTGAAGGAGAATTCGGGTGGTGGCACGGATGAAATCCGGACTTGGCTGACGAATTACACCCTGGTTTCCGCCAACGTCGAGAACCTGACCTTCATCGGCACCGGCAACTTCTCCGGCACCGGCAGCATCCTGAACAACCAGCTGACCGGCGGGGTGGGGGATGACACGCTGGACGGCGCCGCCGGCGTCGATACCTTGATCGGCGGCGCGGGGAACGACACCTATGTGGTGGACAACGCTGGCGACGTAGTGCGGGAAGATGCGGGTGCCGGCGTCGACACAGTGCGGACCACGCTGGCGAACTACACGCTGGGCGCCAATCTGGAAAACCTGACCTACACGGGCACGGCGGCCTTCACTGGGACAGGCAATGAGCTAAACAACGTCATCACCGGTGGGGCCGCCAATGACTCCCTGACAGGCGGGGCGGGCGACGATACCCTGAACGGCGGTGCCGGCAACGACACCTTGGTCGGTGGTGTGGGCAACGACACCTATGTGGTGGACAGCGCCACCGACGTGGTGACGGA
>NZ_JARPAF010000003.1:34330-94532 GCF_029594735.1 Nitrospirillum amazonense
GGCGGCGGGCGCCGGCACGGACGAGGTCCGCACGACGCTGGCGAGCTACACGCTGGGCAGCAACGTCGAGAACCTGACCTACACGGGCACGGGTGGCTTCAGCGGTACCGGCAATGCTTTGGCCAACGTCATCACCGGCGGTGCCGGTGCCGACGTGCTGGATGGCGGGGCCGGGGCGGACACGCTGATCGGTGGTAGCGGCAACGACACCTACCTGGTGGACGACGCCGGTGACGTGGTGACGGATGGTGCTGGAGCGGACACGCTGATCGGCGGTGCGGGCAACGACACCTACCTGGTGGATGATGCCGGTGACGTGGTGACGGAGGCTGCCGGCGCCGGCACGGACGAGGTCCGCACGACGCTGGCGAGCTATACGCTGGGCAGCAATGTCGAGAACCTGACCTACACGGGCACGGGTGGCTTCAGCGGTACCGGCAACGCTTTAGGCAACGTGATCACCGGCGGTGCCGGTGCCGACGTGCTGGATGGCGGGGCCGGGGCGGACACGCTGGTCGGCGGTGCGGGCAACGACACCTACCTGGTGGACGACGCCGGTGACGTGGTGACGGAGGCTGCCGGCGCCGGCACGGACGAGGTCCGCACGACGCTGGCGAGCTATACGCTGGGCAGCAACGTCGAGAACCTGACCTACACCGGCACGGGTGGCTTCAGCGGTACCGGCAACGACCTTGATAACGTCATCACGGGCGGCTCGGGCGATGACACCTTCGCTGGCGGGTTGGGGAATGACACCTATGTCTTCGGCCTGAACAGCGGTTCTGACGTCATCACCGATGGGGTGGGCGCCAACGTGCTGGTGTTTTCCTCCGACGTTGATCCGGGCAGCCTTGTCTTCCAGCAGTTGGGCAATGACCTGGTGCTGTCGCTGACGACGGGGAACACGGTGGTGACTTACGCCAATTACTACAGCGACCCCACCGTCATTGGATCCGTCCAGGTGGGCAGCACGGTGTTGGTCCCGCCCTTCTCCCACAGCTGAGGCCTCAAAAGGGCGGCCCCTCCTTGCGGAGATCGCCGCCCTTTCTCCCCCCTTACTGTCTTCAGATCGCGCGCAGGCGGGCGAAGAAGCCGGTGATCTCGGCGTTCAGGGCGTCGGCGTCCTGGCGCAGGGCTTCCGAGGCCGTGTGCAGGGCGTTGGCCGACTGGCTGGTCTGCTCGGCTGCGCCCGCCACGCCGACGATGTTGGTCGACACCTGCTGGGTGCCCATGGCCGCCTGGTTGATGTTGCGGGCGATTTCCGAGGTGGTGGCGCCCTGCTGTTCCATCGCGGACGCAATAGCGGTGGCGATCGTCCGCATGTCACCCACCACCGTGGCGATGCTGCCGATGGCCTCCACCGCTCGCGTGGTTTCCTGTTGGATGCCGGTGATGTAGCCCTGGATTTCGTCCGTGGCCTTGGTCGTCTGGCTGGCCAGGGTCTTCACTTCGCTGGCCACCACGGCGAAGCCCTTGCCCGCCTCACCGGCCCGCGCCGCCTCGATGGTGGCGTTCAGCGCCAGCAGGTTGGTCTGGCCGGCGATCTCCTGAATGACCTGGATGATGTTGCCGATGCTCTGGGCCGCGTCCGCCAGGCCCTGCATGGTGACGCCGGTCTGTTCGGCCTGGGCCACCGCCCGCTCCGCGATATCGGTGGAGCGCGTGACCTGGCTGTTGACCTCTCCCACGGCGGCGGCCAGTTCCTCGGCCGCGCTGGCGATCATCTGCACATTGCCGGTGGTTTCGGCCGAGGCGTGATTGGCCATCTCCACCATGCCGCGGCTCTGCGTCGCCATGTCGGCCAGGCCCGAGGAATGGTTGCGCACGTCTTCCGAGGCGTGCACCACGTTGCTGAGCACCCGGGCGGTGCGCTGCTGGAAATCGGCCAGCGAGGCCTCCACCGCTTCTTGCCGGCGCCGCTTCTCCTCCTGCTCGGCCAGCTGGGCCTGGGTCAGTTCGGCGTTGCGCAGGCCGTTGCGCTTGAACACTTCCAGCGCGCGGGCCAGGCGGCCGATCTCATGGCGGTCGTTCAGCAGGGGGATGTCGACGGTCAGGTCGCCATCGGCCAGCTGGCCCATGCGCTCCGTCATCAGCTTCAGGGGCTTGGCGATGCTGCGGGCCAGCAGATAAGCCACCAGGCCGCCGGCGACCACGACGACGGCGGTCAGCATCAGCATATCAATCAATATATCATGATAGATCTCATCGATGTCGTCGACGTAGATGCCGGTGCCCAGCGCCCACTGCCATGGCTCGAAGCCCAGGCTGTAGGTCATCTTGGGGAAGTTTTCGGCGGGGCCGCCCTTGTTACCCGGCCGCGGGTAGGTGTAGGTGAAGGACCCGCCGCCCTGCTTGGCGGCCTCGATGCCCAAACGCACGGTCTCGACGCCATCGGCCGTCTTGAAGTCCATGCGGTTCTTGCCTTCGAATTCCCGCTTGATGTGGACGACGGTCAGGCCGTCGTACTGGTTGACGTAGACATACTCGCCATTGCCGAAGCGCAGCTTGCGGATGTCGTCCTGCGCGCCCTTCTGCGCCTGGGCCCGAGTCAGCTCGCCCGACTGTTCGCGGTCGTACCAGTTCTGCGCCACCCCACGGGTGACCATCAGGATCTGCTTCAGCTCTTCCTTGCGGTCCTCGGTCAGGGTGTGGCGCAGGGTGGTCAGGGCGAAGCTGACGGCCAGCCCCAGGGCCAGCACCAGCATGGGCATGAACAGCGCCAGCCGGTGGGAAATCTTCAATTTGTTCAGCATGATCGGATCTTTCGCGCAGGGCGTAGGGGGTCAGGCGACAGCGGCGGCGGAGGGGGCGTCACCCTCACGGAGCAGGCCGCGGGGCAGATCGAGGTCGCGGGCGCAGGCGGCCGCGCTGCGGGCGTAGACCTCATCCACACCATGTCGGCGCAGCAGATCCAGGTCCGCGTCCGTGACGGCCCCCCGGTCCCGGTCCTGATAGGCGTAGCTGCCGATGCCACCCGTCTGCTGGTGCAGGCCCGGGGCGGCATAGGCCTCCGGCTCCACCGGGAACAGGATGCGCGACTGGCTGTCGTCCAGGCTGTCCATCCGCTGCCAACTGGTCACCGTTTCGGGGGTGAAGTAATCGGACAGGCCCAGCCGGTGGAACAGGGCCGCGGCCGCCAGCACCGGCTGCCGTGCCGCCTCATGAACGTAGTGGGTCACGGGCACGCCCTGCCGGCGGGCATAGTTCTCGACCCGCACGGCGTTCAGCGTGGCGACAACGAAATTCTCCAGCAGCTGGTCGCGGTTGACCCGGTGGGACCATTTGCGCAGCCACGACGCCAGGGCGTGCACCGGCTGGCGGTCCAGCATCACCAGGTGCAGGCGGCTGGCAGGGTAACCCGCCTCGATCAGCATCTGCAGTGGGATGTACAGGCACTCCGCCGTCAGATAGGGGCCGGCCACGTCCTTGCAGAAGATGTGGGGCGCCTGGTCGGCCAGGGGAACGGCCCAGGGGCCGGGGCGATCAGCGGCCAGCACATGGCGCATGACCGCCTTGGTCGGCTGGTAGTAGGAGGGGAGGCCGGCCACGCCGAACAGGTTGGCCATGGCTGTTGAGCCGACACGGGCCCGTCCCCAGGCACAGGTCAGGTGGGGAAAATCCTGTTCCGTCCGCCCGCCGAAGCCGGCAGCCAAGTAGGAGGCAACCTGGTTGGTTAAGCCATCCAAATGGAATTCCCGAACCTGATACCGCGCATCGGAGGCCAGGCAGACCTTTCCCAGGGAAGCGTCGTCCGTTTCCACCAGTTCTGCGAGCGTGTCTAAATCTATGATTTGCTTATAGAAAGCGACCATTTCTTTCCCCGCCAAGGATAGTCGGCCGACGGCCCGGATGCGGCATCCCTCCGCCTCAAGTCACGGCTCTAACCCAAAGAATAGGAAGGGAGTTATTAAGGCAATATTAAGAGAGGCAGCTGCGTAAAAATCTACTACCAACGAATTAGAAAATGAATACAAACGTATTTACGCAGTGTTTATATTGCATTTGTATTTATTGTTCCAGGGCGCTTTCCCGCCCGCTTAGACACTTGAATTTATATAAACATTCACTGGATCGCCACGAAGGTTAACCACAACGTGTAAGGCTGACGGGTCCCCACCAACCCCTGGGCGCAAACGTCCTGCTCCAGGGGAACTGTCCGGGCTTGGTCTGAGAGGGCCATTCGCCGCGTGGTGCCATGCGCGCTCCGACAAAAAACGGCCCAGCCGATGAGGGCTGGGCCGCTGTCAGAAGGGACGGGAGAGAGAATCAGTGATGGGCTTTGGCCAGGCCGCCGTTGCCGTCACCCACGCCGATCTCCACGTTCTGCATCATGCCCTGGTCCTCATGGTCCAGGATGTGGCAATGCAGGACGTATTCGCCGATGTACCGCTCATACCGTGTGCGGACGATCAGGCGGTAATAGCCCTTGGTCTTGTCCGTCAGTGTGGCGCCGAACGGGATCTTGGTCTTGACCCACAGCGTGTCCTTCCAGGCGCCGCGCAGGCCGGCGTACTGGGTATCGCCATCCTTCTCGACATAGCCCGGGGCGCTGACGTCGTTGTTGTCGGGGTCCAGGATGGCCACGATCTGGAACGGGTTCACGTGGATGTGGAAGGGGTGGTTGACGCCATAGGACCGCAGTTCCCAGGTCTGGGCCTGCCCCAGGATCAGCGAGCGGTCCACGACCTTCGGGTCGTAGGAATGGGTCTGGGGCCTGCCGTCGGCGCCCAGCTGGAAGGTGTTGCCCACGGTGAAGATGGCGGGTCCGTTCGGATTGTTGAGATCCTTCGGCCCCAGATAGAACAGCATTTCCTGCGTCGGGTTGCCCGCCACCTCGCCTTCCTGAATGGTGGGGTGGGGGACGAAGCGGGTCAGCAGGATGTTGGGCTTGCCCTTGGCGTCCTTGGTCGTCAGGTCGGCGACGATCTGGTTGCGGACGTCCGCCGGCATGTTCTTCTGGGCCGAGGCTACCAGGGTGTTCACTAGTGTCTGGATGGGATCGGCGGTGCGGGTGCCGCCCCGCACGGTGACCACGCCCAGCAGGCTGCGCAGCGTGCCGGATCGGCTGACGGTGACGTCCGCGGCCATCGGGCTCTGGGTCACGCAGTAGTTGCCGGGCTCGGGGAAAACCACCATCAGGTCATAGCGATAGCCGGGCTGCAGGGTGGTGTTGGTGTTGGTCAGGGTGTTGCCCATGGTCAGGCCATCGGCCGCCACCACCTGGTAAGGCACGGCGGGGCCGGTGCACACCGTGTCGACGAACTTGTCCGCGCCGTTCTTGCTGGGGCGGGCGGTGGCGGTCGTGGTGTCCGCCATCTTGTGGAATTCCACGTTGATGGTCTCACGCACGCCGGCGTGGATCAGGCGCCAGCGTTCCGCCGTGCCCGCCTGGGCGTCGGTGAAGGTGGGCATGATGACGCCGTTGATGCTGGTCCAGCGCCCCGACTGCGCCCAACTGCCGGGGCTGAACTCGTCACTGGTCGGGGGGACGGTTCCCGGGGGGTTTTGCACGGCGCCGTATGTTTCGATGATCCCCGTCTGGTTGGCCTTGCAGTCCCAGGTCGGCGTCTTGTTGTCGTCCAGGCAGTAGTACTGGATCTGCTGGAACACCAGGGTGCGTTCCTTGAGGGGCTTGCCGTCGGCGCCGATCAGCAGGGTATCCAGGTCGCCGTTGACCTGGGGCGTGGGCTTGCGGTCACCACGGATGATCAGCGCGCCGGCCATGCCGCTGCCCACCTGCAGGGCCGTCGAGCCGTGGCGGTGCGGATGGTACCAGAAGGTGCCGGCCGGATGGTCGGCCGGGATGTTGTACTCATACTGGAAGCTGACGCCGGGATTCAGCGAGATCAGAACGTTGTCGCTGTTGCCCGCGGGGCTGACCCACAGGCCGTGCGAATGCAGATTGGTGCCGTTGAAGCAGTGCGGCGTGTCCGGCGTGATGCTGTGGTCGTTGCAGCTGGGATCGGCCGGCAGGTCGTTGTGCAGGGTGACGCGCACGGTGTCACCAGGCGTCACGTCGATCTCCGGCGCCACATAGGGCGTGCCGGGCGACACGCCGGTGCCGACATAGCTGCGCAGGTGCACGCGCTGGTACCGCTGCTCCCCTGGGTCGTACAGGGCGGCGTCGGTGTACTGGATGTGCAGGTCGAAGGCCCGCTCCTTGCCGGCGTGAGCCGCCGGGGCGGTGGCCAGGCTGATGGCCGACGGCGCCTTGGGCAGGCCGGGAACGTTGGCTGAGCCCGTGGCCGGCGCCGTCTGGGGCAGGCTGGGGGGATTGGCGAAGGTGCTCTGCGCCGCGGCCGGCGGGGCGGCCCCCAGCAGCATCAGGCCCAGGCCGGCGACGCCGGCCCCCAGGCTTACCTTCAGTGACGCCCCGCGCGTCTGATATCCTCGCATGCTCCACCCCCTCTTCGCGGCCCGCGCCGCCTCTGGTTGAGTTATTGGGGTGCAATCTAGCAGATAAGGGCCACCAATCCACCCGTTTAACGGGTATGTGAGATTGATATACCCTCCGCGGATGTAATCGGCCTTTTAACGGCGGCACGGGAAGGTCTGTCATCGGCGGTATCGCTGGGGCTACACTGGCCATTCTTGCGATGATGAAAGGCAGCCCAATGACCGACCCTCTCTCCGATTTCGTCCGCGGCCTGCCCAAGGCGGAGCTGCACCTGCACATCGAAGGCAGCCTGGAACCGGAGCAGATGTTCGACTTCGCCCGCCGCAACCGGGTTAATCTGCCCTTCCGCACGGTGGAGGAGGTGCGGGCGGCCTACGCCTTCACCAACCTTCAGGACTTCCTGGACATCTATTACCAAGGGGCCCAGGTCCTGCGTACGGAAGAAGACTTCCACGACTTGGCGATGGCTTATTTCCAGCGGCTGGCAGCCGATGGTGGCGTGCATGCCGAGATCTTCTTCGATCCCCAGACCCATACCGACCGGGGCATCCCCTTCCAGGTGGTGGCCGACGGCCTGCTGGCCGGCATGGCGGCGGCGGAGCGGGAGTTGGGCGTCACCTCCCGCCTCATCCTCTGCTACCTGCGCCATCTGGATGAGGAGTCGGCCTTCGCCACGCTGAGGACGGCGGAGCCCTATCTGGACCGCATCACGGGCGTTGGCCTGGATTCATCCGAGGTCGGCAACCCCCCGTCGAAATTCGCCCGGGTGTTCCAGGCGTCACGGGAGCGGGGGCTGAAGCTGGTGGCCCACGCGGGGGAGGAGGGGCCGCCCGACTATGTCTGGCAGGCGCTGGACATTCTCGGCGTGGATCGCCTGGACCATGGCAACCGCGCGCTGGAGGATGCGGCCCTCACCCGGCGGCTGGTGGACCAGGGCACGACGCTGACGGTGTGCCCGCTGTCCAACCTCAAGCTCTGCGTCGTGCCCAGCCTGGAGACGCATCCCCTGCGGCGTATGCTGGACCTGGGGCTGAGGGCCACGGTCAACGCCGACGACCCGGCCTATTTCGGCGGCTATCTGCTGGACAATTACGTACGGGTGGCGGCGGCTTTGGGCCTGGACCGGGCGCAGCTGGCGCGGCTGGCCCGCAACAGCATCACCGGGTCTTTCCTGGGTGCCGCGGCCCAGGCGCCGCATCTGGCCAGGCTGGACGCTATAGTGCTTTAACCGCCAAAGCCTCCCAGGGTGTGGTCGTACAGCACCTTGGCGCCGATGCCGATCAGGCCCAGGCCGCCCAGCACCTCGGCCCAGCGGCCCAGCACGGGGCCGGCGGCCCGGCCCAACATCACCCCGCCGAAGGCCATGGTGAATGTCACCAGGCCGATCAGGGCAATGGTGGTGGGCACGTCGACATTCATATAGCCCAGGGTAATGCCGACGGCGGTGGCGTCGATGCTGGTGGCGATGGCGGTCATGGCCAGCGCCAGGGGCGAATGCCGGTCGGCCTTGGGCTTGTCCTCATCGTCGTTCTTCCACGCCAGCCAAGCCATGCGGCCGCCCACGACCAGCAGCAGGCCGAAGGCGATCCAGTGGTCGTAGGCCTCTATGTAATGGGCGAAGGACAGGCCCAGGCCCCAACCCAGAATGGGGGCCGCCAGCTCGAACAGGCCGAAATAGGCGCCCACCCGGGCCGCCTCCCGCACGCCGGGGCGGTTGAGGCTGGCGCCCTTGCCCAGTGAGGCGGCGAAGGCGTCCATGGACAGGCTGAACGCCAGGGCGAAGGACGTGGTGATGGGCATGATACAGACCTCGGGGACGGCAATGCGACAGGCCAGGCGGACGACAGCAGCAGTCGGCGTCCGGCCCGGCCAGGGCGGACGCGACATGCCACTGGTCTCGCCAACGATCCGCGCAGGGCGGATCGGTCGCACGCGCCATGGGCCGCACCGGTGAGGCACCGAATGGTGATGCACCGATGGGGCCCAAGTCTGTTGACGCGGCGCCCGCTCAAAATCGGCGGGCGGCTACTCCCCAATGATGGGCGGTGATTAGCGGCTGACGAGGCGGTCTGTCAAGGCTCCTTTCGCACTGCACAATACCCGTGGTCATGGATCCCGTGACGGGGGAACCGACGGCGTATCGCTGGCGGGAAAGCTTTCCTCCAGCGCCTCGTCCAGTAACTCGTCGACATGGCGGTCGTTGACCTTGGCGGGGCCGTTGGTACCGGTTTGGCCGGGGGTGGGGGACGGCGGCGTATGGGTGGGCATGGGCTTCCTTTCACATGATATCCTGCCGGGGACGCCAGGATGATGAGGGGGGTGCCCGCGACCGTCCCGTGCCAATGCCGTGACAGACTGTGAAGATTTGATGGCGTTGGCGGCCCGTGGCGATGCCGCGCGACGAATGTCCGCTGCGCTGGCTCCCCGCCGGCTGCGACATTCCAGATTGGTTGGCGCCCTTGATGTTACCGGTAACTTGAGCAACAGTGGCCCCGAAAACGATTACAAAATGGGGTTGGGAACGCTGTCATGACAGGAAACTCGCATTCCACGCGGGCGCGACGCCTGCTGCTCGCCTCCGTCGCGGCTCTCGCGTTGGCCGGCTGTCAGACTGATGGCAGTCAGAAGGCACCGTCCGTCGCCGCCGCGCCATCGGCGCCGCAGGGGGCCGTGCTGACCGGCCAGGCGCCCTATCACTGGAAGAACGTCCAGATCGTGGGCGGTGGCTTCGTCGACGGCATCATCTTCCATCCCACCGTGCCCGGCTTGCGCTATGCCCGCACCGATATGGGTGGCGCCTACCGCTGGGACGAGGGGGCCAAGCGCTGGATCCCCCTGCTGGACTGGGTCTCCTACGCCGATACCAACCTGATGGGCGTGGAAAGCATCGCGCTGGACCCGCACAACCCCGATCGTGTCTACATGGCGCTGGGCACCTACACCGCCCCGCAGGCGCCCGCCGGCGCCATCGTGCGCTCCGACGACCGGGGGCGGACCTTCCGCCGCGTCGACGTGCCCATCAAGTTCGGCGGCAATGAGAACGGCCGTGGCAATGGCGAACGCCTGGCGGTCGATCCCAACGATCCGGACACCCTCTACCTCGGCACCCGCCATGACGGCCTGTGGGTCAGCCACGACGGCGCGGCCACCTGGAACCGCGTCGCCAGCTTTCCCGACGTGACGGAGGATCTGTCGAAGGAGATCGCGGCCGGCGTGTCGCCCTGGGCGCGCGGCGGGGCGGGCCTGGTGTTCGTGATCTTCGACCCCAAAAGCGCCACCAAGAACGGCAAGGGCAGCCGCACCATCTACGTCGGCGCCTCCCTCAAGGGGCGGGACAACCTGTTCCGCAGCACTGATGGCGGCCGGACCTGGGCGCCCGTGCCGGGCCAGCCCACCGCCAACCGGCCGACGCGCGCCGCGCTGGCGGCCGACGGCACACTCTACGTCTCTTACGGCAGCAGCCCCGGTCCCACCCGTATGACCGACGGCGCCGTGTGGAAGCTGAACACCCGGCGGGGCAAGTGGACCGACATCACGCCGGAGAAGCCGGACGCCGCCAAGGGGGCAGCCTTCGGCTATGCCGCCGTGGCGGTGGACGCGCACAATCCCAAGGTGGTCATCGCCAGTTCCTTCGACCGGCACCGCCAGCCGGGGTCTTACCCTGGCCTGGGGGAGGACATTTTCCGCAGCCTGGATGGCGGCAAGACCTGGCACGGCGTGTTCGGCGGCCCCAAGGGCGATGGCAAGAACGGTGGCGTCTACGACTACAGTCTGGCGCCCTATGTGAGGCCCACGCCCATCCATTGGCTGTTCGATATCGAGATCGATCCCGCCAACCCTGACCACGCCATGTTCACCACGGGCTACGGCGGGTGGGAGACGTTTGATCTCACCGCCGTGGACAAGGGCCAGCCCAGCCACTGGCAGGTGATGAGCACCGGCATCGAGGAAACGGTGGGCATGGCCTTCAACAGCCCCGTCCAGGGCGCCCCGCTGATTTCCGCCATCGGCGACTATGGCGGCTTCGTGCATTGGGACCTGGACAAGCCGGCGCCGGAGGGCGCTGCCTCCTCGCCCCGGTTCGGCAACACCGACAGCGTGGTGTCGGCACCGCTGAACCCCGGCGTGGTGGTGCGTGTAGGCATCCATGACGAACGCTATCCGGCGCCCAACATCGGCTATTCCCTGGATGGCGGCCGCAGCTGGAAGCCGGCGGTGATGCCGGTGCCGGAGGCCAAGCGTGGCAAGGTCGCCGTCTCCGCCGACGGCGCCACCTGGGTGTGGACGCCGCAGGGGGCGAAGGAGGGGCTGGTGTCCGGGGCTTTCGTCACCACCGACCACGGCACCACCTGGACCTCCGCCCAGGGGCTGCCGGACGGCGTGCGGGTGATCGGCGACGCCGTTGATCCCGACACCTTCTACGCCCTGTCCCTGTTCGACGGGAAACTGTACGTCAGCACCGACCGCGCCGCCCATTTCCAGGCGCGGCCCTTCACCCTGCCGAACGGCCTGCCCACGCCGGCGGCGGTGCGCAACGGCCGGGGCGATCCGCGTGGCGGCCAGGATGCCCTGTACGCCACGCCGGGCCGCAGGGGCGACCTGTGGATCGCCGCTTTCGATGGGCTCTACCACGGCACGGCCGATGGTGGGGCCTTCACCCGCCTGCCCGGCGTGGAGGAGTTGCACGCCTTCGGCTTCGGCAAGGCTGCCCCCGGGGCCGACATCGCCGCCCTTTACCTGGTGGGCACCATCGATCGTCAGCGGGGAATCTTCCGCTCCGACGATGCCGGGCGGCATTGGGTACGGGTGAACGATGACCAGCACCAGTGGGGCCTGATCCTGCAGGTATCGGGCGACCCCAAGCGGTATGGCCGCGTCTATGTCGGGACCCATGGCCGGGGTATCGTCTATGGCGATCCCCAATAAGACTGCAGTTTGGGAATCGTAAATCACCCAAAGGGTTAGTGTCGTCCGGGCAGATCCGGGCGACACCAAGCCCGTATCCCTTGCAGCTTTGCCATTATAGGATGGGGTCCACGCCGCAGGACCCCATCCCATGCCGACCCCGCCACCCACGCCGTCCTCGTTCCGCCACCGTCTCGGCGCTTGCATCCGCCGGCAGCGCCTGGGCGAGCCCCGCCTGTGGTGGACCGTGCGGCGCAAGCGCTTCTGGGCCGTCCTCATTCTGGCGCTGTACACGCTGGTGGGCTTCTTCGTCGCCCCGCCCCTGCTGCGGCGGGAAATCGTGGACGTGACGCAGAAAGCCTTCCAACGCCCTGCCAGCCTGGACGAGGTGCACATCAACCCTTACGCCCTCAGTGTGGAGTTGCGCGGCTTCCGCCTGACGGAGGCCGATGGCGCCCCTCTGCTGGGTTTCGACCGGCTGTATGTCCGCCTGGCGCTGGGCGGACTGCTGCGCTGGGCCTGGGGCGTCAACGACATCCAGCTGGATGGCCTGAAAGCCACCCTGGTGCGCTATGGCGAGACCGACACCAACATCGGGCGCCTGATCCAGGCCGCCGCCTCCGGCGATGACCAGGCCAAGGCCGAAGCGCCCGGCCAGGGCCTGCCGCGCCTGCTGATCCATCGCGTGACCGTCACCAACGCAGCCGCCGACGTGACCGACCAGGTGCCGGGCACACCGTTCAAGACTAAGGTCGGCCCCGTCAGCATGGAGTTCAACGACCTCAGCACCCTGCCGGAACGCCAGGGGCAACAGCACCTGCAGGTGGGGCTGGAGGGCGGCGCCACCCTGGAATGGACGGGCACATCCGGCCTGAACCCCATCGTCTCCGCCGGCCATGTGGCGGCGCGCGGGCCTTACATTCCCCTGGCGGCCCGCTATTTCGGCGACGTTTTCAAGGTCACCGTGCCCACCGGCACCCTGGCGGCTGACCTGGATTATCAGGTCAGCCGTCGCGCCGACGGTGCCTATGCCCTGGCGGTCACCCATGCGGGTGTGGTGTTGCGCGACCTGGCGGTGCATGAGTCCGGGGTGGCGGCGCCTTTCCTGACCCTGCCGGAACTGCGCCTGGCTGGCGGGCGCCTGGCTTGGCCCGAACGCACCGCCGCCGCCGACAGCCTCAGCGTGGACGGCTTGACCGTGGCCTTGCGGCGCCAGGCGGACGGCCGCGTCGGCCCCATGCCCTGGCTGGTGGGGGTTGCCGATCCAGCGGCCGTGCCGGCAGCGAAGGGGGCCGACGCGCCGCCATGGACCGCCACACTGGGCAAGGTCCAGGTGCGCAAGGCCAAGGCGGTGGTGGAGGATCAGGCGCTGCATGAGCCGGCGCGGCTGGAGCTGACGCCCATCGACGTTACCCTGGACAACCTCTCCAACCAGGCGGACGCCGCATTCCCCTTCACCCTGACGGCGGCGCTGTCGGGCGGGGGCCAGGTGACGGCGCACGGCAAGGTCACGGCGCTACCGGCCCTGCGGCTTGAGGCCACGGCCGCCCTGACCGACCTGCCGGTCGCCGCTGCCCAGCCCTATGTGCGCGAAAGCGCCCGGGTGGACATCAACGATGGCCATCTGTCGGCGGAGGGTGACATCACCATCACACCGCCCGAGGGCAAGACGCCCGGCGGTCTCACCGCGGTCGGCAAGGGCGAGGTGCGGTCGCTGGCGGTGGCGGAGCAGGGCGGCGGCATCCCGGTCGTCTCCTGGGACAGGCTGAGCATCGACCGCTTTGAATACAGCCAGGCGGGCAATGAGCTGCGCGTTTCCCAGGTCACCGTGGCGGCGCCCTATCTGCGCCTGCAGGTGGCGGCCAACCAGACCACCAACTTCAACCATCTGATGGTGCCACGGGCCAAGGCCACCGCCGGGGCGGCGGCACAAGCTTCAGCCCCGGCCCCGGCGGTCAGCGTGGGCCGGGTGGTGGTTACCGGCGGCAAGGCCGATTACGGCGACGCCTCCCTGCCACTGCCCTTCTCGGCCCACATCACCGACCTGCAGGGGGAGGTGGCGGCGCTCAGTTCCAGCGCCACGGCGTCCTCGCGCCTGGCCTTGCGCGGCCAGGTGGGCGACTTCGGCCAGGTGACCGTCGACGGCCGGCTGGTGCCCTTCGACCCCGGCCGCGATTCCAACGTCAACATGCTGTTCCGCAACGTCGAATTCCCCGACCTGTCGCCTTACACGGTGAAGTTCGCCGGGCGGCGCATCGACCGGGGGCGTCTGGACGTCGACCTGCACTATCTGGTCAAGGGCGGCGCGCTGAACGGCGCCAACCGCGTCGTCATCCGGGACATCAAGCTGGGCGACCGGGTGGACGTGCCCGGCGCGCTGGATCTGCCCTTGGACCTCGCCATCGCGCTACTGAAGGATGATGAGGGCAAGATCAACGTCGACCTGCCGGTCAGCGGCAACATCAACGACCCGCGTTTCGACATCGGCAGCGTCATCCGTGCCGCCGCCGCCGACCTGCTGACCAATCTGGTCACCGCCCCCTTCCGCGCCCTGGCCGCGCTGTTCGACGGGGCGGACGCGGACAAGCTGGACCATATCGACTTCGCCCCCGGCCGGGCCGACCTTTCCCCGCCGGAGCAGGAGAAGGTCGTCCATCTGGCCCAGGCGCTGGGCGCCCGGCCGCAATTGGCCCTGGTGGTGCCCGGCGTCGTGGCGCCGGAGGCGGACAAGGCACAGTTGCAGATGGACGCGCTGGACGCCCGCATGGCTCAGGCCCTGGCCGACCACTACACCCTGGAAGGCCAGCGCCAGTTCCTGGAGGCGCAGTTCGTCGAGCGCCTAGGCGCCGACCAGCTGCCGCCGGTGCGCGATTCCTTCACCCATACGCCCCCAGCGGCCCCCGGCGCCAAGACCCCACCGACCCCCGTGCTGGATGAAACAGGCTATGTCGGCGCCCTGCGCGACCGTGTCGCCAAGACCGAACCGCTAGCGGAACAAGCCTTGAAAGCCTTGGCGCAAGCCCGGGCGACCGCGGTGGCCGGCGCCTTGAAGCAGCGGCTGCCCAACCTGGATCCCAAGCGGGTCAGCCTGCGCGGCGAGGTCCAGGCGAAGGTGGACAGGGAAGGATTGATTCCCCTGAAGCTGGACGCGGCCAGCGCCGGCGACTAGGCCGTTACCGCCTCATAGCTCCGTCCATTCGCGCATCAGGTTGGCGTAGATGCGGGCCAGGGCGTCGAACTGCGCGCTCTTGCCTTCCAGGCTGTGCAGATGGGTGCGGGCCTGGCCCAGGTCATACAGCATGGACCGATGCTCCGGGCGGCGGATCATGCTTTGCAGCCAGCCCACGGCGGCCATGCGGGTGCCCCGCGTCACCTTGGCCACGCGGTGGATGGCGCCGGACGGGTAGGCGACCAGCGACCCCGCTGCCGGCTTGAACGCCTGTTCGTGCCCGCCTTGGTCGATGATCAGTTCCCCGCCGTCATAGGACGCGGGATCGCACAGGAACAGGGTGAAAGAGATGTCCGCCCGCACCGCCCCACGGTCCGGTGTGAAGATCACCGGCATGTCGTTGTGGGCGCCGTACTCCATACCCTCGTCATAGCGGTTGAAGGCCAGTGGCGCCATGAACAGGGGGAACAGGGCGCGGCGGAAATCCTCGTACCGCTCGATGCCGCGCACCACCGTGCGGAAGGCGCCGTCATAGCCCGGCATGCCCGCCTGCAATTGCAGGTTCTTCTTCACCTGCCGGATCTGCTCCCCCGCTGTGGCGGCGCCATCGGCGAACGGCGTGCCGCGCAGGCCCGCCAGCAATTGGCCGATTTCCTGGGGGCTCAGGACATTGGGGAAGATGGTGATCATGGGCCCGCGGCGTCCCTGCGTTCGTCTTCTTGAGGCCGGTCACCTTGCCCGTTGGCTCAGGGACTGGCAACCGGGGAGAGGAATGTGGGGCCTGGATTGACCCGGATCAGAGGGCGGTATATTTTCGACCAAATAAATCGACCAATTGCTAAGGGTAGTCTCATGCGTGAGGTTCAATCATCCGATGCCAAGACGCATCTGCCCCAGCTACTGGATGAGGTGGAACGAGGTGAGACGATCATCATTACCCGTCATGGCCGCCCCGTGGCTCGTATCGTGCCGGAATCCCAGGGTCGTGAGGCGGAGATACGGCGCGCGCAGGCGTTGATTCGGGAATTCCGGCAAACCATGCCCAAGCTGACGCTGGAAGAGATCCTGTCTGCCCGGCACGAAGGGCATAAATACTGATGCCTTTCGTGGTGGATGTTTCGGTAGCCGCCAGTTGGCTTATGCCCGACGAAGGCTGTGACGCCGCGATCATCGCGTTTGAGCGTCTGGTCACCGATCCGGCCGTGGTGCCAAGCCTCTGGTGGTTCGAGATCAGAAACATGTTGCTGGTCAATGAGCGCCGTCGGCGCCTGGATGAAATGCAGACGGCGCGGGCTCTGGCGCTATTGGCTCAGCTTCCGATCCGGGTAGACAACTCACCAGATAGCGCCATCGTCATGCGCTTGGCCCGGCAGCACCGGCTGACGGCATACGACGCTGCCTACCTGGAACTGGCACAGCGATTGGCTGTGCCTTTGGCGACGTTGGACGACGCTCTGGTGCGGGCGGCCCACGCTGATGGCGTGACGTTGGTGGGGTGATGGAAGACGTAAACCTCCATCAGATCGACGACCAGGACGTGATGCGCACTAGAAGATGATTTGGCTGAGCCGCTTGCGCTGTTCCTGGGCTCTCCGTCCGCCGCGCTCGGCATTCTCATCGCAGTCTTGTTCAATCGCCTCCGATCCCCCCCGCCGGCGGCCTGACGATCGACGTCCCTTCCGCCACCAGTTCCACCACGCAGCCCGGGTTGTTGTCGCCGACGCGGGGTGCCATGCCGTGCAGGCGCGCGATGGCGGCCACCAGGCTCAGGCCCAGGCCGGTGCCCTCCAGGTGGCGGGTGCGGTCGGAGCGGTAGAAGCGGGAGAAGACCAGGTCGCGCTCGTGCGCCGCGATGCCGGGGCCGCTGTCGGCCACGCGGATGACGGTGGCGCCGTCACCCTCGCGCGGGCCCAGCGCCAGGGTGACCCGGCCGCCCGGGAGCGTGAACTTCAGGGCGTTGTCCACCAGGTTGCCCACCGCCTCCATCAGCAGGTCACGGTCGGCGAACATCGGCGGCACGGGCGTGATGTCGATGGCGAACGCGATGTCCTTGGTTTCGGCGATGGGCTGGTACAATTCCTCGATCAGCAGGATCACCTCGGCCGGATCCAGGGTGGTGAAGCCGCGCTGGCGCTTGCTGTTCTCCAGCTCGCGGATACGCAGCAGGGCGGTGATGATGGCCAGCGCCTGGTCCAGGCCGCCGATGGCCTTGCCCACCGTCTCCCGCGTCTCCTCCGGCCCCATGTCGCCCTTCAGGGTACGCTCCAGGCGGGCGCGGACGCGGGTCAAGGGGGTGCGCAGGTCGTGCGCGATCTCATCGCCCGTGGCCTTGATCTCGCCCAGCAGGCGCTCCGTCTCATCCAGGATGCCGTTGAACAGCAGGGACAGGCGGTCCAGCTCATCCCGGGGGCTCATGCCGGCGATGGGCAGGCGCTCATGCACCTCCCCGCCCATGATGCGTTCCGCCGCGCGATGCACCTCCTTCAGGCGCTGCTGGGTGCGCCAGGCCAGGAACATGCCGGCGGCCAGCGCCAAGCCCATGGCCGGGATGGCGCCCATGGTCAGGGCGTGCACCACCACCTCGCGCAGGATGACCATGTATTGGCCGTTGCGGCCGATGACCAAGACGTTGCCGCTGGCGGTGCGCCGCGCCGTCAGGCGCACGTCGATGGCGCCCATGGCCGGTAGGTCGATGCGCGCAGCGCGCACCACGTGGACCTTGCCGTCGATGGGAAGGCCGGGCGGTACTCCTTCCAGGTTGCCGGCGATGCGGCTGCCGTTGGGCGCGAACAGGGCGGCATAGCCCACACGGTGGAAGTCGCCTGTCACGTGGGTGTTGATCAGGGCCAGGATGGCGTCCTGGTCTTCGCTGGCCAGGGTGCGTGCGTCCTCGGTGATCAGGGCGTCGATGCGGTTGGTCTCGAACACCGTGGCCCGCCAGTAGATGAAGGCGAACAACAGCAGGGACGACCCGGCGAAGAAGCAGGCGAACACAATGGCCAGCCGGAAACTGGTGGTGCGGGCTATCTCGTACCAACGGTCATGCGAAGGTGTTGCCGGGGCGCGCTGGCTGGCGGGCCGCGTCGTGAGGCGCGTGAGCCAGGCTGCCGGATGGCGGCGCCCGGCACTTGCGGGCGCGCAAGGCGGCATCTCAGCGGTCACAATAGAATACCGCCGATGTCACTGAGGTTCACGAAGAACGAAGCCCACGTTGCGGATGTTGTAGATCATGGGGAAGTCGCCGGGTGCGTCCACCTTGCGCCGCAGCTTGCCGATATGGACATCCACCAAGTTGGTCTGGGGCGAGAAGCGGTAGTTCCACACGTCTTCCAGCAGCATGGCGCGGGTGATGACCTGGGCGGGGTGGCGCATCAGGTACTCCAGCAGCTTGAACTCGCGCGGCAGCAGTTCCACCGGACGGCCGTCGCGGTTGGCCTCGCGACTGATCAGATCCAACTCCAGCGGGCCCACGCGCAAGCGGGTGGTGCGCGGCTCCGCCGGCCGCCGCAGCAAGGCTTCTACCCGGGCGGACAGTTCCGACAGCACGAAGGGCTTGGTCAGGTAATCGTCGCCGCCGGCTTTCAGCCCGCGCACGCGTTCATCCACGTCGTTCAACGCGCTCAGGAACAGCACGGGCACCCGCACGTCCTCGGCCCGCAGCTGGCTGATGATGGACAGGCCGTCCACCTCCGGCAGCATGCGATCCAGGATAAGCAGGTCGTACTTGCCCTCGCACGCCCGCTCCAGGCCCACGCGGCCATTGTCGGCGTGGCTGATCATATACCCGCGGTCGGCCAGGTCGCGGATGATTTCATCGGCGGTTTCCCGATCATCCTCAATCAGCAGGATGTGAGCTTTGGAAGTCACGGGGGACCATCCCTGATCGTCGAATGTGTCGATGTCCATCCGCCGGTTCCGCCGTCAGCCGTTACGCCACTACCCTGGGCGCATGCGCGTCCAAGGCGAAAGCCTGACCATCCGCCAAGGGCGTGCCGGTGGCAACCACCAAACAGGGTGAACGCGGCGATACCGCTGGGGCGGGAAACGGACGACGGCGGTCCTCTGGCGGGGACGTTGCCGCCGGAACTTTCGGCTCGTTTGATTAACGCCGCCAATTAAAAAGGACGAATGATTTCTAAAAAAAATTATAATTTTGGCTATGCGAGCGCTGTGATAACGCATTAGCCCGTGAAAGTCTGGGATGTGACCTAATGTCGCAATATATCATGATATGTAGTTGTAAAAAACCCTGCGCATCTGCCGCAGGATTTTTAAAACTTTCGATATGGTGCGACCAATATGGTTCTTGTCAGCATGAGTTTACTGAAGACATGTTTGGTAAGTTGGTTGACTCAATTATTGAAAACCTAAAATCAGTTTTAATAAATAAACTAAGCTTTAGTTGTGACGCGAGTCCGTGACGATAACATTCGATCCATCAGTCATTCACTTGACGGTTGGAGTGGAAGATGCAGCGTATACTGAATAATGCCAAAGTGCAGAAGGCCGGTCTGGCCCTGCTGATATGGGCCGGGGTGGCGGCTTGCGCCCATGCCGCGACGGTTCCCGCCACTCAGTTGGACACCGTGAAGCGCGTCTGTCGCGACACCATGGGCCTGACGGCACCCAACACCGACTATGTCGCCTGCGTGGACAGCTTGACCGGATCGCTGGCCGAAGCCGCCACGAACCGGGCGGAGGCTTCCGCCAATCTGGCCGGCCAGTCGGCGTGCAGCCAGAAGGGCCTGACCCCGGATACGCCGGACTACGCCATGTGCGTGCTGAACTATCGCGACAAGGTCCTGGGCAACGCCACCCATGTCGCCGCCTATCACTCCACCCAAAACCCGATCGACATCGCCGGGGGGAACTAAACCATGACCATCGCCATCAGCCGCCGCCTGATCAAGGCCCATTGGGCCGCCATCCTGGCCGCCGTCACCCTCGTCGCCGGCATCGGCGGCAGCTTGGCCGCCTGCGCTGGCCCCTCCTTCGCCACCCAGCGGCTGGCGCAAGAGAACCGCGCCTGTGCTGAGGTCGGCTTTACCCCTGGCACGGGGGAACATTCCCGCTGCGTCGACAATCTCGACGCCGCCATGACCCAGACCCTGGTGCCCATCAACTAAGGCGCTTCCCGCCCTCGCCCGCCATCGACGGATCCCCGTCCCGCCTGTCTGGGGATCCGTCGTACGGCCCGGGTGGCCCCCGCAAAACCACCCAGGGCCTATCGGCCCGCCCCGCCGCCGGTTGCATCCCCCAGAAAACCCGGCGGCGGGGCGCGGTCTTTAGCTAGTAATATAGCAGTATATCGTGCTTTACATTGAATGATTTCTCGCACATGCGGCTTAAAGCCGCTCATGGGATCTTAAAAATGAATTTACTTATCTAAAAGATCCTTTAGTCGACTGCCACATTTCTTCAATCGACAACTGCTTTAAAGGGCCATCGCGCCTGTCCGGGTGCGGATAAGAAGCCAATCAGTTGATGGGAGTGGACAGTAATGTCTATTGAAGCGCGGAACGGATGGACCCATCCGCCGCATCAGATCCGGAAAGGCCGCGCCTTCGTGCGTGCCGCGTTCATGACCACGGCCTGCGTCGCCCTGATGGGTGCAGCGACCGCGGCGCGCGCTGAGGACGCCGCCAGCACCACGAAGCATAAGAAGGCCGCCTCGGCTGCCGCCACCGCCGCCACGCCGACCCAGATCGTGGCGACCCAGGCGCAGATCGACGCCCTGAACAAGCAGATCCAGGCGCTGCAGTCGCAGCTGCAGGCGCTGGCGACCCAGCAGGACACCAACGCCAAGGCGGTGGTGGAATCCCGCGCGGCTGCGGAGAAGGCGGCCACCGCCGCCACGCAGATCGCCCAGCAGCAGAAGGTGACCGACCCCAACGACAACAGCCTGCGCCTGGGCAAGGGCGTGAAGCTGACCTTCGGCGGCTTCATCGAAGCGGCCAGCGTCTACCGCTCGCGCAACATGACCGCGGACGTCGCCACCCCCTATGCCGCCATCCCGCTGAAGAACTCCTCCAACTATGATCGGGGTGAGTTCCGCGGCAGCGCGCGCCAGAGCCGCGTGACCATGCTGGCCGAAAGCGATGTCGGCCCCGATACCCACCTGGGCGCCTACTTCGAATCCGACTTCCTGGGCGTCGGCACGTCCTCCAACAGCGGGCAGAGCAACAGCTATGTTCCGCGTCTGCGCCAGGGCTACTTGACCGCCGATTGGAAGGATACCGGCTGGCACCTGCTGGCGGGCCAGTCCTTCAGCCTGGTCACCACCAACAAGTCCGGCATCGATCCCCGCACCGAAGCGCTGCCGATGGGCCCGGACGCCCAGTACGCCGCCGGCTTCGACTGGACCCGCAACTGGGGCCTGCGCGTGGTCAAGGACTGGAACCGCCATTATTGGCTGGGTGTGGCGTTGGAAAGCCCGCAGGCGTCCATCAGCGGTTCGACCGCTTTGGTACCCAACAGCAACACCAACCCCGGCGGCTCGCTGCTGAACAGCACGGCCAACTACTCCACCGACATCGCCCCCGACCTGATCGTGAAGGCCGTGGCCGAGCCCGGCTGGGGCCACTACGAGGTGTTCGGTCTGGCGCGTGAGTTCCAGAGCCGTGCCGCCGGTCAAAACTACACCGAGACCGGCTTCGGCTTCGGTGCCGCCGCCATCCTGCCGGTGGTGCCCAAGTATGTGGACATTCAGCTGAGCACCATGGCCGGCCAGGGTATCGGCCGCTATGGTTCGTCCAGCCTGCCGGACGTGACGGTGAACCCCTACGGCCGCCTGTCGCCCATCACCGAGGTCACGGCCATGGCCGGCGTCATCGGCCACCCCACGTCCGATTGGGATCTGTACGCCTACTACGGCCTGGAACAGGACGACAGCAAGGCGTTCACGGTCGCCGGCAAGGCCTACGGCTATGGCAACGGCCTGGCCGTCAACACCGGTTGCTACACCGAGAACTCGCCCCTCGCCTGCGCGGGCAACACCCGTTCGGTGCGGGAGGCTACGGCCGGCTTCTGGTGGAAATTCTACCACGGCAACATGGGCACCATGCAGTTCGGCATGCAGGGCGAATACATCCGCCGCGACCTATTCGAGGGCGTGGGCGGCAGCCCCAGCACCGACGACACGGTGCTCTACACCGCTTTCCGTTACTACCCGTTCTAAGTCCATCACCGGGCCCGGCTCCCTCGGGGGCCGGGCCTTTTCCAAGGTCCCGATGCCATCATGAAAGCTTGATGGACGGGACCGCCCCGAAGAGGAGCACGACCGTCATGCCGGAAAAAGCCACCCCCAAGCTTAAGGATCAGCGGGTCATGACCACCTTCCGCCTGGAACCCGACCTGCTGCGGCAGATCAAGATCCGCGCGGCGCTGGACGGCACCAGCATCAACGCGCTGATGGAGCAGGGCATCCGCCATATCCTGCGCATCAACCGTGAGAACGACGAGTCCGTGCGCCGTTTCATCATCTTCGTGGCCGAACTAAGCCCGGCGGAAATGCAGCGCCTGGGCGCGGGCCTGGATGACATCGTGATGGAAGCGGCCACCGGGGAGTTCTACCTGTGGGCCCACGGCTTGCGGCGCGGCGATAGGGACCGCACCGTGTTCAACAGCCACAGCCTGGCGGACACCGGCCTCAGCGGGCGCCAGATCCGCCAGCACTTGCTGGACCATGCCGACGCCCTGGTGAACGCGCCCCAGGACCTGCCGGTCAAGTCGGGCCGGGCCTGAGGTTGGCCGCGTGGGCCCTTTCCTGCGGGGGCGGAAAGGGCCTTGTGCGGGCGGCGGCCTGCCGCCCTGGACGCAGGATGCGCTGAACATCCGTCACGTCGATGCCGGCCAGGGCAACGCCACCGTCATCCTGGGGTCCGACGGCATCACCTTGGCCGGCGGACCTTATGCGTGCCGGGGCTGGTGTATGCAGAAATGGGTGTGGTGGCCAACATTTTGATCCATGAGACCGGAGTTGCATGCAACTTAGTCTTCAGGTACATATGCTCCATAACAAATGTGGAGGAGCGGTGCCATGGGTCGGGACGATCGGGCGCAGGGTGAGGGCCAGTCCTGGGTGACGGGGCGTTCGTTGGTTTCCGGGGCTGGGGCCTCTGGGCCGGATACGGCGGCGAAAGCCTGGCCGGACAACGCCTGGTACGCGGCGGCCTGGGACCATGAGGTGGGTCGGGCCCTGTTCCCGCGTACCATCTGCGGCACGCAACTGGTGTTCTATCGTCAGCTGGACCGCACGCCCGTGGCCCTGGCCGACGCCTGCTGGCATCGCCTGGTGCCCTTGTCCAAGGGCCGGCTGGTGGGCGATGGTGTGCGCTGCGGCTATCACGGCCTGGAATACGCCGCCAACGGCCGCTGCACCCACATGCCCAGCCAGGAAACGCTGAACCCGGCGGCCTGCGTGCGATCCTACCCGGTGGTGGAACGGCACCGTTTCCTGTGGGTGTGGATGGGCGATCCGGCCCTGGCCGATCCCGCGCTGGTGCCCGACCTGCACTGGAACCATGATCCCGAGTGGGCGGGCGACGGCCGCATGATGACGGTGAAGTGCGACTACCGCCTGGTGCTGGACAATCTGATGGACTTGACGCACGAAACCTTCGTGCACGGCTCCAGCATCGGCAACGACGCGGTGGCCGAGGCCCCCTTCCAGGTGACCCACACCGACAAGACCGCCACCGTCACCCGCTGGATGCACGGCATCGACCCGCCGCCCTTCTGGGCGGCCCAGCTGGGCAAGCCGGGCAAGGTCGACCGCTGGCAGATCATCAATTTCGAGGCACCCTGCACCATCGCCATCGACGTGGGCGTGGCCCCCGCTGGCACCGGCGCGCCGGAGGGCGACCGTAGCCAGGGTGTCAACGGCTATGTGCTGAACACCATCACGCCCGAAGCGGACGGCAGCTGCCATTACTTCTGGGCCTTCTGCCGCAACTACCGCCTGGGCGAACAACGCCTGACCCACGAGCTGCGCGAGGGCGTCCACCGCATCTTCGGCGAGGATGAAGAGGTGCTGGAGGCGCAGCAGCGCGCCATCGAAAGCCATCCGGATCGTCGTTTCTACAATCTGAACATCGATGCCGGCGGCATGTGGGCCCGCCGCCTGATCGACCGCATGATCGCGGCCGAGCGGCCCCAGCGGGCGGAGGCGGCGGAATGAAGCCGGTGGCCGGGGTGGCGGAGGAAGAGGGCAGGGGCATACAGGTGGCGCGCGCGCAGCAGGGTCTGCGCGAGCTGATCCTGGCGGGTGAGCTGCCGCCCGGCAAGCGCGTGTCCGAACCGGCCATGGTCGAGCGGCTTGGCGTGTCGCGCACGCCGGTGCGCCTGGCCCTGGAACGGCTGGCGCAGGAAGGGCTGGTGGCGCCCGGGGCCAGCGGCGGCTTCGTCGTGCGCGCCTTCACCGCCGCGGATCTGGCCGACGCCATCGAGGTGCGCGGCACGCTGGAGGGCCTGGCCGCCCGCCTGGCGGCGGAGCGCCGCCCCGCCGCCGCCGCCTTGGGGCCATTGCGCGATTGCGTGGCGGCGCTGGACCGGCTGGTGGCCCAGCCGGTGCTGAGCGAGGCGGACTTTGACGAATATGTCCGCCTCAACGCCTTTTTCCATGAGGAACTGGTGCGCCTGGCGGGCAGCGGCGTCGTGGCGCGCGCGGTGGAGCAGGCGGCGGCACAACCCTTCGCCGGCCCTTCCGCCTTCGTGCAATTGCACGCCACCGAGGCGGCGGGCCGCGACACCCTGGTGGTGGCCCAGGAACAGCACCGCCTGCTGCTTGAAGCCATCAGCCGGGGCGAAGGGGCCCGGGCCGAGGCGCTGGCCGCAGAGCATGCCCGCGTGGCCCAGCGCCGGTTGCGCGCCGCCCTGAGCGATCGGGACAAGCTGACCGGCCTGCCCGGCGGATCACTGCTGCGACTGGCGGCGGCGTGGCCGTGACCGTGGCGCTGAAACATAACGGGAGGAAAACGACCTATGGGATTCAAGGCGGAATGGGGATCGGGGCGCCTGCTGGCCACCCGCGACGTGGCCGATGGCATCCGCCAGTTCGACATCCAGCCGGAGGGGCCAGTGCCGGCCTACGGCCCTGGATCGCACATCCAGGTGCAGGTGCTGATCAGCGGCCAGCCGGACGTGCGCCACTATTCCCTGGTGGGGGAACCGGGCGACGGCATCCTGCGCATCGCGGTGAAGCGGCTGCCTGACAGCCGAGGCGGTTCCGCCTACATGTGGGGCCTGACGCCAGGCGCGCGCCTGACCATCAGCGCGCCCCTGAACCATTTCCAGCTGTCGGCCGGCCGGCCCGATCACCTGCTGATCGCTGGTGGCATCGGCATCACCCCCATCCTGGCGATGGCGCGCGCGCTGGCCCGCCGGGGTGCCGTAGTCCGCCTGCTCTACGCCGCCCGCCGCGCCGTGGACCTGGCCTTCGTGGAGGAATTGCGGACGCTGCTGGGTGACCGGTTGCAGATCTTCCTGGATGCCGAGGGCCAGGCCATCGACTTCAAGGTTGAGCTGGCCCGCGTGGCGCCGGGGGGCGAGGTCTATATCTGCGGGCCTGCCCCCATGATGGCGGCGGCGCGCCAGGCGTGGGCCGCCCTGGGCCGCCCGCCGTCCGATTTCCGGCTGGAAACCTTTGGTGCCGGCGGCGCCTCTCCCGCCCAGCCGTTCATCGCCCAGGTGCCCCGCCTGAACCTGACGGTGACCGTGCGCCCTGACCAGACCCTGCTGTCGGCCCTGCAGGAGGCTGGTGCCGACCTGATGTACGACTGCCGCCGGGGTGAATGCGGCCTCTGTGCCCTGGACGTGGTGGATGTGGCCGGCGGCGCCCTGGACCACCGCGACGTCTTCCTCAGCGACCGGCAAAAGGCGGAGGGCCGCCAGATGTGCGTCTGCGTCTCCCGCGCCACCGGCACGGTGACGCTGGATACGGGGGACAGGGCGGGATAGGGGCCTTACAGCGGCCCCGCCCGCTGGGCATCCAGGACGCGGATGTCAGATCCGTGCAAGACCACGGCGGACAGGCGGCCGCTGCGATAGGCGCCGGTGTCCACCGCGATGCGCTGGGGCAGAATGTCGACGTCCGGCACGATGGTGTGGCCGTGGACGATGACCTTCTCGTGCGGCCCCTCGGCCAGCATGAAGGGCGCGCGGATCCACAGCATGTCTTCCGCCGTCTGTTCGGCCAGGGGCCGGCCGGGGCGTATGCCGGCGTGGACGAAGGCGTAGTCGCCGTAGACGACTTGATACGCCAGGTCGTCCAGAAAGCGGCGGTGCGATGGGGGCAGCTGGGCGGCCAATGCCTCGCTCAACGCCACGGCCTGCAGTACGGCCGGCCCCTCCATCACCGCCGGCAGGCCATAGCTGCGCAGGGTGGCCGGTCCGCCGAAGTCCAGCCAGCGCAGGGCGGCCAGGGGATCGGCCAGGAAATCCAGCATGGATTGTTCGTGGTTGCCGCGCAGGCAATGGCGGGTGAAGCCGGGCAGCATATTGTCAAGGGTGCGGCCGGCCGGGTCGGCGCCCCCGCGCAGTAGGTCGATGACCCCGCGGCTGTCCGGACCCCGGTCGACATAGTCGCCGAGCATGATCAGCACCGGCGTCAGGGGGCCGTGGCTCTCCACCATCCTGGCGTGGTCCCGGGCGACGGCGTCCAGCAAGCGGCGCAGCAATCCCAATTCACCGTGGACGTCGCCCACGGCATAGAGGACATGCCCGTCCGGCGCCCGGGGCGCCGTCCGGTCGGGACGGGCCTGGGCCGGCCTGAGGGCGGCGCGCAGTCGGTTCAGCATCGCGAATGACATCCGGCAAGGATGCGGGTGGGGTGAAACCGACGGTAAGGGCTGGGCGTTCCCCTGTCACCATCGTTGCCATCAGGGCGACCCTGCGTTGATCGGGACACCGTGGGCTTGGGGGGCGATCAGGCGGTTCCGGCCAGGCTGGGGGGCAGCGGCAGGTCCAGCAAGCCGGCCAGGGTGCGCCGGGGCTTCACCAGGTCGGCCAGGGTATAGTCGTCCAGCACGGCCAGGAAGGCCTGCAACGCTTCCTTCAGGGCGGACTTCAACACGCAGGTTGGGTTCAGACGGCACAGCGCGGGAGAAGTGCTGGAGAAGCATTCCAGGATGTCCAGCTCCTGCTCCGTGGCGCGGACGACCTCGCCCAGACAGATATCTTCCGCCTTTCGGCCCAGGCGCAGCCCGCCGCCCCGTCCGCGCACGGCCTCGACGTATCCCAGCTGGCTCAGCTGATGCACTACCTTCATCAGGTGGTTCTTCGAGATGTCGTAGGTCTGGGCGACGTCGTTGATGGTGGCCAAGCCGTCAGACTTCAGCGCCAGGAACACCAGCGTGCGCAACGCGTAATCCGTATAGCTCGACAGCCGCATGGGGCCCTCAAAAACAGCGCGAGGAATACATCTATACCCCATACACACGGTCGTGTTCGCCGGTTTTGTTATGAGTGTCATGCGATGCGGGTCGTGACGACCGGTACTGGACGATCCCTTCCGCCCCGGCGCAGGGCGCCGGTGGATAGGCCGGGCCGCAGCCATTCTTGCACCCGGGCACGGATGCCAACCGGTTCCGACAAGTTACCGCAAAAATCACCAATCATTCCTGGGCTCAGTGCCTTAGACAATTCGACCGCTGGACGGTTCGCCCGATCAAGCGGATCTTGAGCGCACGTAAACGCCAGGGGCATTTTCAACCGCGGACAGGCTCCACCCCCCGGCGGCCTTCGAGAAGGAGACCAGTCCCATGTCCACCGACCGCCTGTTGGATCCCCTGATCCTGTCCCGGTTGCAATTCGTCTGGGTGGTGGCCTGGCACATCCTGCTGCCAGCCTTCACCGTGGGGATCGCCTCTTACATCGCCATGCTGGAAGGGCTGCACGCCTGGACCAAGAACCCCGTTTACTTGAGGATTTCCAAGTTCTGGATCCGCGTGTTCGCCGTCACCTTCGGCATGGGCGTGGTCAGCGGTATCGTCATGCCCTTCCAGTTCGGCACGAACTGGAGCCGCTTCACCGACGCCGTGTCCAACGTGGTGGGGCCGCTGTTCGCCTATGAGGGCCTGACGGCGTTCTTTCTGGAGGCCGCCTTCCTGGGCGTGCTGCTGTTCGGGCGCAAGCTGGTGCCGCCCTGGGCCCATTTCGTGGCGGCCAGCATGGTGGCCCTGGGCACCCTGCTGTCCACCTTCTGGATTCTGGCGGTGAACAGCTGGATGCAGACGCCCCGCGGCTACACCGTCGTCGACGGACGCTTCTTCCCCGCCAGCTGGGTGGACATCATCTTCAGCCCCAGCTTCCCCTACCGCCTGGCCCACGTGGTCAGCGGCTTCTATGTCACCACCGCCTTCGTCGTGCTGGCGGTGGCGGCCTACACCCTGCGCAAGGGCCGCTTCCCGGATGAGGGACGGGTGATGATGCGCATGGCGCTGGGCTTCCTCACCCTGTTCGTGCCGCTACAGATCGTGCTGGGCGACATGCACGGTCTGAACACCCTGGAACACCAGCCGGCCAAGCTGGCCGCCATGGAAGGGCTGTGGGAAGGCGGGCAGGGCGTCCCGGCGTCGCTGTTCGGTTTCCCCGACCAGAAGGCGGAAACCAACCATTTCGAGATCACCGTGCCCAAGCTGGGCAGCCTGTACCTCACCCATCACTGGGATGGGGCGGTGAAGGGACTGAAGGATTTCCCGGCCGACGAACGGCCGCCGGTGATCGTCGTCTACTGGGCCTTCCGCGTCATGGTGGGGGCGGGCCTGGCCATGCTGGCCATCGTCGGCGTGGGCTGGCTGCTGCGCTGGTCCGGGCGGCTTTATACGACCGGCTGGTATCTGCGCGGCCTGCAATGGGCAGGGCCTCTCGGTTTCATCGCCGTGCTGGCCGGCTGGACCACGACGGAGGTGGGTCGCCAGCCTTGGACCGTCTATGGCCTGATGCGCACGGCGGACTCGGTGACGCCGTCTCTGACCGGCGGGGACGTCATCCTGTCATTGCTGATGTACATGGCGGTCTATCTGCTGATCTACCCCACGGGTTTGCTGCTCCTGCGGCGCATCGTGCGCAACGGGCCGCTGGATCACGATGCGGAGCACGACACGCCGGTGGAAAGCGGCCGGCCGGCCCAGCCGGTGGTGGCCCTGCCACTCGCCCAACTTCCCGAGGGACATGCTGCGGAGGGACATACGCCATGAACGGCCCCATGCTCGACCTGGTCGGCGTCTGGACGGTGATCCTGGGCGCCGGCGTCTTCTTCTATGTGCTGCTGGACGGGTTCGACCTGGGCGTGGGCATGCTCTACGGCCTGAACCCCGACAGCACGTCGCGCGGCATCATCATGAACTCCATCGCCCCCATCTGGGACGGTAACGAGACCTGGCTGATCCTGGGCGGCTTGGCCCTGCTGGCGGCCTTTCCCCTGGCCTTCGCCATCATCATCCCGGCCTTGTATTTCCCCGTGCTGCTGATGCTGTTGGCCCTCATCTTCCGTGGCGTGGCCTTCGAGTTCCGCTTCAAGGACAAGGAGCACCGGGGCTTCTGGGACAACGCCTTCGCCTACGGTTCCGCCGTCGCCACCTTCGCCCAGGGCACCGTGCTGGGCGCCTTCATCCAGGGTTTCCAGGTGGAGGGGCGGCAGTTCACCGGCGGTTCCTTCGATTGGCTGACGCCCTTTTCCGTCATGACGGGCGTGGCCCTGATGGCGGGCTACACCCTGCTGGGCGCCGGCTGGCTGATCCTGAAGACGGAGGGGGGCCTGCAGGACTGGGCGCGGGTGCAGGGGCGGCGGGCGCTGATCCTGGTGCTGGTTGGCATCGGCATCGTCAGCCTGTGGACTCCCTATGCCGAGCCCGACATCGCCCAGCGCTGGTTCACTTGGCCCAATATCATCTTCCTGGCGCCGGTGCCCCTCGCCAGCGCGGTGCTGGCCTGGGCCACCTGGCGCAGCCTGGGCCGTGACCATCACGCCTGGCCCTTCGTCTATGGCATCGGCCTGTTCATCACCGCCTACCTGGGCCTGGCCATCAGCCTGTGGCCCAACATCGTGCCCCACAGATATTCGCTGTGGGACGCCGCCAGCTCGGAAAGCACCCAGGCCTTCCTGCTGGTGGGTACGCTGTTCCTGCTGCCCATCATCCTGCTCTACAGCGGCTGGTCCTATTGGGTCTTCCGCGGCAAGGTGAAGGCGGACGCGGGCTATCATTGATGATGGGCGCCCCGGCCGGCGTCGATGCCGGCCGGGGCGCCGTTCATTTCGCGATGTACTTTCCGCCCCGCGGTTCATTCCGGCGGCTGGGGAAATGGCGGAAGATCAGCGAATGGACGTTGCCGGTGCTGGTGCCCAGAGCCGCGGCAATCGCCTTGTAGGATTGGCCGGCATCCAGCATCTCCCCGATCTTGCGGATCCGATCCTTCAGGACGACGGGGTTGCGCGGCTTCAAGGTGGGGAAGTACTGGCCGATGGCGTTACGGACATAATATTCCGAGACGCTGGTTTCCCGGCTGATATGCGCTGGCTTATGGCCCTGGCGGTACAGGGCGCCGATATGGGCGATGATCTCGGGCGTCAGCTTGCTCGTCCCGCCAAATCCTGGGATATTCCTATATATGTACTGTCGGATGGTGTGCTGACTCTTGCCCAGAATCACGGCGATCGAGGGCACGGTTTCACCAGCGCGCAGCAGCGCTTCGATCGTTTCAAGCTGATATAATCGCAGGTCGATATTTCGGCTGGAGAGTTCCGGAAAATACCAATTTATCAATATTGATAAATAACTTGGGCTCATATTCAATGCGCTGGCGATCCTGTAAATCGGATAACCTTGATCGCACATTAATTTTATAAGAGCAATCGTATCCGGATTATGCCGTTTTGGCGATTTATTAAGAATTGTATTCTTCATGGCGTTTTCCCGGATATGAATTACGAATTTTCCGTGACTGCCACCCATGCCAAAAGTAAAATATATTACGAGAGCGGATGTTCTGCGCATATAGAACACCCAGGCTGATCGATTTGCTTGGCAAATCGCGGAGGAGAGCCTATCGGATTTTTTTTGATCTTCAAAATATACGAACATCCCGGGTTGGAGTCTCGAAGAAAAGTCGAGACGCACACCCAGTGCGACAAATTTTCTGGTCAACTGCGGCGATGGCCTCGTGCGGGGGTGAGGTCGGCCGACAGGGACCTGTCGCGCCCAAGTCACAACGGCCGGCTTCGTCGGTCTTGCCGCAAGCGGCCTCACGCGATCCGCTCCAGGCGCGGCCGCCGCCAATAAGGCAGATAGCGCGCCGCGAACAGGGCGAAGGCGGCGATCCAGAGCAGGGCCGAAAGGACCAACAGCGATAGGTGCGCGCCCCCATCAGGCTGGCCACAATGCGGGACAGGGTGGCGCCGTTGACCAGCAGATAGACACCGACCGTCACCGGTCGGCAGTCAGGGGGCAGCCGGTATGGCCCAGTGTGGCCCGGCTCATGACCGCCAGCATCATGGTGCCGATGGACCCGGCGGTCAGGGCGTGTCTCGCCGTCGCCATGGGCACGGCATTATCGAACTGCGGCGGGCGCTACCCTAGGCGATTACAGCGGCCAGTCGCTACCCGTGACGAACAGGTCCGCCAAGGCCTCGACACCAGCCTGGTCTTGCGCGTCGAAACGGGCCGGGCTGGGGCTATCCAGGTCGATGACGCCCAGCACTTGGCCATCCAGGATCAACGGTACCACCAGTTCGGAGCGCGAGGCCGCGTCGCAGGCGATGTGGCCGGGGAAGGCGTGCACATCCTCCACCAGCACGGACTGGCGCCGTTCCACGGCGGTGCCGCAGACGCCCCGGCCCACGGCGATGCGGACGCAGGCCGGCTTGCCCTGGAACGGGCCCAGCACCAGCTCTCGCGTGCCGCCCAGGTTACCCTTGGCAGCGTTGCGCATGAAGTAGAAGCCGGCCCAGTTCAGGTCGGGCAGGGTGGTGAACAGCAGGGCCGACAGGTTGGCGGCGTTGGCGATGGCGTCGCGCTCATCGGTCAACAGGCCGCTGAGGTCGGATTTCAGGTCGCTGTACAGCGTGGCCTTGTCGCGCGGGGTGTCGCTGGTGCGGGCTTGGAACATGGGAAGGCGTCCTCGAGGGGCAAACGATGGCGCTGGCTCAGTCCAGCCGCGCCAGCCAGGGGTTGAATATACGCGTCGCCTGGTCGGCGGCGCGGGCAGCCATCACAGTTCCGGCGGCGCGCAGCTCCGGCACCGACAGGCCTGCGGCCGACAGCTCTGCCGCGTGGCCCACGTACCACAGGTTCAAGCGCGCCGGATCGGCCTCGATATGGAACTGCAGGGCCAGGGCGTTTGTGCCATGGCTGTAGGCCTGGTTGGGATAAAGGCCGCTGCCGGCCAGGCGGGTGGCGCCCTGCGGCAGATCGAAGGTGTCGCCGTGCCAATGCAGCACCCGGGCCCCGGGTTCCCCTAACGGCGCCAGGCAGGAGGCGCGCCCAGCCTCGGTCAGATCCAGGGCGCCCCAGCCGATCTCCTTGGCGTGACCGGCATAAACACGGGATCCCAGGGCGCGGGCCATCAACTGGGCGCCCAGGCAGATGCCCAGCACCGGCCGCCCGGCCGCCAGCCGGCATTCCAGCAGGGCGATCTCCTGGGTCAGGAAAGGATGTTCCTTATCCTCATACACGCCGATGGGGCCGCCCAGCACCACCAGCAGGTCGGCATCGGCGATGGCCGGGTCGGCCAGGTCGTCCACTGGCGCCTCGCGATACTCCACATCCCAGCCGCCGGCGGCCAACACGGGCGCCAGCAGGCCCAGATCCTCAAACGCCACATGGCGCAGCGCCACGGCTTTCCTGGTACGCGACATGGGCCTGGTACGCGACATGGGAAGGAACCTCCGGTGCCGGAATGGAGGGTCCGTTATAGGGGGCGGGGAAGCACGCCGGGTAGGGGATTTTGCTGCAGCTGGGGCAGCACGTATCATGGGCGCCCATTTCCCTGGCTATCGATGTAAAGGTTTACATGAACGCCAATCAGCCCTATGAGTCGGCCAAGCCGCAGGGATGGGCGGCAAACCGAAAAATGGGGGAGGGGCATGAGGACGCGCCTGCTGGTGATGATGGCGTTGCAGATCGCCATCTGGGGTGCCTGGGCGCCCAAGCTGTTCCCCTATATGACCATGCTGGGCTTCGGGCCCGGCCACCAGGCGCTGGTGGGCAGCGCTTGGGGCATCGCGTCGGTCATCGGCATCTTCTTCTCCAACCAGTTCGCCGACCGCCGCTTTTCGGCGGAGCGTTTCCTGGCGGTCAGCCACCTGATCGGCGGGCTGTGCCTGGTCGGGGCGGGGTTCGCCACCGACTTCTGGCCCTTTTTCGCCTGCTTCCTCGGCTACAGCCTGGTCTATGTGCCCACCCTGTCGGTGGGCAACACCCTGGCTTTCGCCAACTTGGCGCAGCCGGCGCGGGAGTTCGGGGCGGTGCGTGTGGGCGGTACGCTGGGCTGGGTGCTGGCCAGCTGGCCCTTCGTCTTCCTGCTGGGCGCGCAGGCGACAGCGGCCCAGGTGCGTTGGATCTTTCTGGTCGCCGCCATCCTCTCCTTCGCCATGTCGGCCTACGCCCTGACCCTGCCGCACACCCCGCCCCAGCGGGAAGGGGGGCGGGAGGGTACGGTCGACCGGCTAGCCTGGCGCCGCGCCTTCGCCAGCCTGCGCCAGCCCGCGGTGGCCGTGCTGTTCCTGGTCACGCTGTTGGACGCCGTGGTCCACAACGGTTACTTCGTGATGTCGGATGCCTTCCTCACCAATCGCGTGGGCATCGCCGGCAACCTCAGCATGGTGGTGCTGAGCCTGGGCCAGGTGGCGGAGATGGCGACCATGGCCGTGCTGGGCTGGGTGCTGGCCCGCCTGGGTTGGCGGCTCACCATGATCATCGGCATCCTGGGGCATGCCGCCCGCTTCCTGGTCTTCGCCTTCCTGGCGGACAGCGTGCCCGCCATCGTGGCGGTGCAGTTGCTGCACGGCGTCTGCTACGCCTTCTTCTTCGCCACCGTGTACATCTTCGTCGATGACGCCTTCCCCAAGGATGTCCGGGTCAGCGCCCAGGGTCTGTTCAACCTATTGATCCTGGGCGTCGGTAACGTCATCGCCAGCTTTGTCTTCCCCGCCCTGTCCAGCCGGTGGACGGTGGTGGTGGAAACGGCCACCGGGCCGCAGGCGGCGGTGGACTACCGCACCCTGTTCCTGGTGCCGACGGCCCTGGCCTTGGCCGGGGCCGTGCTGCTGGCGCTGTTCTTCCGGCCCGGTCAAAGGGTGGGCCGGGGGGTGGACCAGGGAGCGGAGCAGCCGGTCGAGGTCTGACCGTCGCCATTCCCGCCCCTCTTCCGCCACCGCAGCCAGCGCCGCCTGGTCGTGCAGGGTGATGCGGGACCGTCCCTGGGCGCGGCCGCTGGACAGCCAGCCCAGCTTTTCCCAGGCCGCCACGGTACGGTGAAGGGCGTGATCCGGCCAGGCGGATGCGCTTTCGGCGGGGGAGGGATGAGCGATGGGCCGTTGCGCCGCTTCCCGGTCCCCCGCACCTTAACCGCAACGCCGCGTAGCGAAAGGCGCGCTATCACACGGGAGATTCGCAGGATGAACATCGGTGTCATGGGGGCCGGCGCGGTCGGCTGCTTCTTCGGGGGCCTGCTGGCCCGTGCCGGGCATGCCGTCACCTTGGTGGGCCGGCCGGCCCTGGTGGAGGCGGTGCGCGCCCATGGCCTGCGGCTGCAGATGAAGGATGGGTTCGACGGCCAGGTCGCCATCGCCGCCGCCCCGGGGCCGGAGGCGCTGGCCCATGCCGACCTGGTGCTGTTCTGCGTGAAGTCCGCAGATACCGAGGCGACAGGGCGCGCCATGCTGCCTCATCTGAAGCCGGGTGCTGTGGTGCTGGCGATGCAGAACGGCGTCGACAACGCCGAACGGCTGGCCGCCGTGCTGGGCCGGCCGGTGGTGCCGGTGGTGGTGTATGTCGCGACCGACATGGCGGGGCCGGCCCATGTGCGCCACCATGGCCGGGGCGACCTGATCCTGGGCACGGGCCCGGACAGCGGGCGGGTGGCCGAAGTGCTGCGGGCGGCCAACATTCCGGCCACGGTGTCGGCCGGCGTCACCGCCGCCTTGTGGGACAAGCTGATCATCAACTGTGCCTACAACGCCATGTCGGCGGTGGCGCAGGTGACCTATGGCACCATGGTGACGGTGCCCGAGGTGCGCGCCGTCATGGCCGACGTGGTGGCGGAGGCCGTGGCCGTGGCGCGCGCCCGCGATATCGCCGTGGGCGAGGACATCCTGGATCGGGTCATGGCCCTGGCCGCGGCCATGCCCAACCAATTCTCCTCCACCGCCCAGGATTTGGCGCGGGGCAAGCGGAGTGAGATCGATTACCTGAACGGCCATATCGTGCGCCAGGGCGCGGCCCTGGGCATCCCCACGCCGGCCAACCAGGCGCTGCTGGCCCTGGTCAAGCTGCTGGAGGCCAAGGCCGCCCTGGCCGTCTAAAGCCGCACATGCAGGCCCCTGCGGTGCAGGGGCAGCAGCGCCAGCACCACCACGCTCAGGATGCCCAGCGCACAGGCGAAGGATGCCAGGTAGGGGTCGGCGATGACCGCCCCCGCCAGCCCATCGCCCCAGCCCTGCGGGGTGATGGGACCTTGCGCGGTGACGATGAAGGGCACGCCGCCGATGGCGCTCAGACTCTGTGACAGGGTGAAGGCCAGGATGGCGTTGCCGCCCAGCACGCGGAAGGGGAAGCTCAGCGCCTGGGGCAGGGTGGCGTGCCCTTGGTCGAGCAGCACCGACAGGAGGACCAGGACACCTAAGGAAAAGCCGCTGCTGAACAGGGCGAAGCTGCTGGTCCAGATGCGCTTGTTGATGACCAGCACGGGGTCCAGCGCCAAGCCCGCCATCATCAGCAGGACGGCGGCGACCAGCAGGTTCAGGCGGCTTTCGGACGCCTTCAGCGCCGTGCCGGCCAGCACGCCCGCCAGCACGTTGACCGTGGCGGGCAGGGTGGACAGCAGGCCCTCGGGATCATAGACGACGGCGCCGGCCGCATCGGTGCCATAAGGCCACAGATGCGGCACCGTGAAGACGTCGCGGTCGATCCAGGATGGCAGGTTGCCGCCCGGGTCCAGATGCCCCGCGCCGATGCCGGGCACCGGCACCCAGGCCAGCACCCCCCAATAGCCCAGCAGGATGGCGACCATGGCCACCAACAGTGCTCGCCGGTTCACCGTGCTGCCGGCGTCCGGATCCACCCTGGCGGTCGCCAGGCATAGCGTGGTGGCCAGGGTGTAGCACAGGGCGATGCGCTGCAGGATGCCGGGCAGGCGCAGATGCGGCAGGTCGAAATAGGGCAGGGCATTCAGAACCAGGCCCAGGGCGATCAGCGTCAGGGCCCGCCGCGCGATCTTGGCCCCCGCCGCCCGCTTGTCCTGCGCCAGCTTGCCGAAGGACAGCGCGATCGCCAGGCCCACGCTGAACAGGAAGGTGGGGAACACCATGTCCGCCAGGGTCCAGCCGTCCCACGGGGCGTGCTTCAGCGGCGCGTAGGCCTTGTCCCAGTCGCCGGGGCTGACCACCAGGATCATGCCGGCGACGGCCAAGCCCCGCAGCACATCCAGCGAAGGGAGGCGGTTGGTCGTTGGGGCGAGCCCGGCGCCGTGCGCACGGCATGACGTGTCGGCGGCGATGGTCATGACTTTCCGGTCCTCCCCAATTTTCTTGTGGGACACAGCATGACATTTTCTGACAGCGTTGTCACATGGGATTTGACCAAGCCGAAGCGGCCCATTTTGCCGCTTGACCTCAACTTATGTTGAGGTCTTAGCCTGCGGAGGCCTTTGAACAATCCGGTTGGAGCCAGCCCTTATGAACGCCCATGCCCCCGTGCCCTCCTGCGCGGACGCCAGTCACCGCTATCGCATTGACAAATTCACCGTGCCGGCGGCGGCGCGCGACGCCTTTGTCGAGCGTATCCGCTTCATCGACGGCTTCCTGCATGATCAGCCCGGCTGCCTGCAGCATGGCCTGTATGAATGGCGGCTGGATGATGGCGACTACGGCGTCGTCACCCTGGTGCAGTGGGAAAGTGAGGAGGCCATGGCCGCCGCCAAGGCCCGTGCGGCTGAGGAGTACCGGCGCCAGGATTTCGACCCCGGCGCCTTCCTGGCCAAGTGGGGCATCAAGGCCGACATGGGCAGCTACATGCGCCTGGGCTGATCAGTGGATCAGGCTGTTGGTTTGGCGGCGATGCCGTTCACCAGGATGTCGATGACGCCGTCCATCCAGGCGTCATCGGTGGGCACGTGCAGCAGCAACTGGTGGTAGATGGCGCCGAAGGTCAGATCCAGGATGGTGTGTGGTGCCACGCCCGGGCGGATGGATCCGTCCTGGATGCCCCGTTCCAGCAGGGGCACCACCTCCGCCCGACGGGGGGCCACCAGGTTCTCCTTGAACAGGCGCAGGGTTTCCGGGTCGCGCTGACATTCCGCCAGGATGCCGGCCATGATGGGGCCGGTGCTGCCCCGCATGGCCCGCGCCACCGACTTCAGCAGCCGGCGAAACTCCGCCAGGGCGTTGTCGCCCTTGGGTTCCAGCGACAGCTCCCGATTCAGCATGTCCAGCGTCGCCTCCATGGCAATGGCGCCCCGGCTGGGCCACCAGCGATACAGCGTGCTGCGCGAGGCGCCTGCCCGGGTGGCCACCTTGTCCAGGGTCAGCCGCGCCAGCCCTTCTTCCCGCAGCAGCTCATAGGTCGCCTTCAGGATGGCGGCGTGGCTGGCGTCGCTGCGGGGTCGACCGACGGGGGCCATGGGGGTTCTCCTCAGCAATGGTCCGGGGCGTGGGCGTGCCCGGGCATCCACTCCACCTCACCATAGGCCCCATTCGGAGGCGGGGCGAGGGCAGTGAGACATTACGACACGACATGTCTCGTATTCAAAGGCGACGCTGCTCGTTAATTACGAAACGGTCCAACTTGTATCGAAATTTGAACCCACCCCTTCTGGTTCCTCAGGAGATTTCCATGGTCGACATCACTGATACCGCCGCCCCCGCTGTCGCCGGTGCCCGTGCCGGTGGCCTCCTCAAGCGCGTCCTGCTGGCCGGTGTCGGCATCGCCGCCCTGGCCGCCGCCGGCCACTATGGTTTGGACTACTGGCGTACCGGCCGGTTCCTGGTGGAAACGGACGACGCCTACGTCGATGCCGACGCCTCGACCATCGCGCCGCACGTTTCCGGCTACATCGCCAAGGTGCTGGTGGACGACAACCAGATGGTCAAGGCGGGCCAGCCCCTGGCCATCATCGATGACAAGGATTTGAGGACGGCGCTGGACCAGGCCCGGGCCGCCCGCCAGACGGCGGAGGCCAAGGTGGCCAACATCCAGGCGCAGATCACCCTGCAGCAGGCCCTCATCGACCAGGCCGCCGCCCGCCGGGTGTCGGCCAAGGCCGCGGCCACCTTCGCCGGCCAGGACAGCGACCGCTTCAACCAGCTGGTCATCACCGGCGCCGGCAGCGCGCAGAAGGCGCAGCAGGCGACCTCCGTGCGCCAACAGGCGGATGCCGACCTCAGCACGGCCGAGGCCGGCCTTGTCGCCGCCTGCCAGCAGGTGGAGGTGCTGAAGACCCAGAAAGTCACGGCGGAGACGGAGGTGGACCAGGCGCGCGCTGCGGAGCACCAGGCCGAACTGAATCTGGGCTATGCCACCATCACCGCCCCGGTGGACGGCGTGGTGGGCGCCCGCTCCGTCCGCGTCGGCCGCTATGTCCAGGCGGGTACCCAGCTGATGGCGGTGGTGCCGCTCCACCAGGTCTATGTTGTCGCCAACCTCAAGGAAACCCAGCTGACCGACGTGAAGCCGGGCCAGCCGGTGGACATCGCCGTCGACACCTATCCCGGCGTCGTCGTCCATGGCCGGGTGGATAGCATCTCCCCCGCCAGCGGGCTGAAGTTCGCGCTGCTGCCGGCTGACAATGCCACCGGCAACTTCACCAAGATCGTCCAGCGCGTGCCGGTGAAGATCACGCTGGACGCCTACGCCGCCGCCGGCAAGGGCGCGGTGCAGCTGCGCCCCGGCATGTCTGTGGAACCCACCATCAACACGAAGGACGCGGACTGACGGCCCGTCCCGCTCAACCCGCCACGTCCAGGAGTGAGGGTCATGGCAAACGCAGTATCACAGGCGGCGCCCGCCGGGGCTGAAGCGCCCACCAGCTTCAAGACCTGGTTGGCTGTGGTGGGGTCGATGATCGGTGCCTTCATGGCGGTGCTGAACATCCAGATCACCAACGCCTCTCTGCCCGACATCCAGGGCGCCATCGGCGCCGGCATCGACGACGGCGGCTGGATCTCCACCTCCTACCTGGTGGCGGAGATCGTGGTCATCCCCCTCACCGGCTTTCTGGTGCCGGTGTTCTCGCTGCGCCGTTACCTGCTGGCCAACACGGCCCTGTTCCTGGTGCTGTCGGTGGCCTGCGCCTTCGCCGGCAACCTGCAGCAGATGATTCTGCTGCGCGCCCTGCAGGGCTTCTTCGGCGGCGTGCTCATTCCGCTGGCCTTCACCATCACCCTGACGATGCTGCCCCGGTCGAAGCAGCCCATCGGCCTTGCGCTGTTCGCCATATCCGCCACCTTCGCGCCCGCCATCGGCCCCACCATCGGCGGCTACCTGACCCAGACCTACGGCTGGCAGTACATCTTCTACGTCAACGTGGCACCGGGTGCCGTCATGCTGGCGGCCCTGTTCCCCACCCTGCCGTCGGCCCCCATGAAGCTGTCGTTGCTGAAGAAGGGGGATTGGCCCGGCATTGCCACCCTGGCCATCGGCCTGGCCGCCCTGCAGACGGTGCTGGAGGAAGGCAACAAGGACGACTGGTTCGGCTCCCCCTTCATCGTGAAGCTGTCGGTGGTGGCGGTGCTGTCGCTGGGCGCCTTCCTGTGGATCGAGCTGACGGTGGCCAACCCGCTGCTGAACCTGCGGCTGCTGACCCGTCGCAATTTCGGCCTGGGCAGCGTCAGCAACATCATCCTAGGCATGGCGCTCTATGGGTCGGTCTTCCTGCTGCCCAGCTACCTGTCGCAGATGCAGGGCTATAACTCGGAACAGGTGGGTGAGGTGCTGGCCTGGACTGGCTTTCCGCAGTTGGTCATCATCCCCTTCGTGCCCTTTCTGATGAAGAAGGTCGATGCCCGTATCCTAGTGGGCGTGGGCTTCGTCCTCTTCGCCGCCAGCTGCTTCCTGAACATCCATTTGTCCAAGGACTACGCCGCCGACCAGCTGGTCCTGCCCAACGTGGTCCGCGCCGTGGGCCAGTCCCTGGTGATGACGCCCCTGTCGGCGCTGGCCACTGGCGGCATCGAGCGTGAGAACGCCGGCTCCGCCTCCGCCCTGTTCAACATGATGCGCAACCTGGGCGGCTCGGTCGGCATCGCCGGCCTGCAGACCATCCTGACCAAGCGGGAACAGTTCCACTCCACCGTCATCACCACCCATGTGACGGGCTTCAGCGAGGCGACGGCCGACCGCATCCAGGAATTGCAGGAACGCTTCCTGTCGGTGGGCGGCGTCGATCCCGACCTCGCCTGGAACCAGGCGGTGCAGGCCATCGGCAAGTCGGTGAAGCTGCAATCCTTCCTGCTGGCCTACAGCGACGCCTTCTACCTCATGGGTGGCGCCCTGGTGCTGGCCCTGCTGGCCGCCCTGATGATGAAGAAGACCAGCGGCGGCGGGGCGGGCGCGCATTGAGCTGACGCTGAAATCGGAAACGTTCCTATCCACGATGGTATGGGGACGTTTCCGATTTTAAGGGGTGGTCCCGGCTTCAGGCCAAGGGGCCTTGTTGAATCCGGGTGCGGACCGGCAGGCGGACCTTAGCCCCTGAGCATCCGGTCCAGCTCGTTGATCTGGTTCTGCAGACGTGCCGCGCCAAGCAGGCTAACCAGCACGACGATGGCCAACATCAGCAGGCCGATGACGCCGCCCAGGATGATGAAGGTATGGTCGAGGTCCAGCGGCCGTCCGCCGGCATGATCCTGCCGATAGCGGCCGACATAGATCAGGATCAGCCCGGGCAGGAACAGGGGAAGGTCGCGGCGGCAGAAGGCGGCTGCGCCCCGGTACTGGCGGACCAGGGCGTCGCGGTAGGCATCGACCACCGTCCGGGCGTCGCCCCCGGCAGCCCGCGCATTGCCCCGCTGCTGCAACCGCCACATGGTCCAGCCCAAGGCGAGGATGGTCAGCGCGCTGCCCAGCTTGATCATCCAGCCGGGGAACAGCCAGATGTAGGACGCGAAGATCGCGGCCGCGACGGCGGTCCCGATGTATTCCCGCAGGTTGCGGCGGCGGATCTTGCGTTCGAAGGCGGCGGCCTTGGCGCGGATTTCGTCGAGGGTCACGGGCGGAATCTCCTGTTCCTGGGTTTGCCACAAGGCTTGCAGGGTGTCGGCGGGATCGGCCGTCATTTCGGGCCTCCCTTCTGCGTGGGCGCGGGTTGGAAATGCCGGGCCAGCACGGCCTTGGCGCGGTGGATCTTGGTGGTGACGGCGCCAGGCGAAAGGCCGGTGACCTCGCCGATGGCGGCCCCGTCCTCACCTTCCAGGTACAACAGCATCACCTGCTGGTCCGGGGCCTTCAGCCGGCGGATCAGGTCATATAGCCGGTTCAGGGTCTGTTGCCGGTCGGCCATCTGTTCGGGGTTGTCAGGGGCGGCGAGGCCATCCAGCTCTTCCAGGCTGACCGGCTTGCCAGGGCGTGAGCGGCGTTGGCGCAGGGTGTGGGTGGCCCCGGTGTTGTGGGCCAGGCGGAACACCCAGGTGCGCAGGGCCGCGCGCCCGTCGAAACTGTCCAGGCTGCGCCACAGGGCCAGGTGGATGTCTTGCAGCAGGTCGCGCGCCAGGTCGGGGTCGCGCTCATAGGCGCGGGCCAATCGCTCCAGCGCCGGGCCGAACTGGGCGACCGCCTGCTGGTATCGCGTGTCCCGGCTGTCCTGCCCGCCGTCCATGACCCATCCCTTGGCATCAGTGATGACAAGGTAGTCCGGAACGCGGGGAATTTCTTACGGCCGCCGTTTGGGAAAAAAGCCCCCACCCCTAGCCGTCACCTGGATGGGGGGCCAGGGGTGGGGTGGCCAGTCACTGATGGCGGGAAGGGGTGTCGCCGCCATCAATTTCCTCGGGCGGGGCCGAAGAAGCGGGGAAGGCGGTTCAGGCAGCCGGGCGGTAGAAGAGGCCCAGTTGCAGGCTGGTGGCGATGCGGGCGGCCTTGGCCAGGGCATCGGCGGCGGCGTCCGGCGGCAGCACGTCGGCCGTGGCCTGCGACCACAGGGCGAGCCAGCGGTCGAACAGGGCGGGGGTTAGGCGTTCCAGATGCTTCAGGTGGGCAGCCATGGGGTTGCCCTTGTAGCGCGGACCGGCCTGCCGCTCCGGCGACAGCAGCAGCGCGGACCAGAAGGCGGTCAGGGTTTCCAGATGGTGGTCCCAGTCGCGGATGGCGTGGTTGAACACCGGCCCCAAATCGGGATCGCGGCGCACCCGGGCGTAGAATTGGGAGACTAGGGTGGCGATCAGCGGCTCATCCATCACTCACCTAAAAACATGCATTGATAATGAATGTTATTTTGCCGCCAAAAGGATGTAAGTGGCGCATTTGTTTTGCGCCGCGGGCATGCGGCTGGTGCATCGCAGGGAATGCGCTCCGCAGCTCCCTTGGGCCCGGTCCGCTAGGGCGGACGCCATCTGGTGCGAAAAGTCCTTGAAAGGGGCTTGTCAGGGCGTGTCACGCCCGGGCGTGCGCGGTCGCCAGCCATCCACCGGCCAACCGGCAGGGAACGAGCAACAGCAGGGTGGCGGCAGCGGCCACCTGCAGGCGCTGCAGCAAGGCCGCCAGCAGCAGGCGGGGATGGTCGGCCCACATCAGGAAATCCGGCACGTCCATGCGCAGCGGATGCTGCACGCTGCCGAGTTCAGCCAGAGAGCCCAGGGCGGCGCCGCCGCCAAACAGGGGCACCAGCACCATCAGCGCCTGGGTGGCGCCCTGCAGCAGCGGGAAGGGGGTGGCACTGCTGCGGCCCAGGGCCAAGCGGGCCAGGGCCAGCAGCAGGACGGCGACGCCCAGCATCTGGTTGACCTCGCGCAGCGCCGCCTCGCTGGCGGTGAATGAAACGGCATGCAGGCTTAGGCTCAAGGCCGACACCTCATGGGCCAGGGCCAGGCCCATGGACAGGCGGTCGCGGGGCAGCAGGGCGGAGATCAGGGGGCGGATGGCCAGGGGGGGTAGGATGGTCATCGGGCAAACCTCCGGCTGTCCGGGCATGAGCCCGGCGTCTGGAACGCGGCGCTGGTTGGGAAGGCGGGGCGGGGGGGACAGCCCCCGGAATTGATGGCTTAGGTGTACTGTGGGGCGGCCCTGCGGATAAGACAGCGCGCCGGCACTTCATTGATGAAGAAAAGCGACTAATGTGGGGGCTGCGGGGCGTTTTGGCCCCTAATCATGCGTTCCCAGGAACGCACTGTTGCCATTTGGGGATAGCTGATGCCGCATTTGCCGGATTTCGAGGCCTGGGCCGTCTTCGCCAAGGTGGTGGAGCGGGGGTCGTTCTCCGCCGCTGCCGAGGATCTGGGCCTGTCCAAGACCACGGTGTCCAAGATCATCACCCGGCTGGAGGAGCGCATGCGCACCACGCTGCTGCACCGGACCACACGGCAGCTGTCCCTGACGGAAAGTGGCCGCTCAGCCCTGACACGGGCCAGCCGCATCCTCAGCGACGGCGCCGCCATCGAGGAAGACATCTCGGAAGAGGCGGCGACGCCGCGCGGCACCGTCAAGATCGCCGTGACCATCACCTTTGGCTTGGAACACCTGGCGCCGGTCATTCCGGACTTCATCGCCAAGTATCCGGAGGTGGGCGTCGACCTGCACCTGACCGACGATGCCATCGACATGGTGGCCGAGGGCTATGACCTGGCGGTACGCGTGGGGGCGGCGGCTGATTCCTCCCTGCTGATCAGCCGGCTGTTCTCCTTCCGGCTGCCCGTCGTGGCGTCACCCGCCTATTTCGAGCGTCGCGGCAGGCCGGCCCATCCCCGGGATCTTGAAGGGCACGAAGCGCTGCTCTTTTCCCACGTTCCCGACCATGCCCACTGGCGTTTCCAGCATCCGGAGCATGGCAGTCTGGTCGTGCCGGTCACGGGCCGTTTCCACGTCAACAACGGCTTGGCCGCCGTTCCGGCGCTGGTGGCCGGCATGGGCATTACCGTGTTGCCGGAATCCTTCGTCTGGCGGGAACTGGAGGACGGCCGGCTGGAAGAGGTGCTGGCCGACTGGACGGTGCCCTCCATCCCCGTCAACATGCTGACACCACCCCGCCGGGTACGGCCGGCGCGGGTGCGGGTGATGATCGAATTCCTGCGCCAGCGCTTCATGACCATGCCCTGGGCGCGCGGAGTGGAGATGTAGTGTCAGGCGAAGTTACTTGGGAATTTCAGGGCCAATGAGCTGCAGGACTTTATTGTCCTTTTCGGACAGCAATATGTAGCCCGTTCCCCCAATATCGAGTTTCCACTCGAGAGTCCTGCCGTCGCGTGTTGTTAAGTGGCCCTTGAAGACACAGCCTGTCACTGTCGCCTTCTCATTGAAATCGTATCCAGGCTCTTCGTGAGATTTCCTGAACCATTTCAAGGCACTATCATCCGACAATTCCTGGGTGTCGCAATTCGGCGTATACACTTTATCTTTTTCAGCACCCTCGAATAAGCCCTTCGTCTCCACGGACACGGACTTGATGTCGATCGTCTTGACCTTGGCAGTGGCGATTTGCGGCGATATCACCATGGTCGCGACCAGGACATGGCTAAGCCTGTTTACCATGCTGCCGTCTCCGCTTCGTGCTTGTTTTTGTATGAAACGTCGGGGTGGCGATATATTTCGACTGTTGGATATTTCAGAACGGCTTTGAAGCTGTCCACGAGCCAGTGCAGTGATTTGTTTTGTGCATCCGTGCACGGCTCGAAGGTCGATGTGCTAAGTCCGTTCTTTATCTCCATGGAAACGATCTCTATGCCGATGGAGTCGTCATTCATGGGAAAGCGCTCCGGGAATGGCTTCTCCTTCTCCACTTCGTTGATATTTGAGTATTTGTTGCCTACGATCAGATCAACTTCCGTGGCGGGGCAGGTGTTCTCCAGAACGCAACGTGGTTTTAATTTGCCGACGTGCCACAGTTTCCATTTGATGGACGCGGTCTGATATAGTGTCCCATCTTTATCGATCAGGAAATGGGCGCCATTCGGGTTTGCCCCGCCATAGCTATTAAACGTGGCTTCGGCGGTGGGGGATGCTGTCTGATGGACTATTATCCCATTGATAACCGCCATTTTCCCATGATTGAGATTTGGGAACGGCTTGCGCGTCACCTTGGGATCCACTGCCCAGCCATCGGCGTCGATGATCATTTCCCAACTCCCGGCCTGGTCAAGCCTCGTGGCGGCTTTGCACACCATCGAAGTTGTATCGGATGGGAGGCGCGGCAACTCGGCTACCGCGAGAGGGTAGGGACGATCGCCCTGATTTGCTGAGTCAGAACAGGTCCAGCCGGACGTTTAGGCCGTTGCGGGTGGCGTGGGAATAGGGGCAGGCGATGTGGGCCTGCTGCACCAGATCCTTGGCCACGTCCGGGTCCACGCCTGGCAGGCTGATGGTCAGCGCCACGTCCAGACCATAGCCCTGGCCATCGTCGCGCTTGCCGATGCCGACCTCCGCGCTGACGGTGCTGTCGTCCGCCAGCTTGACCTTGCGGCCGGCGGCAACGGACTTCAAAGCGCCGAGGAAGCAGGCGGCGTAGCCGGCGGCGAACAGTTGCTCCGGCGTGTTGCCGTCACCGCCCTTGCCGCCCAATTCGCGCGGGGCCGCCAGGGTCACGTCCAGGCCGCCGTCCGCCGTCCGCACCGTGCCGGTGCGACCGCCAGTGGCGATGGCGCGGGTCTGGTACAGGGTCTTCATGCGGGACGGGCTCCGGGCGATGGGGGCGGTACTGCCCACCCATCTTCAATAGCGCCGTCGCATGGCCGGGACTATCGCCCAGGCCCCACATCACTGTTGACGAGAAGGAACTAATACCGGGCTGTATAGGGATCTCTGTCCTTCCATTGCGCCAGGAACGGCAACAGCCGGGCGGTGGGCGGCCCGGCCGTTGGTATCTGGGACTGTTCAAACCTTGGCGGCGGCCGGCACGGCGCGGAAGCTGATGGCCATGCGGTTGTAGGCGTTCATCAAGCCGATGGCGATGGTAAGGTCGGCCAGCTCCTTGTCGCTGAACTGCGCGCGGGCGGCCTGGAACTCCGCGTCCGGCACGGCGGTCTCGGCCACGCGGGTCACCGTCTCCGCCCAGCGCAGGGCCGCCTGCTCCTGCTCCGTGAACAGGGCGCCGGCCTCATGCCAGGCTGGGACCAGCACCAGCTTTTCCACGTCCAGTCCGCCCTTCAGCAGGTCGCGGGAATGCATGTCGATGCAGTAGGCGCAGCCGTTGATCTGCGAGACGCGCAGGTAGACCAGGTCCACCAGCTGGGCGGGCAGGCCGCTTTGCGTGAGGTAGCCGTAGACACCGCCCAAGGCTTTCATGCCGGCGGGGGAGGCGTTGGCGTAGTCGAGACGCAGGGTCATGATCCGTTTCCTTATAGCTGTCTGTCGGGTTGGGCGGCGGGGGCCGTTGACAAGAAGATGCGCCCGGCATGGATCAGGAAACAGGACCAAGAATTATCAAAAAGGCTGTACCATGATGGTCCATGGACACCGACCTTTCCATCGTCCTGGACCGTACGGCGGCGATGCCGCTGGCGGCCCAGATCCACGGCGCCCTGCGTCAGGCCATCCTGGGCGGCCGCCTAGCCGCCGGCGCCCGCCTGCCGTCCTGGCGCGATCTGGCGGCCCAGCTGGGCGTGGCGCGCGGCACCGTGCGGGTGGCCTATGAACGGCTGATGGATGAGCAGCTGGTGGTGGGCATGGGGGCGGCCGGCACCCGGGTGGCGCGCTGGCCGGTGCCCGACCTGCCGCCGGTGCCGCCGCCGGCGGAGACCTTGCCCATGGCGGCCTTCTTCCATGATTTCGAGGGCATGCCGCTGGCCTTCCAGATGGGCGTCCCGGCCCAGGACGCCTTCCCCTATACCCAGTGGTCCCGCGCCCTGGCCCGGGCGGCGCGCACGGCGGCCCAGGCGCCGGTGGGCTATCCCGACCCGCGCGGCCATCCCGAGCTGCGGCACGCGATCGCCGCCTATCTCGCGATCGCCCGCGGGATCCAATGCGCGCCGGGCCAGGTGCTGGTGACCAACGGCTATGCCGGGGCCCTCAACTTGGTCGTCCGCGCCCTGGGGCTGGAGGGCAGGGCGGCGTGGATGGAGGAACCGGGCTTCCCGCTGACCCGCACAGCCCTGACGCTGGCCGGGATGCGGCCTGTGCCCGTGCCGGTGGATGGCCAGGGGCTGGACGTGGCCGCCGGGGTGGCTGCGGCCCGTGACGCCGCCCTGGCCGTGGTAACGCCGGGGCAGCAGGCGCCCCTGGGCATGGCGCTGTCGCTGGCCCGCCGCATCGCCCTGCTGGATTGGGCCCGCCACGCCGGCGCCTGGGTGCTGGAGGATGATTATCTGAGCGAGCTGCAACTGGCCGGTCGGGCAGCACCGGCCCTGGCGGCGGTGGACCACGCGGCGGGCGGCGACGCCCGCGTGCTGCACGCCGGCACCTTCAGCAAGACCATCAGCCCGGCCCTGCGCCTTGGCTTCCTGGTGGTGCCGGCCGCCCTGGCCGGCCATTTCGGCGACGTGGCCGCCTGCCTGTCGCCCGCGCCGGCGGCCCCGGTGCAACGGGCCGTCGCCGCCTTCCTGGCGGAGGGGCACTACCTGCGCCACCTGCGGCGGATGAAGCGGCTCTACGCCGCCCGGCGGGCCGCGCTGCTGCGCGCCCTGGAGGGCCTGCTGCCGGTGCGGGCCACGGCCGGCCTGTCGGTGGTGGTGTCGCTGCCCCCGGGCACTAATGATATCGCCATCGCCAACCAGGCCCTGGCCTTCGGCATGGCCCCGGTGCCGCTGTCGCCCTGGTACGTGGCCGAAGGCGCATGTGAAGCCGGCCTGCTGCTGGGCGTCACCAACCTGAACGACCGCCACTTGGCCGCCGACTGTGAACGACTGGCGGAGTTGGTGGCACGTTTCCGGTGAGGGCAGGGACGTTGGATAAGGGGGCTTGACTGCGGCCCTCACCCCCCTGCATGGTGCCGGCCATGAACGCCTTCTTCGCCCTGACTGTCAAAACCATCACCACCACCGCCATCGGCGGGCGGTGCGGGATGGGCTTGTCGGCGTAAAGCCAGGTCGTTCCGCAACCCCCGCCCTAACGGGACGGGGGAGATGGCCAAAGGCGCCTCCGTTCCAGAACCCGAACGGAGATCCCTCATGAGACCCCAACACTCCCGTCGTTCCTCCTCCGCCCTCATCGTTCTCGACATGCAGGTGGGCCTGGTGCATGGCCCCGTGCCGCCCCATGGCGGCGCCGGCGTGGTTGTGCGCATCCAGGACATGGCCGATCGCGCCCGCAAGGCCGGCGGCATGGTGGTCCTGGTCCAGCATGACGGCCCGGAAGGGTCGCGCGCCGCCCCGGGCTCCGCCGATTGGCAGCTTGTGGAACAGCTGGCGCCCCAGGCCGGCGACCTGGTGGTGCGCAAGTCGCGGCCCAGCGTGTTCGCCGGTACGGAACTGGCGGCCCTGCTGCGCGACCACGGCATCGGGCGCGTGGTGCTGTCTGGCATGAAGACGGAATATTGCGTCGATGCCTCCTGCCGCGCCGCCCGTGATTTGGGCTTCGAGGCCGTGCTGGCCGGCGACGCCCATACGACGATCGACACGCCGGCCCTGCCCGCGGGCGCCATCATCCACCACCACAACCTGACGCTGGGCGGGCCCTTCGCCCAGGTCATGGCGGCGGCGGCCGTGGGGTTTTGACGGGGGATTCCGGCCTGCCCATCCGCCGCTGTCCAAAATACCCAGGTAGGGACAAGTGATGGAAAAGACGCAGGTTTGTTGAGCACCCTCCGTTTCGCGCCCGCTGGTCACCGTTTGGTCACAGGCCAAGGCCAACCCCGGCACGCTTGAAAGGGGCGGCGCCCGCTCAAGGGTGCGCCCAGATCAAGGCGGGGAGGGCCATATGGGGCTTAATACGGGCACGGCGGCGCGACTGCTGAAGGGCGGGTCCTCCTTGCTGGCGCTGGGTGCCGCGCTGGCGGCGGGGGCGGCGCGGGCGCAGGATGTCACGCTCACCGGGGCCACCATCGGCTATGCCAACGCTGGCACGCTGGGCTCCTTGCTGATCACCGGCACGGCCACCGTGGCGGGCGGCACGGTGGCGGGTATCGCCAACACCGGCACCATCGCCACCCTGACCAATGACGGCACGCTGACCGGTACCTTTGGCGTGCTGAACCAGGGCGGCATCGGCGCGCTGATCGACAGCGGCACGATCCAGGGCGCCGCCACAGCGCTGCGCAACGAAGGCACCATCGCCAGCCTGACCATCACCGCTAGCGGCGGCCTAAGCGCGAATTCCACGGCCTTTTACAATGGCGGCAGCATCGGCACGCTGGTGAACCAGGGGCGGATCGGCGACGGCATCGGTTTCGGACAGCATGCCCTGTTGAACGCCGGCAGCATCGGTACCTTTCTCAATGGCGGGGTCATCAGCGGCTTTTCCGGCGGCGTGGTCAACCTCGGCACAATGGGCCGCCTGGGCAACACCGGCACCATCGAGGGGCCCGTCATCGCCCTGATGAACCAGGGCACGGTCGGCCGCCTGGACAATGCGGGCATCATCAACGCCGCCAGCACCGCCCTCTATGTCCACACCGTGGGCGGCGTCGGCCTGTTTAACAACAGCGGCCTGATCGCCGGCCAGGCCGGCCTGTGGAACGATGGCAGCATCACCACACTGGTCAACACCGGTACCCTCAGCGGCGGCACCCAGGCCGGCCTGACCAACCGGGGATGGATCGGCCAGGTGGACAACGGCGCCACCATCTACGCCCTGCTCACCGGCCTGGACAATGCGGGCATGCTGGACAGCGTCATCAACAGCGGCACCATCATCGGGCGCAGCGACGGCCTGGTGAACGCCGGCACCGTGGGCACGCTCAGCAACAGCGGTACCCTGACCAGCAGCCGGGGGGAGGCCATCTATAACGGCCAGGGCACCCTGGCCGTGCTGGACAACAGCGGCACCATCAGCGGCTACAAGGCCATCGCCAACGCCGCCAGCCTGGGCCAGGTGACCAACAGCGGGCTGATCAGCGGCACGGAGTTCGCGTTCGATCTTTCAGGCACCACGGGGACGGTCAGCAACAGCGGCACCATCATCGGGCCCACCGCCCTGCGGTTGAACAGCGGCGCCACCCTGGCCGGGCTGATCAACCAAGGCACCATCATCGGCAATATCGTGAACCTGTCGTCGGCCCCCCTGACGCTGGCGGGCGGGGCTGTCCTCGGCACCTACACCGGCACCAACGGCGGCCAGGCCATGGTATCCAGTACGCTGGCCAACGTGGTGCTGGGCGGCGGGCGCCTGCTGCTGAACGATGGCGTGGATGTCGGCGGCCACACCCTGGTGAACGCCGGTGCCACCGTGGTGCTGGATACGGTGGTCAGTGTCACCGGGGCCTATGCCCAGGCGCAAGGCGGGCTGGACCTGGCCACCGTCGCCGCCCGGCTGGTGGTCGGCGGTGCCGCCCTGATCAGCGGCGGCACGGTCATGACATCGCCCGCGCCCACGGCCACCTATCGGGTGGGCGATACCGTGGGTACGTTGGTCCAGGGCGGCACCGGATCCAGCTATGCCGGCGTCACCGTCGCCAGCGGCGTGGCGGGCCTTGCCTTGGCGGGCCGGGCGGGCGGAACCGATCTGCTGGCGGTGGCGGCCAATGATTACATCGGCGATGCCCAGGGCTCACTGGCCAACACCGGCACGCTGGCGGCCGTCACGGCCGTCCATATCGCGGCGACCGGCAGCCTGGCCACTCTGAACAACAGCGGCACCCTGCAGGGGACGGCCTACGCGATCTACGGTGCCGGCACGCTGGACACCGTGGTCAACAGCGGGGTGATCGCCGGCACCATCGTCAATGCCACCACCCATGCCCTGACCATCGCCGGTGGCCTCGGGGGGGGCACACTGACCGGCCTGGCGGGCGGCCCGGGACTGCTGCGCAGCGGCGGCGATGTGGTCCTGGCCGGTGGCGCCCTGCTGCTGAACGACGCCATCGACGCCACCGGACACACGGTGGCCAACATCGGCGCCACCGTCGCGCTGGGCGGCACGCTGACCATCACCGGCGGCTACAGCCAGACCGGTGGCGTTCTGGCGCTGGGCGGCAACACCCTGGTGGTGACCGAAGCGGCGCTGCTGAGCGGCGGCACGGTGACGGCCAGCCTGTCCGCCACCGCCAACCGGATGGCGGGAGGGGTCGCGGGCACCTTGGTTGCGGGTGGCATGGCGTCGCGCTATGGCGGCGTGGCGGTGGACGTCGGCGTCACCGGCCTGTCGGTGGCTGCGGTGGCGATGACCATCGGCGGGCGGGTGGACCTCGTGGCCACGGCCACCAACGACTATGTCGGCGGTGCCCTGCCCGCGCTGGAGAACGCCGGTATGATCACGGCCGCCACGGCTGTCCACATCGCGGCCACGGGCAGCGTGGGCACCGCCGGCAATACCGGCGCCCTGGTGGGCACCGTGGCGGGCGTCGCCAACCTCGGCGCCGTCGGCCTGCTCAGCAACCAAGGTACCCTCAGCGGCGTGACGCGCGGCCTCTACAACACGGGCACCATCGGCACCGTAACCAACAGTGGCCTGATCACCGGGGCGACAGCGCTATACACCAGCGGCAGCATCGGCGCCGTCGGCAACAGCGGCGTGATTGCGGGGCGGATCATCAACGCCTCGCCCAACGCGCTCAGCATCAATGGCGGTCCCAGTGGCGCCATGGGCACCCTGACGGGGCTGGCCGGCGCGCAAGGGGCCATCGTCAGCACCGGCGCCGACGTGGTGCTGCCGACCGGCAGCCTGCTGCTGAATGACGCGGTGGACGTGACTGGACACACGCTGGTCAACAGCGGGGCGTCGGTGCTGCTGGCCAGCATCGTCAGCGTGACCGGCAACTATGTTCAGACGGGCGGCACCCTGGCGGCGGGCATCGGCGGGGCCTCCGTGGGTGGATTGGTCGTCAACGGGGCGGCCAGCCTGACGGGCGGCACCGTGGCCGTGGCGGCGATGGCCGGATCCAACCTGCTGGCGGGCGACAGCTACACCATCGTGGCGGCCGGCAGCCTGACCGCCACGGGCCTGACCGCTGCGGCCAGCGGCTTCACCGCCACCCTTGGCACAACCACCAGCGGGGCCGCATCCGACCTGGTGCTGACGCTGGTCAGCGACTATATCGGCGGCACCCTGGGCACCCTGGCCAACAGCGGGGTGTTGTCGGCCGCCACCGCGGTGATGATAACGCCGGCCGGCAGCCTGGGCACCCTGGCGAACACCGGCGCCATCCTGGGAGATGTGGTGAACGCCAGCGCCAACGACCTGGTGGTGACGGGCGGCGGTGGCGGCACGGTGGGGACGCTCGCCGGCGGCATCATCCACAACAGCCTCAGCAACCTGATCTTCGCCGCCGGTGACCTCAGCCTGGGCGACGTTATCGACGCCGCTGGCCACACCGTGGTCAACGGCGGCGCCAACATCGCCCTGTCCCGCGACGTGGCCATCACCGGCGCCTACACCCAGGCGGCGGGCACCCTGGCCGCCGCCGGCAACGTGCTGAGCGTCAGCGATGCGGCCATGGTGACGGGCGGCGTGGTTTCCGCCGGGGTGAACGCCGGGGGCAATTACCAGGTGGGCGACAGCGTCACCCTGATCCACGGCGGGGTGGGGTCCAGCTACGCGGGTGCCACGGTCACCAGTGGTGTTGCCGGCCTGTCGGCCACAGGCGCCGCCAGCGGTACCGATCTGCTGGCCGTGGCCGGCAACGACTATGTCGGGGGCGGTCTGGACAAGCTGGACATCTCCGGAACGCTCACCAACACCGCCGGTGGTGCCACGGCCTTGTATATCGCGGCCACCGGCGCCCTGGGCACCTTGGCCAACAGCGGCATCATCGCCGGTGACATCGTGAACCAGTCAGCCAACCCCCTGGTGGTCAGCGGGGGCACGGACGATGCTCCCGGCACGCTGACCGGGGCAGGCGGGCGGCTGGGGTCCATCACCAGCCGCTTGGCCGACGTGCGCTTCATTTCCGGCACGCTGCTGCTGAACGACCATCTGGACGTTGGCACGCATGGCGTGGTCAACAGCGGCGCCACCCTGCTGGTCAACAGTGCCATCAACATCACGGGCAGTTACAGCCAGACGGGCGGTGGTCTGGTGATCGGTGTCGCCTCCACCAGCAGCTACGGCAGCCTGGTGATCAGCGGCAGCGCCAGCCTGGACGGCGGATCGGTGACGCTGAAGCCCACGGCCGGCGGGGCGCTGCCGGCCGGTAGCTACACCATCGTGTCGGCGGGTGGTGGGCTCAACACCGGTACCCTGTCCCTGGCAGCCGCCGGCTACACGGTGACAAGTTCCACCATGACCAGCGGGGGCCACACCCAGCTGGTGCTGACCCTGAGCACCGCCAGCACTGGCACCACGGGCGGGAACACGGGTGGCAATACAGGCGGCAGTACGGGTGGGAACACGGGTGGCAATACAGGTGGCAGTACGGGTGGGAACACGGGCGGCAATACAGGCGGCAACACGGGTGGGAGTACAGGTGGCGGGAATACCGGCGGGTCGACCGGGGGCGGGACCGACACCGGGGGAACGAATGGCGGAACGGGAAACACGGGTGGAACGGGCACCGGTGGCGGCACGACCAACCCGACGTCCCCCGTTGGTTCCCGCTATGCCGCGGTGGGCCTGGCCCAGGGTGGGGCGGCCATGGGGGCCGGCACGGCGCTGGATGCCATCGCCGCCAGCGGCGGCGGTGCGGCCGCGGCCTTCCAGGCGGCGGTGCTGACGCCCCTGTCCGGCCTGCCGGTCACGGCGCAACGGCTGGCGGTGGCGCAGCTTGCGCCCAACCAGACGACGCCGCAGATGACCCTGTCCATGACGGCGCCCACCACCACGGCCATCAGCCAGCACCAGCAGACGGTGGCGGGCCTGATGGCTGGCACCGGCGCCTCGGCCGGTTCCGGCGTAGAGCAGGGTGCTATTTGGGGGGAAATCCTGGGCGGTGGCGCCCTGCGCGCCAATAGCGCGGATGCGGCCGGGTATCGCGCGAGCAGCGCCGGTCTGGTACTGGGCGCGGACTGGTATGCCGATGACCAGGTGATGGCTGGCCTGGCTTTCAGCTGGCTGAACAGCGCGGCCGTGGGTCAGGGGGTATCGGCAAACAGCCTGACGCGGGCGGGCAGCTATCAACTGACGGCCTACGGCGTCTGGCGGCCGGACATCGCCGACCAGCGGCTGTCCGTCGCCGGCCAGGTCAGCTTCGGCTACAACCATTACGACCAGCGCCGCTGGATCGATTTCTTGGGCGCGCGCGCCAACGCCAACTATGGGGGGGAGCAGTACCTGGGCAAGCTGACGGTGGGCTATGACCTGCCGCTGACGGAGACCTTCACCCTGACGCCGCAATACAGCCTGCGGGCCGTGCGCCTGACCAACCACGGATACCAGGAACACGACGCGGGCGTGGCCGACCTGGCAGTGGACGCGCTGGTGACCAGCAACATCACCCAAGAGCTGGGGGCGACGATGGCCACCCAATTCAATACGGGGCTGGGCGCCCTGGTGCCGGAACTGCGCGTGGCCTGGGTGCACGATTACCTGAACGGCCCCGTCGCCACCACGGGCGTGCTGGCCGGCGTGGCTTTCGCCAGCACCACGGCCCAGGTCAGCGCTGACGGTGTCGCCATCGGTGTGGGCGCCACCCTGCGCCAGGGCGACAGCGTCAGCGTGCGCCTGGAATACAGCGGGGAATACCGCCGGGATTATCAGACGCACGCCGGCATCCTGCGTGCCACCTGGGCGTTTTGACAGCGCGGAGGTTCGTCTCAGCGCATGTAGCCGAGATGTGAACGAATCACTTGGACGTCAGGTTCGCACAGATTTGGCCAAAGCGTGAAAAGCCACTTGCCATTTACAGACAGTCGCTCATTTTTCATCAGAATTGATCAGAGGTAGGGGGACCATTTCCCCGGGTCTACCGCCGACACCGCCGCCCACCCTCTAAATGGCGCAAAAAAAGCTTTTGAGAGCTTGACCTTGTTATCGCCCTGTTGGTTAGTCCCTTATCGTCCTTCCGTATAGGCTGTGGGCGATAGTTAGGACATGGCGGGAAGCCGCCATTTCATTCTATAAGCGGTTAGACCGCATACTTGCAGGGGCCGGAGTACCGAGATGAGCATAGTGGCGAGGGCGGCGTTGGTCGCGATGACGGCCGGCGTGTTGGCGGCGTACACCGGGGTGGCCACCGCCACCGTGGCGGCGGAGCCGGTGAAGACACCCCCGCCGGCGACGTCCGTTCCTGCCCCTGCCGTTCCCGCCCCTGCCAACGGTCCGGCCGCCGGCAAAGGCCCCGAGGTGACCAAGGCGCCGGGCCCGCTGTGGTCCAAGAGCTGCGCCAAGACCGACGCCGGCGCCGAAATCTGCTATGTCGAGCAGTTTGCCATCGCCACGCCACAGAACGTCATGATGCTGCATGTCCGCGTGGGCTATCTCGGCCCCGACGGCAAGCCGCGCCTGATCCTGGCGACGCCCCTGGGCGTCCTGCTGCAGCCGGGCATCACCCTGGTGGTGGACCAGGACAAGCCCTTGTCCCTGCCCTTCGACGCCTGCCAGCAAGGCGGGTGCGTCGCCGCGGCCGACCTTGAGGACGGCAAGGTGTTGGACCACTTCACCGGCGGCAAAGTCCTGGCGGTGCGTTATATCAATGGTGACAAGGCCGCCGTCGACATCCCCGTGCAGCTGAGCGGCCTGGCCGCGGCGCTGAAGGCCCTGCCGGCGCCGCCCAAGCGCACCCCGTAAGCCATCCGCCCTGACCCACTCCTGAAAAGCGCTGTGAAGCCATGAACACTCAACCGCAGACCACCATGACCGTTGAGCAGGCGCTGGGCCAGGCCCACGCCCATTGGAACGCCGGCCAGGCCGACCAGGCCGAACGGTTGTGCCAGCATGTGTTGGCGCTGTGGCCGGGGCAGTCGGACGCCCTGCACCTGATGGGGCTGATGGCCCACGCCTACGGCAATCTGGACCTGGCGATCGACCATCTGCGCCGCGCCTGTCAGGCGCCGCGCGTGCCGGCGGTCTACCTCAGCAACCTGGGTGAGATGCTGCGCCAGCGGGGCCTGCTGGCCGAGGCCGAGGTGGCCGCCCGCCGCGCCGTCACCATGGACAACGCCCTGGTGGCCGGTTGGAACAACCTGGGCATCATCCTGCAGGAAGCCGGCAAGCTGGAAGACAGCCTGACCTGCCTGGAGCGAGTGGTGGCGCTGCAGCCCAATTATGCCGAGGCGCACAACAACCTGGGCAACACGCTGAAGCGCATGGGCCGGCTGGACCAGGCCCGCCAGCGTTACGAATACGCCCTGAACCTGGCCCCGGCCTATGCCGAGGCGCAGAGCAACCTGGCCAACCTGCTGAACGACCTGGGCCGCCCGGACGAGGCCCTGGCCGCGGCGCGCAAGGCCATCGACCTGAACCCGCGCCTGTCGGACGCCTACATCAACGCGGCGGCGGTGGAACTGGGCCGCAACCGCAATGAGGACGCGCTGCGCTGGATCGACGCGCTGCTGAGCTACGCCCCGCTGCATGCCGGCGCCCTGACCGTGCGCGCCACGGCCCTGCGCCATCTGGAGCGGCTGGAGGAAGCCTTGGCCGACGCCCGCCGCGCCGTGGCGCAGCAAGCCGACAATGGCGAAGCGCAGAACGTCCTGGGCGAGGTGCTGCAGGCCCTGGGGCAGCATGACGAGGCGCTGGCCGCCTTCGATCGCGCGTCCAAGACCCTGGGCTTCGCCCCCGAAAAGGCCTTGATCAACCGCGGCGTCCTGCTGATGGAACGCGGCGACAAGGCCGAGGCCAAGGCCGCCTTCGAACAGGTGGTGGCGCAGTTCCCACGCTCCGCTTCCGCATGGTTCAACATGTCGGACCTGCACCGCTTCCAGGCCGGCGACCCGGCCGTGACCAAGATGGAAGCGCTGCTGTACGGTCCCGACCCTGTGCAGTCGCAGACCGACCGCACCGCCTTGAACTTCGCCCTGGGCAAGGCGTGGATGGACATCGGCGACGCCGACCGCGCCTTCGGCTACCTGAACGAAGGCAACCGTCAGAAGCGCGCGACCTTTGCCTATGATGCCGCCGCCACCGGCCGCTGGATGGGCGACATCGCGGCGTCCTTCCCGGCCGATGCCTTCAAGAAGGCCAGGTCCAGCCTGGCGGGCAGCGACCAGGCGGTGTTCGTGCTGGGCATGCCACGTTCCGGCACCACCCTGATCGAGCAGATCCTGGCCAGCCATCCCCAGGTGGCTGCGGCCGGGGAGCTGTCGGCCTTCAACAACTTGGTGAACCAGTTGGGCCCGTATCCCCAGATCGCCGCTCACCTCACGCCGGAGATCACCGGCGGCCTGGGCCAGCGCTACCTGGACTTCATCCGCCCCCTGGCGGGCGGTCGCCGCAAGGTCGTGGACAAGATGCCGTCCAACTTCCTGTTCGCCGGCCTGATCAACCTGGCCCTGCCTGACGCCCGCATCATCCATGTGCGCCGCGACCCGGTGGACACTTGCCTGTCCTGCTACACCAAGCTGTTCACCCGTGAGCAGCTGTTTACGTATGACCTGGCGGAGTTGGGGCAGTTCTACCGCGCCTATGAACGGCTGATGGACCATTGGCGCGCCGTGCTGCCCGCCGACCGTTTCATTGAAGTGCGGTACGAGGACGTCGTGGACGACCAGGAAGGCCAATCCCGCCGCCTGATCGAGGCCATCGGACTGAACTGGGATTCCGCTGTCCTGGACTTCCACAAGACCCAGCGCACCATCCGCACCGCCAGCCTGAACCAGGTGCGCCAGCCCATCTTCCGCAGCAGCATAGGCCGCTGGAAGCCGTTCGTGGCCCAGCTGACGCCGCTGCTGACGGCGCTGGGTGTCGACCCCAACGCCCCGGACGCCCCAATGGACGCTCCGGCGGCCGCGCCGGCCAAGAAGCCCGCCGCGAAGAAGGCGGCGCCCAAGGCCGAAAAGGCGCCTGAGCCGGTGGCCGAGGCGCCCGCGCCTGAGACATCCGCGCCGAAGGCCAAGGCGGCACCCAAAAAAGCGAAGGCCGAGGCCCCGGTGGCTGAGCCTGTCGCCGCCCCCGCCGAGGATGCGGCGAAGCCGGCGCGCAGCCGTCGCAAGCCGGCCGCCAGCTGACAGGGCCTGCCGTCATGGACATGAAGGAACTTGAGCAGCAGGTCCGCCCCATGCTGATTGCGGGGCGGGGTGTCGAGGTCGAGGCAATGGTCCGGCCCCTGCTGGCCAGTGGTACCGGCCCCGTGACCCTGTGGGCTCTGCTGGCCCAGGCACTGCGCGTGCAGGGCCGGGTGCTGGAGGCCAAGCCCATCCAGGAGATGCTGGTGGATGCCCTGCCCGGGCACCTGTCCACCCGTTTCGACTTGGCGGAAACCCTGCTGCTGCTGGGTGAGTTCGATCGTGGCTGGCGTGAATACGCCTACCGCTACAGCCTGGCGCACACCACGCGCATCGAGCGCAAGGTGCAGCGCCCGCGCTGGGACGGCCGGCCCATCCCGGGCAAGACCCTGCTGATCCATGATGAGCAAGGCTATGGCGACACCTTCCAGTTCATGCGCATGGTCGCTTGGGCGAAGGAGAAGAGCCAGGCCAACGTCGTCCTGGAAATCAATCATGAGACGGCCAGCCTGGCGCGCCGCATGAAGGGTTTCGATGCCCTGACCCTGCGCGGCGAACTGCCCCCCTATTTCGATGTGCACGCCGAAATGATGAGCCTGCCCATGATCATGGGCCTGCAGCTCAGCCAGCTGCCCGGCGAGCCTATGCCGTATCTGTCGGCCCTGCCCGACCGGCGGGAGCATTGGCGCAAGCGGCTGGAATCCTACAAGGGCCTGAAGGTGGCCTTCCTCTGGGCCGGCCGTCCCACCCATTTCAACGACGCCAACCGGTCCATGGGGCTGGAGATGCTGGCGCCGCTGGCGCAGGACGGCGTCACCCTGTTCTCCGTGCAGAAGGGTCCGAAGGAAGAGCAGGCGCTGAACCCGCCGCTGGCCCTGGGCAAGCACGTCGTCAGCCTCAGCCCCGAGATACGGGATTTCGAGGACACGGCCGCCATCCTGATGGAAGTCGATCTGCTGATCTCCATCGACAGCTCGCCGGTGCACCTGGCCGGCGCGCTGGGCCGCCCGGCTTGGGTCATGATACCCCTGCTGCCGGACTGGCGCTGGCTGCAGAACCGTGACGACACGCCTTGGTATCCGTCCGTCCGCCTCTTCCGCCAGACGGAATGGGGGCAGTGGGGTCCAGTGGTCGATCGCGTGGCCAAGGCGCTGGCGGAGTTCAAGGCCAAGAAGGGCTGACGGGTATGCGGGCCCGCGCCCTGATGGCTCTGGTGCTGGCGGGCGGCTTGGCCGCCTGCTCCGGCATCCATGGCCGGCAGGAGCGGGGACCCACCCTGGCCCAGGGCGCCGGCTGGCACTGGGACTACATCGCGGCGGGCAGTTTCGACTTGGCCACGGCGGTGAAGCCTGGACCGGGTGGCGAAGTGTTGACCGTCTATATCGAGGGCGACGGCCTAGCCTACCTCTCGGCGCGGGAACCGTCGCAGGATCCCACGCCCACCGATCCCCTGGCGCTGCGCCTGGCCATGGGCCATCCCGGCACCGGGCCCGTCGCCTATCTTGCCCGGCCCTGCCAGTACGTCATGGAAACCCGCCCGCGCACCTGTCAGGTGGGCTACTGGACCAAGGCCCGCCTGGCGCCCGAGGTGGTGGACAGCGCCAGCCTGGCGCTGGACCGGCTGAAGGCCGATGCCCATGCCCAGCGTCTGGTGCTGGTGGGCTATTCCGGCGGCGGTGGCTTGGCGGCGGTACTAGCGGAACGGCGCGCCGACGTCGCCGGCTTGGTCACCGTGTCCGGCAACCTGGACTTCGGCCTGTGGACCAAGACGCTGGATCTGACGCCGCTGTCGCAGTCTGTCGATCCCGTCACGGACGCCGCCAAGCTGGCGGGTCGCCCGCAGGTTCATTTCGTCGGTGCCGACGACAAGGTGGTGGACATCGCCATCGCCCAGTCCTTCGTGGCGCATCAGCCCACGCCTGCGTCCGCCTCCATCATCACCGTGCCCGGCCAGGACCACGGCTGCTGCTGGGCCGCTGCCTGGGCCACGCTTGCCCGGCGGCCGGAGATGAAGGCCATCCCCGGCTGGCTGCCCTGACGGGCCCTTTTCAGGGGCGATTCCTTTCAGGCAGCTTCCCTGCGAGGCTGGGATGTGGGAGACGCCGTTCTGACGTCAGAACAAGGCCTTCAGCCCGGTTGGCCGGCCTCTGGGTGTCCAATGGCGGCCAACGCCCGGTCCAGTTCCTGGATGGCGCAGACGATGTGGTAGAAGCTGCTGGCGGGGGCGGCCTCTTCGACGAAGGTGCCGTCT
>NZ_JARPAF010000003.1:94632-94877 GCF_029594735.1 Nitrospirillum amazonense
GGGTTCAGGCGGTCGCGCCACAGGCCCTTCACCGGCGTGTCGAAGTATTTCATCAGGCCGCGCCCGCCGTTGGCGGCCATGGTCCAATAGGTGTCGCTGCGGTCGGCGTCGTCGCGGGTGGCCAGGGCGGCCAGCACGGCGCACTTGATGCGCTCCGTCTGCGGCCACAGGCGGGCGACGGGGTCGTGCGGGGTCAGGTCGTCCAGCAGGGCGTTCATGGCCACCCCGCGCGCCGGGTCCACGCC
>NZ_JARPAF010000003.1:94977-95955 GCF_029594735.1 Nitrospirillum amazonense
GGGCCCTTCGCCCACGGCGATCATGCGCCAGGCGGCGTCGGACGCCGCCTTGTTGCCGGTCAGGGCGGCCCAGCGCAGCATCAGCCAGGACCATTCGAACTGGTGCCCCGGCTCGACGATGCGGCCGGGCGTGCCGGCCTGGGGCCGCCAGTCGCCGTCGAAGAACTCCTTCAGCCCGCCCATGTCGTCGTCGATGAAGCGGGTGAGCGCCAGGCCCACGATCTCTTCCGCCAGGTCGCGCCAGCCGCTCGGCCCCTCGCCCACGGCGATCATGCGCCAGGCGGCATCGGCGGCGGCCTTGTTGCCGGTCAGGGCGGCCCAGCGCAGCATCAGCCACGACCATTCGAACTGGTGTCCCGGCTCGACGATGCGGCCGGACGTGCCGGCCTGGGGGCGCCAGTCACCGTCGAAGAACTCCTTCAGCCCGCCCATGTCGTCGTCGATGAAGCGGGTGAGCGCCAGGCTTACGATCTCTTCCGCCAGGTCGCGCCAGCCGCCGTCGCCGCCCTGCTCCATCCAGGCCAGCGACGCCTCCAGCATGTGCATGTGCGGGTTGGACAGCAGCGGCAGGGTGCGGGGATGGCTCTCCTCGAACCCGCCTTGGGTGTGGTGCAGGGTGTCCAGCAGCCGCTGGCGCAAGGCCACGGCCATCTCCTCCGCCCTGCGGTTCTCCGGCGTGGCGCTCTGCGCGGCGGCGAGCGCGAACAGGGCGAAGGCCTGGTCGTACAGCACCACGGTGTCGTCCAGGGCGGTGCCGTCCGGCGCCACCTTGGTGCGGAACAGGCCGTCGGGCCGGCGGTAATGGTTCAGGAAGAAGGTCAGGCCGTGCTCCGCCGCCTCGCGCACCGGGCCGTTCCAGCCGGACTTGGCGGCGACGGAATAGGAATAGACCTGGCGGGCCTGCACCCGGGCGCGGCGGGCGTCGTTGGTCGGCTTGCCGTCCAGGCCCAGCTTCTCATGGAAGCCGCCGTTCACCCG
>NZ_JARPAF010000003.1:96055-171064 GCF_029594735.1 Nitrospirillum amazonense
GTCCGCCCCCACCTCCCACCACAGGGGGTAGGCCTGCTCCACCAGCCAGGCCTTAAGCTGGCCGCGCACGGCCGCCGCGTCGGCCACGGCGCCGGTGGGGGTGGAGTTGGGGGTGATGGAGGATTGGACAGCCGCGTGCATCATGGTTCGCTTTCCGGTCCAGCCTTGGGGGAAGAAATGATGGTGACCATAAAAGCGCGGCTGCCTGCCGGCCAGCGCCAAGGCCGTGACCGGCCGTAATATTTCGGTGACCGATGGTCCGACCGCTCGGTGTCCGCTCATGGGGACGCAGGGAATCGCCGCGGAGAACCGAAACAGCACGGTGGCTCGAGGTAATGTTGTGGGGAGTTCTGGCATGACACGACGAGCGTCCAAGAACATCTTCGTGGGCATGGCGATCTGCGGGATGGTCGGCGCGGTTACCACGATGCGGATCATCGAAAAGCCGCTTCTCTTCCGCTGGCTCATATCCGGGGTGCTGATCTGTTCGGCCCTTATCCTTTTGACCCCAGTAGTCTCGCGGGCACTCAAAAGGCGTGCCGATAAGAAAACGGCCCAGGTCCGGTGAAGGACCTGGGCCGCATCGTAACCGCCGCCTGTAGGGGGGGAGAGGAAGGCGGCGGGTGCGATCACTCGGCGGCGTGCTGCGCCGCGTGGCTGCCGATGGCCGGCTGATCCAGCTTCTCATGCGTGATCAGCTTGCCGCCCGCCAGCTTGCGCAGCAGGACGTAGAACACCGGCGTCAGGCCCAGGCCGAAGAAGGTCACGCCCAGCATGCCGAAGAACACGGCGACGCCCATGGCATGGCGCATTTCCGCACCCGGCCCCGTCGACATCACCAGGGGCACCACACCCATGATGAAGGCGATGGAGGTCATCAGGATGGGACGCAGACGCAGGCGGCTGGCCTCGATCGCGGCCTGGACGGGGGTCTTGCCGTGGATTTCCAGTTCACGGGCGAACTCCACGATCAGGATGGCGTTCTTGGCCGACAAGCCCACCAGCACCATGAAGCCGATCTGGGTGAAGATGTTGTTGTCGCTGCCCGTCAGCCACAGGCCGGCCAGGGCCGACATCAGACTCATGGGCACGATCAGCAGGATGGCCAGCGGCAGGGTCAGGCTCTCGTACTGGGCGGCCAGCACCAGGAAGACCAGCAGCACGCTGATGGGGAACACCCACAGGGCGGAGTTGCCGGCCAGGATCTGCTGGTAGGTCAGGTCCGTCCATTCCAGCTTGATCCCCCGGGGCAGGACCTCATGCGCGATCCGCTCCGCGGCGGCCTGGGCCTGGTTGGTGGAATAACCGGGGGCCGGGCCGCTGTTGATGTCGGCGGCGGTGTAGCCGTTGTAACGCACCACCATTTCCGGACCATAGGTCGGGCTGACGCTGACCAGCGACGACAGCGGCACCATCATGCCCTGGGCGTTGCGGGTCTTCAGCAGGCCGATATCGTCGGCATGGGCGCGGAACGGGGCGTCCGCCTGCACCCGCACCTGGTAGACGCGGCCGAAGCTGTTGAAGTCGTTGACGTACAGCGAACCCAGATAAATCTGCATGGTGTCGAAGACGTCGTTGACCGACACGCCCAGCTGCTTGGCCTTCACCCGGTCCAGGTCCACGTTCAGCTGCGGAACGTTGATCTGGTAGCTGGAGAATGTCGGCCCCAGCTCCGGCGTCTTCATGGCCTTGGCGATGAAATCGTTGGAGGCCTTGGCCATGGCCTCGTACCCCAGGGCGCCGGTATCCTCAAGCTGCAGCTTGAAACCGCCCAGGGTGCCCAGGCCCATGACGGGCGGGGGCGGGAAGACGGCGATGTAGGCGTCCTTGATGCCCGCGTATTCCTTGCGCAGGTTGGCGGCGATCTCGGCGGCCGAGATGTGGCCGGGACGATCGTCGTAATGTTCCAGCGGGACGAAGACGATGCCGGCGCTGGAGCTGTTGGTGAAGCCGTTGACCGACAGCCCGGGGAACGAGACCGCATGGGTCACGCCCGGCTGCTTCATCGCGATCTCCGACATCTTGCGGATGACCTCCTCCGTGCGGTCCAGCGAGGCGCCGTTGGGCAGCTGGGCGAAGGTCACCAGGTATTCCTTGTCCTGGGCGGGCACAAAGCCGCCGGGCACGGTGTTGCCCAGGAAGACGGTGGCACCCAGCAGGGCGACATAAATGCCGACCATGATGCCCTTGTGCCGGATGACGCCGCCCACGCTGTTGCCATAGGCCTGGGACCCGCGGTGGAAGACCTTGTTGAAGCCCCGGAAGAAGGGGCCCAGCACGGTGTTCATGCCGCGCGTCAGCCAATCCTGGCCGTCATGGTGACCCTTCAGCAGCAGGGCCGCCAGGGCGGGGGACATGGTCAGCGAGTTGAAGGCGGAGATGACGGTGGAGATCGCGATGGTCATCGCGAACTGCTTGTAGAACTGGCCGGTCAGGCCGCTCATGGCCGCTAGCGGCACGAACACGGCCACCAGGGTCAGGGCGATGGCTATGATGGGGCCGCTGACCTCGCGCATGGCCTGGTAGGTCGCTTCCTTGGGCGACAGCCCCGCCTCGATGTTGCGCTCGACGTTTTCCACCACGACGATGGCGTCGTCGACCACGATGCCGATGGCCAGCACCATGCCGAACAGCGATAGCGCGTTGATGGAATAGCCGAAGGCCAGCAGCAGGGCGAAGGTGCCGACGATGGAGACGGGCACCGCCAGCAGCGGGATGATGGACGCCCGCCAGGTCTGCAGGAAGACGATGACCACGATCACCACCAGGGTGATGGCTTCCAGCAGGGTGTGGATCACCGCGTTGATGCTGGCGCGGACGAACTGCGTCGGGTCATAGACGATGCGGTATTCCACGCCGGGGGGCATGTCGGTGGCCAGTTCCGCCATGGTCTTGCGGACCTCGTCGGAAATGGCCAGCGAGTTGGCGCCCGGCGACTGGTTGATGGCCATGGCCACGGCCGGCTTGTTGTCCAGCAGCGCCCGCAGGCCGTATTCCGAGGCGGCCAGCTCGATGCGGGCCACGTCGCGCAAGTACGTCACGCCGCCATCGGCCGTGGTCTGCAGGATGATGTCGCCGAACTCCGCTTCCGTCTTCAGACGGCCGCGGGCGTTCACCGACAGCTGCAGGGGCACGCCCTTCACCGACGGGGACGAGCCAATGACGCCCGCCGCCACCTGGACGTTCTGGTCACGGATGGCCGCCACCACGTCCTCGGCGGTCAGGTTGCGCTGGGCCACCTTCTGCGGGTCCAGCCAGACGCGCATGGAATAATCGCCCGAACCCCAGACCTGCACCTGGCCCACGCCCTGGATGCGCTCCAGCCGGTCCTTCACGTTCAGGACGGCATAGTTGCGCAGGTAGGTCATGTCATAGCGGTCGTTGGGCGAGATCAGGTGCACCACCATGGTCAGGGTGGGGGAGCTCTTGATCGTCGTGACACCCAGGCGCTGCACGTCCTCCGGCAAGCGCGGCAGCGCCTGCGAGACGCGGTTCTGCACCATCTGCTGGGCCAGGTCGGGGTTGGTGCCCAGCTTGAAGGTGACCGTCACCGCCAGGTTGCCGTCGCTGTTGGCCTGCGACTGCATGTACAGCATGTTCTCGACGCCGTTGATCTGCTCTTCCAGCGGCGCCGCGACGGCTTCGGCGATGACCTTGGGGTTGGCGCCCGGGTATTGGGCGTGCACCACCACGGTGGCGGGCACCACCTCGGGATATTCCGAGATGGGCAATTGGAATACGGATATCAGGCCGGCCACGAAAATGGCCACCGACAGCACGCCGGCGAAAATCGGCCTATCGATGAAGAAGCGGGAGATGTTCATGGCTGTTCTCTAAGGGAACGGGCGTTCATCCAGGCACCTCGGGGGTTACGCCTCACAGGGCGGAACCGGCGGCGGTCTGCCGGGTCTGGGCGGCGGGGTTCTCGCCCGCCATGGCGACGTTCTTGGGCTTCACCGCGTCGCCGGGGCGGGCGAACTGCACGCCGTTGACGACGATGCGCTCCCCGGCCTTCAGGCCCTTGGTGATGACGCGCAGGCCGTCCTGCATGCCGCCCAGGGCGACCTCGCGGTAGGCGACCTTGTTGTCGTCACCGACCACCAGGACGTACTTCTTGTCCTGGTCGGTGCCGATGGCGCGGTCGTCCACCAGCAGGGCCTCATGCGGGCTGCTGCCGCCGACCTTGATGCGGGCATACAGGCCGGGAACCAGCAGGCCGTCCGCGTTGTCGAACTTGGCGCGCACGCGGATGGTGCCGGACACGGTGTCCAGGTGGTTGTCCACATGCTCCACCGAGCCGGTCCGGGAATAGCCGTCCTCGGTGGCGAGGCCCAGCTGCACCGGCGCGGTGCCATCCTTCACGCTGGCGATGTAGCGCAGGTAGGTCTGCTCATCCACGTCGAAGGAGGCGTAGATGGGCGAGACGGAGACCAGCGTGGTCAGGGGCACGCTGGCGGCACCGGCGGCCACGATGTTGCCCACCGTGATCTCCGCCCGGGAAACGCGGCCGTCGACGGGGGCCACCACGCGGGTGTAGCTGAGGTTCAGGCGCGCCACCTCCAGCGCCGCCTCGGCTGCCTTCACGTCGGCGGCGGCGGTGCGGGCGGTGTTCTCGCGATCGTCCAGGTCCCGCTGGGGGATGGCGTTGCTGGTGATCAGCTTGCGGGCGCGCTCCAGGTCCGTGGTGGCGAAGCGCAGGCGCGACTGCGCCGACGCCAGCGCCGCCTCGGCCCGGTCAACCTCCGCCTGGAAGGGCCGGGGGTCGATGGTGAACAGCAGGTCGCCCTTCTTCACCAGGGCGCCGTTCTTGAAGTTCACGGCCACGATGGGGCCGGAGATCTGCGGACGGATGTCCACATGCTCCACAGCCTCCAGCCGACCGGAATAGCTCTGCCAATCGACGACGGTGCGGGCCAGCACCGGGGCCACATCCACCTCGGCCGCCGGCGGGGCGGCAGGGGTGGAGGCGGCCTGGGCGCCGGAGGGGCCGTGCAGGAAAAAGCCGCCGATGGCGACCAGGGCGACGCCGGCGGCCAGCGCCAGCACCAGCTTCGTGCGCGTGTTGGACATGAATGATACTCCTTGAGACGGCGTTGGCGGGGCGTTACAGGCGACGCCCGAGAAAGTTGGCGATGGCCGCCAGAGCCGCGGGATTGGCGGCCAGGTCGGCATGGGAAACGCGGGGGAAACGGGTCACCTCGGTGGGCACGCCGGCCCCGATCAGCTGACCCGCGTACTTCTCGGCCTCGACGTGCAGCACGTCGTTCTGGGCCGTGACGATCAGCGCCGGGGGCAGGCCGGCCAGGCGCCGGGACTCCAGCGGCGCCGCATAGGGATGCAGGCGCTGCGCCGCTTCGGGCAGATAGGCGCGGTAGCACTTGGCGCAGTCGGCGATGGTGATGTCCGAACTCAGCAGCGTCTCGTCCCCCACCCGGGTCAGGCTGGGGTCCAGCATGGGGCCGATCAGCACCTGCGCCTTCAGCGGCACGTCGCCCTGGTCACGGGCGATGAAGGTCAGCGAGGCGACGATGTGCCCGCCGGCGTCGTACCCGGCCACGCCCAGGCGGTTGGCGGCGCCGCCGAAGTCCTTGGCGTGTTCGGTGGCCCACAAGGCGGCGCGGTAGGCGTCGCCGGGGGCGGCGGGGAAGGGGTGGGCCGGGGCCAGGGAATAGCCCACGGAGATGACGAAGGCCGGCGTATGCGTGGCGATGAAGCGCGCCGCCGGATCGGCATCGTCCAGCCCGCCCTTGGTGAAGCCGCCGCCGTGGAACACCAGCACGACCGGCAGCGAGGGCCGCAGGGTCTTGCGCGCCACGGCCGGACGGTACAGGCGCAAGGTCACCTCCTGGGCATAGCCCGGGATGCGCGTCTCGCACACGGACACCTCATCCGGGCCGCTGGCGGTTGTTTCACAGGGATTATGGCGCGATGGCCTGGACATTTCACACGGACGCGGGCGCGTCCCTCCTGGTTTATGACAGGGTGGACTGTATGAGGGGTGCCGCGGCGAATAAATAAGTGTTTCGCTGCTACACAATTCGGATTGCCAGAACAATCGCGCCATTCGGAGACGGCGACGCGTACCGCGGCCGGTGCGCTGCGGTACGCATAGGGCGAATTGTCAGGGAGAGGGCGGTACTCAGAAACCCCGGAGCATGACGCCGATGAAGGGCAACAGGTCGCACAGCGCAAGTCCGGCGAACAGCGACAGGCCGGTGCCCATGGCCGCCAGGACGGCCAAAGTCATGCGAGCGTCCGGGGTCAGCAGGTGGCTGGAGGCAGGCGCCTCCCCCACCAGTGATGTGGGAAGCGTCAGGCTGTTCTGGACATCAAAGGTCGGTGCGGCCATCGAACGAACTCCTCACGAACGGGTGACGCCAGGCATACGCCAGGAACTGCGGCGGTCGCGTCCCGTTTCCCGCCGTCAAATCGGCGCGGATGCGGGCGGCGGTATCGGCCGCGGGTTCCGGCAATGACGCCGGCATCAGGCAAGGGGCGGCGCGACCGATGGCTGCCAAGACCAAGGGTCACGCCAGGGACAACGCGTCCGCGCCCCTCTCCAATGGAAAAGGACGATCAGGCCGCGAGACTAGGTTGGGGCCCCGAACGGGGCGGTTTCGCGAAGGGCGGACCCTCGGAGCATCCCTTGGATCCGGGCCGCCTACCGGTCCGTGACCGGCACTGCAGCAACGGTTCCATCATAGCGAACGCCGCTCTAGGCGGAATACGCGATAATGCGAATAGTCTGTTTAGAAAAAACCGTATAATCGGGGCATTGGGGGCCGCAATGCCGCGAAGGAGGCTCCGCTACGGGGCTGGACCTACTTGAGGACCAGAACGGCACCAGCTTCATAAAACAAATAAGCCTTCTGTGCATCAACGAAGGCGAAGGCACCGACATTGCTCCCGTCACAGCGGATCCAGCCGTAGGTGGCCTGGGGCTGCGGAAAGGCTGGCCATTTCCAGCTGCCGCCGAAATGTTGGCCGAGGTCGGCGACCGGCCGGGACTTGATGTCGTCATAGCTCAAGGCGTGTGTACAATCCTCGGCGAAGGGATCCGTCAGCGCGTCGGCCTTCATGACGACCTGCAGGCCAATGGCGGATGACAGGAGTGCCCGATCCTGGGTGGTCGCCCCCTCGATGGCGGTGACGGTCCAGGTCTTCTGCCAGAACGGTGCAGCCGGCTGGGCCCCCGCCGGCTGAGCTCCCGCTGGCAAGCCTAGCGACAGGGACAGGAGGACGCTCAACGCAGGGATCGACTTCATGGACGGTGACCTCAACTGATGGCTTTCACCAGCCTGATGAAGAAATGCGGTTTCTTTGACCAAAAGAAGTCATCCAGCGACACGAGGGCTACGCCGGTCGATGATTGCGATCCGATCCAGTGCGTAGTGTCGTAAACGATGCCGACATGATCGTATGGAATCTCCGGGCCCTTGCGGAAGCAAATGAGATCGCCGACCTCCGGGGTGCCCGTTACCGCAATGAAATTGGGGCTGCTGAAGATGCTGTTGGCGGTCATGAAGGTGAGGCCCCGGGACGGATACGCCTGCTGCAGCACGTACATCGTGAAGCCGGAGCAATCGAAGCCGTTCGTCGTGTGGCCTTCCCAGGTGTAGGGCTTGCCCTTGGCCTGGTCCCACACGCTCTTGGCGACAGTGGCAATCTTGGCGTCGCCGGGACCGATAGCTAACGTGGCACTCATACCTTTCTCCGCACCGATCTATTCCCTTTGCCAGTTAGGGTAGATCGGCGTGCGGGGCTGGCAATGCCTGTCCCAAGGGCGTAGCCCCATGGAAGGTCAGGCGCAGATCAGGCACTTCTCCTCATCCTCCACGTCGACCGTGACCGGGGCTGGGGGCTTTTCGGGGCAGAGGGTGGCCTGGCCGTTGAACAGGGGGCAGCTGTCGAACAGGTCGGCCACCCAGTCCACGAACACCCGCACCTTGGGCGACAGGTGGCGGTTATGGGGATAGACGGCGGAGATGGGCATGGGCTCAGGCTTCCACCGGGGCAGCAGTTCCTTCAGCTGGCCGGACAGCAGGTAGGGCTTGGCCATGAAATAGGGCGGCTGGATGATGCCCAGCCCCTCCAATCCGCAGGTGAGATAGGCGTCGGCGTCGTTCACGGCCACCGGGCCGGCGGCCTTCACCTCCTGCACCTCGCCCTCCACAATGAAGGACAGGTCGATGATCTTGCCGGTGCGGCTGTGGAAATAGTTCACGGCCTGGTGCCGCTCCAGATCCTCCAGCGTTTCGGGCACACCGTAGGCGGCGATGTAGGCCGGGCTGGCGCAGGTCACGCCCTGGAATACGCCCACGCGCCGCGCGATCAGGCTGCTGTCCTGCAGATGGCCGACGCGCACCACGCAGTCCACGCCGTCCTGCACCAGGTCCACCGGCCGGTCGCCCATGCCGATCATCAGGTCGATGTCGGGATATTGCCGGCGGAATTCATGGACGCGCGGGATGATCAGCAGCCGGCCGATGGCGCCCGGCATGTCCACGCGCAGCTTGCCGCGCGGGTTCTTCTTCATGTTGGCGAAGGAGGACTCCGCCTCGTCGATGTCGGACAGGATGCGGACGGCGCGCTCGTAATAGGCGGCGCCGTCGGGGGTCAGGCTCAGGCGCCGCGTCGTCCGCTGCAGCAGGCGCACGCCCAGGAAACCTTCCAGGTTCTGGATGATGGTGGTGACGGACGCGCGGGGCAGGCCCAGCGTGTCCGCCGCCTTGGAGAAACTGTTCACTTCCACGATGCGGGTGAACACCTGCATCGCCTGCAACTTGTCCATGGAACCCACCGGTTTTCACACGATCCGGAACAATGTAGGTAATTGGACGGTCCGGTTCCAGGTTCGCGGTGACGGGCCGTCAGCGGAAGCGCGCCGCCCCGCGCGCGATGGCGGCCAGCTTGTCCTGCGCCGTGCCGCCGGCGCAGATGGGGTTGTCGGCGAAGGTGGCGAAGCCGCAATCGGGGTGCAGCAGCACCCGTTGCCGCCCGAACAGGTCGATGGCGTGCCCGATGCGGGCCGCCACCGCGTCCGCATCCTCCACCGCCGCGTGCTTCTGATTGACCACGCCGACCCCCACGCGGGCGTCCTGCGGCAGGGCCTGCAGGATTTCCATTTCCCCGGCGCGGGGTGTGCACATCTCCAGCAGATAGGCGCCGACCCTCACCTGGGCCAGGGTGGCGACCAGGGGGGCGTAGCTGCCGGACAGGGCCACGCTTTCGTCCGGCGTCCAGTTGCCCCGGCAGACGTGCAGGGCGGTACGCTCGCGGGGGAAGCCGGCCAGGACGGCGTTCAGCAGGTCGCGGGCGAAACCCAGCTCATGGTCGGGCCCCAGCGATTCCGAGAGCGCGCCGCACATGAAGCTGCGTTTGTTCTTGGCACCGGCGAACACCACTTCCGACAGCACCGGCTCATCGAATTGGACCAGCGTGGCCCCGGCGTCCAGTACCTCCGCCAGTTCTTCCCGCAGCACCCGCACGATGTCCTGGGCCAGGGCCTCGCGGCTGGCATAGGCTTGGTCGGAAATGCATTCCATCCACATGGTGCGGGTCAGCAGATAGGGGCCGGGCAGGGCCACCTTCACTGGCTTGGCCGTGACCGTGCGGGCGAAGTCCACCTCGTGCGCCACCAGGGGGCGGGAACGGACCAGCGGTCCGAACACCGCTGGATGGCGCACCTCGCCCGCTGGAATGTCCAGGGCCCGCAGTTCCGCCTCGAACTCTTCGGGATCGTCCACCAGGGGCAGCAGGTCGGTCAGGGGAATGAGCTGGCAGTTGTCCAGCCGGCTGGCGACGAAGCTGGCATAGCTGTCACGCCGCTGCTCCCCATCCGTCACCACATCCACGCCCGCCTTTTCCTGGGCGGCGATCGCCAGCCGCACGGCGTCGTCGGCGGTCTCATGGAAGGCCTGCTCCGGCAAACGGCCCTCGACATAGGCATGCATGGCCTCGGTCATCCACCGCGGCCGCGGCCAGGATCCGATGCCCATGACCGCTAACTCCGGCAGGAGTGGCGCCGCCACCGGCTCGCGCCGCCGGGCGGGGGTGACGGGCGCTGTCACCATCGGTGCCGCCGGCTTGGGGGATGCCGCCGTCCGTTCCGCCAGGGCGCCCTTGCACACCAGGAAGCTGCGCTGGCGTCCCGTCTTGGTCCAGGACACCAGTTCGTTGCGGGTCATGCGGCACCAGGCCGGCAAATCCTCGTCCACCGACACCTCGGACGACAGGATCTCCAGCAGGCCGCCACGCGGCAGCGGGTCGATATGCTTGCGGATCAGCAGCAGCAGGCCGTTGCCGCAGTCAAGCTCCCCCCCGTCGAAGGAGACGTCCGGGCTGTGGGCGTGGCGGGCGATGGGGTCCATGGGGAAGCTGTCCGATCAATTGCCATAGAGACGCGCGGCGGCGGCGGCGTCGAAAAGACTGGCGGGCAGGTCCGCCATCACCCGGCCACCGGCCAGGCCGATGATGCGGTCAGCGGCGGCGCGGGCCAGGTCCACCTGATGCAGGCTGCATACCACGCCAACGCCGCCATCGTTGCCTTGGGCGTCGCGCGCGATGTCGCGCAACAGGTCCAGCACTCCGGCGGCCGTGGCGGGGTCCAGGCTGGCCACCGGCTCGTCGGCGACGATGAGGCGCGGGCGCTGGGCCAGCGCCCGCGCGATGGCCACGCGCTGCTGCTGGCCGCCGGAGAGGGTGTCCGCCCGCTGTCCCGCCTTGGCCAGCAGGCCGACGCGGTCCAGGCACTCCAGGGCCAGCAGGCGGTCGGCGCGATCGAAGCGGTGTGACCAGCCGCGCCAGGCCGGCACATGGCCCAGCCGGCCGGCCAGCACATTGTCCAGGGCCGTCAGCCGGCCCACCAGGTTGAACTGCTGGAACACCACGGCCACGTCGCGCGCCAGGCGCCACCGGTCGCGGCCGGCGGCCCGCGCTATGTCCTGCCCCCCCACCCGCACGGACCCCGCATCGGGTGGGGCCAGGCCGGCCAGGCAGCGGAACAGGGTGGTCTTGCCCGCGCCGCTGGGGCCCAGCACGGCCACCACTTCACCCGCGCGCACGCTGAAGCTGACATCCGCCAGGGCGGTATGGCCGTTGAAGGCTTTGGCCAGGCCGTCCGCGCGCATCAACGGTTCCGCGGGATCGACGTCAACACGGGGAAGCGGCGCGTCCATCACGCCAGCCTCCGGCGCAGCCAGCCGGAAAACTGGTCCAGGGCCGTAACCACCACCAGGATGACGGCGATGATGGTGACCAGGCGGGGGAAATCCAGCAGATCCATGCTGTTCTTCAATTCCTGGCCGATGCCGCCGGCGCCCACGACGCCCAGCACGGTGGAGGCGCGGACATTGAACTCCCACCAGAACAGGGCGGTGGACAGCATGACCGGCGCCACGTCGGGCACCAGGGCGTAAAGGATGGCCGTCAGCCGGCCGGCACCGGTGGTGCGCACGGCCTCCAATGGGCCCAGATTGGCGCTTTCCAGATGGTCGGCGAACTGCTTGGCGGCGCTGCCCCAGGTATGCAGGGCGATTCCCAGCACGCCGGCGAAGGGCCCCAGGCCCACCGCCGCCACGAACAGCAGGGCGAAGACGAAGCTGTCGATGCCGCGCAACGTGTTCAGGAACCAGCGCGCCGGATGGTACAGCCGTGGCCAGGGCGTCAAGGGGCGGCTGGCCAGGATGGCCATGGGCAGGGCCAGCAGCACTGCCAGTGTGGTGCCGATGGCGGCCATGGCCACGGTCTCGGCTGTGCGCAGCGCGAACAAGGGCAGCTCATGCAGGTCAGGCGGCCAGGCCGTGGCCAGCCAGCGGCCCAGCTTGGGCAGGCCCACCGCCAGCTTGTGCAGGTCGATGCCTGCCAACCGCCAGGATATGGCGTAGAAGGCCAGCAAGGCGGCGCAGATCACCCACAAGCGCAAGCGGCGGGCCGTGAACCCCCGGTCCGCCGCCTCCATGCGCCGTAGCGCCTGTTCCGCCCCGCTGGTCATCAACCTGTCCGATCTCAAGCCTTGGCCTTGATCTTCCCCAGCGCCAGCCCCGCCTTCTCGATCATGTCGTAAGAGGCATGGGTGGCGGCCACGAAGCCCGTGTAGCGGTTGGGCAGCAGGGCCTTGGCCTGGTCCACCGTGATGGCGGTCAGGATCTTGCGCACCTGGTCGCCCATGCCGGCTGGGGCGTTGGCCGGCAGGACGATGGCGTCGTTGGGCAGGGGGTCGGAGGTCCAGACGATCTTGTTCGCGTCCTCCTTCACCTTGCCGCTGGCGATCATGGCGTTGCGGTTGCGGTCAAAGTCGGTCGCCAAATCCACCTGGCCGGAGCTTACGGAAATCTCGTTGGCGGCGTGGGTCGCGCCTTCCGTGTAGGTCCAGAAGGTCTTGGGATCGATCTTCCAGACCTCCTTGGCGTAGTAGCTGGGAATCAGCCAGCCGGAGGTGGAGCCCACGTCGGCGAAGGAGATGGTCATGCCCTTGGTGTCGTCCGGGAACTTGGCGACCTTCAGGTCCGGCCGGGCGATGATGACGCCCAGGTAGGTGGGCTTCTCGTCATACTTGACCGTGGCCACCGCCTGGCAGCCGGTGGCGTTGTTGGCGATGATGTAGCCCCAGGGCCCCATCCAGGCCAGGTCCAGCTGGCCCGAGCCCATGGCCACGGCCATGCCGGCCCAATCGGTGGTGGCCACCAGCTCGAAATCCACGCCCAGTTCCTTGGCCAGGTGGGCGAACAGCGGCATGTAGGCCTTCTTGGTGTCCTCCGGCGAGGGCAGCAGCGGCCCGATGCCGAAGCGCAAGGTCTTGCGGGCCTGCGCCAGGGCCGGCGTGGCCAGGGCGGCGGCGGCCAGGCCGGTGCCCGTGACGATGCCCCTGGCGATGAACGTCCTGCGATCCATGTGCGTATCCTTGTCCCCGGGGTCAGTAGCTGACGCTGGGGGCGCCGTCGCTCATGAACTCCACCAGCTTGGCGCCGCCCACGATCTTGGCGCCGGGGACCAGCTTGCCCTCGTCCAGGCCGCGCTTCTTGAAGCAGGGGGAGCAGACATAGATGGTGCCGCCGGCGGCGGCGAAGTTGGCGATCAGCTCCCTCAGGGGGGCGAAGCCTTCCTCATGGATGTCGTCGGCATAGCCCGCCTGGGACAGGCGCGTGCCCTCGATGGACAGGAACACCACCGTCTCCTTGTCGGACGCCACGGCGGCGTTGGCGATGACGAAGGCCACGGTGGCCTTGTCGGTGTCGTTCTTGGCGCAGCTTAGGGAAACGACGAATTTTCCAGGCATGGTTACTCTCCGGTGAAGGGGGGCTCACGGCCAATCGGGCCGGGAGCGGATCCAGAAGCTGTGGGTGGCGGGGTCGTGGCGGATCAGCGTATTGCGGGTCATGCGGCACCAGGCCGGCAGATCCTCTGGCGCGCCGCCGTCATGGGCGATGACGCGCAGCACGGCGCCGGGCATGGCTTTCAGCCGGACGCGCAGCAGCATCACCAGCTCGCCGCAGCCCATGTGGCCGGCATCCCAGGTGTCGCTGTCCATGTCACGCATCTCCGCCACGCCAACCGCTTTCCGCCCATGCCCGACCCGGACATGAACCGCCGCGCATGCGCCCAGGCGCACGCGATCCCATGAGGATTCCTGAAGGGAAGGAGCGTGTGACGGCCACGGACGTCCCCGTGGTCACACGGGCATCGGGCCAGCCCGGACCGGGCATGACGTGGGACCGAAACGCTCAGCGATCACCCTAGGTTAGCGCCGGGACGGGCGTCAAGGCGCGGCGGTCGCCCGCCCGGTACCGGGCCCTGTTCGGCGGTGTTTTCTTATAAAAAGGTGTCAAGGATACAAGGCGTAAAGGAAAGGGCCGGCACGCGGACGTGCCAGCCCCTCGCGTCAAAGCCGCTGAGACGGCGGGCTTAGAACCCGGCCTTCAGGGTGACGAAGAACTGGCGCGGGGCCAGCGGGTAGATGGCGTAGGTGCCGGAGGCCGAGCCCACGGTGATGGTGCTGGCCGCCTTCTTGTCCATCAGGTTGGTGACGTTCAGCGCGATGGAGGACGACTTCACGCCTGGGGCGATCGCGCCCAGGTCGTAGCTGGCTTCCAGGTTGAACTGCCAGTAGGAAGGGACCCACAGGTCGTTGGTGTAGGTGGCGTAGCGCTTGCCGTAGTACTCGCCGCTGACCTTGGCGCCGAAGGCGCCGTAGTTGCTGCTGACGATGAAGCGGTTCATCCATTCCGGATCGCCGGGGATCAGCTTGCCGGCGGTTTGCACGGTGCTGGCGCCGCTGACATAGTTCTGGTCGTACTGGGAGTGGTTGTAGGACAGGGCATCGTAGACCGAGAAGTGGTCGCCCAGGTGCACGGTGGCGGCCACGTCGACGCCGTCGGTGGTGACGCTACCCACGTTCTGCAGGATGCCGACGCCGCCCACGAAGCTGGTGAGGGTGGCGTTCGGGCTGATCAGCAGCTGACGATTGCTGAAATCGACGTGGTAGTAGTTGATCTGGCCACCGATGCCGGTGATGAAGCCCAGGTCCACCGGGTGGTCGCCGCGCCAGCCGGCCTCATACGTCCACGAGGTTTCGGGGTTGCCGGTCCGCTTGAACAGGTCGAAGGCCGCCTGGCTGCCCAGGCTCCATGGCGAGGCGCCGCCCAGGCCATAGGTGATGTACTGGCGCAGGTTCTTCTGGATGTTGAAGAAAAGCTGGTCGTTGCTGGTGATGTCCCACAAGGCGCCGACCTGCGGCAGGAAGCCTTCCTTGGTGTCGATCTGGCCCTGCGGCAGGTTCACGGTGGTGCCGCTGTAGGAACCGGACAGCGGCTGCACCGGCATCTTGCCGTCGGCGAACTGCAGGCTGGCCTTGAAGCCGGCCTGCAGCTTCACGGTCGGCAGCACCTGCCACTGGTCCTGCAGGTAGGGCTGGATCACGTCGTTGGTGATCTTGCTTTCCACCTGGGTGAACAGCGCGTTGTCCGGCACGTCATAGGGCGTCAGCGGGTTGGTCAGCGACAGCTGATACCAGCGCCGGGCGGTGGTGGTCTCGTTATGCTCCCACCACACCCCACCTTCGATCTGGTGGTCGCCCAGGGTGTAGGTGGCGTTGGAACGCACGCCTTCGCGGTCGATGGTGTACTCGGTGGTGCGCACGCCGTAGCCGGTGTTGCCCAGGATGGTCTTCAGGTTCTGGCCCGGGTAGTAGACGTTGAACACCGAGGCGGCGCCGCTGATCGGCAGGGCCACGATGCCGCGGCCGTCGTCATGGTGATAGTAGACTTGGTTGTGCCAGACCAGATCGTCGCTGAACTGGTAGTCATAGCTGACGTAGCCCAGGTAGTCGGTACGCTGCGCCGCGCTGAAATAGTTGGAATAGTTGGCGCCCAGGGCCGCCGGGGTGTTGCCCTTGGCATCGACGTAGGTCAGCGCCTTGGCCAGGTCCGGGTACAGGAAGGGGCGGGTATAGGGCTGGTAGGCCTGGTTGGCGGCGATGGAGGTCGCGTCCTCGTTGGGCTCGACCTTGTCCGACCAGTCGAAGAAGGCCTTCAGCGTGCCCTTGTCACCGGCGTGCACGAACTTGCCGTTGACCTGGTAGCCGCCCTGCTGGCCGTTGAAATCCCAGGCGCGGGAGTCCTGGCGCACGAAGGAGACGTAGCCGCTGTTACCGCCGCCCAGGTCGCCGGTGTCGATGCGGGCGAAGGTGCGGAAGGTGTCGTAGCTGCCGAACACCTGCTCCACCTGCGCGCCGGCGTCAGCCTTGGGGTCGTCGGAGAACACGGCCAGCGTGCCGCCCAGGTTGCTGGTGGAGGCGGTGCCCAGGTCACCGGCGCCCGACGCCAGGCTGATGCGGCCGATGTTCTCGCTGATGATGGCGCGCTGCGGCGACAGGCCGTTGTAGTTGCCGTAGGACTGGTCGCCCAGCGGCACGCCGTCCAGGGTGTAGCCCAGCTGCTGGGCGTTGAAGCCATGGATGTAGAGCGAGGAGTTCTGCTCGTTGTTGCCCCACGGGTCGGCGTTCTGGAAAATGACGCCGGGCAGCATGTTGATGGCCTTCACCGCGTTCACGCCGGGCATGATGGCCTGGATCTCGCGGGTCGGCAGCTCGATTTCCGACGCGGAGCGGCGGGACGAGGTGACGATGACCTCCTGCATCTGGTCGGTGTCAGCGGCGACCGCGTCGGGCGCCTGCTGCGCCGAGGCCGGCAGGGTCAGGCCAGTCATCAGCGCCAGGGCGGCGGCCGATGCCAACAGGTGACGGATTTGCATTTCTTTCCCCCAGGGCTACGAAATTGCTGGGGTAATAGCCACGCTACCGCAGTGCGGCAAATTAAGATTTGATTTCAAAATCGGTGCGGCGATATTACAGGATCATGTAGGTTATACTTACAACGAATGGTTTCTGACCGCCGTGATTATGCCTTAAGGGCAATATACTGCACAATTGACGCGGTGGCGAGATGCCGCAGACACGAAAGGCGCTTGCTGGCGGGCGGTGGCGCCCGTCCTGTCGTCGCATCCTTGCCCCGTTTATCGGTGGGCCCTATAAAACCTCATCCATTGTTCAGGTTCAGGTCCACTCCATGCCCGCTCAGCCCAAGCTGAAACGTGAACTTTCCGTGGGGGAGGTGGCGAGACGCGCCGGCGTCGCCGTCTCCACCCTGCATTTCTACGAGTCCAAAGGCTTGATAACCGCCAGCCGCAGCACCGGCAACCAGCGCCGCTATCCGCGAGAGGTGCTACGCCGCATCGCCATCATCCGCGTGGCTCAGCGCGCCGGCATCGCCCTGGCGGACATCCATGCCGCCCTGGGCACCATCCCGGACGGGCGCACCCCCACCCAGGCCGATTGGCGCCGCCTGTCAAGCGGCTGGAAGGACATGCTGCAGCAGCGTATCGACAGCCTGATGCAGCTTCGCGACCAGTTGGAAACCTGCATCGGTTGCGGCTGCCTGTCACTGGGCGACTGCCCCCTGCGCAACCCCTACGACCGCTTGGGCGCCGATGCGGCGGGCCCTGTGCTGTTGCAGCTGGGTGTGGGCGGGGCAGCGGAGTGAGGCGACGGTGGTCTTACGGCAACATCAGGCGGACGTTGCTTGCCGCAACACCGTGCTCAAAGTGGCGAGCGGCAGGCCCGACCTCAACGCCAGTTCCAAACGGATTGCATCATGACGGAGAGGCGTAGGGCGAGGTTGGAGACCGCGTCCAGGGCCTGCGCCATAGGGTCATCGGCGGCCTTCAAGGCGGTATTCATCCAACTCAGCCATTGCGAAGGGCGTTTGGTCCTTCGCCGCAATGGAATGGCGCAGCGTCGTCAGCGCGGACGCTGCCGCTTTCGCTGAGGCGATATCCTTGCCACCATCGATAGGACTGAGTTTGGCGACGGGACGACCGTGGCGGGTGATGATTACTTCCTCGCCCGCTTCGACCTTATCAAGCAGCGCAATCAAGCAGCGCAGCCAAATGGGTTTTAGCTTCAAATGCGCCCACGGTGGCCATGGCGGGTCTCAAACTGGTTGGAAGACCAGTTTAATTGAGGGTGAGCTTTTGTCCCCGAAAACTTTACACCCCCGCGCCCGTATCACCGGCTGTGACGGGGTGGGAAGGGTTGACATGGCGGTACGGCGATTGATGGCGCAGGGGGTGGTGCTGGCGGCCTTGCTGCCCTTGTGCACTGGTTGCTTCTTTGCGGCGCGGCAGGGGGTGAAGGCGCTGCGGGGGGATAAGCACACGGCGCCGGCGGCTTGCGACGGCACGGTGCTGCCGCCGGGCATGCCGGCCGGGGTCGATGGTCCCTATGCCCTGGTCCAGCATACCGTGCCGAGCGCCGCCGCAGGGCGGGAGGTGCAGGTCTTTCTGCCGGCGCAGGCGCTCGGCCCCAGCCCGGTGATCCTGTTCGCCCATGGCTTTGGCGCCGACCGCTGGACCCTTTATGAAGGGCTGATCCGCCACCTGGTCAGCCGGGGGGCGGTGGTGGTCTTCGCGCCCTATCCCACCCTGGGCGCCACGCAGGACCAGCGCTATGGCGCATTGTGGGATGGCTTTGCCGCGGCCGTGGCGGCCGAGGGGGCGGCCATGGACCTCAGCCGCGTGGGCATCATCGGGCATTCCTTCGGCGGCGGGGCGGTGCCCTTCCTGGCCAGCCGCGCCTTCGTGGATCGGGGCTGGGGCAGCCGGGGCGGCTTTATCCTCATGCTGGCGCCCTGGTACAGCTATGGCACCAGCGACAATGACCTCGCCCACCTGCCGTCCTGGATCCTGCGCGGCTGGCAGGTCTATGACGGCGACACCGTGAATGACCAGCGCATGGCGGCGGACCTCTACGCCCACACGCCGGCCACGGCCGGGCGCTATTTCTTCCAGGCCAATTCCGGCACGCTGAGCCTGCCCAAGGGGTCCACGTGCCCGCTGACGGCCGATCACCGAACACCCGTTCAGGGCAATTCCCCGCTGCTGCAACGCCTGGCGGTCTATCCGGTGGTGGATGCGCTGGCCGACCAGGCCTTCATGCCCAGCGCCGACACGGCCGCGAAACTGGCGGCCCTGGGGCACCAGGGCGGCGGATACCGTCCCCTGGTACGTGAGGATACGCCCGTCCCGGCCAAGCCGCAGGACGCCTACCGTTGGCCTTGGGCGCATCCCCGCAACCCGCGCCAGGGTGAAGGCACCCCCTGATCAGCGCACTACGGGCACGACCCGCTGGTCGATGGCGCCGAAGACGCTGGCGCCGTCGGCCAGCTTCACCTCCATGCGCACCCGGTCGCCATAGCGCATGAAGGGGGTCTTGGGCTCTCCCTCGTCCAGGATCTCGATGCCCCGCCGCTCCGCGATGCAGCTGGACCCCACGGTGCGGTAGCTGTCGTTGGACACGGTACCGGAGCCGATGATGGTGCCGGCGCACAGGTCGCGCGTGCGCGCTGCGTGGGCGATCAGCTCGTGGAAGCCGAAGGCCATGGCCCCCCCATCCGCCGCGCCGAAGCGGGCGCCGTTGAACCAGACGTCCAGCGGCCGGTGCACGCGTCCCTCCCGCCAGGCGTCCCCCAGCTCATCCGGCGTCACCGCCACCGGGGCCACGCTGCAGGGCGGCTTGGCCTGTACCCAGCCGAAGCCGGTCTTCATCTCGCGCGGTGCCAGCACGCGCAGGGACCAATCGTTGATCTGCACCACCAGGCGCACATGGGCCAACGCCTGCTCCGCCGTCACGCCCAGGGGCACGGCGCCGGTGATGACGCCGAACTCCCCCTCGAAATCGATACCGTCCGCCTCCGATGGCAGGGGTACGTCCGCCGTCGCCGCCAGAAAGCGGTCGGAGATACCCTGGTACATCAGGGGCTCCGTCCCCTGGACGTTCTCGATCTTGAACACCTTGGCCATCAGCTCGCCATGGCTGAGATAGGCGGAACCGTCCAGCCACTGCCAGGCGCGGGGCAGGGGCGCCAGGGCCTGGGCGGGGTCGAAGGGGAAGGTGTCGCGGCCGATATTCACCGCCTCATACAGGGCCTGCAGCGCGGGGGCGACCTCGTCCCAGCGCTCGATGGCATCCTGCAGGGTGGCGGCGATGCCGTCGGCGTAGGCGGCACGGCGCAGGTCACGGGAGACGACGACCAAGCGGCCGTCGCGCGTTCCGTTGGGCAGGGTGGCGAGTTTCATCAGCCCACCTGTTCCCCAAACGTCTCGGCGATCCAGTCGGCGATGTAGTCGCGGCCATAGGACATGTTGTCCACGCCCACATGCTCGATGCCGCCCTCGCGCGGGGTGAAGATTTTCAGCTCCCGCTTGGGGCTGTTGACCAGCTGGTCATAGGTCTGATGGGCGTAGTCCAGGCTGATCTGGCGGTCATTCTGCCCATGAGTGACCAGGAAGGGCACCTTGATGCGTTCCACCACGCCATTCAAATTCATGCCCTCCGCCTTGGCGAAGAAGTCGTCCATGTCCTTGGCGCCGAACACCCAGCTGACATGGGCCCAGTAATGGGGCACGGGGTTCTCGCCTTCGCGCGCCAAGCGCTTGTGCTGCACCTCGGCCCAATTGTGGTTCGCACCCCAGACGACGCCCAGGGCGAAGCGCGGCTCGAACGCCACGGCGCGCGGGGTGAAGTAGCCGCCCAGGGAAATGCCGGTGAGGCCGATCCGTTTGGGGTCGATATCCTCCTGCGTCTCCAGCCAGTCCACCACCTTGGACGCCCATTCCTCCGATTTGTGGGTGGCGGGCAGGTTGTGCAGGCGCAGGGCCTCACCGCTACCCGGCTGATCAATGCACAGGGTGGAAACACCCCGGCGCAACAGCGCCTCCGGCAGGCGGGACCAGTACAGCAGCTCCTTGCAGCTATCCAGGCCATTGACATAGACGACCACCGGCTTGCGGCCGGGGCCTGGCGCGCGGGTGTAAAGGCCGGCGATGACGCCGCCCTGGTAGGGGATCTCGATGCGCTCGGCGTTCTCCTTGCCCAGCGCCATGGCGCGGCGAAAACTGTCCTGCGCCTTGGCGTAGGTGTCGGCCCGGCCGGGATGGCCGTGGCCCTGCATGCGCTCCGCCGTCGTGTAATAGAGCGACGCGCGCTGCAGCTTGGTCCCGGCGGAGAAGTTGCGGCCCCGGGCCTCATCCTCGGCGGCCAGGTCGACCAGCTTGTCGGCCATGGCCACCCAGTGCTTCAGGAATTCGCCCGTCCCCGCGTCCTCGCCCCGCGCGGCGGAGTCGCGCAGCGGCCGGCACATCTCGTCGATCTCGCCGATCTGGGCGCCGGACTCGATGGCGATGTCCACCGACAGGTTCCAGACGTAATTCTTGGGGAAGTATTCGAACATGGGGTCCTGGCCTCTGGTCGCGAAAGGGGCGCTGGGCCTGGGGTGTCCGGTTGGACCACGGGGGACGATATGGGCGCCGTGGCACCCGGTCAGGGGACCATTCGGCCCCTATTCTCGATTTTCCTCCCGCCGTCCACCGCCGCCGCAGGCATCAGCGATACGCACGGCAAGCACCCTGACGCGGAGGAAGCTATTTGGGAAATCGAACGATGCGATGGAACGCTAACGGTTTGGGTGATGATGCGGTGTCACAATCCGCACCTATGATTTGCCCCCTTTCGGGTTGCCTGGGGGTGTGACTACACTCGTATTGAGGGCATATCTGCTTGTGCGCCCGACGGGGCAAAGGCTATCAGGGGCTGCACGATTTCGACTTTCTGAACGGTTCGGCCATGGCGTTTCAGCTTCCTGCTCTTCTCCGCTATTGGCGCGCGGCGCTGCTGGATAGTTTGCGGCTTATCGATCCGCAGTCGCTTGACCTTCTGGCTTGCTCCCGCGAAGCGCTGGCCCAGGGTCGGATCGACGGTAACGCGCTGACGGAAATCTGGCACAAGGCGGAGACGGGGCTTTCGGATAAGGAAAAGAAAGAACTGCAAACTGTGGCCGTGGTGATCGCGCCGCAGGTGCTGGAGCCCGAGAAAGACCATTCCGACAGCTACAGCACTCTCAAGCGCTACCGCGTGCCCCTCTGGCTGTATGGCCGCGTGAACCGGGAGGGGCTGCTGCAGCCGACGAATGACCCGCCGTTGGTGGACCGGGCCGTGATGATGCCATTGGCTTCCGCCGTCCCCGTCTTTACCACGGTGGAGGCGCTGGACAGCCACCTCGACAATAATCGCCCTCCCGAGGCTGGCAGTGACTGGGCCGCTGTCTGGGGCTATGCCATGGCCATGTGCGACAGCCTATTCGGTGGTCGGCCAGGGGCGTGGGTTCCGGATCGCTACGTTGATCAGCAGACCGCCTTCGTCGCCTTAGGCAAGCCGCCCGTGGATACGACCAGCGCGATCCGCGCTGTGTATGAGGTGCTGATAGACACCCCGGAAGAAGCGCCGCCTCTGCTTGCGCGTCTGGCGGCACCCCCGCCGCCGCGTGAGATCACCAATTGCCTGGATGTCGAGACAGCCCGCGCTGCCCGCCACCTGGGTGAAATGGGGGGCGCCTTTCCGCTAAATCCTAGCCAGCGGCAGGCCTTGGGCGCCTTTCTTGCCCTTGCTGACGGTGACGTCCTGGCATTGAATGGTCCCCCTGGAACCGGAAAAACGACTTTCATACAGAGCGCCGTGGCGTCGATCTGGGTGGAAAGCGCGCTGGTTGACGGGGGTGAGCCACCGGTGATCTTGGCAAGCTCGACCAACAATAAGGCCATCACCAATATATTGGATTGCTTTGAGCGGGCCGCCTTGCCGGACGGGCATGCGCTATCGGGGTCACACCTTGTCCGCCGCTGGCTGCCGGACCTAACGCAATATGGGCTCTACCTGCCCTCCCAACGTGAGGTCAAAAACGGGTTGCGCACGGGGTTGGCGGCGGCTTGGTGCCCGCAGAATGGCCAGCCATGGGCAGGCTTGCCAGGAGCGATGGAAACCCAGGACTATATTAATCGGGCCGAACCCCATTGGCGCGCGCAGTTTACGCAATGGGCCGGCAAATCACCTGCGAACATGGCGGAGGCGGTGGCGACGTTGCGCGCCGCCCTCACCGCGAAAGTCGAGGCGGTCAAGGCCTTGGAACCTCGGCGCGCAGCGGCCCAGGCGATGGTGGGCGCCTATGGGGCGGTGACGGCTGAGGCCATCAAGGCGTTGCGGCTGCAGGCGGCGACCCTTCGCCGACAAATGGACGAATTACGCCAGCATGGCGGTCACGCGGTGCACCTGGTCGAGGGGTCGCTGATCGAATCGCTTCTTTCATGGTTGCCGCCGGTCAAGCGCCGGCTGTGGATGCGGGCTTATGGATACCTCGAGGTCCATGGCTTGGCGGACCCCGCCTGGGATTGGGATACTGTTCTGGACGCCACATCTTTGCGGCGTTGGCTCGCAGAGCGGATCCGGCTGGTCACCGCGGCTATGGCCGCCAACACGGCGGCACTCTCCGCTTGGGACTGCTGGGTCGCCGCAGTTGCCGACTTGTTGCCGACTCTGCCACCAGAAGCAGCGCTTGCCAGTGCCTCGGTCGTCGATGCGGCACTGGATACGCAGGTTCGGCCCGAGCTGTTCCACTTGGCTGGCCGCTATTGGGAAGGCCGCTGGCTCATCGAGGTGGGCCAGGCGCTGGAGCGCAATGACAAGACTTTCACGGGCCGAAGCCGGGATGTGTGCGAACGCCGGTGGCGCCGGTTCGCCAAGTTAACCCCTTGCCTCGTCTCCACCGCGTTCACCGCGCCCCGGCTGTTGGACTATTACAACGGTGACACCCGGCGATTGTTTAGTTTCATCGACCTGCTGATCGTTGACGAGGCGGGCCAGGTGCCCCCCCAGGTCGGTGCTTGCCTTTTCGCGTTCGCGCGCAAGGCCTTGGTGGTTGGCGACACCTTGCAATTGGAACCGGTCTGGGGCGTCAATGCAGACATCGACGGTGGGAATCTCGCGCTGTTCCAATTGGACGGCGATGCGCTGCGCGGCGCCGGCATGCTGGCGTCAGAGGGGTCGATGATGGCGATGGCCCAGTCCGCCACGACCTTCTCGGCGAAGCCGCACCAGGGGCTGTTCCTGGAAGAGCATTGGCGTTGCCGGAAGCCCGTGATCGCTTATTGCAACGAGTTGGCATATCGCGGTCGGCTTCGCCCCATGCGTGAAGACGCGCCTTATCCACTGCCACCACTGGGCTATGCACATGTTCGTGGCCGTCCTTCGCGCTCTGGTCTCAGTCGGATCAATGCCGATGAGGCGATGGTCATCGCTAATTGGCTGAAGCGTCGCCGTAAGGCACTGCTGGACCAGCATGGTGTGACTGTGCTGGGTGCCATCGTCGCCATTGTTACCCCCTTCAAGGCGCAGATTTCCATCCTGAGCCGGGCACTGAGCGCTGCCGGCCTGGATGGGGACGATATTACGGTGGGCACGGTGCATACGCTTCAGGGGGCGGAAAGGGATATCGTTCTATTCTCTCCTGTCTATGGGGCCGACGACGGGACGACTGGGGGGTTGTTCTTCGACCGCGGTGTCAACATGCTCAATGTCGCCGTGTCCCGCGCACGGCAGAGTTTCCTGGTGTTCGGCGATTTGCGGCTGTTCAACCCAAGTCAGCCGTCACTGCCGTCAGGCCTCTTGGCGCGCCACCTATTCTCCGCGCCCGAGAATGAGATCGCCGATATCGACCCTGTGGGTGGAATCGCCGCGCGTCCATTGTCAGACCTGGAGCGTTTGAGCGATCTAGCCACCCATTGCTCTACGCTACGCCAGGCTATTACCGAGGTTCGTGAGCGGCTCCTGGTTATTTCCCCCTATTTATCGCATGCCGCGATCGAGGCGGATGGACTTGCGCCTTTGCTGGCGTCGCGTCGGGGCGGGCCCAAGATTGTTGTCGCTTATGACGCGGATTTGAATAGTGGCGCCGGCCAAAAATTGTACCCCCGTGCCGCGAAGGCGCTTGAGATGCTCGGGGCCGCCGGCGTGGAACTTTGGGCGTTGACGGGCGCGCACAACAAAACATTGGCGGTAGATGATCAATGGATCGTCGAAGGATCGTTCAACTGGCTGTCGGCTGTGCGGCAACAGGACAGCATCTATCATCGCCACGAGGTGTCATTGCTTTACCGTGGCCGCGAGGCATCCACGCATGTGGACAGCGCCTGGCGGGAGGCGGAACAGCGCCGCAAGAACTGACGCCGCTGCCGCTCCAGGCAAACGGCGCTGTTGCCAGGAATGGGCGGTCCGGCCTTGGATCCGTTTTCGGCGGAGCTCAAGGCCGGACATGCCGCCCTCCCATCACGCCGCGCGGACCTTGGCCAGGAAGCCGTCGACAGCCTGACCCAAGCGCCCGGTTTCGTGAGAGATTTCGCCAGAGACTTTCATGACCTGGCTTGCCGCCTCCCGCGTGTCGGCGGCGGCCTGGGTGACGCCCTGGATGGTGACCGTGACTTCCTGCGTTCCGCTGGCCGCCTGTTGAACGTTGCGGGCGATTTCGGCCGTGGCCGCGTTCTGCTCCTCCACCGCCGAGGCGATGCCTGTGGTGATGCCGCGCATTTCCTCGATCACCCGGCCCACGCCTTGGATGGTGGTCGCGGATTCCCGCGCCACCTGCTGCATGTTGGCGATCTGCTGGGCGATCTCATCGGTCGCCTTGGCGGTCTGGTTGGCCAGGCTTTTTACCTCCGACGCCACGACGGCGAAGCCCTTGCCGGCATCACCCGCCCGCGCCGCCTCGATGGTGGCGTTCAGTGCCAGCAGGTTGGTCTGCCCGGCGATGGAGGAGATCAGCTCCACCACGTTGCCGATCTTCTCGGCCGCCGTGGTCAGGCCCATGATCTGGACGTTGGCCGCGTCCGCCGTGCGTACCGCGTCCGTGGCGATGGTCGTGGACTTGGCCACCTGGCTGGCGATCTCCTTGATCGAGACCGACAGTTCCTCGGTGGCGGCGGCGACTGTCTGCACGTTGGCGCTGGCCTCCTGCGAGCCTTCGGCCACCAGGTTGGCCTGACTATTGGTCTGGTCCGCCGTGGCGGTCATGCTGGTGGCGGCACCGCCCATCTGGTGGGCAGCACCGCTCAGGCTGGCCACCACCGCCTTGACGCTGGCCTCCAGCTCGCCTGCCATCCGCCTCAAGGTTTCGCGCCGCTCCGCCTCGGCGGCGGCCTGCATGGCGCCCCGTTCCTGCTCGGCGCGTTTCAGGTCGGCCGCCATCTTGTTCAGGGCCTGCGCCAGGGTTCCGGTCTCATCCAGCTGATCGACCACCAGATCCTTGTCCGCCCGGCCGGCGGCCACATCCTCGGCGAAGTGGGCGCTGGCGCGGATGGGGCGGGCGATGCCGCGGGCGACGAACCACATGCCGCCGACGGCGCCGGCGGCGATGGCCAAGGCCACGACTAGTTGCAGCGCCGTGTCGCGGTTGCCGCGCTGCTGCAGCGCGCTGTCCAGGGCCGTCGCCTCCGCCATCGCCACCGCCCGCGGCACGTCCACCAGCACGGACCAGGGCGTCTTGGTCCGGCCCAGGGTGATGGGGGCGAACGCCTTGATGGAGTTGGACGCCGCGTCCATCGTCACCTGCTGCTTGCCGGCCTGGATCACCGCCAGATCGGCCTGCCAGTTGTGGTCGAAACGCTCGAAGGAACTGCCGATGGCGTCGGGATGCTCGCTGGACGCGACGATCAGGCCCATGTGGCTGATGATGGTGACCGACGCCTTGCCACCGAAGACAGAGGCCTTCACCTGTTCGGCCAGTTGCTGCACGAACGCCAGGTCGAAGTCGGCACCGGCGACGCCGCGGAACTTGCCGTCGATCATGATCGGCACCGACATGGTGGCCAGATACACGCTCTTGCCCTGTACGATATAGGGCAGGGGGTCCAGGATGCTTTCGCCGCCGCCGCCCTGCGGCCCTATATACCATCCGCCCTTCATGACGCCATTGGGATGCAGCGCGTGGCTGTCGTATTCCACCAGCGGCTGGATGGCGATGTGGCCTGAAGCGTCGCGCGTCCAATAGGGCAGGAAACGTCCCGTGGCATCGGAACCCACGTCATGCTTGTCCTTGAAAGCGGTGTCCTGGCCGTCCAGGGCATCGGGTTCCCAGGCGCTGTAGGTCCCGTTGAACCGGGGGTTGGCCTTCAGGACATTCAGCAGGACGGCGTTGAACTGCGCGCGCCGCAGGGCCGGCGCGGTGCCGACCTTGTCCTGGGCGTCGGCCAGCACCTCGAACGCGCGGGCCATGTCACGGGCGCTGTCGAACGCCCCGTCAAGCGTGGAGCGGATGATGCCGGCTTGGGTGGAGGCCAGGGTTTGCAGGCCCTCCCGCGTCTTGCTATCGGTCAGCTCCCCGACTTGCTCGCCAACGAAGGCCTTGGTGTTGCTGGACGCGACCAGTCCATAGCCAACCAGGGCGCCCGTTGCCCCCAAGACGCACAGCGCGGAAAGTAAACTGATCTTGGTTTGTAAGGACTTAAAGCGCATGGCAGCTCCCGGATTAAGTGGGCCGGCGAAGTCGGCGTCTATCCAGGGAAAAATACATATGTAGGAACGTTATAAGGTGATCCAGATCAAAGGAAAATGGTTAATTGTCTTGATCATATACCAACGGATATGTTTATTGTGGGGTTTCATACGTAAATCAATGCCAATTTAAAATATAAACGAATGAGTATCGTTAACAGCGTTTTGAGATTGGCCTCATTCAATACGACTTCACCGGGTATCGGGTGCCGATCAGTCGGAGTTCGAGCCATTTCCCTTGTCGAAGGTTGGGGCTTCCTTTCCCCGATGCGCCCCGCAATTTCCGTCACCCAAAAAAGGGCCGCCGGCGGGAAGTCCGGCGGCCCCGAGGTGCCTTCCAGGGGGCCAACCCGAGGAAGGGAACTGGGGAACGATCACCCCATCCCGATGGTACGTTCGGGGCGGGGCGGTTCCTGTCGTCAGAAATCGTATTTCAGGCGCACATAATAATAGCCGCCGTCATAGCCGTAGGGGCTGCTGAAGGAGTACTGCTGGCCCACGCCATAGGTGCCGAACTCCGGCCGGATCTTGGCGGGGTATTTGTCGCCCACATTCTGGCCGCCGATGCTGGCGGTCAGGTCGTCCAGCACCTTGTATGAAACCTCGGCGTCGAAGATCCAGGCGGGGTCGAAGTTCTGGCCCAGGCAGGTGGTGCCGCAGATGCTGACGTTGTCCTCCCAGGCGCCGAAATAGCTGGCGCGGCCCAGGATGCTGAACTTGCCGATGTCCCACACGCCCGTCAGCGTGGCGCGGTAGTGCGGGCTTTCGTTCTGCAGGTCCTGCACTTGGCCCAGGCCGATGACGGTGGGGTTGTACTTGGTGACGACCGTGTGGTTGATGTTCATGGCCGCCGTGGCGTGCAACTCGCCCGCCGTGTCCAGGTCGAAGGTCTTGTTGGCGACGATGTCCACACCCTGGGTGCGGGTGTCGAAGCCGTTGGCGAAGTAGTTCACCTGGCCGCCCACGCCCACCGCCGCCAGCGCCGGCTGGGCCACGATGTCGGCCGCCGTCACCGAATAGGTGCTGGTGATGCCGATGCGGTCCTCGACCTTGATGTTGTAGTAATCGACGGTCAGGTTGACCTTGTAGGGCAGGTCGAAGACCAGGCCGCCGGCGATGTTGAACGAGGTCTCGGGCTTCAGCGCCTGGGCGCCGTAATAGCGGGCGATGGCGCTGCCCACGGGGTAGGTGCCCTGCTCTACCGGGTTGCCGTTCTGGAAGATGGTGGTGACCTTGGACACGTTCTCCTGGCCCGGCGTCGGCGCGCGGAAGCCGGTGTTGACGGAGGAGCGGACGGCCACCCAGTCGGTCAGCTGATAGCGGCCGGTGACCTTCCAGTTGGTGGTATTGCCGAAGTCGCTGAAATCCTCATAGCGCAAGGCGAAGCCCAGGCTCAGGTCCTTGATCACGTCCGCTTCGGCGTCGGCGTAGAAGGCGTAGTTGCTGCGTGGGAACTGGCCGGCGTCGGTGGGGGTGAAGCCCGGCATGCCGTTGGACCCCACCGGCACGTAGGCGGCATAGGCGCCGGAGGTGTACGAGGCCGCGTCGCCGGGGGTGATGGTATAGGTCTCGCGCCGATATTCCGCGCCGCCCGCCAGGGTCAGGGGGCTGGCCAGCCAATCGATGTGGACCGGGTAGGTCAGGTCCAGGTTGAGGTCGGTCTCCTCCTGCGTCTGGGTGCCCACGTAGAATTGGGTGGGGCTGATGGGACCCAGCGAGGGGTTGACCGTGTTGGTCAGGTTGTAGCGCACCTCATCACGGCCGTAGCTGGCGCTGGCGTCGATGATCAGGCCGGACTTGAGCGTGGTCTTGTAGCCGCCGGTGATGCTGCTATCCAGGATGTCGCCATAGAACCAGGGGTGGTAGCCGCCGGGGTAGACGCTGGCCCAGGAGAAATTGCCGCCGCTGGTCAGCGGGAAGGTCGTGCCCAGCCAGCTGCTGACCGGGTCGCGGTAGTAGAAGCTTTCCTTCTCGTTGCTGTGGCCGAAGTTGCCGAACAGGTAGATCTTGGAGTTGTCGGTCAGGTCGACGCCGCTGTTGATGAACAGGCGCTCCGCCTCCACCGCGTTGTCGCCCCAGCGCTGGTTGGGCGTGGGATAGCCCTTGGGGCCGGGGTTGTAGCCCGACGCCTTGAGGTCGGTGACGTCGCTGCGCTCCACGCCCCGGTCGGTGGGGTCGTTCTTTTGGTATTCGGCGCTGATGTTGACAAAGCCCCGGTCACCCAGGGGCAGGCCGGAATTCACCTGGATGTGGCCGGTGGCGCCGTCGCCGGCATAGTCCTGGCCCCATTGCACGATGACGCTGCCGCCGTCGGCGGCATCCTTCAGGGTGAAGTTCATGACGCCGGCGATGGCGTCTGACCCGTATTGGGCGGAGGCGCCGTCGCGCAGCACCTCCAGCTGCTTGATGGCGATGGCCGGGATCTGGTTCAGGTCGGCACCCTGCGAGCCCGAGGTCTGGGCGTCGCCGGCGATCTGCACCAGGGCCGAGCGGTGGAAGCGCTTGCCGTTGATCAGCACCAGGGTCTCATCCGGTGGCAGGCCGCGCAGGGTGGGCGGGCGCACAATACCCGAGCCGTCGTCGCTGGAGAAATGGCCGACGTTGAAGGAGGGCACCAGGGTGCGGATCAGGTCCTGCGTGTCGCTGCCGGCCTGGCGTTCCAGGTCCTCTGGCGTGAAGACATCGACGGGGGAGGGGCTGTCGGCCACCGAGCGATCGATACGGCGCGTGCCCGTGACGATGATCTCGCTGAGGTTGTCCGCGTCGGCGGGTGCCGTCGCGGCCCAGGCCCCGGATGACATCGGAATCGAGGTCAGCGCCGTGCCGGCCAGAAGAGTCAGCGCAGTAAAAACGCGCGCGCGTCGCCATTCATGCGCGGAACACCGCGCACTGCCGCAAAATCCCATATGAAGTCTCCCAGATTATCGTTTCGATACGCTCTGGGTCGCTTCGTGGTGATTTATCCCTATTTGCCCGTTTCGCGCTTGCAGCACGTCTTGCTCTTGGGGAAAGCGTACGGGACGCGACTTAGGGTTGGGGATGCGACATTTCGCCTTCGGCTGAACGGGATATGACCGTGCCGTGACGCTGATGGGCAGGGGGATCAGCGCAAGAGGGGGCTGTCCAGGGCCACGGCCAGGTAAAGCCAGCCGTCCTCGATGACCAAGGGCAAGGATGCCAACGACATACCGCGGCAGGGCCCGTCGGTGCACAGGCCGGTGTCGGCTTCGAAATGGGCGCCGTGGGCGTAGCAAAGGATGCGCTGACCGTCACCGGACAGGAAGCGGTCCTTGCGGTATTCCAGCGGCACGCCTTGGTGGGGGCAGTGGTTGCGGTAGACCCGGATGCCGTCGCTGCGGCGCAGCGCGAAAACCGTGTCACGGCCGGATTTGGCGGGGTCGAAGCCCCGCGCCTGGCCCACCGGCGGCAAGGCATCCAGGGCGCACAGCGGGGTGCGGGTGTCCCCCGGGGCCGGCGCCCCGGGGGTATGAGAAAGTGCGGCCACCTTAGTGCGCGCCGCCCTTGGGCGGCGGACCGCTGGGGAACCACTTCTCCCGCGCCGTGAACAGGAACAGCTGGGAATTGTCCGCCCCCGGCGGACGGTGGCGGGCCTCCCACGTGTCGTCGTGCAGGTCCATGTCGGCGTCGTACTCCACATGGCAGCCCAGAGGGCTGTTGAAGTACCAGAACCAGTTGGACCCAAAGTAGTGACGGCCGGGGCCCCAGAAGGTGGTGTAGCCCTTGGCCTCGAACTGGGTGCCGGCGTACAGCACTTCCGTCCCGCTGCCCAGGTGAAAGGTGAAGTGCTCCACCCCCTTCATGAAGGGCGGCGTCTGGATCAGGAACAGGGTGTGGTGGTCCTCCGTGCCCGCCGGGCGCAGGAAGGGGCCCACGCCGATGAACTTGTCCGTCAGGCGGAAGCCCAGGCGGTTCACATAGAATGCCTCCGCCTGCTCCATATTGGGAACGAACAGTACCACGTGTGACAGGGTGCGCGGCTCGACCTTCATGTCCCAATCGATGCCCAGCAGGTTGGGTCCGCGCTGGGGCGGATGGCCGGGGGCGTTGGTCAGGTCGGCCGGGGCGGTGTAGGGCCGGCGGATGGTCAGCGCGAAGCTGAGATGGAAACCAGAGTCGTCATCGGCGTGCACGCTGCCGCCCTCGCCCCGGCGCACCTCACGGTCCTTGGACAGCTCGGCGGCGATGGCCTCCAGCGTCGCCGCGTCGCCCACGCCATAGACGATCTCGCGGATCGAGGGGGCGGGGCCGATGGCCGGCGGCAGGCGGGGGTCGTCGGCGGCGCGGATGATGACGCAGGTACCGTCCAGCGCCTCGAACCGGCCGTCACCGGCCGGCTTCAGGCCGTAATCCGTCAGGTACTGGCTGCAGGCGTCGACATCGTCGACACCGAACACCAGGGCGTCCGGTCCGATGATATTCATGAGGCGTTCGTCTCCCGAGTAGGATTCCGCCCTCTCCCGTGGGGCGATCCAGCCTGAACCTTAGGGGGTGGCCGCCTTTAACGAAAACCGTTCCTTTCCATGCTGATGTATGGACGAAACCGATGGGTCGGGCGCGGGGAAGGGTCAGCATCTATGGACGCCGCCAATAGATCCGCAGCGGAAATATCCATTTCACCACGGCCCATCGGCCCGCCTAGCGTGGTCGCCAAACAAGACACAACCAAACAAGACCCAGAGGGAGAGGCCCGGCCGCGCCAAGAGGGCGCCGCCGGGAGGGAGACCGCAGCCATGCCCCGCACCTTCGTCCGTTGCCGCCGCCTGTTCACCGGGCTGGAGGATGGATCGCGCGCCGACCAGACCCTGGTGATCGAGGACGGCCTGTTCACCCATATCGGCCCCACTGCCGAGGCGCCGGCACCGGGTCCGGATGATGATGTGCTCCACGCCGGCGACCGTTTCGTCATGCCGGGGCTGGTGGACGCCCATACCCACATCGTGTTCGGCAACGCCCGCAGCGAGGAGGATATCGATTTTTGGGGCACGCCGGAGTTCCGGGCCCTGCGCGGCCTGTTCTTCGCCCAGCGCGTGCTGGCGGCGGGCTACACCTCCATCGTCGTGCCGGGCGATGCCGGCAACTGCAGCATCTCCGTCCGCGACGCCATCAACGCCGGCCTGTTCACCGGTCCTCGCATCGCCGCCAGCAGCTGCGTCATCGCCAACCGGCACAGCCTGAACGACTGGTTTCCCGAGCATGTCGGCACGCCGGACTATGTCACCGGCCGCCTGTGCACCACCCGCGACGCCCAGATCGAGGAGGTACGGCGCCAGGCCAAGGCCGGGGTGGACGTCATCAAGATCGCCATGGACGGCACCCACTTCCGCGAGGACGGCACCCACATCGCCGCCTTCACGCAGGACGAGATCGGCGCCATGGTGGCGGAGGCCCACCGCTTGGGGAAGAAGGTGGTGACCCACGCCTATGGCAAAGAGGCGGTGCTGTACGCCGCCCGGGCCGGCGTGGATGTCATCAACCACGCCTTCTTCGCCGATGATGAATGCATCGAGGCGATGGTGAAGTCGGGCAGCCATGTCAGCCCGACCCTGACCTTCCTGCGCAACAACGTGGAATTCGGGCAGCCGCATGAGCCCACCGCCGGTTCCGGCTACCAGGGGGCGCAGCGCCGCATCATCGAGGTGGCCAAGCGCACCCTGGGCCGCATGCGGCAGGCCGGTGTGCCCTTCATGACCGGCAGCGACAGCGGCTTCGCCGTCACCCCCTATGGCGAATGGCATGCGCGGGAGATCGAGATCCTGGTGGACTGGCTGGGCTTCACGCCCGCCCAGGCCTTGCGGGCAGCCACCAGCGTCTCCGCCCGCGCCATGCCGCGCGGGCACACCCTGGGCGCCATCGACGCCGGCCGGCGGGCGGACTTCATCTTTGTGGACGGTGATCCGCTGGCCGACATTGCCGTGCTGCAGCGGCCGGGCGCCGTCACGGCGGTCCACATCGGCGGCGTGGCGGTTGCGGTGGAGGCGCGGCGCTATGATCCGTACAAGGTCACCCACCTCAGCAGCCTGAAATGGACCGACGTCTACACCCGCGATCGTGCTGCCGAGCTGGGCCTATGGCACAGTGCAGGCCAATAGGTCGCCTTGAGGGAGAACGCGATGACTGTCCTGACCTGCGCCGTGGCGCTGAAACTGGTTGAGGCCATCCTGGCCGAGGGCAAGGCGCGCGGCTTCGCGCCGCTAACCGCCGCCGTCCTGGATGCCGGCGGCCACGTGGTTGCGCTGGCACGCGACGACGGGTCCAGCCTGCTGCGGCCGCAGATCGCCACGGGCAAGGCGTGGGGCGTGCTGGGCATGGGCTTTGGCGGGCGCGAGCTGGCGCAGCGCGCCGCCAAGATGCCGGCCTTCTTCACCGCCGCCATCGAACTGGCCGATGGCAAGATGGTGCCGGTGCCGGGCGGCGTGCTGATCCGCAATGCCGAGGGCCATATCGTCGGCTCCGTGGGGGTGTCCGGTGATACCTCCGACAATGACGAGATCTGCGCGGTGGCGGCGCTGGAGGCCGTGGGCGGCCCGTTGGGACTGAAGGCCGATACCGGCGCCGCCTGACCTTACTGCCGGTCAGTGATGATGATGCCCGCCGCCGCCGGTGGCGAAGGGATGGCGTTCGGCTTCCTCCGCCTTGGCCGCCAGCACGGCGATCGCGGCTGGCGTCGCCGGGAAGGGGCCCTGCCAGATGGTGCGCAGGGCGCCCCGGCTGTCCACCAGTACCAGCAGCGGGCCTTCCGGCGCGCCGCCAATGGTGCGGTAGGCCACGGCCGCTTCCGGACTGGTACTGCCGCAGGCCGAGGCGGGCGGAGCCTGGTCCGGGTTGGTGCTGACGATGACCGGCACCACCGGCGTCGCCCGCACCGCCGCCAGGGCCTGGGCGGGGATGTCGCCATAGCCGATGGCCAGCAGCAGGGGATGACCGGCCAGGTCGGCCAGGCTGCCGGCCTTGGCCAGGGCGCCGTCGGCCGGGCAAGTGAGGTCCAGTTCCGGCGCCGGCATGCCCCAGGTCCACACGCCCTTGGCCTCCGCCACCGTCGTGCCGCTGTTCAGGGTGTGGATATAGTCGATCAGGGCCCAGCGCTCATCTTCCGACAACTGGTCCGCGAAGGCCGGCATGACCGGTTTGCCGTCCGGGTCGGGCATGCCGTGGCTCAGCCACCAGAAGATATCGCCCTCGCTATGGTCCAGCAGATGGTGGGCCGTCAGGTCGGCGGGCGGGATGCTCAGCTTGGCCGCGTCCGGCCCGTCACCGGCGCCCCCCGCGCCGTGACAGCGGGCGCAATGGCCGGGGAACAACGCGGCCCCCTGCGCCACCGAGGCGGCGGTAAAGCCGGTGGGGGACGACCAGTAGCTTGTCGGGAAGGCTTCCACCGTCAGCAGGTCCAGGTCGGGCACGCCGAACCACAGGGCGATGCCGGCGGCGGCCAGGGCTGGCAGGCGCAAGGCCAGGGCGGGACGGCGCCAAGCCCCGGGCCAGGGCGGCAGCATGGCCAGGGCCAGGCCCAGGATGCCCAGGCCGGTCAGGAGGATGGCCTTCCAGGCCAGGCCGCCGTAATCGGGATCGGACAGGATCTCGCCGCTGAGCTTGCGGGTGAAGGGCCACAGCGGCTGGTCGTGCACCCCCGGCACGATGCTGGCCAGCCAGGCGGCCAAGGCCACCACGGCAATACCCAGGGACAGTTCCACCAGCACGCAGGCGCGCAACAGCGCCAGCGGCACCGTGCCCTGGGCGAGGCCGGGGGCGATGCGCCAGCGATTCAGCCCGGCGCAGCCCAGCATGAGGGCGTACAGGGCGGCCTTGGCGATGGCGACCTGGCCATACGTGGTGCCGATCAGGCCGGCCAGGGTGCCGATCAGGCCCACGCCGTTCAGCAGGGCGGTGGCGGCCAGCAGGGTGACGCAGGTGACGCCCAGGGGGGAGAAACGCACGGCCAGATCGGCCGCCAGCGCCGGGCGCGACAGGGCCAGCAGCAGCCCGGCCATGCCGCCCAGCCAGGCCCCGGCCGCCAGCAGATGCAGCACCTCCGCCGCCAGGCCCGGCAGGCTGGCGGCGTCGAAGGTGACGGCGACATGGCCGACGCCGGCGTGCAGTGCCAGCGACAGGCCCAGCAGGCCGGCCAGCCTTTGCACCGACAATCGCTTTTCCAGGACCACCGCCGCGACCAGCAACGCCAGGCGGGGCAACACGACATGCCCGTAACGGGTCGCCGCCGTGGCGGCCAGCGCACCCAGCACGGCGGCGGGGTTGTCGTCCCCCACGAACACGGCCGCCTGCGCGGCGAACCATAGCAGCCCGGCCACGACGGCTGTTCCCGCCGCCCCGCGCGTCCAGCGGCGCAGGGTGGCGGTCAGGTCTTCACGGGCGGGGCCGGCGGGCGCCTTCGCCACGACCAGGGCGGCGAAGGCAGGCAGGCCCCAGGCGGCCAGCGCCAGGGCGAGATGCAATGCCCGGGCGATGGCCAGGCCGGTTTCCAACGTGTTCATAAGATGGGTTTAGACGCCTTACTTCTGAACCTCAAACGTGAAGCTGCCATTGGACTTGTGGGTATCGACCGAGGTGACGGCCCAGGTCACCGTGTAGGTGCCGGGCGCGGCCCCGTCGATGCCGACGATCAGGTGCTTGGCGTCGGCCGGGTCGGTGTGGGTGTCGCCTTTGTCCACCTTCTTGCCGTTCGGGCCGGGGCCCGTGACGGTGATGGTGCTGAACTTGGGCTCCAGATCCTCGGTGAACCAGGCCTCCACCTGGGTGGGGCCGGCGACGGTGCCGCTGGCCGTGGGGACGGAACGCTTCAGGTGGGCGTGGGCGGCGGCGGTGCCGGCCAGTCCCACGGCGATGATGAAGGCGGCGGCGGAGGCCGCGACGGTGCGGTAGGTCATGGGCGTATCCTTGAGATGAAGGGGAAACGGGTGACGTGACCGGGCGTCAGAGCGACACTTTCAGGCCGCCGAAGAAAGTCCGCCCCGGGAAGGGGTGGTACAGGAAGTACTTCTCATCATTGAGATTGTCGACGCCCAGGTCCAGCGTCAAATTGTCCAGCACCTTGTAGTTGATGTGGACATCGGCGACCAGGAAGCTGTCGAAGGCGCCGAATACCTTGGCCACGCTGTCGGTGTTGTCCAGGGTCGAATACTGCTTACCACTATAGCGGCCGGCAACGGTGAAGGCCCATTGCTCGTCCGGCCGGTATGTCGCCGCCAGCGTGACGCGCCAGTCCGGGACGTAGGGCACATGCTTGCCCGTGGCCGTGGTGCCGGCGCTGCTGGCGAAGTTGGGGTCGGACAGGATGGTGCTGTCGACATAGGTGACGCTGCCCGACAGCTCCAGCCCCTTGACCAGCACGTCCTGCTGGCTGGCGGCCAGCTCGACGCCGCGGTTGCGCACCTCATCCACGTTCACGGTGTAGCTGACCGGCGTGGACCCTGTCAGGAAGGCCGTCTGCGCGATCAGCGCGTCCCGGGTGTTCTCCTGGAACAACGACAGGCGCACCCGCCCGCCCGCGAGGGGCCCATCGGTGAAGGCACGTTCCACCGCCAGCTCGCCGCTCAACACCCGCTCCGGCTTCAGGTTGGCGTTGGGTGCCGTGTAGGTCGTGCCGGTCTGCACCAGCTGGTATAGCTCGCTGACCGTGGGAAAGCGGTAGGCCTCCCCGAACGACGCGGTGACGTGCCAGTCGGTGTCGGGCGTCCAGGTCAGGGTCGCCTTGGGTGAGAAGGCGCCCCTTTCCGTGTCCGGCTGCTCCACCCCCTTGCCGCCGCTGTAGTTATAGCCGTCGAAGGCCTGCCAGCGCTCCAGCCGGCCGCCCAAGGTGACGGTCCAGTCGGGCAGGAAGGTCCATTCGTCCTGCGCCCACAGGGCCAGGGTCTGGGTCTTGCCCCGGCCGCTGCTGTACAGGCTTTGGCCCTGGTCGCTGCCGCCCTGCCAGGTGGCGGTGTTGTAGGTGGGGTTGACCAGCTCATACTGGTCGGCGTGCAGGCCGGCGCTGACGGTATTGGACGGCGTGGTGCGCCACAGCGCCTTGGCGTCCACGTTGGTCCAGTTGGTGCCGTCCATGCGGGCGATGCGACCGGCGGCGCTGAAGTTGGTGCCATTGGCGCTCACCCCGGTGGGGGTGCGCTGGATGTCGTCCAGCATCTGATAATGGCTGACCGTCACCTCCGCATCCCAGGGCCCCTTGCTGTCGCTGCGCAGGGTGACGCTCTGCGCCAGATGGCTCTGCCACAGGCTGTACTTGCCGCTGGCGAAACCGGACAGGCCGGCGAAGGTGGCGGCGCCGGCGCTGTCGCGCAAATAGGTCTGCACGTCCGACGTGGCGTCGTTCTGCCAATACCCTAGCGTGTAGTTCAGGCGCCAGACCGGCGACAGGTCATACCCCAGCTTCAGCTTGGCGTTGGCCATCTGGGTGTGCAGCAGGCCGCTGGCACCCACGACGTCGGCCACGGCCCCGGTCTTGTTTAGCGCCAGGAAGGTGCCGCTGGTGCCGGTGGGCACCTTGCCGTTGGTGACGAAGCTCAGCGGCTGGCTGTCGCTGTTCTGGTAGTTGGCGCTGAGCGACCAGGTGAACCGCCCCATGCGGTCGCCGATATGGGCGCTGGTCTGCGAGGTCACCAGGTCCTTGTGCGTGCCGTACAGGCCGAAGCTCTGCACCGCTTCCGACTGGCGGGCATCAGCCTCCAGTTTCTCCGGCGTGCGGGTGGTGATCTGCACCACCCCGCCCATGGAATTGCCGGCATAGGCGGCGGAGTAAGGGCCGTACAGCACATCGACCCGCGCGATCTCCTCCGGCGCCACCAGGCCCCAGCGCGGGGCGCCGATGGTGTTGTTGTTGGCGATCAGGGCCGAGATCAGCACGTCGTCGGCATAGACCAGGGTGCGGGCGCTGGAGTTGACGCCCCAGGTGCGGGTGGCCAGGACGGCCTGGGTGTCGCCGTTGTTACGCTTCCGCAGGAACAGGCTGGGCAGGTATTTCAGCGCGTCCTCGCTGTCCAGGACGTTCTGCGTTTCCATGACCGTGGCGCCGGTGACGCCGACGCTGGTCTGGGGGGCGGCGTATTTCTCCAGTGCCGGCCGGTCGGCGGTGATGACGATGGGGTTGGTGGCAAGGTCAAGGTCGGAATCGACATCCGGCGCCGGGGCGGCCAGGGACGAGGTGGACGGAACCATGCCCAGCAGGCCGACGCCCAAGGCGATGGCGGCGGTGAGCGGGCGGCGCGACGGGCGCCGGGATAGGCATACCATGAAGGCAATCCCTTCGGGGGACGGCCGGCGGCGGCCCGGGACGGTGCCGGGCGGCGCGGGACACGGCCGTTCAGGACAGGGGTGCCGTCGCCGGCCCCGGAAAGGGGCCGGACGGCGATCGATGTCGGGGATGCCTGGGGGTGGGAAGGCCGCTGGAACGCGGGGGGCCCCCGGGCTCAGGCGGCCAGGGGCGGGGCGCGGGCGCCGGGCGTGCCGGGCAGGCGCGAGGTGAAATGGCGGGCCCGGGTACTGGGCCGCCAGTTTTGCCGCGCCTGCCGCGTGGGCAGCGCCAGGATCAGCAGCAGCAGCGGGACGGCCAGCGCCGCGAGGGCGGCGAAGGCGCAGGGCCCCATATGGTCCTGGTCGCCGCCCGGCCGGTGGTCGTGATGGCCGGCATGACCCGATGGCATCAGCAGGCCGCCGGGCTCGGCATCGGGATGATGGTGATGCGCGTGCGCCACGAAGGCGGGCGGCATCGGGGCATCCTGGGGGGCCATCACCTGGACCAGCACGTCATGCACGCCGGGGCAAAGCATGAAGGGTGCCGGCCCGCCACCGGTGTTGACCATGTAGCCGACAGGGATCAGCCCGCGCAGCAACACCGCCGCCAACACCAGCCAAGCCCATCCGCGCGGCATGCGCCGGGCCCGGCCGAGGTCCAGGAACCTCAGCGCGGCGGCCGGCACAGCCGACAGGGGGGACAGGGGGCGGGGCGTCATGATGCTACTTTTATGCGCGTAAAGAGTGTTTGTCGGCAACCCGAATGATGTGTTGCCAGCATCCTATTCCGGCTTCGATTTGTCTACCCTGAGATGGGTCAAGCCTGCCATCGGCACCGGATCACCGATGTGGATTCGGCCGGGTGTGCGCTGCGTCGATCCGATTCTATAAAAGAAAAGGCCCGCCCCCGGGACACTGGGGACGGGCCTTTTCACGACTCCGAACTGCCGGCGGATCAGAACTTGTAGCCGGCCGTCAGCCGATAGTACCGTCCCAGGACGGCGCTGTAGTAGCGGGGAAGGGCCGTGCCGCTCGCCCCCGTATAGCCCGCCTGTGGGAAGGGAACGTGGGAGTTCAGCACGTTATCCACCAGGAAGCGTATGCGATAGCCGCCCTCGAACTCGTAGCCGGCCGAGGCATTGTACATCACGTACGGATCCATGACCGGGTACTGGTAGTTGGATAGCGGCGTGTTCACGTTGAGGCGGGTTTCACTATAGTATTGGGTCTGCCAAAGGAAATCGAACCCGCCATTCTTGTAGTTGATGTTGGCGGTAAAGTTGTTGCGGGGCTCTTCCACCGCACCTACCGTGTACTGCTTATCACCAGTACCCACCTTATAATAATGGCTGAAGGTGTGCAGGTAATTGACGCTGAAGTCGATGGCACCATAGCTGGCTGGCAGGCCCACGTCCTCTAGGTTGAACGCATAGTCCAGTTCGGCCTGCAGGGCCTTGAAGCTTTCGATGGCGGCGTTGTAGTAGCCCTCGGCTACCGAGGTTACCTGCCCACTTCCATCGCGCACGAAGGTGCCGCAGAACGAATTGCCGGGGGCGCCGTCATAGCAGGCGTCCAGCAAGTCGGTGGCGCTCAGTTGTGCGATTTCATTGGTGATGTCGATGCTGATGTAATCGGCGGATAGCGTCAGCCCGGGGGTGTAACGGGGGCGCAGCACCGTGCCCACCGTCCAGCTGTCGGCGATTTCGTTCTGCAGGTGTGGGTTGCCGGAACTGGTGCCTGGGCTGGTGAAGTCGACGATGTCGGACGTGAAGGGCTGGGTGATGCCGGCGGCGGCGCAGTTTGCGGCGCGGTTGGCCGGGTTGGGGCCGCCGGTAATGTAGCGTTGGTCGCAGGGGTCGTCGGCGGTAGTGTAAATCTGGCCAGTGGGGCTATAGGCCTCGGTCACTGCCGGGGCGCGGAAGGAGCGGGTGTAGTTGCCGCGCAAGGTGATATCGCGAATGGGCTGGTAGGTGCCGCCACCGCTGTAGGACCAGAAGGTGCCGGTCTGGCTGTTGTCGACGAAGCGTGCCGCCCCCTGCAGTTCCAAGCTGTAAACCAGCGGCACTGCCATGTTGGGCGCCACCACCGGGATGTTCACCTCACCGAAACCTTCGTTGGTGTGGTACTCGCCTGCCACCGGGTCGATGGGAATGCTGTTGCCGAATTGGGTGCGGGTGCCGTCGCCGTTGGGCTGTCCGTAATAGAACGCACCGGGGTCGAAGGCCGTCGTCTCGCGCCTGTATTCATAGCCCAGCGAAAACTTTGCGTCGCCGGCGGGCAAAGTGACGATGCTGCCGCTGATGTTGGCCAGCACGTCGTACTGGGCATTGTCTTGGCTGGGGTCGGCGATAGCGGTGATGTAGTCCGTTGCCGCCTTGCTGGCGTGGTTGATACCGAAGATGTTCAACGGCGCGCAGGTGCCGCTCAGCGTGGCGATGGCGGCGTTGGTGTAGCCGGGGGCGCAGACGATGTTGCCGCTGCTATCCCGCACTGCGTTGATGGCGTTGAAGAGGTTCTGGGTCACCACCTGCCGGTCCTCGTTCGAGGTTTCCGACTTGCCGTAGGTACCTGTCACGTCCCAGTTGAAGGTGCGGTTAAGCGCCGAGAAGTCGCCCTCCAGCCCCGCTACGACGCGATAGACGTTGGTGGTGGTGCGAAAGGCGCCGGTGGCGAGATCCGTGTTGGCGCGGGCCATATAGAAGGTGCTGGGGTCGGCGTCTGCGGCCACCAGATTGTTGATGATGGTTTGGCGGTCGGCGGCGCTTAGATAGGGGTTGTCCGTGCTCAGGATGAGATTGCCGTTGGGGTCGCCTGCATTGCCGAATTGCGCGGTATTGTAATAGGGCTGGTCGCGCAAGTTGGCGGCACGGAGGTGGCCGTACCACAGCTCTGTATTGAAACGCACATGATCAGTCAGGTCGTAATGGCTGAGCAACGTGACCTGGGTCCTGTTGCTTTCCACCTGCAAGTTACCGTAATCGGCAATGGGAAAGCCGCTGCCGCCGGCTTGATAGATGGCGTTGCCTGTCAGTTGGCCATTGATGAACGGCGTCAACTGGCCGTCGGGGCCGAAGTACAGGGCCTGGCCGGCGCTATTGGTGATGGCAGACGCGGCTTGGCCCCGGGAAATGGGTATGCCATCGTCCACCATGGGCATGCCAGTGTTGGTAAAGATATTGTAATGCCGGCCGCCGGAATAGAGCTGCTGTGTGAAGGTCTGGCCTTTGGTAGCGCTGCCGAAGAATTTACTGGCGCCGCCAATGGTGCCCTTGCGGTCTTCGTCCGTCAGGCCATTCTGCTTATCGTACTGGACGGCGACAGTGATGTTGCCGCGGCCGTTGTTGAAGTTCCGGCCCAGCACCGCCGAGGCGTTGTAGTCGGCAGCGTCGCCATATTCCGACAGGCCGCTGGACACGCTGACATCGGCGCCCTGGTAATCCTTCTTCAGGATGATGTTGACGGTGCCGGCGATGGCGTCGGAGCCGTAGATGGGCGCGCCGCCCACCGCCACCACTTCAGTGCGGTCAACCAGGGCCGTGGGGATGGCCGACAGATCGACCGGGCTGCCAGCGACGGCGCCGAAAATGGACGAACTGGCGGACGACACGAAACGGCGGCCGTTCACCAGCGTCAAGGTGCGCTGGGAGCCCAAATTGTACAGGTCGGCGAAGGTCTGGCCGGCGCCAAAGGAACCCTGGCTGCCCACGGGACTATTGCCCGGGACACCGAACGCCGGCAGCTCTTGCAGCGCTTGGCCCAGGTTGGTAAAGCCACGCTTCGCGATCTCATCCGCGCCCATGACCTCGGCCGGCTGCATGGTGTCGAAGTTGGCGCGCTTGATGCGTGAGCCGGTGATGACGATTTCGTTGAGGGAGGTCGTCTGCTGCGTGCCGGTGGCGGCGGTGTCGGCCGGCTGCTGAGCGGCTTGCGCCACCTGCGCCGGCGCAGGAGTTGCGTCCCCAGCCTGCTGAGCCCAGGCGCTGGCGGCCGTTCCCATGGTGCCGATGGCGGCGCCAACCATCAGGGATAGGCGCAAGTGGTTGATTTTTTGGCAGAAGTGCGACGATTGGGTAGACCGACCCATAGTTGCCCCCGTTGTTCTTGATGCCTGTTATGACATCAATGGGAGGTTGACCAAACGGTCAGGGTCAATCCTGTTTTGTTGCTCTCTTGTTGATGTCCAAAACGAACGTCGCAAGAATGCAACACAATCGGTGAAATTTTATAACTTTTTGGTGCGGTGCAATGGTCGCATCCATCCCGTTCAGGGTAGGATGGCTCCACCTATTGGCATGACCATTCGAGGTGCGTGATTACGATGGTAGCTTGCTTATTCCGACAGCCGATTGGTGAGTGGTGATAGGGGAGCGACTCAGGCGGAAACGGTTTCAAGGCGCGTCCACCCGAGGGCCAAGGCGCCGGCCAGGCCCGCTTCTCCACCCAGGCCCGGCGCCACGATGAAGCCGGCCAAGCCCTCGGCCATGGCCGGGTGGTCGATGTAGCCGCCGATGTGGCGTTCGGCATGGTGGCGGACGCGGTCCAACAGGCCGGGACGTCCACCCACGCCGCCGCCGATGACGATGCGTTGGGGCGACAGGGCGAAGAGCAGGTTGGCCGCCATCTGCCCCAGATAGTCGCCCACCAGGTCCCAGACGGGGTGGTCGTCGGCCAGGTCCGTGGCCGGCCGGCCCACGCGCGCCTCGATGGCGGGGCCGCAGGCCAGGCCCTCCAGGCAATCGCCGTGATAGGGGCAATGGCCAGCATAGGGGTCGCGGGCCGGGTCGCGCCGCACCAGCAGGTGGCCGCCCTCGGGATGCACCAGGCCGTGCTGAGGACGCCCGCCCACCACTACGCCCACGCCGATGCCCGTACCCACGGTGACGTAGACATGGCTGTCCAGGCCCTGCGCCGCGCCCCAGCGGCCTTCGCCCAGGGCGGCGCCGTTGACGTCGGTGTCGATGGCGACGGGGACACCCAGGGCATTGGCAAAACGATCACGTACCGGCGCGCCGGACCACCCCGGCTTAGGCGTGCGGGTAATGCTGCCGTAGTCCGGGCGGCGGGGATCCAGTTGCAGGGGCCCGAAGCTGGCGACACCCACGGCGTCCAGGCCGCCCATGCGCCCGCCCAGCTCGCGCAATGTCTCGGCACAGCGCGCCAGCGTCTCCTCCGGCGTGGTGGTGGGGATGCGGACGGTCTCGATGGACTGAGGCCGCCCTGTCCCTTCCATGACGGCCGCGCCCACGACGGCCTTGGTGCCGCCCAGTTCCACCGCCCCGACGCGCCTCATGACCGGACCTCGATCCAGCGTGTCTGCCAGGGGCCAAGGGGCAGGGCCGCCGGGTCGACGTCCTCTTCCGCTACCACGTCCCGCCCGGCGAACCCGGTGGGCAGCGATACCGTGACCGTCTCGCCCATCAGGTTGGCCAGGCATAGCAGCGGGCGGGACCCGGTGCGCTGGAAACCCAGCACCCCGCCGGGCAAGCCGGCCAGGGGGCGGGCCGGTTCCGCGCCATGCAAGGCGGGCAAGCCGGCGCGTACCTGGATCAGCCGGCGCAGGGCCGCGCGGAACATGCCTGCGGCGGTGCCGCCGCCACGCTGGGCGGCCCGGTCCCAGTCCATGTGCGGCCGGTGCAGCCAGCGGCCTTCCCCGGCGGGGACGCTAGCCACCGGGGCGTTGGTCAGCGCGACCTCATCCCCCATGTACAGCACCGGCAGGCCATCCAGCGCCAGGGTGACCTGGTACAGCTGCAGCAGGCGCGCCAGGGCGGCATCCGTGTCCGCTTCGCCGGGGTGCCCTTCCGGCCGCAGGCCCACCAGTGAGGCCGCCATGCCGTTGGTGCTGGGTGCGCCGCCGCCATCCGCCTGGAAGGCGGCGCCCAGGGCGTAGCTGCCGGCCGTGGCGCCGGCGTAGAAGGCGGAAACCCGATGCAGCGTCTCTTGCGGGATCAGGGCGGCCAGCGCGTCCCAGATGATGTCGTCATGGCAGCGGACATAGGTGATCCAGGCCGCCTGCCGCGGACGCCCAGCCAGCCGGTCCAGCAGGGCATGGGCGGGGGTCGCGTCGCCGGTCGCCTGGGCCAGCCACAGGGCCGTCATCATGCCGTTGTTGTAGGCCAGGTGGCATTCGTTGGCGGCCGGCTGCCCAGTGGCCTCATCCCGGCCGAAGAAGGACACCACGTCGTCCGGGTCGACGATGGCCTCGCCCTTCAGCAGCACGCCGGGCGCCGCGATGGCCAGCAGCGCCCGCCAGGCCTGCACGATCCAATGGGTTTGGGGCAACCCCCGGCAGGACGTGCCCGGCGCCTTCCACAGGAAGGGCGTGCTGTCCAGGCGGAAGACATCGACGCCCTGGTTGGCCAGGTGCAGCAGCACCTCCAGCATTTCCAGGAACACGGCCGGGTTGGCGTAATTCAGGTCCCATTGATAGGGGTAGAAGGTGGTCCACACCCAGGCGCCGCCGCCATCGCGGGCCAGCGACGGCTCGGGGGTGAAATTGCCCGGCGCCGTCTTGGGGAAGACCTGGCCCAGCGTGGCCTCATAGGCGGCGACCTCGTCCGCGCTGTCCAGCACGTGGTAATAGGCGCGATAGGTCGGGTCGCCCACCAGTGCTGCTTGGGCCCAGGCATGGTCGCGGGCGGTATGGTTGCACACCACGTCCAGGCACAGGGCCATGCCGGCCTGGTGGGCATCCTCCGCCAGCGCCCTCAAATCCTCCGCCGTGCCCAGGCGGGGTTCCACCGAACGATAGTCGGCCACGGCGAAGCCGCCGTCATTGTCGCCGGACTGCATGGCCAGCAGCGGCAGGGGGTGCAGGTAGGTCACACCCAGTTCCGCCAGATAATCCAGCCGCCGCCGCACCCCGGCGAGCGTGCCGGCGAAGCGGTCGACATAGAAGCAATAGCCCAGCTGGTCCGGTCGCTGGAACCAGTCCGGCTCCGCCTGACGCCGCGTGTCCAGGTCGGCCAGGGCCTGCGGCCGGTTCCTCGCCGCCCGGGTGACGGCCTCACGCACCTGGCCCAGCCAGTGGTCCAGCCAGCGGTCCAGCCAGCGGTTCGGCCAGTGGTCCGGTCCGGGGGTGCCCCCATACAGGCGCCGCAGCAGGGTGTCGGCCACGGGCCAGTGCCGGTCCAGGCGGTCATCCAGGGCCGCGGCCCGGCTGAGGACGGAAGAGGTCATGCCGTGAAAATCCCAGAAGGCTCGATGTCAAAAAGAACCGGCTGGCGGGAGGGTGCCCGCAATGGGCGTCCCACCTGGGGAGGGAAAGATGGGGCCCGCCAGCCGGTGCCAGGGTCAGAAGCTGTATTTGACACCGGTCTTGAAGGTGCGACCGTTGATGGACCGCGCCAGCAGGATGCCGTTGCTGGGCACGGCATCGGTGGTTCCATCCACCTCGGTCAGGCCCAGGGTGTTGAACAGATTGTTGGCGGAGAACGACCAGACGATGTCCTTGGTCAGGTTATAGGTGGCGAACAGGTTGACCTGGGCATAACCGGGCATCACCAGCTTGTTGGTGGTGTCGGCGTAGCTGTCGGTGGTGCCGATGATGTTCACGCCCACGCTGTAATCGTTGCCCACGTAGGACGGGGTGATCTGATAGACGAAATCGGCCTGGCGCTGGGGCACATTGCCCACGTCGCTGGGGGTGATCTCATCCTTGGTGATGCGGGAATGGGTGTAGGTGACGCCCGCGTCCAGCTGGAAGGCGCCGTAACGGTAGCTGGCCTCCAACTCCGCCCCTTCCGCGTCATAGACGCGGGAGATGAAGCGCTGGGTCAGCGAGGTCACGTCCTGGTTGGCTTCCTCGGTGTTGGCGTAGAAGCCGGTGAGGAAGACGCTGAGGCCGATGTCCGACCGCCACTTCACACCGCCCTCAGCCTGTTTCACCTTGTTCACCGCGTTCTGGTAGGCGGTGGAACCGTCGGGGTTGATGGAGCCGAAGGCCAGGCGGTCGGCGTTGGCGCGTCCACCTTCGCTATAGCGCACGAACAGCGCCAGATCGCGGTCGATGGCGTAGTTGGCGCCAATAGAATAGGAGATGTAATGCCAGTCGTAGTTGACCGGGCTGGCCGCCAACTGGTTGACCACCGGCACCGTCAGCTCCGGCACCTGCAGCACACCATCCTGGTTCACGTCCAGGGACGTGGTGCCGGTGGGCCCGGCATAGCTGCCTGAGGCATGGCCGTAGTCATAGCGCAGGCTGGCGTCCACCGTCAGCTTGTCCCAGGCCCAGTTCAGGGCGGCGTACGGCGCGTCGATGTCATAGTGCATGTCATAGCTGCGCACGCAGCAATTGCCCCAGTAGGGCTCGCCATAGGCGACCAGGCCGTTGGAGGTGACGGCCTTGCCGCTGGCGTTCAGCACGTTCAGCAGCACGCCGTCCTTACCGTTGACGGTTTCCAGATAAGTGTTCCAGTGCCAGTCCATGTCGATGTTCTGGCGGGCCTTGTAATAGCCGAAGGAGACGGCGCCCTTGCCCAGCGGCAGGGTGTCCAGCGTCTTGGTGACCTTCAGGTCGTTGGTGTAGGTGCCCAGGTCGTTGAGCTTGACGTTGAACAGGGCGATGCGGGACGCCAGCCCGTTGCCGCCCACGCTGGCGGCGCCGACCGTCTGGCCGGCGTTGGGACCACTGGCGTATTGCAGGGTGGCGCCGGTGCCGCCGATTTCCGTCGCCAGGACGGAGGCGCGGTCCACCTCCTGCGGGTAGGGGCCGACGAAGTCGCCGGTGTTGTCGGCCACGCGGAACTTGTCGTCCAGCGTCCAGCCGGGCGCCACCTCGAATGAGGCCTCGCCGCCGAACGCCGTGCTGACGGGGTGATAACCGTCGCCGATGTTAGTAGTCAGGCGGTTGCCGTTGGCGTCTATCGCCAGGTCCTTGCGGAAGTAGGGTGATTGGAAGGCGCCGCTCAGCGCGTCAAACCCGGCCAGAGAGGAGATGTGCGGGTTGCTGCCGCTGCCGGAAATGGCCAGCGGCACCGGCAGGTAGACGGGCGAGCGGTCATTCAGGTACTTGAAGTCCAGGCGGATGAAGCCCTTCTCCATGTCGTGGGTGACGTTGGCCTTCACCTGGCCGCCGTTCATGGCGTCGTCATAGCCGACGGAACGTGGGCCCTCCCCGGTGTGGTAATAACCGCCAACATGGAAGCGCCAGCCGGGGGCGATGGGGCCGCCATAGGCGAAGTCCGCCCGCGTCTCGTTATAGTCCAGGCCACGAGTCAGGCCGATGGCGCCGCCCTCTTTCTCGCCGGTGTCGCTGACGAAGTTGATGACGCCGCCGGGCGCGTTGCTGGCGAAGGTGGACGCGGAGCCGCCGCGTATGGCCTCCACCCGCGCGATGTTGTAGTCGGCGCGCAGATAGGTGTCGGCGGTGCCGAAGGCGATGTCGCCGAACTGCATGACCGGCAGGCCATCCTCCTGCAGCTGCAGGAACTTCGCGCCACCGGAGGCGACCGGCAGACCGCGGACCGCGATGTTGGCGTTGCCTTCGCCGCCCGACGCCTCGGCCCGGAAACCGGGGATGTTGCGCAGGATGTCGGCGGCGCTGCTGGGCGCGGATTGGGCGATCTGGTCCGGGTTCAGCGTGCTGACCGAGACGCTGGTGTTGAATTTGCTCTGCGGCAGGGCGGTGGCGGTGATGACGATCTCATCCAGGTCCAACCCCTGCTGGGCCGGGCCTTTGGCGGGATCCTCGGCCGCCAGGGCGGGTGTGGCGGTGACGGCGGCGCCCAACAGCAGGGCGCGGGCCAAATGGCGCTTCATGGTGATCTCCCTCGTTCGTTCTTTTTTTGATTGTCGTTTTGGGGCGGCCTCCCCGGCCGCCTCGGACGCCGTTACCCAAACACACGTTACAACCGATTGCAATACCGTTTATAGGCCAGATCTACACGACTTCCAAAAGATAGATGGGCCGGTCAAGAAAATGGAAGGGCCAAAATCCAACAATATCAGGCAGTTTCCTTATGAAAATCGACCGACGGCGCCTCCAAGGGCGGCCCAACCCTATACAACCGATTGCAATTTGATCGCAGCGGCGTCAAGGTGCGACCAGTCCGGGTTTGGCCCGGGAGCGAAAGACAAGCAAAATACGAGGGAGGACGGGATGAACGGCGGCAGCCCGCTGGGGTCCTGGGATGTGGCGATCATCCTGGTGTATGTCGTGGCCATCATCGCCATCGGCCTGGCGGTCAGCCGGCGTCAGCGTACGGCGTCGGACTATTTCCTGGCCCACAAGTCCAAAACCTGGCCCGTCATCGGCCTGGCCCTTCTGGCCTCAAACATCTCCAGCACCACGCTGATCGGCCTGGCGGGCGCCGCCTACGACCACGGCATCGCCGTCTTCGATTATGAATGGATGGCCGGCATCGTCCTGGTGTTCTTCTGCATCTTCCTCTTGCCCTTCCTGCTGAAGACCGGCGTCTACACCACGCCGGAATTCCTGGAACGGCGCTATGACCGGCGCTCGCGCCTGCTGTTCTCAGGGCTCACCCTGTTCCTGAACATCGCGGTGGACACGGCCGGCACGCTGTACGGCGGGGCGTTGATGTTCCAGCTGGCCTTCCCGGCCGTGCCCATGGGCGTCATCGTGCTGCTGCTGGCCCTGGGCGCCGGCATCTACACCACGGCCGGCGGCCTGGCGGCGGTCATGGTGACGGAAACCATCCAGGCCGTGCTGCTGCTGACCGCTGCCGCCGTCATCGCCGTCATGGCCTTCAGCCAGGCGGGCGGCTGGGACGCGGTGATGGCCGCCACCAAGCCGGAGATGTTGAGCCTCATCCGCCCGGCCGGCGACCCGGTGCTGCCTTGGACGGGCCTGGTCACCGGCGTGCCGCTCATCGGCTTCTATTTCTGGTGCACCAACCAGTTTATGGTGCAGCGCGTGCTGTCGGCGAAGAGCATCGACCATGGCCGCTGGGGCTGCCTGTTCGCCGGGCTGCTGAAGCTGCCGGTGCTGTTCCTGATGGTGCTGCCCGGCACCGCCGCCCTGCTGCTGTTCCCGGGCCTGCCGCGCGGCGACCTGGTCTACCCCTCGCTGGTGTTCAAGCTGCTGCCGGCGGGCGTCGTCGGGCTGGTGGTGGCGGGCTTCCTGGCGGCCATCATGTCGGCCACCGCCTCCACCTTCAATTCCGCCTCCACCCTGGTGACCATGGATTTCGTGCGCCTGCGCTGGCCACACCTGGGGGAGAAGCGGCTGGTGACCACCGGGCGCTTGGCGACCTTGGCCTTCATGGCCCTGGCCGTGCTGTGGGCGCCGCAGATTGCCCGCTTCGGTTCGTTGTGGCAGTACCTCCAGGCCATCCTGGCCTACGCCGTGCCCCCGGTCGTGGCCCTCTTCCTGGTGGGGCTGTTCTGGGCGCGGGCGAACGCCACGGGGGCTTTCGCCGCCTTCGCCGGTGGGTTGGCCCTGGGCTTGGGCCTGTTCGTCTACTGCGTGGTGCTGGGCCACGGCGGCCCGCACTTCCTGCTGATGGCGCCCCTGCTGGTGCTGGCCTCCGCCCTGATCCTGGTGGTGGTCAGCCTGGCCACGGGCGACGGCAGGGCTGGCAGCGGCGAATCGAAAGAGGGCCCGGCGCTGGTATGGACGCCGGCCGTCTTCCGGGCGGAAACGGCCACCCTGGCGGGGCAGCCGTTGTGGATGAACTACCGCGTGCTGTCGCTGGGCCTGGTAGGCCTCACCGCGATCCTGGTGTGGTGGTTCCGCTGAGGGCGCCGCCGCTGCTGGCCCGCACGACCAGCTCGGTCGGCAGCATGACCGAGCGGGCGGCGCGGCCGGCGATCTGCGCGAACAGCAGGTCCACCAGTAGGCGGCCGCCGGTGGCGGTATCCTGGCGCACGGTGGTCAGGGCGGGGTTGTAGAAGGCCGCCATCTGGATGTCGTCGTAGCCGACCACGGCCACGTCTTCGGGCACCTTCAAGCCCTGGTCCTGCAGGGCGCGGATGGCGCTGATGGCGATGACATCGGAACAGGCGAACACCGCGTCGAAAGATGCGCCGCCGGCGATCAGGCTGCGCATCGCCGTCAGGGCTGAGGCGCTGGCGAAGCGCGTGGGCACGTCCAGCGCCGGATCGGGTTCGATGCCCGCCGCCGCCAGGGCCGCGACATACCCCTCATGGCGCAGGCGGATTTCCGGCACCGTCCGCTGGCCCAGAAACACGATGCGCTGCCGCCCCTGGGCGATCAGGTGGGCCACGGCGCGCTCCGCTCCCGCCCGGTTATCGGATCCCACGGTCACATAGTGTTGCTCGGGCAGCTGGGCGCCCCAGACCACCAATGGCATGCCGCGGGCGGCCAGCCGCTCCAGCCCCAGATGGGCGGTGCTCTGACCGATGGCGATCAGCCCGTCCACCCGCCCGGTGTCGACCAGGTCGGCCATGCCGTCCGTCCGTCCGGGACCGATCTTGGACAGCAGAAGATCATAGCCGTGGTCGGCAACGGCGTCGGCGATATGGCCCAGCAATTCCAGGAAGAACGGGTCGGAAATGGGCTGGTCGTGTTCATGCAGCAGGGGGATGACCACGGCGATGGTGTGCGTGTGGCCTTTGCGCAAACCCTGCGCCCGCGTGTCGACCCGGTAGGAATGGGACTCCACCAGGGCCTGGATGCGGGCCCGCGTCTCCTCGTTCACCAGCGGGCTGCCGGACAGGGCGCGTGATACGGTCGATTTGGAAACACCGGCCATACGCGCGATGTCGTCCATCTTGACCGCGCCCATCTTGGCCCTGGCCTGGCCTTCCTGCGTCGCGGCCGTTGCGGCCGGCTTATCAGCCATGTCCTATTCCTGACAGTTCAACCAGCGGACCATACAACAGCGGGTTTGGATTGCCGACGGTCATGGCGCGTCCCACCCCAGGGCCAAGGCGCCGGCCAGACCCGCCTCCACGCCCAGGCCCGGCGGCACGATGAAGCTGGCCAAACCATCAGCCAGGGCGGGGTGGTCGATGTAGCCGCCGATGTGGCGTTCGGCATGATGGCGGACCTTGTCCAACAGGCCGGGACGTCCACCCACGCCGCCGCCGATGACGATGCGCTGGGGCGACAGGGCGAACAGCAGGTTGGCCGCCATCTGCCCCAGATAGTCGCCCACCAGGTCCCAGACGGGGTGGTCGTCGGCCAGGTCCGTGGCCGGCCGGCCCACGCGCGCCTCGATGGCGGGGCCGCAGGCCAGGCCCTCCAGGCAATCGCCGTGATAGGGGCAATGGCCAGCATAGGGGTCGCGGGCCGGGTCGCGCCGCACCAGCAGGTGGCCGCCCTCGGGATGCACCAGGCCGTGCTGAGGACGCCCGCCCACCACTACGCCCACGCCGATGCCCGTGCCCACGGTCACGTAGATATGGCTGTCCAGGCCCTGGGCAGCACCCCAGCGGCCCTCACCCAGGGCGGCGCCGTTGACGTCGGTGTCGATGGCGACGGGGACACCCCCCTCCTTCAAGTGTCCAAGCGCGTTGGCCAGGTGATCGCGCACCGGCGCGCCGGACCACCCCGGCTTGGGCGTGCGGGTAATGCTGCCGTATTCCGGACGGCTGGGGTCCAATTGCAGGGGGCCAAAGCTGGCGACGCCCACGGCGTCCAGGCCGCCTATGCGCCCGCTCAGCTCGCGCAGCGTCTCGGCACAGCGCGCCAGCGTCTCCTCCGGCGTGGTGGTGGGGATGCGGACGGTCTCGATGGACTGAGGCCGCCCTGTCCCTTCCATGACGGCCGCGCCCACGACGGCCTTGGTGCCGCCCAGTTCCACCGCTCCGACGCGCTTCATGCCTGCCTCCCGCCTTTGAGGCAGGCATCCTGCCAAGGGCGGGGCCGTCTGACAACGATGGCAGTTGCCGGCCCCGTGGTCAGGCGGCCAGCAATTGCTGGATGTCCGGCACGGGCAGGTTGGTCAGGTCCTTGGCGACCTCCGCCACGATGACGTCACGGGTCGCCGGGGTCAGATGCTTGCGCAGGATACCCAGGGCGCGCGGCGGGGCGGCCAGCACCATGCGGCCGACCGTGCCGGCCTGCACCATGGTGTCCAGATGCCGCGCCACGTGGGCCAGGAATTCCGCCTCCGCCTGTTCCTGCCAGTCGGTTTCCTCCGTGGCGCTGCGCACGGTGCCCATGCCGAAGCGCCCGGGCTGGTCGGTGCCCAACTCGCGGGTGGGGGTGGTCGGCCGCGTTTCCGTGTGCTGGACGGTCAGGTTCAGGGCTTGGGCGTCGCCATCGTTGCGCAGGACCAGCATCTTGGCGCCGTCGCATGTCACGATCCAGCTGTGCCGGGCAATCACAATACCGTCCATGATCTTATCCCTCCCAGTCGATGCTCGTTCGTCACCCAAACTTTGGGACCCTAGCCTTCGGGACCCAAGCTTGCGGGCGACGCCTGCCGGGGAACGAAGGACCGTGGGAAAGGTTCCAGCCCTTCATGCCTGCGCCTCCTCCCGCCGGACCGGCCTGCACGGGATCCAAGGGACGTGCGACACAGGGCGGAGTCGACAGCTGGCCCGATGGGTGGAAAATTTTGCGGCCATCCCGAAGGCCGGGAATTCCGCTTGTCTCCACACCCGTTCGCACGCCAGTCTGAGGCGGGAAAGCCAGACCAAGCCTTGAAAGGGGAACCATGACCGTCGCGTCCAACGACCGCCGCCTTGATGGAATCCCGGTCCGCATGGATCGTCGCTTCACCGGAACGGATGGTCGCTGATGGTTCGCTGGTGTCTCCTGGCTTGTGTCGTCCTGGGTATGGCCGTCATCGGCATGGCTTCCCCGGGCAGGGCCGCGCCGCCGGCGGACACGGCTGACAGCCTGCGGGCCGTGGTCGAAGCCTCGGCCGATCGCCTGGCATTGGCCCATCAGGTGGCATTGTCCAAGTGGGACAGTGGTGCCGCGGTGGAGGACGGCGGACGCGAGGCGGTGGTGATCATGAGCGCCGTCTCCCAGGGCGAAGGCCAGGGGCTGGAGCGCATCTGGGTGGCCAGCGTTTTCCGCGCGCAGATTGAGGCCAACAAGCTGGTGCAATACGGCTTGATTGCGGACTGGGCGCGAAGCGGGGCGGCGCCGGACCATGCGCCCGTCGACCTGGTGCGCGATGTGCGTCCGCAGCTGGACACGGCGCAGAAGGCGCTGATGGCCGCCCTGCCGGGCGTGGCCCCCTTGCGCGCGCGGAAGACGTGCCGGGCGGAGGTGGCGGCGGCGGTGAACGATTATCTCTATCGTCGCCAGCTGCCGGCGGGCACGCTGGACGCCATCGCGCTGGACCGCGCCATGGCCGGGGTGTGCGGCGGCTAGCCCTGCGCGTGGGGCGCAGGTGGGGTTCGCGCCCGGGGGGATGCGGGCGGAACCGGTCTTGGGACAGAATGGTTGCCGTATCAAGCCAGCGCCCTGCCGCACCCATACGAAAGCGTATCCCCATGAAAGACCGCATTCGCGTTCGTGAGGACCGTCTCCTGTCCAAGGGCTGGTCCGAACTGCGTAGCGTCACCTTCGACTATCACCGCCGCGACGGTGACTGGCAGACCATGACGCGCGAGGTTTATGACCGGGGACACGGCGCCGTCATCCTGCCCTATGACCCGGTGCGCGGCACCGTGCTGCTGATCCGCCAGTTCCGCTATGCCGCTTACGTCGCCGGCTACACGACCCCCATGATAGAGGCGGTGGCCGGCCTGCTGGACGACACCTCGCCGGAGGAAACCATCCGCCGTGAGGCGGAAGAAGAGGCCGGCTGCCGCATCGGTGAGGCGCGCAAGGTGTTCGAGTCCTTCATGAGCCCTGGCTCCGTCACCGAACGCCTGACCTTCTTCGTGGCCCCCTACAGCGCCGCCGACCGTGTCGGCGCCGGCGGTGGCCTGGTGGCGGAGGGCGAGGACATCGAGGTGCTGGAGCCCACCCTGGATGAGGCGTTGGCCATGGTGGGCGACGGCCGCATCGTGGATGCCAAGACCATCATGCTGCTGCAGTACGCCAAGCTGAACGGGCTGGTGGGCTGATGATCCGTCAGCGGGCAAGCCGTTGTTCGTCGTCGATGAGGGTCAGCCGGCACGGGGCTGCGGAACCCCATCGCCAGAGCACCAAGTTCAGGTCCATCTCTCTGGCGCCACGGGCGTAGCTGCGGACCAGCAGGCCGTGGAAGCCTTGCGCGATCAGGCGCCGGGCGAAGGCCTGGGTGGGGGCCATCCCTGTCTGGCGCATCCGCTCGCGCCAAGCCGGGTCGGCCAGGCTGTCGGCATCCATGCCTTCGGAGGCCAGCGCGACGGTATCGCGGGTGTCGAAGACGGCGGCGATGTCCGCGTCATAGGAGACAAGGGTGGTGGGTTGCAGGGTGCCTACCTGGTTGGCCTCCCGCACCGCCGTCATGATGGAGAGGGAGCAATAGAGCGCTGGTGTGCCCTTGGGGTTGAAGCGGCCACCATGAAGCTCGGCTCCCCGCCCGGACAGCGGCTCCCGGGCATACACCGGATTCAGCGCACGATAGAGCAGGCCCCGATACCCCATGGGCGGGGCTAGGCGTGGATGCCGGCGTCGACGGCGTCGATATAGTCCAGCACGTCATCGGCCCGGCCGTCGCGCACCAGCTGCATTGCCGTTTGACCGGCGAAGCCCGGCAGAGGTTCGGAGCGGTACCAGGCATAGGCGATCAGGGCCGAGCCGAAACGTGGCTCGATCTTGTTGATGACCTCCACCATTTCCCGCAGCCGCCGTTGGGTCTTGGCGGACCGCAGGCGATCCTTGCGCTGGATGGCGTCACGGCCCAAGCCGGCTGACCGGGCAATCTCCTCGCTGGTGGTGCGCAGGCTGTCGGCGATCTTGGCCGGTGCGAACAGCCCGTGGTCCGCGTATTGGGTGAGGGGCATGGCCGCGATCCTCATAGCCACTATATATGACGCAATATGGCGTCATTTTTCGTGGCTATCAAGATTGGTAATCAGTCGACGTAGACGAGGAACTGTTCATACCGCCCCGCGTCCGCCCGGGCGACGATGCGCACGCCGCGGCTGGCGTAGCGGGCCTGGTAGATCTCCTCGGTGAAGCCGCCGCGCAGGCGCCGGGCCATGGGCTTCAGATCCGTTACCGTGCCCAACGGGCCTAAGGTCGCGGCATAGTCCGCCAGCGCCGCCGGGCTGAAATAGGCAGCGCCATTGGCGGTCAGGTGGGCGGCGTCGGCGTGGCCATGGGCCAGGCCCTCCAGGAAGGCGCGCGCGGTTGCGGTTTCCTCAGCGCTGGGTTGGGTCGCCAGCGGCAACAGGGCGCTGATCTTCTGGGCGATGCCGGCCGGGTCGCCATAGTCGCTGTTGACCAGCACGACGATGGCCATGCCCAGGTCCGGCCACACCCGGTTTTCCGCCAGGAAACCCGAGACCTCGCCGCCGTGGCGCAGCAGGCGGGCGGCGCCGTCGCTGGTGACCGTCAGGCCCAAGCCATAGCGCGCGTCCTGGCCGTTGTTCAGGCGCACGCTGGTCTCCATGGCGCGCCAGCTTTCCGGCTTCAGCAATTTCTGTCCCATCAGCGCGATGTCCCAGCGGGCCAAATCCTGCGGCGTCAGGGCCAATTGGGCGGCGCCCACCAGCCAGCCCGGCGCCTCCTTCGGGGCGGGGCGCGGCTGGCCCAGGGCATAGCGGGTGTAGCCGGCGGCGTCCTTGGGTCCCAGAGGGCCCTTGTCGATGTCGGCGGCGTCCAGGCCCAGGGGCTTCAGCACTCGGTTGGTGAGGAAGGTGAAGAAAGGCTGGCCAGAGGCCTTTTCCACGATGCGCGCGGCGATGGTGAAGCCGGTGTTGGAATACTGCCAGGCCTCGCCCGGCTGGAAATCCAGCGGCACTCGGGCCCAGCGGTCGAAGATGCCGTCGGCTGTGATGGGCTTTTCCATCATGGCTGGGACGTAGTCCTGCGGCCAGAAATCACGGTAGCCCGCCGTATGGCTCAGTACCTGGCGGATGGTGATGCGGTCCCCATCGGTCAGGTTGGGGATGAACTTGCCCACCGTGTCGTCCAGCGACAGCACGCCGTCCTCCACCAGCAGCATCACCGCGGCGGCCGTGAACTGCTTGGAGACGGAGCCGATGGCGAAGCGCTGCGCCGGTGTCGCCGCTCCCGCCGACTCCCGCCGCGCCTGGCCATAAGCGTGGACGTAGGCGATGGCCCCGTCACGTACCACGGCGATGGAGGCGCCCGGCGTGCCGCTATCCGCCAGCGCCTGTGTCACTGTCGCGTCGATCTTGGCGGTCACGTCGGGGGCAAGATCCGCGCCGGATGCGGCGCCGGACAGGAGAAGGCCGCTCATGAAAAGGGTGGCAAGCAAGGTACGCATGAGCTTCCTGGGGTGGGCTGAAGGGACGGCCATCCTGTCACTCCGTCCCGCTTTAGGAAACGGGGCTTAATAACGCGCTCATGCGCCTGCCATTCCAAAGACCATTGCCTACAGCGCAAGAAAAAGGGGCGGCCCTCCCGCTCCTTGGAGGACCGCCCCTCGGCCGGCACCGGCGGGGTGGGAGGACCCGCCGGCGCCTGTGTCACGCGGGTCAGCGCGCGGTGGCCACCGCCAGGGCCAGCAGAGCTTGGGCTACACCCTCGCCATAGGCCGGGTCGGCCTTGGTGCAGTTGGCGATGTGGCGCTCCTGGATCGCCGCCTCCGCCCCGCTCAGGGAGCGGGCGGTGTTCTCGAACAGCAGCTTCTGTTGCGCCGGGCTCATCTTGCGGAACAGGATGCCCGGCTGCTCCCAATGGTCGTCGTCCACGCGATGGTCCCAATGGGTGGCCGTCCCTTCCAGCGGCAGGGGCGGCTCGGCGAAGTCGGGGTGGTCCGGCCACTCGCCATAACTGTTGGGGTAATAGTGCAGCGTGCCGCCCCGGTTGCCGTCCGTGCGCATGGCGCCGTCGCGGTGATAGCTGTGGAACGGGCACTTGGGCGCGTTCACCGGGATGTGGTTGAAGTTCACCCCCAGGCGATAGCGCTGCGCGTCGCCGTAGGAGAACAGCCGGGCCTGCAGCATCTTGTCCGGGGAGAAGCCGATGCCGGGCACGATGTTGGCGGGGGAGAAGGCCGCCTGCTCTACCTCGGCAAAGACGTTGTCCGGGTTGCGGTTCAGCTCCATCACCCCGACTTCGATCAAGGGGAAGTCCGCCTTGGGCCAGGTCTTGGTCAGGTCGAAGGGATTGTGCTTGTGCGCCTTGGCCTGGGCCTCGGTCATGACCTGGATGGACAGGGTCCAGCGCGGGAAGTCGCCGGCCTCGATGGCGCCGAACAGGTCGCGTTGGTGGCTTTCGCGGTCCTTGCCGATGACGGCCTCGGACTCGCCGTCCGTCAGGTTCTCGATGCCCTGCTGGCAGGTGAAGTGGAACTTCACCCAGTGCCGCTCATTGGCGGCATTGATCAGGCTGAAGGTGTGGCTGCCGAAGCCGTGCATGTGGCGATAGCTGCGGGGAATGCCGCGCTCGCTCATGACGATGGTGACCTGGTGCAGCGCCTCGGGCAGCAGGGTCCAGAAGTCCCAGTTGTTGTTGGCGCTGCGCATGCCGGTGCGCGGGTCCCGCTTCACGGCGTGGTTCAGGTCGGGGAAGCGCAGGGGGTCGCGGAAGAAGAACACGGGCGTGTTGTTGCCCACGATGTCCCAGTTGCCTTCCTCGGTATAGAACTTCACTGCGAAGCCGCGGATGTCGCGTTCCGCGTCCGCTGCTCCGCGCTCGCCGGCTACGGTGGAGAAGCGGACGAACAGGGGCGTCTGCTTGCCCACCTCGGAGAAGATCTTGGCCTTGGTATAGCGGCTGACGTCCTGCGTGACGGTGAAGGTGCCGTGAGCGCCCGACCCCTTCGCGTGCATGCGCCGCTCGGGAATGACCTCACGGTCGAAGTGGGCCAGCTTTTCGATCAGCCAGATGTCCTGCAGCAGGGCGGGACCGCGCGGTCCAGCGGTCTGGATGTTCACGTTGTCCACCACCGGCGCGCCGGTGGCATGCGTCATGTGGGGCTTGGACGGGCCACCGGACTCGAATGTGTCGGACATGGGTGCGGGCTCCATGAAAGCGTGGGGGAAGCCCCGGGTGGGAACCCCGGTGCTCACGCGTCGGATTTGGCAGCGAACGGGGGGCGGGTTTCATTCACAACCCGCCCTGCCGTTGTTGCGCCAACCGCATCAGGCGGTGTAGCCGCCATCGATGGTCAGGCAGGCGCCGGTGATGAAGCCCGCCTCCGGCCCCGCCAGATAGGCCACAAGGCTGGCGATCTCGCTATCCTTGCCCAGGCGGCCGATGGGCATCAGCGTCATCAGGCGGGTCAACACGGCCGGGTCGGTGGGCACCATGTCGGTGGCGGTGGGGCCCGGTTGGATGGCGTTCACGGTGATGCCTCGGGGGGCCAGGTCGATGGCCATGCCCCGCGTCATCGCCGCCACTGCCCCCTTGGTCATGCTGTAGACCGATGCGCCGGGGAAGGCGGTGCGGTTGGCCGCCACGCTGCCGGTCGTGATGACGCGCCCGCCCATGCCCATGTGGGGCAGGGCAGCCTGCACCGCCGCGAAGGCGGCGCGGACATTGACCGCTACCATGCGGTCGAAGGTCTCCAGCGGGTAATCGTCCACCAGGCCATGGGTTAGCAGGCCGGCGTTGTTGACCAGGATGTCCAGCCGGCCATGCAACTGCGCCACCTCATCCACCGCCTGGCGCAGGGCGACCACGTCGGCGCTGTCGGCGCGGATGGCCAGGGCCCGGCCGCCCGCCGACTTGATCTCGTCCACCAAGGCGGCGGCCGGCGCCTCCGATGAAGCGTAGGTGAAGGCCACGGTGGCGCCGTCATGGGCCAAGCGGCGGACGATGGCGGCGCCAATGCCGCGGGAGCCGCCGGTGACCAGGGCGATCTTCCCGCCGAAGGGAAGGGTCATGATGTCTATCTCCATATCGTTACAGATGTAACAGTCCAAAATCAGGCTAAGCCCGATCCTTGAGGCCTTGTGGTGCCTAAAGATGGGAAGGGATCACTTCAGGCTCTTCAGCGCCAGGCGGGCCACGCGCCGCAGCGTGTCGGCGTCCGCGCCGGCCCGGGCCGACACCTTCAGCCCGGCCAGGGTGGCGCCCAGGAAGGCGGCGGCCGTGGGAACGTCCACGTCCGTTCCCATTTCGCCCGCCGCCCGGGCGGCGGTCAGCTGGGTTTTCAAGGCTTGGGCCAGGGTGTGGGCCGAGGCGTCGCCGATGGACGCGATCTCCGCGTCCGCCCGGCCGAACTCGCAAATGGCGCTGACGCCTAGGCAGCTAGGATGGTCGGACGCCACCGCCTTGGCGATGAAGGCCATGAAGGCGTATTCCACCCCCGTCAGGGGCGTGGGCGCCGCCATCATGGCGCGGACGAAATCGGCCACGTTCTCCTGGTTGTAGCGGCGCAGGGCCGCGAGATAGAGCTGCCGCTTGTCACCGAAGGTGTCGTACAGGCTCTGCCGGCTGATCTTCATGGCGCGCAGCAACGCCTCGGTCGAGGTGCCCTCGAAGCCGTGTTGGGAGAAAAGGGCGATGGCGGCGCCCAACGCCGCCTCGCCGTCAAATTCCTTGGGTCTCGCCATGACTTCTAGATAGTGATTCCGGACTAATCTGTCCAGAATTAATCGACAAAAAGCCGCACGATTCTTCTAAGTCTCTGGATGTGAAGCGATATTGGCCGCCGCAAAAAGTGCCGCCCTGCAACATTTAACAAGGCTTAACGCCAAATCGGTGCAGGTCCGGACAATAGTGATGCGGTTGGCGCACATACACTGCAAGGCGAATGGGGGCTAAGCCGCCGCCTGGTTGGGGTCCGTCGCGGACCTCTGGCATTCCCCCCTGTGATCACCAGACCCGAGGCCCGCGGTTCCCCGACCGCCGGCCCGGAACAGAGATGAGGGACGCGAGATGTCAGACGTTGCGATGAAATACTTCTACGCCACCGCCATCCATGGGTCGATGCGGGCGGCCAGCCAGAAGATGAACGTGGCGGTGTCCTCGGTCAGCCGGCAGATCGCCCAGCTGGAGGCGGCGATGGGCATGCCCTTGCTGGAGACCGGCCGCCGGTCGGTCAAGCTCACCACCGCTGGGCAAATGGTGTTCGACTACTACCAGGCGCAGATGGCCGACCGTGAGGCCTTCACCGCCCGGCTCGAGGCCTTGCGCGGCATGCGTATGGGCACGGTGGAACTGGCGGTGGGCGAGGGCTGCACCGTCCAGGCCGTGCAGGGCGTGCTGGAGACCTTCCAAAGCCGCTATCCCGGCGTCGAGTTGGCACTGCACACCGTCTCCACGGCCGAGCTGGTGCGCATGGTGGTGGATGACGAGGTACACATCGCCATCGGTGCCCAGATTCCCAGCGATCCCAAGGTGCGCGTCCGCACCTCCGCCCGCCAGCCGCTGATGGTGGTCAGCCGCCCCGATCACGCCGTGGCCAAGCGTGGGGCGGTGACCCTGCAGGATCTGTCTGCCCACGATCTGTGCCTGTCGCCGCGTGACACCCGCATCCGCCAACTGCTGTCGGCGGCGGAAATGCGCCACCAGGTCTGGCTGCGCGCCACCATCACCACCAATTCCGTCCATACCATGCGCGAACTGGCGCTCAGCGGCCGCGCCGCCACCATCCTGCCGCGGGCCGCCGTTCTGGCCGATCTTGAGGATGGGTGCCTGGTGGCAACGCCGTTATGCGACGTCGACACCGACAGCACGACCGTCGACCTGGTGACCCGCCTGGGACGCCAACTGCCCCACGCTGCCACGCTGGCCCTGTCGCTGTTGGAACAACAGGTACACCGCTGGGGCCAGTGCGGTGGCTATCAGGGGGGCGCCGCCGTCACCGCGCCGATGGCGGCTGTCCACGGCCGGGCTGAGCGCCACGTAGGGCTGGAGGCCGTCGCCTGAGCCTGTACGCCGCCATGGTCAGGGAAGGGGGCGGCCAGGGAAAGGGCGGGGTCGCCGGGTCCGCCCCTTCGCGCGCGGATGATGCCGGTGCGGATCATCCTCTCCCTCGGCTGATACGTACCGACACGCCGTCGATGATGGCGGGAACGGGGGCGGAGGGCTTGTCCACCTGCACCGTGATGGTGTCGATGCGGGGGAATTCATCCAACAGGGTGCCGGCCACCGCCTCCGCTACCGCCTCGATGGTCATGAAGCGCCGGGCGGTGGCGACACGAGAGGTGGCCGCCGTCAGCTTGGCATAACACACGCTCAAATCCCAATCGTCGGCCTTGCCCGCCACCGACAGGTCCAGCGTACAGTCCAGCGAGATGTAGAAGCGCTGGCCCAGCTTGGCCTCTTCCGCCGTTAGGCCGTGGTGGGCGTAGATGGCGATGCGGTGGACCAGGATGTGATCGGTCATGGGGTAGTTTCCTCTCAGGGCCGGGGTCAACGCCGCTGGGTCCCGCACACTGGGCCCGGCACAGGCTGCCCTTTCCCCGGTGCGCTGTCACGGCCGTTCCGTCACGCCTTGCCCTGCCTGCGCTGTGGCATAAATGTGGGCATGTGATTTGGCTGTTGCGCCGGGGAAGGGGCCATCGCAGGGTGGCGCCCTCCGTCCTAATGGCCATCCCCCAGCGGGTTCTCCCGTAAAACCGGATCGTATGCCCATGCCTGCCGCCCCCGCCGGGACTCTCGCCGCTCACCGCCAGCGTTTGCGCCTGGATTGCCCCGTCGTCTTCCCCGGATTCCGCGCCCTGACCCCGGCGGAGGAGTTCCGGGCGGTGGCCGACTGGTGCGACGCGAACGGCGTCACCCATGACCAGTACGGCCAGGGCGACCTGCTGATGGCGTTCGAGGGCACGGTGGCGGGTCTGCTGGGCAAGGAGGCGGCCGCCTTCATGCCCAGTGGCGTCATGGCCCAGCTGATCGCCATGCGGCTGTGGACCGAGGTCAGCGGCGTGCCCCGCTTCGGCATGCCCCACACCTCCCACCTCGCCCTGCATGAGGAAGAGGCTTACCAGGCCCTGTTCAACTTCCACGGCGTGCCGGTGGGTGATCGCCGCCGGCCCATCCTGGCCCGCGACCTGGCGGCCGTGTCCCAGCCGTTGGCCTGCCTGCTGGTGGAACTGCCCTTGCGCGAGATCGGCGGCCAGCTGCCGGATTGGGACGAGCTGCAGGCCCTGAAGGAGTTGGCGCGATCGCGCCAGCTGCCGCTGCACATGGATGGCGCCCGCCTGTGGGAAAGCCGCGCCTATTACGGCCGCAGCTATGCCGAGATCGCCGCCGGCTTCGCCTCGGTCTACGTCTCGGTCTACAAGGGCATCGGCGGCGTCGCCGGGGCCGTGCTGGCCGGTGATGCCGATTTCATCGCCAACGCCCGGCTGTGGCAGCGGCGCCTGGGCGGCACTCTGGTCCGGCAGAGCCCTATGGTGGCCACCGCCGCCATGCGGTTCGAGACGCGACTGGCCCTGATGGACGCCTGCTACCGCCGCACCCTGGATCTGGCGGCAGGCCTGGCCGGCATTCCCGGTGTCCGCCTGAACCCCGCCGTGCCGCAGACCAACATGCTGCACATCTTCTTCGACCGCCCGGCGGAGGAGGTGGCGGAGACGCGGGACGCCATCGCCGGCGACGAGGGCCGCTGGGTGGCGGGGGAAATCCGCCCCACCGACGTGCCGGGCTGGAGCGTGACGGAGCTGTATGTCGGCGACACCCTGCTGGGCCTCGACAATGCGCAGGTGCTGCCCTACTTCACGCGGCTGGTGGGCGCCTAACGGAACTCCCGCGTGTCCACGCCGGCGGCGCGCACGGTCCAGTGCCGGTGCCAGCGCAGATCGGTCAGCGACAGCGGCGCGATGTCCAGGCGCCAGAAGGCCTGCGGCGGCGCCTCCAGCACGACGGCCACCGCCATGCGGATCACGGCCGGGTGGGTGACGGCCAGGGTGTGCCCCTCCGCCGTCCCATGCTCCAGCCACCGCGCCACCCGCGCCCGCAGCTGCGCCAGCGACTCAGCCCCATGGGGGCGGGCCTCCGGATCGCCTAACCACGCGCCCACCGCGTCCGCCTCATGGGCCGACAGGTCGGCCAAGCTGCGGCCCTGCCAGTCGCCCACGTTCAGGTCGGCCAGAGCCGTGTCCTCATGCGCCTCCACCCTCAGGGCGCCGGCCAGCGCGTCCGCGGTCTGCCGTGCGCGGACCTCCGGCGCCGTCCAAAGGCGATCCACCTTACGCAGGGCGCGCACCTCCGCCAGCAGGGAGGCTTGGGCCAGGCCGGCTTCCTCTGCCGCTTCGTCCGCCCGGGGGAAGACGGCGTCACGCTGGGCCCGGGTGGGGGCGTGGGCCAGCAGGGTCAGGCGGCCGATGACATTGGGGGCTGTCATGGAGATAGTCCTTGAATGCGGTACGGCCCCTCCCTACCATCAATGGATCGCCCGCGCATGGGGGAAGCCGGTGCAAATCCGGCACGGTCGCGCCACTGTAACCGAACGCCCAGGCCTTTCCAGGGCGTGCGGAAGCCAGACCCCCCGTCGCATGACACAGACCGCATACGGGACGCGTAATCCCAGGGAGCGTTTTTTATGGCCCACGCCACCACCCATTCCGGCACCCCCGCCGTTGCCCTGCCGGTGATCTCCGCCGCTGAACTGCTGCCCTGGGCCGTGTTCGGCGGGCTGCTGCTGGTGCTGATGGTCTATTTCGTGGGGGCGGAGCAGGGCGCCACCTCCCTGATCCAGGGCCGTGAGGTGCATGAGTTCGTGCACGACGCCCGCCACCTGCTGGGCTTCCCCTGCCACTGAGGCGGGAGGACCCTCGCCATCATGGTTGGAATTTATCTCGCCCGCGGGATGCTCATCGGCATCCTGGCGGGTTTGCTTGCCTTCGGCGTGGCCACGCTGATCGGTGAGCCGCCGGTCGAACGCGCCATCGCCTTCGAGGCGGCCCAGGCGACGGGGGAGCATGAGCATCATGACGCGGCCGCCAGCCCTGACACCGTTGAGGCGGGGCACAGCCATCATCATCATGACGCCCAGGCGGCGGATGAGGAGGAAGAGCTGTTCAGCCGTGGCACGCAGGGCGGCTGGGGCCTGCTGACCGGTCTGCTGGTCTATGGCGCCGCCGTGGGTGGCATGTTCGCCCTGACCTATGCCTACGCCCAGGGCCGCATGGGCACCCTGGGGCCGCGTGGCCTGGCCGCCATTCTGGCACTCCTGGGTTTCCTGGCCGTGGTTCTGGTGCCGGCCTTCAAGTATCCGGCCAACCCCCCGGCGGTGGGCAATCCTGACTCCATCCAGCAGCGCACCGCCCTGTTCTTCATCCTGCTGATCCTGTCCGTCGCCGCCATGGCGGCGGCCGTGGTCACGGCCCGCCGGTTGGCCGCCCGCTGGGGCATCTGGAACGCCGGCCTCGCCGGCGGCGCCCTGTTCCTGGCGGTCATGATCGCGGCGGGCTATGCCCTGCCCGAGGTGAACGAGGTGCCGGAGACATTCCCGGCCCAGCTGCTGTGGCGTTTCCGCATCGCCTCCTGGGGCATCCATGCCGCCCTGTGGGCGGCGCTGGGACTTGGCTTTGGCTGGCTGTGCGAACGGGCGCAGTCCCGCGACCTTCAGGCCCTGCGCCGGGGTGATCGGCCGGCGCTGTTCTGATCAGTTTTGGCCCGTAGCCGCCATCTGGTCGATGAGGGTTTTCCAGGCGGCCACCGGTCCGCCGTCCCCATAGCCTCGGTACGAACTGGCGAAGCCAAGGTCGAAACCATAGCTGATGCTCACCACCAAGTGAGTGGTGGGAGCCAGGGTCCCCGCCTTCAGCACGGCGGCGGCGACATGGGCCAGTTCGCGGCGCTGGTCTTGGGCTGGCACCGGTATGCGCAAGCGGGCGCTGACGGCCACGAATTCCGATGGCAAGGCAGGTGCCGCGCTGCCGGAAACATTCACTACCCGCATTGTTTTTTGCTGCGTGACGCCCACGGTCATGACCTCTGACAGGGAATCAACTGCGGCGTAGATGGGCAGTAGGGTGGGGCCGAAAAAGCGTACGAACACCACCGGTGTCGCCGCCAGCAAGGCTGCTGGGACGGCCAGTCCCATCAGGACGCGGCGGCTGGGCCAAGTGAGATTTGCTGGGACTGAGGCCGACGCCGCCGTCACCGTGCAGGACCCACACAGCAGGTCATGCAGGCTGCGGCGGCTGGGCCGGTTGAACAGGAACAGGTAGAAGGTCGTCATGCCGCTGGCCAGGAGGACCAGGCCGATGGCCCATCCCAGGATCTGGGCCGATCGGTCGTTGGACAGGGCCGCCAGGGCGTAGACGTTCAGGAACCAAGGGGCGGTCAGAACCGCCGCCCGCACCAGCGCTGTGCCTGGGTCCAGCAGGTGGCCATCTATCCCTGTCACCCGCACCTTCAGCAGACGCTTGCCCAAGGTCTGGCCCTTAGCTATGCGGCTGTTCTGCACGCCGAAATAGAGAATGGCCAGGCCCCAGCCGACCATCCGGCCGGCGATGCCCAAGGCTGCCATCTGGTCGAAGAACAGCGTGCCCAGTGCATAGCCTGCAACCATCAGCACTACGGTATCCGCTAGGAAAGCAAAAAGCCGGCGCCAGAATCCGGCATAGGCGTCCGCTGAAGTCTCAGGTGTGGCGTTCGCCCCGCCGCCGTTGTCATCATCCCCAGACATCATCCTCTCCCGGCCTTTCATCCACTTAAACGTACAAATCCACAATCACCTTATGTCACAGCGTGTAAGGGGTCACCAGCCGGGCCGACAATTGGAAGGCAGCCATACGGGGGCCGGCGATGACAGCGGTACGCCGCACCTCGTAAGAAGGAAGTCCCCTACCAGAATCGCCCCCATGTCCATCGCCGTCTTCGCCATCGTCCTGTTCGCGGCCCTGCTGCATGCCACCTGGAACGCCCTGGTGAAGGGGGCGGGGGACAAGCTGATGGCGGCCGTCCTGGTGGCGGGCGGCGCGGCCCTCATCGCCATCGTGACGCTGCCCTTCCTGCCCCTGCCGGCGGCGGCCAGCTGGCCCTATCTGGTGACGTCCAGCGTCCTGCAGATCCTTTACCTGACCCTGGTTGCCCGCGCCTATCATGTCGCGGACATGAGCCAGACCTATCCCCTGATGCGGGGGACGGCGCCGCTGCTGGTGGCGCTGGTCAGCGGGCTGTGGCTGCATGAGGCGCTGTCCCTTCACGCCCTGCTGGGGGTCGGTGTGATCTGCGCCGGCATTCTCAGCATGGCGTGGGTGGGCCGGCGCGGTGGGCCGGGCGGCGGCACCACCGGCACCCGCCTGGCACTGCTGACCGCCGTGGTTATCGCCGGTTACACCCTGGTTGACGGCCACGGCGTCCGCCTGTCGGGCGCGCCCGCGTCTTATGTGCTGTGGGGTGTGCTGCTCAACGGCGTGCCGCTGGTGGCTTGGGCGTTGCTGGCCCGGCGCCGGACATTCCTGCAGCACGTCATCCGCCAATGGCCGCGGGGTCTGGTGGGCGGCGCCGGCACCCTGATCTCCTATGGCCTGGCCCTGTGGGCGATGACGGTGGCCCCGGTGGCCGTCATCGCTGCCCTGCGCGAAAGCTCCATCCTGTTCGGCACCGCCATCGCCGGCCTGGTGCTGAAGGAGCGGGTGGGCCCTCGCCGCCTGGCCGCCGCTTGCCTCATCGCCGTGGGCGCCATGGTGTTGCGCCTGGCGTGAGGCGGGCGGCGGAACGACCGCCTTAGGCGGCGCGGGCCAGCCCGGCCTCGTCCCAGCCGCTGCCGCGATGCCAGCGCGCGGTGATACGCCCGCGTTCCAGGGCGAACAGGGTCAGCCAGCCGTTGTCGAACAGCGCCCGCACCTCCTCGTGGCGGGCCAGCACCTCGGCGATGGCGTGCCGGGGCGCCTCCACCAGGACCGACAGGCGCAGGGGCGCGTGGGCCAGGCGCTCGCCGTCGTGAACGGCTTGCCAGGGCAGGCCGGTGCGCAGCGTGCCGCCGTTGCCCTCCACCACGCCGATGCCGGCGGTGACATTGTGGATGAGCTTGTCCCCGCCGCCGAACAGCGTGGGCGCCACGGCCGACCCGTAATATTGCAGGCTGATCCAGCTGGCCACCACCACCGGCGCCGTCAGGATCAATTCCAGGGTGGCGAAGTCGCGATCCGCCCGCCAGTCGTAGGAATGCAGGAAGGCCCGGCCCTTCAGGTTGCCGCAGGCGGTCACGGCGCGCGGGGCGGCGACGAAGGCGGCGCACCCGGCCAGCCCCCATTCCGGCCGGATCTCCGCCCAGTTGCGGGCGCGGGCCGACAGCGATGCCGCGCTGGCGCCGGGAAGGCGGGCCGCCCGTTCCAGGCGCACCTGGCGCCCCGCCCGGTCCAGCCAATCGCGGGCGCGGCGGATGTCCGCCTCATGATCCCGGCCGGCACTATCAGTATACAAGGTGACGCGGTCGGTGACCGTGTCATGCAGGCCGGCCAGGAACAGGGTGTCGGCCGGCAGGTCGATGCCATGGGCGGGCAGGCCCGCCCGCGTCTCCGGATCGTTCAGCAAGCCCGCCAGCAGGCGGGCGGAGACATCGCCCGGATGACCACCGCAGGCGCCGCAGTGATAGGCGCTGTGGTGCGGATTGTTGTGCAGCGTTGCGCCATGGCCGATCAACAGCACCAAGCGCGCGTGTCCTTTCGTCAGCGACATGGCTTTCAGCACCTGTGCCGCAGTCGCCGCCTTCACATCCACCGACAGGGCGGGCGTGAAGGCCGGCGCCGGGTCGGTTCCATGCGCTCGGCCCAGCCCCAGGGTGTCGCGCAACAATTTCAGGGCGTACAAGGGTCCCGCCGATTCCACGAAGGCGAAGGAGGATACCGCCGCCTGGCGGAACCGTCCCAGGGCGCGGGCGGAGCGGGTGGCGATGCGCCGCTGCCGGTCTTGGGCGGGTGGCAGGGGAACGCTGGAGCGCAGGCGGGGCGGCAACAGGACGGGCAGCCGCGCCTCTGTCAGGTCGGACGCGGCCGGACGGTGCTCCACGGGCAGGCCGAAGAAGCCGGCAAAGCCCAGCGTGCCGATGCCGGTGTCCTGGTTTTCCAAGGCCCGGCGGAACGGTTCCGACCGCACGTCGATGCAGAACGCGGCCTGCAACAGAGGCCGGTCCCCGGAAGTGGCCGTATCGGCTCCCCCCAGCACCGTGTCCAGCCCCCGCTGATAGGCCATTTCCGCCGCCTGCTGCAGGATGGTGTCGGCCACCAGGTCGGCGTCCGGCGTCACCGGCTGCGCGTGGGCGGCCAGCACCTCCGCCCAGGCCGGGGCCACAGCCGGCACATGGGCCAGCAGGGCCTCTTCCCATACCAGGCGGATTGCCAGCAGATCGGCCAGCGTGCCGTCGCCATCGCCCGCCAGCTCGGCTTGCCATTGCAGCCATCGCGCATGCTGGGCCCAGCCCCCAAGGTCGGTCAGCAGCCGGTGGAAGGCCGTCTCCGCCGCCTCGGCCGTGAGGTCCAGCGCGGCGGCGGCACGCAGCAGGGCGCGGCCTGGGGTGTCCGGGCAATTGGCGACATGACGGCAGAACCCCGTCAGGCCGGCCAGCTCGGGCGTCAGGTCATGGGTTGCCCATTCCCGCCAGGCGGCGAAGGCCGATGATCCCGGGGCCGGCGTCCACAGGGCCTGTCCCCGGTCGAAATGACCCGCCGCCCACAGCCCCAGGCAGCGGCGGATGATCGCGGGCCAGTCGGTGCCGGTGGCGCGCGCCGCCAGATCCGCGATGGTGGGCAACGCCTGCGGCGTGGGCTGGTCCTGATGGGCCAGTGCCGTCAGGGCGGTTCCGTGGGCCGGCTTGCCCGGATGGGGGCAGGCGGCCAGTGCCGCCGCCAGGTCGCTGGCGGTGATCTCCCCCGTGGCGATCATGGCGGCGTAATCCGCGCGGTTGCGGGTCAGGCGGACCCCGGCGACACGGGCCAGCCGGGCGGCGGCCTGCGCCAAATCTTCCCCGGTCTGGCCCAGGAAGGGATTGACGGCCACCGTGGCGTCCAAGGGAAAGGCGGGCGGGATGGCGCGCATCGCCGCCTCGGCCGCCGCGAACAGGGCCTTGGCCGGTGCCGGCGCGATGTCGGGCTGATCGTGAAACATGGTGTCGTCTCCCGTGGTGACTGTCGTCAGGACCGGACGGTGCGGAAGCCGCCGATCAGCCGGTCTAGTGCGGCGTTGAGATAGAACCCGTTGGCGATATGGACTCGCAGGCCCGCCGCCGCCGGATGGTGAGCCCAGTGGGGGAACAGCGCCTGCGCCACCGCCACCCCGCAGAAGGAGGTGACGGTCAGCCCGATCAGCGCCCATTCCAGCGCCCCCGCCACCGGCGGGGCGGGCAGGGTGCCACCGGCCGCATGCACAGCCAGCGCCTGCAGCCCGAAGTAGGAGAGGGTGACGGCGGTGGAGGCGACCAGCGTGCGCTGGGTCAACGCCCGGGGTGCGGCGTCCGCCAGCCCTTGCGCCACCAGATAGGCGACGCCCGACACCAGGATCAGGCCCAGGGCCAGCGCCTGCGGCGACTTCGGCCCGGCCAGCAGGGTGAAGCCGACGGCGGCCAGACTGTAGAGAGCCAGCGCCAGCCCGAAGGCGCGGATCACCGCTCCGACACCGGGGGTCGCCACCGGACCGGGGCGCCGGGTGGCCTGCACCGCCCGAATGGCCCCGCCGGAGGACAGGAAGGCGTGCGCCTTGTAGAGCGAGTGCGCCAGGATGTGCAGCATCGCGACGGGCCACAGGCCCAGCCCGCATTGCAGCAGCATGAAGCCCATCTGTGCCACCGTGGACCAGGCCAGGGCCGTCTTGACTGCGCTCTGTGTCAGCATGACCAAGGCGCCGAACAGGGCGGTGAACCCACCCAGCATCACCAGTGCCGCCATGGCCCCCGGGCTGGCCTGCACCAACCAGGCCAGGCGGATCAGCAGCAGCCCGCCGCTGTTGATGATGCCGGCATGCAGCAGGGCCGACACAGGCGTCGGCGCCTCCATCACCTCGGTCAGCCAGCCATGCAGGGGGAAGGCGGCCGTCTTCAGCAAGGCGGCCAGGACCAGCAGGCCTGCGGCCCCCTCAGCGGCCGGGGGAAGCGGTGCCAGCCGGGCGGCGGCTTCGATCGTCGCGATGTCCATGGTGCCATAGGCGAGCCACAGCAGGCCGGTGGCCATGATCAGCGCGACGTCGCCGGCCCCCCAGACCAGGGTGAATTTCGTGGCCGCGCGCCGCGCCGGCGCCCGGTCGGGGAAGAACAGCAGCAACTGGCGCAGCACCAAGCCGATGGCCGCCAGCGCCGGCACCAGCAGCGCCAGGCTGCCGGCCTGCACCTGCAGTAGCACCAGGCCCAGCACCATCAGCATCAGGGCGTGGAACCACCCCTCCCGCGTGGTGCCGTCCATATAGGTGCGGCTATAGCGGACCACCACCCAGCCGATGAAGGCGACGGTCGGCGCCACCAGGGCAGTGACGACATCCAGGCGCACCAGCGACCCGTCATGCCCCCCTCCCTGGCCCACCCCCAGGAACGCGAACCGCGCCGCGCCGGCCAGGCATAGTGCCAAGGCGGCCAATGCCGTCCCCTCGGCGATCAGGGGAATGAGCTGGGGGCGGCGGCCGGGGCGCAGCAGGGCGATGGCTGCCGCGGCCAGCAGTACGGCCGGGGCAAGGCTCGACAACGGCATCGAACTCTCCAGGGAAACGCGGCCCAGGATTGGAACGCAGGCAGGAGATAGCCCTTGCGCGAATTCCAGAAAATTACATCTTTTAAAGAAATACGTTCTATTTATTGGAATGATTCCGGCATGGCTTCACTCAACCTGCACCATCTGCGCCTGTTTCGGGCCGTCGCCGCCGAGGGCACGGTGACCGGGGCCGCGCGGCAGTTGAATCTTTCCCCCTCCGCCCTGTCGACCCAGCTGCGCACGCTGGAGGACAGCCTGGGCCACCCCCTGTTCGAGCGCCGAGGGCGCGGCCTGATCCTGACGGAGGCGGGACGCATCGCGCTGGACCATGCGGTGGCGATCTTCCGTTTGGCGGAGGACCTGTCCGCCACCTTGCGCAATGCCGGCGGCGGACAGCGCGCGTTGCGCGTCGGGGCGCTCGCCACCCTATCGCGAAACTTCCAGATCGGCTTCCTGCGACCCCTGCTGGGCAGGCCGGATGTGGAGGTCGTGCTGCGTTCCGGCTCCCAGGGCGAACTGCTGCGCGGGCTGGACAGCCTGGCGCTGGACGTGGTGCTGACGAACCTGGCCCCACCCCGTGACGCCGCCAGCCCCTATCTGATCCATCGCCTGGACGAGCAGGCGGTCAGCCTCATTGGCACACCAGCCCGGCTGCGCCCCACCCAGGGAGACGACTCCGAAGGCGGCGTCCCGCTGGCAATCCTGCTGACCCGGCATCCTCTGATCCTGCCCACCCCGGAAACGGCGCTGCGGGCGACGTTCGACGCGCTGGTGGCGCAGTTGGGCATCTCGGTGCGCATCGCGGCCGAGGTGGACGACATGGCCATGATCCGCCTCATGGTGCGTGAGGACGCCGGCCTGGCCGTCATCCCCCCCATCGTGGTGCGGGATGAGTTGAGCAATGGCGAGTTGGTGGAGGCCGGGCGCCTGCCCAGCGTGGTCGAAAGTTTCCTGGCTGTGACGCTGGAGCGCCGCTTCCCCAACCCGCTGCTGGCGGAGTTGTTGGCCAGGGGCTGAGGACGATCCGTCATGCTGGTGGATCAGCGCGATCAAACGGCCCCAACGGTCCCAATGTAGCCAACCAGTTGCTATGCTGATTGGCGCCCAAACCGCATGCCGATTTTCAGCCCCGAGCGGGCCGCCCGCGGCGACACTGGCGCAACGATTGATAATGCCCCGTGAGCAAAGACACGCTGCTGCGGTTTGTCGCCGAGTGGCCAACCGCCAGCGCCAGGCTGATCAGATCGAGGCCGAGGCCCCGAGCCGCACGCCATCGGCCCGAACCATCGCCCGGCTCATGACCTCAGGACGGAACGCTCCGACCGAAGCGGAAACCGTCGTCGTCGCGGCCATTAAAGGGGGCATCCTCACCTTGGTTGATATCAGGAAGATTGTTGCCGACTTTCGGGAAATGATCCGGCACAAGTCCCTCTGCGACTTTGAGCCTTGGCTGGATCGGGCCAAAGGCAGGCAAGTGGTCATTTGCCAACGGCATTGTCAAGGATCGCGCCGCTGTCGCGACCGCCATCACGTCGCCCTGGTCCAATAGCTAAAGGCCAGGTCACCAAGCTCTAACTTGTCAAACGCCAGATGTCCGGCCTTGGGAAACTTGACCTGCTCCAGGTTCGCGTCTTCGGCGCCGGGTGATCCGTTCCATCACCAAGTTTGTGTCGGAGGCCGTATTCCATGCCGATTTATAGATTGATTCTCAGGGGTTCATTTTTCCTTCGTCCATTCCCACAGGTGGCGGTGACCATTCGCTGGAGGTGGCTAGCCATGTTTGGCGGGCCCGGTAAACCCGCCCGGTCATTTCCTGGGCGTTGAAACCGGAGCTTGTCGATCCAGGCCTCGCCCTTCTGCTTCCCTGCTGCCACAGGCAGGGCGGCATTCGCAATGGCCGGGCGACTGCTGCGCCCATCAAAAGGTGAACATCGATATCATGGCCCGCCCTAAACTCTCTCCCGATCACGCGCGCTCTCCTGTCAAGGTCTGGCTTTCAGCGTCGGAGCGAACCGCTGCCAAGAAAAAGGCTGCCGCCGTCGGCCTCCCCCTTAGCGACTACGCGCGACGCACCATCCTTCGACACGCCGTACCACGAGGCGTGCCGTCCGCGGCGGACGTTGCTGTTTGGCGACATTTTGCCAGGACCGCGGACAGCCTGCTCCAACTCCTCCACTTGGCCAAGGCGCGCAGCGACCTGCCTCCCAATCTGTCTGCAGTCGTCATTGTCACAATCGAGCTCCTGGCGAAGGCACGTACCACGATTCTGGAAAAGGGCAGCGGGAATGATCCAGGCGATCAGTAAGCGGAATCAAGCGGGAGCGCTCCTGAAATACCTCCTCGGCAGGGTGGACGGCGCCGGCAGACCACGCGAAAGGGTGGTTGTCCTGGGCGGCACGGTAACCGGTAGCGCCCCCTCCATGGCTATCGAATTCGCGGCCTTACGCCGGCTACGTCTTACGGTCGGCCGGGCCATTGTCCACTGCAGTTTACGTCTCGCACCAGGGGCCGTGCCTTAAGCGACATGGCGTGGGCCGAAATCGGCCGCCAATGGGCAACCGGGATGGGTTTCGAAGCACACGTCGTTGTCCTTCATGGACACGACCATATCCACATAGTCGCTTCACGCATCAACGTGGACCGCTCAGTCGTCCATGATGGCTACGATTATCTCCGTGGAGAGAGAATTGTTCGAAGCATTGAGCGTGACTTCGGCCTGATCCAAGTCCATCCATCCCAATTGCTTGCCCGCGAAGGGGCATTCATGCAGCCTGCTCGTGTAAAGCGTATTGATCTTGAAATGATCGTCAAGATGCAGCCTATACCTCGGCTTCAAATTGCGACCTTGGTCGATACAGCATTGGCTGACAACCCTACACTCTCCGATTTTATTGGATGCCTAGGATCTTCTGGTGTCGGTGTGAGGCTGTACACTCGATCCGGTCAATTTGACGGCATATCCTTTTCGCTTGGCGAACACCATTTCAGCGGGTCCAGTCTGGGGAGCGCCTACAGCTACGGGCGCTTACTTAAGCGTGGGCTGAAGCATGAGCCAATCCCCAAAGCCAAGGCCGTCAACGAGACACGCCTCCACGCTTTCCCCTTGCCGAAAGAATCGGATCCGACAGGTGGCCAAAGCCATAGAATTGATGGTGGGGCGGCCCGGACGCACAAGCGGCCGTAGCGGCCATTCACAACATCCCCCACGTAGTCGGAACCGCAACTTCCAAGTCCAAGGTAAACGAAGAACCCGTTGTCGTGATTCCAATCAATCGCGAGCCGAGCCGGGTGGTTGGGCCAGTTGGAAGTCTTCGTGAAAAGCCCCGGCAGACTGACGGACGACAACCTGACGGCAAACGCCCGACCGATGCGCCTGATTTTATCGCGCAAAGGATCAACCACTTTCTTGAAGCCCTTCCCTCATCCTCCTACCAGATCAGCATCAAAGATCGCCAATCCGGTACTACGCAGCGGCGTTCGTTGCGCGCGGATAGGACGCGCCACATTCTTCTCCAACTGGCAACTGGTGGCATGGCATGCTGGGAAATCCATGTCCGACCCAACGACCCCCGGTTCGTGCAACTACCCGACGCAAGCGCTGAGGTGCTGGATCGCCTGTCCAATGACAGCTGGAAGGTTGCCTTTGCTGCCGGGGCAGCGCCGGGCGAGCATGTTGCCTGGATCGATTTAGGCGCCGACATCGATCTCGATATGGCCATGAGCGTTGCCCGCCGCGTCGCCGAAAAGTTCGGCGACAACTTAGCCTCCGCTGGCGGGATTCAGTTGAGCAGGTTACTGAGCAGCGACGACCAGGAACCAATTTATCGTCAATCGGCGAATACTCTGTCTCTCCTACCGACAGCCCAGGCTACCAACATGAAATCTCGAGCAGAGTTAGTGTCGGATGGGTCGCTGATCCCGGAAATATAAGTAATGTATTGTCGGGCTGGCGAATAAATTTATAAGTCTCAGTTGCGCCCGCTGCCTCACAAAGCACTGATGGGTCCGGAAGGTGACAGCCCGGGCCTGATGTTTCGCGCTCTTCACCGCAACGAAATGAAGGTTCGGGCGGCGGGCCGTTTCCGGGATCGCCTTGGCGTCCGCCGCGTCGCCGACCACCGACTGCAAACTCGGCCGGTCGAGGAGCAAGTCCGACCTGCCCCTCGGCCGTGATCACCGTGCTGTACCGCCTGAGGCTACACCCAGGGCACCAGCCTGTGGGGCACCGTGCTGAACGACTATGTCGGCGACAGCCTGGCCAGCATCTCCATCGGCAGCGGCACCGTGCTGGCCAC
>NZ_JARPAF010000003.1:171164-173474 GCF_029594735.1 Nitrospirillum amazonense
GCCGGCCGGGGTGGCGACGCTGATCTACATCGCCGGGACCGGCACGCTGGGCACGCTGTCCAACAGCGGCACCATCCAGGGCAACATCGCCAACAATGGCTCGGCCGACCTCAACCTGCGGGGCGGCAGTGCCACCTGGGGCACCTTCGGCGGCGCCGGCGGCACGCTGGGCACGATCACCAGCACCGGCGGCAACGTGGTGGTCTCGGGCGGCCAGGTCTACCTGGCCGACCAGGTCAATGTCGGCAGCGGCCTGCTGTACAACACCGGCGGCACCCTGGGTGTGGCGCCGGGCGTGACGGTCACGGGCAACTACCTGCAGAACAACGCCAACGGCACGCTGGTCCTGGGCCCGAACGCCCCCCTGGTGGTCACTGGGTCCGCCACCATCAGCGACGGCTACATCAAGGTCGGCAGCTTCGACAGCCTGACCAACCACGTGGCGGGAGAGACCACCACCCTGGTTCAGGCAGGGGCGGCCTCCACCTATACCCTGGTCAGCAGCCAGAGCGTGCCGGTGGTGCAGTCCAACGTGGGCGGCCTGGGCGTCATCGGCACCCAGGTAGGCAACAACCTGCAGGCCGTGGTCGAGAACGACTACTTCGGCACCAGCACGGCGGCGTTCACGCAGTCCGGCACCATCGTGCTGGGGACCAACAGCCAGGCCAGCGCCGCGCTCTACGTGGCGGGGACGGCCACCATCGGCAGCCTGACCAACACGGGCGTGCTGAACGGCGAGGCCAACCTCGGCAACGGCATCTTCATGGGGTCGTCGGGCACGCTGGGCGCGTCCATCGGCACGCTGGTCAACAGCGGCACCATCGCCGGCCGCGTGGGTGTCGCCAACTACAACGGCGTCATCGGCACCATCGACAACAGCGGCCAGATTCTGGACAGCCTGCCCAACTCGGGCATCTACAACGGCAACACCATCACCCTGGTGAACAACCAGGCGGCCGGCACCATCGCCGGCGCGTATGGCATCGCCAACAGCAACCTGCTGGGCACCCTCCAGAACGCCGGGCTGGTCACCGGCTCCATCACCAGCGGGTCGACCACCGCGGTGGGCGTCGCCAGCTACGGCACGCTCAACACCCTGACCAACAGCGGCCGCATCCTGGCCACGGCGGTGCGCATCGCGGACGGCGTGCTGAACTACGGCACCCTGGGCACCCTGACCAACGCCGCGGGCGGCACCATCGGCGCCAGCGGCAGCATTGTCAGCGGCACCGGCAACGTCGTCGCCGGTGTCGCCAACGGCGGCACCATCGGCACCCTGAGCAACAGCGGGCTGGTCACCGTCACCGGCCGCAACACCGTCACCGGCTTCAACGTGGTGGCCGGCATCGCCAACCTGTCGGGCGGCACCATCAACGTCCTGTCCAACGCCAGCACCATCACCGCCGCCGGCAGCATCACCGACGTCACCCTGTCCCGCCTGGCGGGCCTGTTCAACGCAGGCGTCATCGGCACGCTGTCCAACACCGTGGGCGGGGTGATCAACGGCCTGGACAACTACACCGGCGGCACCATCACCCAGCTGACCAACGCCGGCCTCATCACCTCCGCCTCCCGGTTCGCCCTGTTCAACGAGGGGAGCATCGGCAATCTCTCCAACAGCGGGACGATCCAGGGCCCGACCGCGCTGCGCCTGGGCAGCAGCGGCACCATCGGCACCGTCACCAATAGCGGCACCATCGCCGGTTCCATCCTGAACGGCGCGTCCACGGCCCTGACCATTGGCGGCGGTGCCGGCACGGTGGTGGGCGTGCTGACGGGGGTCAGCGGCAGCGTCGGCGGCGCCGACAAGGGCCGGATCACCAGCACGGGCGCCGACCTGGTGTTCAACAGCGGCAACCTGCTGCTGAACGACGACATCACCGCCACCGGCCGCACGGTGGTCAACAGCGGCGCCTCGCTGCGCCTGTCCAACAGCGTCATCGTCACGGGCAATTACGCGCAGGGCGCCACCGGTACCCTGGTGCTGGGCAGCGGCGCGCTGCTGTCCGTGACCGGTGCGGCCACCGTCACCGCGGGCACGGTCACGTCCAGCGGCTTCAACGCCACCGGCAACTACCTGGCGGGTGGCAGCAACGTCACCCTGGTGCAGGGCGGCGCCGGCTCGTCCTACAACACCACGGTGGTGGCGGGCGGCGGCATCACCGGCCTGGGCCTGACGGGCAGCGTGTCGGGCAACAACCTTCTGGCCGTGGTCGGCAACGACTATGTCGGCGCCTCGCTGGGCTCCATCGTCAACAGCGGTTCGTTGAGCTACAGCGGCGCCAGCACGGGCGCGGTCTACGTGGCCGG
>NZ_JARPAF010000003.1:173574-174339 GCF_029594735.1 Nitrospirillum amazonense
CACCGGCAGCCTGGGCACCCTGGTCAACAGCGGCACCATCGCCGGCTCCATCGCGGTGGAGGTGGCGTCGGGCGGCACGCTGGGCCAGGTGGTCAACACCGGCACCGTCAGCGGCAACCTGGTCAACCTGTCGACGAATGCGCTGGTCCTGTCGGGCGGCACGGTCGCGGGCACGTACACCGGCGGCACCATCACCAGCACCCTGGCCAACGTGACCCTGGCCTCGGGCGCCATGGTCCTGGGCGACGCGGTCAATGTCGGCGCCGGCACGCTGGTCAACGGTGGCGCCTCGGTGTCGCTCAACACCATCGTCAGCGTCACCGGCAACTACGGCCAGACGGGCGGGACGCTGAACGTGGGGGCCAACGCGCTGGTGGTCAGCGGGGCGGCGGTCATCACCGGCGGCACGGTGGTCTCCGGCGCCACCTTCTCGTCCACCGCCAACTATCTGGCGGGCAGCAGCGCCAGCACCCTGATCCAGGGCGGCGCCGGGTCCAGCTACAGCGGCTACAGCGTGTCCGCCGGGTCGCTCACCGGCCTGGCGTTCGGCGGCACCACCAGTGGCACCAACCTGGTGCTGGCGGTGAACAACGACTATGTCGGGACCCTGCTGCCCACGCTGAACAACACCGGCAGCATTGGCGGCATGCAGACCGCCCTGTTCGTGCGCAGCACGGGCAGCATCGGCACGGTCAGCAACAGCGGCACGCTGGCGGGTGTGGGCGCCGTCACGGGCTACGGCGCCTCCATCGCCGGCACCATCGG
>NZ_JARPAF010000003.1:174439-175310 GCF_029594735.1 Nitrospirillum amazonense
CACCCTGACCAACAGCGGCCTGATCAGCGGCGACGGCGCCAACGGCGGCTATGGCCTGCTGAACCGCGGCACCATCGGCACGCTGGTCAACACGGTGGGCGGCACCTTCGCCGCCCTGGCCGGCACGGTGGGCTACGGCCTGATCAACCAGAGCATCCTGAACACCGTCGTCAACTACGGCCTCATGACCGGCCATGACGGCGGCGTGCAGAACATGGGCACCATCCAGCTGCTGGACAACGCGGCCGGCGGCACCATCCGGTCCAACAGCGCCAGCGCGCAGCAGGGCCTGCGCAACGACGGCACCATCGTCACGCTGCTGAACGACGGCCTGATCGGCAACAACTATGGCTTGTTCCAGGCGGCGGGCACGATCCAGACGCTGGTGAACAACGGCACCATCGCGGCCAACGCCAGCGGCGTGTACATGAGCGCTGCCATCGGCACCATCAGCAACAGCGGCACGATCACGGCCACGCACAAGGCCATCGTGGCCAATGCCGCCCTGACGGCGCTGCTGAACAGCGGTACCCTCAGTGGCACGCAGGCCCTGGCCATCGGCGTGAACGGCCGTGTAGGGACGATCAGCAACACCGGCGTGATCCAGGGCAACATCGTCAATACCGGCACCGTCGCCCTCAGCATCGGCGGCGGCACGGGCACGGTGGTGGGCACGCTGACCGGCGGCACGCTGACCAACCGGGGCACGATCACCAGCACGGGCACCAACGTGGTGCTGTCGGGCAACCTGCGGCTGAATGACAACATCAACGTGGGCACCAACACGGTGACCAACGCCGGGGGCGCCATCACCCTGGGCACTGTCGCCACCATCACCGGCAACTACACCCAGGCGTCTGGCACCCTGGTG
>NZ_JARPAF010000003.1:175410-178053 GCF_029594735.1 Nitrospirillum amazonense
ATCACCCCAGGCACCAGCCAGCTGAGCATCACCGGCCGCGCGTCCATGATCGGCGGCACGGTGCTGGCCAGCTTGGCCGGCACCGGCAATTACCTGGCGGGCAACTCCGCCACGCTGGGCTCGGCTCTGTCGATTTCAAGCTTCGCCGGCGTGACCGTGGTGGCGGCCGGCGCCGCCGGCCTCAGCGCCACGGCGGGGCTGGGCACAGTAGGCACGCTGGTCAATCTGCTGCTGGCCTACAACAACGACTATGTCGGCGGCACGCTGGCGACGTTGACCAACACGGGCAGCCTGAGCGCGGGCACGGCGGTGGTCATCGCCGGCACGGGCAGCCTGGGCATGCTCAGCAACACCGGCACCATCGCCGGTGCTGTCAACAACCTGTCCAGCCATGACCTGACCATCGCGGGCGGCGCGGGCGGCACCGTGGGCACCTTCACCGGCCAGTCGGGCAAGGGGCTCATCACCAACACCCTGTCCAACGTGGTGCTGGCCTCCGGCAGCCTGGTGCTGAACGACGACATCAACGTCGGCGCCGGCACCCTGGTCAACAGCGGCGCGTCCGTGGCGCTCAACACCCTTCTCAACGTCACCGGCAACTATGGCCAGTCGGCGGGCCGGCTGGACCTGGGCTACGGCAACCGCCTGTCGGTCACGGGCGCCGCCGTCCTGACGGGGGGCACGGTCGCCACCACGCTGCAGTCCAACGTCAACTATCTGGCGGGCCAGGCGGGCGGCACGCTGGTGGCGGGCGGCGCCGGGTCCAGCTACACCGGCGTCAGCGTCCAGTCGGGTCTGTTCCCGCTGGTGCTGAACGGCACCACCGCGGGCAACAACCTGCTGGCCGTGTCGGTCAACGACTACGTTGGCACCATCCTGCCCACCCTGGCCAACACCGGCACCATCAACACCGCGCCGACGGCCCTGTTCGTGGCCTACGGCACCGGCAGCCTGGGGACGCTGGTCAACAGCGGAACCCTGGCGGGCAACGGCGGGTCCACGGCGGCCGGCGTCCGGGTGGTGGGCACCCTGGGCAGCCTGACCAACAGCGGGCTGATCAGCGCGCAGGGAAGCGTCAGCGGCTACGCCCTCTATAATCAGGGCACCATCGGCACCGTCATCAACCAGGCCGGCGGCACCATTCAGGCGGGCGGCACCCTGGGCGGCGGCTTGCTCAACAGCGGCGGCACCATCCTCAGCCTGGTCAACGCCGGCCTGATCATGGGGCCGCAGCCGGGCCTGTACAACCTCAGCAACGGCACCATCGTGTCGCTGAACAACAGCGGCACCATCCGGACCACGAACACGAACGCCGCCAGCGGCATCGCCAACGCCGGGCTGATCAATACGCTGACCAACAGCGGGCTGATCGCCAGCTATTCGGCGATCTACCTGAACAACGGCACCATCGGCAGCCTGGTCAACAGCGGCACCATCAGCGGCCAGGGTAACGCCCTGCTGCTGACGGGGGCCGGCCGTATCGGCACGCTGGTCAACAGCGGGCTGATCCGGAGCAACATCCAGAACTACAGCGGCAACGACCTGAGTATCGCTGGCGGCACGGGCGGCCTGGTTGGCACGTTCACGGGGGCCGGCGGCACCGTCGGCACCATTACCAACACCTCGGCCAACGTGGTGTTCAGCTCCGGCGCGCTGTCGCTGAACGACCAGATCAACGTTGGCGCCAACACGGTCCGCAACACCGGCGCCAGCCTGGCGCTGGCGGGCAACATCAGCATCACCGGCAACTACAGCCAGAATGCCGGCACGCTGATGGTCAACCCCGGTACGGCCCAGCTGACGGTCAGCGGCACCGCCAGCATCACCGGCGGCGCGGTGCAGGTCAGCCTGTCCGGCACCAGCAACTACCTGGCGGGCAACGCCTATACCCTGGTGCAGGGCGGGGCGGGGTCCAGCTACACCGGCGTTACCATTGCCACGGCCGGCCTGACGGGCCTGGGGGCGACGTCGTCCATCGCCACGGTGGCGGGCAACCTGGACCTGCTGATGGCGGTGACGACCGACTATGTCGGCACGGTGCTGGGCAGCATCAACAACACCGGCACGCTCAGCGGCGCCACGGCCCTGTACATCGCCAGCACGGGCAGCCTGGGCGCCCTGGCCAACAGCGGGGTGATCCAGGGCAACATCGTCAACGCCAGCGCCAACGCGCTGACCATCACCGGCGGCGCGGGCGGCACCGTCGGCACCTTCACCGGCCAGTCGGGCAAGGGGCTCATCACCAACACCCTGTCCAACGTAGTGCTGGCCTCCGGTAGCCTGCTGCTGAACGACGACGTCAACGTCGGCGCCGGTACCCTGGTCAACAGTGGCGCGTCCGTGGTGCTCAACACCCTTCTCAACGTCACCGGCAACTACGGCCAGTCGGCGGGCGCGCTGATGATGGCCTATGGCAACCGCCTGTCGGTCACGGGTGCGGCGGTGCTGACGGGTGGCACCATTGCCGTCACCGGCGTGCCCGGCACGCTTAACATGCTGGCGGGCGTGGGCGGCACGGTCGCCCTGGTGACCGGCGGTGTTGGTTCTGGGTACACCGGTCTCAGCTACAGCTCCGACGTGACGGGCATGGAGGTCACGGGTTCGGTTGGCGGCAACAGCCTGTACCTGGCCGGCCTGAACGAT
>NZ_JARPAF010000003.1:178153-178820 GCF_029594735.1 Nitrospirillum amazonense
GACCAATGCCATCAGCGTGACGGGCAACTACAGCCAGTCGGCCGGCACCCTGGCGATGGGCATCGGCAGTGGCACGGCGGGTGAACTGCTGGTCAGCGGCGACGCCGCCTTCACTGGCGGCACGGTCGCCGTGACGGCGCTCTCGGGCAGCAACCTGATCGCGGGCCAGAGCTACACCATCGCCGAGGTGGGCGGGTCCTTGACCACCAGCGGGCTCAGCGCGGCGGCCACGGGCTTCAGCGCCACGCTGGGCACGGGCGCCAACGACCAACGCCATCAGCGTGACGGGCAACTACAGCCAGTCGGCCGGCACCTTGGCCATGGGCATCGGCAGCGGGACGGCGGGTGAGCTGCTGGTCAGCGGCAACGCCGCCTTCAGCGGCGGCACCGTGGCGGTGACGGCGCTGTCGGGCAGCAACCTGATCGCGGGCCAGAGCTACACCATCGCCGAGGTGGGCGGGTCCTTGACCACCAGCGGCGGGGCCGCCACCGATCTGCTGCTGACCCTGCTCAGCGACTATGTCAGTGGCACGCTGGGGACGCTGACCAACACCGGGACCATCAACGCCGCCACGGCGGTGCTGATCACCAGTGCCGGCAGCCTGGGCACCCTGGCCAACAGCGGGGCCATCATCGGCAATGTGATCAATGCCAGCGCCAATGACCT
>NZ_JARPAF010000003.1:178920-179108 GCF_029594735.1 Nitrospirillum amazonense
GGGGCCGCCACCGATCTGCTGCTGACCCTGCTCAGCGACTATGTCAGCGGCACGCTGGGAACGTTGACCAACAGTGGGACCATCAACGCCGCCACGGCGGTGCTGATCACCAGTGCCGGCAGCCTGGGCACCCTGGCCAACAGCGGGGCCATCATCGGCAACGTGGTCAACGCCAGCGCCAATGACCT
>NZ_JARPAF010000003.1:179208-179349 GCF_029594735.1 Nitrospirillum amazonense
TCTTCGCCTCGGGTGCCGTCAGCCTGGGCGACGCGATCGACGTGGGCGGCACGCACACGGTCAGCAACATCGGGGCGGCCATCGGCCTCGCCGGCGACGTGGCGGTCACCGGCACCTATGCCCAGAGCGCGGGCAGCCTGA
>NZ_JARPAF010000003.1:179449-181572 GCF_029594735.1 Nitrospirillum amazonense
ACGTGGGCGGCCATGTGCTGACGGTCAGCGGCCCGGCGCTGGTGACGGGCGGCACGGTCAGCGCCGGCGTCTCCGGCGTGGGCAACTACGTCGTTGGCGACAGCGTGACCATGATCCAGGGTGGGGCGGGCTCGTCCTACACCGGGGCCGTGGTCACCAGCGGCCTGACGGGCCTGGACGCCAAGGGCTCGATCAGCGGCGGCACTCTGCTGGCGGTCGCGGGCAACGACTACATCGGCGCCAGCCTGGCCACCCTGAACGTCACGGGCACGCTGGCCAACAATGCCGGTAGCACCCTGCTGGCGGCGGCGGGCAACGACTACATCGGCGCCAGCCTGGATACGCTGAACAACACCGGCACGGTGGCCAGCCCGACGGCGCTGTACATCGCCTCCACGGGCACCCTGGGGACCCTGGCCAACAGCGGGGCACTGGCGGGCAACATCACCAACCTGTCGACCGGCGACCTGATCATCAACGGCGGCAGCGCCACGGCCCCGGGCACCCTGACCGGGTTCAACGGCGCCATCGGCACGATCAGCAACACCGGCAGCAACGTGCGCTTCACCGGCGGCGTGCAGCTGCTGAACGACCACATCACCGTCGGCAGCCACACGGTGTTCAACAGCGGGGCGACCCTGCTGGTGAACAGCGCCATCAACATCACCGGCGCGTACAGCCAATCGGCGGGCACGCTGGCCATCGGCGTGACCACGCCGACCAGCTACGGCAACCTGGCGGTCAGCGGTGCGGCGGCCTTCACCGGCGGCTCGGTGCTGCTGCAGGGCGTGGGCAGCGGGGCCGGGGCGTTGCAGGCCGGCACCTACACCATTGCCTCGGGCAATGGGCTGACCTTGAGCGGGGTGGACTTCACGGCCACGGGCTACACCGTGACCAGCGACCTGGTGACGGTGGGCAGCACCACCCAGCTGGTGGTGAAGGTGGCGGGCAAGGCCACCAACTACACGGCGGTGGGCAATGCCCAGGGTGGTGCGGCGGTGGGCACGGGCTCGGCCCTGGACCAGATCGCGGCCTTGGCCAGCAACAGCATCACCACCAACCAGCAGCTGGCGGCGTTCACGCAGCAGGTGCTGGCGCCGCTGGCGACGCTGACGCCGGCGGCCAAGCAGGTGGCGGTGGCGCAGCTGTCGCCCAGCCAGCTGACGCCGCAGCTGACGGCGACCTCGGTGACGCCCACCACCACGGCCATCAGCCAGCACCAGGAGACGGTGGCCAGCCTGATGGACGGCGGGGAGAAGGGCATGGCCGCGGGCTCCAACGGGCGCGAAGGCGTGATCTGGGGCGAGATCGTGGGTGCCGGCGTGCTGCGCGGCACGACGACGGAGGCGGCGGGCTACCGCGCCAGCAGCAGCGGCCTGGTGCTGGGTGCCGACTGGTTCGCCAGCGACGAGGTCATGGCGGGCCTGGCCTTCAGCTGGATCAACAGCGCGTCGGTGGGCCAGGGCGTCATGGCGGGCAGCCTGACACGGGTGGGCAGCTACCAGCTGACGGCCTACAGCGTCTGGCGTCCGGACTTCGCCGACCAGAAGCTGTCGGTGGAGGGCCAGGTGGGCTGGGGCTACAACCACTACGACCAGCGCCGCGACATCGCCTTCCTGGGCGCCCGCGCCAACGCCAACTACGGTGGCGAGCAGTACCTGGGCAAGGTGACGGTGGGCTACGACCTGCCGCAGCAGGGGGCGTTCACCTTCACGCCGCAATACAGCCTGCGCTTCGTGCGCCTGGTGAACCATGCCTACCAGGAACACGACGCCGGTCCGGCCAACCTGAAGGTGGATGTGCTGGGCACCAACGCGGTGACGCAGGAGCTGGGGCTGAAGGTGGACACGCAGTGGAACACGGGCGTTGGCCTGCTGTCGCCGGACCTGCGGGTGGCCTGGGTGCACGACTTCAAGGATGGGCCCATCCCGACGACGGGCGTGCTGGCCGGCGTGGCCTTCGCCAGCACCACCGGCCGGGTCAACACCGACGGCCTGGCCGTCAACCTGGGCGCCACCCTGCAGCAGAGCGAAGCCTTCAGCCTGCGCCTGGAGTACAACGGCGAATACCGCCACGACTACCAAAGCCACGGCGGCGTCCTGCGCGCCAGCTGGAGCTTCTGA
>NZ_JARPAF010000003.1:181672-283637 GCF_029594735.1 Nitrospirillum amazonense
GCCCAGGGTCAGGCCGGTGACGCCGCTGTCGTAGGTAATGCTGGTGTAGCTGGAGCCGACACCGCCGGCGATGATGGGCGTGGCCCCCGCCGGACCCTGCAGATAGTGATAGGCGCCGGTGGCGCCCACGACCGTGTAGTTGACGCCGCTGACCACGGCCGCGCCACTGACGATCAGTTCACCGCCGTTGACGGCCGAAAGCTCCGCCAGCGTGCCGCCTGTCTGGCTGTAGTTGCCGGTGATGTTGATGCCATGGTTCAGCCGAACCGCGGCCCCGTCAGCCACCACCGTATGCGTGGTCCCGCCTACATTGACGGTGTCGTCCAGCAGGATACTGCCCGCCAGCGTCACGTTGCTAGCCGTGTTAAAGATGCTGCCCGGCAGCGTGCCGGTGAGGCCGGTGAAGGTGCCGAAGGTGCCGACGCTGCCGCCCAGCAGGGTCAGGTCGTTGGAGCTGAGGTTGACGATGTTGCCCTGGATGACACCGGTATTGGACACGGCACCCAGCGTCCCGGTGGCCGCCACATAGACCGCCGACGTGGACGTCAAAGTGCCGGTGTTGGTGATGGTGCCATAGGTGGTCGCGACATAGTAGTTCTGCACCTGCGCCAGCAGGCTGTTGCCGCTGATGCTGGACGCGGCATTGATGCCGGTACCCGCCGCACGAACCACGCCGGTCAAGGTCCCATAAGCGAGAGAGATGCCGCCGTCGGCGGTGATCAGGGTAATACCCTCGCCCAGGGTATGGTTGACGGCGGTGTCGAAGCTGCCCAGCACCGTGCCGGCGATGCTGGCAGCACCCGTGATGGACAACCGCGCGGTGCCGAGTGACAGGGTGCCCAAAGTCGAGGTCTGGGCGAAGGCGCCGCTGACGGTGGCGACGCTCTGGGTGCCAAAGCTGATGTTGGCGCTGTTGTTGTAGACCGTGCCGCCGGTGTAAACGATGTCGTTCAGCAGGATGTTGCTGCGCGCCGTGCCAACGCCGAACACCACGTTGCCGTTGCTGATGATGGCGCCCACCGTCCCGGTCAACCCGGTGAAGGTGCCAACCGTCGTGCCGCTGCCGCCCGCCAGGGTCAAGTCGCGCGTTGATTGGTTGAAGATGTTGCCCAGCACGGTGCCGCTGTTCACCACCGTGCCGATGCTGCCATAGGCGCCGATACGAATGGCGGTCCGCGCGCTGATGGTGCCGCTGTTCAGCACGGTGCCGATCGTGCCGGAAAGGGTGCTGCCGGAGATGACGGTGCCGTCGGCCAAGATGGCGGCCACGGTGCCGCTGCTGGAAGCGCTGGTGTTCTGGATCAGGCCGCTGTTGCTGAGGGTGTTGAGCGTGCCGACGGCCTGCGCACTGCTGGCGCCAACGTAGACGGCGCCATAGTTGGTGGACTGGTTCCGAACCGTGCCGCTGTTGTTGAACTGGGTGACCGTGCCGGTGTCCCAGAGGCCTACGCCGGTGCTGCTGTTCGAGATGAGGCCGGCATTGGTGATGGTGCCGATGACACCGCCGGGGGCGTTGATGGCGGCAAACGAATTGGCGGCCGCGATGGTGCCGGTGGCGCTGTTGGTGATGGTGCCGATGCTGGCGCCCAGGGTGGAGAGGATGCCGCTGCTGCCGCCGGTGGCGCCGCTGATCAGGCCACTATTCACCACCTGGCCCAAGGTGCCGCCACCTGCCACCCGCACGCCCAAGTAGGCCGAAAGAGTGCCGGCTGCCGCGTTGGTCAGGGTTCCCAGGGTGCCGGCCACATAAACGGCCGCGATCGTGCCGGAGGGCGCCAGCGTGCCGGTGTTGCCGATGGAGGCGAGGCTGCCACCGACATAGTCGTTGCCAATGGACAGGATCAGGTTGTTGCCGCTGACGGAGCCGCTGACGGAGACCAAGGTGGGCGCCAGCCCGGTCGTGCTCACAACGACGGAGCTGTAGTTCGAGCCTGTCCCGCCCGCGACCAGGGTGGTCACGCTGCCGGTGGCCAAGTAGTTGTTGCTGGCCGACAGGCTGGTGAGGACGGTGCCGGCCACGGTGGCGGAGTTGGACACGGCCAGCTTGCCATTGCCCTGCAGTACAAGGGTGCCGGCCGACTGATTGTAGTTTCCAGTGACGCTTACCAGGGTGTTGAGCGTCACGGCGGCGCCCAGGTTGCTCAGCGTGTGGCCGGTGATGGTGACACGATCATTCAGCAGGATGTTGCCGGTCGACAGCACCAAGTTGCTGAGGTTGTTGATGATGGTGCCGAGGTTACCGACGGTGTAACCGGTCAGGGTGCCGACGACGCTGCCGCTGCCGCCCGCGATGGTCAGGTTGTTGGACGTACGGTTCCAGATATTGCCCGCGAGGGTGCCACTGTTGGCGATCAAGCCGATGGAGCCGGGGCCCCCGTCGATCGTGTGGATGAACAGGACATTTTCCGCGCCCCGGATAAGCCCGGTGTTGGTCAGCGTGCCGATCTTGCCGCCGTTGTAGATGGCGGCTGCCGTATTATTCGTGGTGTTGGAAGACGAAAGCGTTCCCGTATTGATGAAATTGGTGATCGTGGCGGTGTTGTTATTGGATAGCGCCAGCACACTGGCCGAGATAGTGCCATTGTTGACCAGCGTACCCATGACGCTTTGGTTATTGATACCAGAGAAACTGGCATTGATGGTGCCGCTGTTGATCAGCGTGCCGACGGGGGCGGAGATGGACAGCACCGTTGTACCGGAGCGCACCACCCCGCTGGCGATGGAAACCATTGTAGAGGTAATGGAAACCTTGATCTGGGAGCTGCCGCTGGTTGAGACGATCGTATCGGCCCGGGCAGGTCGCGCCGCCGCCAGCGAGACACCGATGGCCAGCGCGGAAGCCCCTAGCAGGAAAGCGTGCCGGATCTTCTTATTGCCGTCCGCGCGCGTGACCATTCGCTTCGCCATAATGCCAGCTCCCAACCATCGGCTTGCACTGTGCTGGGCGTGGACGCGAAAAGCGGAAGGCTCCGGCTCAGATAAGCCGGAGCGAACAATTCCGTGTTTGACACGCCAACCCTTACAGCGCCCCGGAGATTCACCTGATACTTGCTCTACCCCCCAATTGGGCAGGAGCGGGATAATCTTCTGATATAAGCCCCGGTAGGCTGTCAATGTAATCTTGTGGATTTACAACTATTGTAAATCTCCCGATTAGACCATTGTCAGAAATTGTCACCAATACGGGTTATGTGATCTTGTCAGTTTTAATCACAACATCAGAGTTTCCGAACCCATTGACTCGATTCTCGCGGACATGTGAAGGGCTTTATCGTTAAACGAACATACTGCACTGATGATGAGGATGCCCTCTTTCTCCGGCATCGGGGGATCAGGCGATGATGTCTGCTGGCCATCGTTATGGATGGCGCCCTGACCACGACGTACTTGTGGCGATAGACCTGACCAAGCTGCATTTCCAGATCTGCGTGTCGGACTTTTCCGGCAAGGTCTTGTTCAACCACGCTTTTTCACGGCAGCCGCTGATAGCGCTTCTGACGGGGCAGCCTCACTGCGTCGTTGCAATGGAAGCAGGCTTGACCAGCCCCTTCTAGGGTCGGCTCGCCGAGGTGCGGGGCATGAGGTTAGGCTGATCCCGCCGTGAAGCCGTTCGTGAAGCGGCAGAAGAGCGACAACTGGCTTGGGCGTCTCCTGCTGCGCAAGCCACGCATGCTCGCCGCCGTGGCCCTGGCCAACAAGATGACGCGGACCCTCTAGTTGACGGTGGTCAAGCAACAGGATTATCGGACGGCGTGATCCGGCGGTCGGTAACGGTGCCTAACGGATCACGTGCGGGCCTCACCGCTCAGGCAGGAAGATCGACTGACGGTGTAGGCGGCAAGGACTTCAATGTTCAGGTGGGGATAACCACCCCCGGAGCGCGGGCGACAAAGCTCTCTGAACCGATGTGGATCCCACTTCTCGAACAGCATACCAGCCCGTGGCCCGCTCAGGTCATCATGGGTCCTGACACCCCACCGATAGAACTCCCCGCAGCCGAGCCCCGTCATAAGATTCCTCTTGCTTAACCGTGGGCATCCACACACGCGCCGGGACAGGATTGACGGTGAGGCGCTGGTTCGAACCTTGCTGGCCTACAAGCGGGGGGGGAGCCCCGCGTTTGTGCGATGGTCAGACCGCCAACGTCTGAACCAGAAGAGAAAGACCGTCGGCGGATTGCACGGGATCGCAAGGACTTCGTTAATGAACGTGTAGCGCACGTCAGTCGGATCAAAGGCTTGCTTTACAGCCATGGCACTGGGGCTTATGAACCGCTGCGGTCGACCGCCGGGACTGGCGTGAGGAACTCTGTACGTAAGACTGCCGCCCGTGTAGCGGCGACAAGATCAGTGGCGGCGCTTCGCCAGGGCCGTCCGCCTGGCAATGCCACGATCACGGCGCTCCCCAGCGCCAGGGCCAGCAGCGGCAATACCAAGTCATGGAGTCGAAACGCCTCCGTTAGCTGTTGCGAGCGCGGCGCCCGGCATCCCCGCCTGCGGCGCCCTTTCGGGCGTCCGCAGGCTGTCTTGGGGTGCCTCACTGCATTCCGCCGATGGGGACGAGGACCGCGATGGCGGTTCCATCAGCCGCTGGATCCAGTGACGCCAACTGCTGCATCAGGTCACCCAGGCTCATGGACCGCCGCGCCTTCCTGGCGGCCCGCCTCGCCCCTCTCACCCATTGCGTCACATGGGCACCCGTGGCGCCATCGGCGGCGGCGATGGCTGCTACCTGGAACAGGTCGGCACCGGGCAGGTCCGTCGCCAGGTGGTGCCGGAAGATGCCGATCAGCGCCGCCGTGTCCGGTACCGGGATGGCAATCAACCGTTCCAGGCGGCCGGGCCGCAGCAGGGCCGGTTCCACCACCTCGGGCATGTTGGTGGCCCCGACGACGATCACTCCCGGCCGACCGGCCACACCGTCCAAGTGCTCCAGCAAGGCGTTGACGATCTGGCGCTGATAGGTGCTGTTGTACCCGTGAGAGCTGGCCGTGCGGCTGGTGAAGCCGTCGATCTCATCAATGAACAGGATGCAGGGGCTGGCCTCGGCGGCCTCGGCGAAGGTGGCGTTCATGGCCTTCAGCATCTCACCCTGGTGTCCTGCCGCCTGCCAGCTGGCGTGGGAGCCTGCTGCCGAAGATGTCGTGGTTGCCGGCGACGGCCAGCACATGGTCGCAGCCGAACACAGCCCTGGCATCGGGCCAGGGCAGGCCACGGGCCTTGACGTTCAGATCACCAGCCAGGACGACGATGTCGGCCTGCAGGTCGGGGGGTGGTGTCCAGGGGGCGGAATCGAGGTGGAGGTCAGAAAAAAGGGCAACACGGACCATGATGGGGCTCCGGAACTGGCCTGGGGCAGTGCCCAGGCCAGCGAAGCCCAGGCGCGCTTAAGCCGTGGCTATGGCCACCGGCGGACGTTTGGTTTTGGCGCGCATGGTCATGATGATTTTCCTTTATCCGGCGGTCAGAGCGGGATCGGGATACCGCCCTGGGCCTTGAACTCGGTAGCGGCGAGGCAATAGTTGAAGTCGGCGAGGAGGGCCGGCAGTAGCAGGAGGCCAAACCCCAGGATGGGGATAGTCAGGATACTGAAAACAACGAAGAACGTGACGAAGAGAATGGACCTCTTGAGGTAGTACAGGTCGCCGGAGGGTGTCCTGATCGCCCGGATCTGTCGGCCACTCAGCCAGTTTCCGTTCCAATAAATGGTCGTATCGCCTTGGGTGTGGACGTTGAGGAAGCTATCTAGCGATTCCGCGATATGAATGTTGTTCAGGACGATGTCGCCGATCTTCACCACGGAATACTTGCTGAACTTTCCTGCAACGATGCCATTGCCAGGAAGGCTGAGTCTTCCAGTCACTGATCTCATGATGCACCTACATCTGGGGCGCACGGCGGCCGGACCGGGCGGGCTTTCAAGCCGCAAATCCAAGCGGGCCGCCGGCTGGGGCCGGGGGCGGGGAATACGGCAGCCGCCTTGGCGACTGCCTAGCCTTTGGCTTTGACGTAGGGGACGGAACCGAGCATCGGGACCTCGAGCGTCAGGTCGTTCCTGGTGCGGTGGGCGGTGATGCTGTGACCATCGGCCGTGACGATGAACCAGGTGTCGCTATCGTGCTTATAGCTCACCGGGACGGCAGGAAAGCCGTTGCTGGGGACCATGGCGCCCGCGGTGAACTCGACTGTTTCGCTGAAGATGGCCGCGTCCTGCTGCTCTTTCGTAGCCGCCGCAGAGAGCTCCCATTTGCCCAGCACCGGGTTGTTGTCGCCGCAGGCGGTCAGCAGCAGGCCGACGCTGGCGATCACGGTGAGACGGGTGGTGGTGCGGAGGAAGGCGGCCATGATGGGTGATTCCGCGTGAGGGGAGAGGGAGGCCAGGGGTCCTACCGATACGTGAAGCAGAATAGGTCAATTCGTCCTTTTATGCCAGAACGCCCTATCCGCTGTCTATAGGCAGTGGAGTGGAAAATGGGGAACAAGGACCGATTTTCGGAACCCTACCGGCGGATCGTGGAGGGCCTGATCGCGGCCAGGAAATCCAGGAAACTGACGCAAGGGGACGTGGCCGTCCGCATGGGAACGGACCAATCGCAGGTGTCGAAGTTGGAGCGGGGGGAAAGGCGGGTCGACGTCATCGATTACGTCCGCTATTGCCGCGCCGTGGGACTGGCCCCAGGCGCGTTGCTGGACGCGATGGACAGCGAGGGCGATTAGCGCCTTATGACGACCGGGGTTTTATGCCGATGGCGGCGGGGAGGGTAAGAAGGGCGGTCATGATAGGGCCTGTTTTCTGGGCTCTGTCAGGCTTACGAAACCACATTATCCTATAATGGGATAATCCACAAATGGGATTATCGAAAAAATCGGCCTCCGCAATCCGCCGGTTTTCATGCCCAAGTCCCTTCGTTCGCCCCAGCAACAGCAACTGCAAAGCCTACTCATCGAATTGCGCAAGGCGAAGGGCCTGACGCAGACCGAGGTGGCGACCCGACTGCGCCGCCCTCAGTCTTTCGTCGCGAAATACGAAGGAGGCGAGCGGAGGTTGGACGTTGTGGAATTCATCGAAGTGGCTCAGGCGCTGGATGTGGATGCCTGCTTGGTGCTCGGTAAATTGATCTATCGGCCATCGCCAGCAACTGAATGAGTCGCCGTCTGAAGGCTCGTCGGCGCTGAAACGATCCCTATGCAGTAAAGTCCACCAGATATTTGGACGCCTGTCTGGTCGCCACTGGTGCAATTGTGTGAAAACAGGCACGATGGGTCATGATCGGCCGTAGCTATCGTCCAGGCGTACGATATCGTCTTCGCCTAGATAGGCACCGGACTGGACTTCTATCAACTCCAACTGCAGCTTACCTGGGTTTTCCAGCCGATGGACACTGCCGCAGGGTAGATAGACCGACTCGTTCTCCCGTACGAGTAGCTCTTCGCCGTCCTTTGTCACTAGGGCGGTGCCGCTAACAACTACCCAGTGCTCCGCCCGGTGATGGTGCTTTTGCAGTGACAGTTTGCCACCGGGCTTCACCGACAAGCGCTTAACCTCATATCGGTGACCCGATAATAGGCCGTGGCTGGATCCCCAGGGGCGATGGACTTTGCGGTGCTCCAGATACTCTGTCCGCTTTTCGCGTTTCAACGTATCGACCACACATTTCACGTCTTGCGCGCGGTCGCGATGGACCAGAAGGACGGCGTCGTCAGTGGTGACCAGGATGACATCGTCCACCCCCACCACGGCCGCCACACGGCCATCGTCACAGCGTACGTAGGTATTCTTTGCATCGACATGTATGACGGCGCCGACGGCGGCGTTGCCGTTCTCATCCTTGGCGCTGATATCCCAGAGCGCCGACCAAGTACCGACATCCGTCCAGCCAATATCGGCAGTCACCATGGCGGCCTTGTCCGTCTTCTCCATAATAGCGTAGTCAATAGACAGGTTGGGAGCCTTGGCGAATGCGCCCGCGTCCAGGCGGAGGAAATCCGAATCCCGTTTGGCAAGGTCCAGAGCTTCGCGCACAGCAGTTAGAGTTTCCGGGCTATGCTTGCGCAATTCTTCGATCAGGAGCCGTGCCGGCATCATGAACATGCCGCTATTCCAATAATAATCACTATTGGCGATAAACGACTCCGCCCGCGCCAGATCCGGCTTTTCTGTGAAGGCGACGACGTGGAAACCGTCGCTTGCGCCTTCAATGGGCGCACCCCGCTGGATATAGCCGTAGCCCGTCTCTGGGTACTGCGGCTTGATCCCGAAAGTCACCAGATTCCCCTGGGCGGCCAAACGATGGGCGTTGGTCACAGCTGCCTGAAAGGCCAGTTGGTCAAGAATGGCATGGTCGGCGGGCAGCAGCAGCAGGATAGCGTCCGGGTTAGCGTCGCAGGCGACCAGGGCGGCTACGGCGGCTGCAGGCGTGGTATTGCGACCTACTGGCTCCAGAATGATGGCCGCCGGCTGGATGGCGATGTCTCTGAACTGCTCCGCGATAATGAAACGATGGTCTTCGTTGCAGATGATCAAGGGGCTCGCGAATCGCGATGTTTCAGACACACGCCGCGCGGTGTCCTGGATCAGCGACTTGCTGCCGTATATCGTCTGCAGTTGCTTGGGATGGCGCTCGCGCGACAAAGGCCACAGCCGCGAACCGACGCCCCCGGACAAGAGGACAGGCTGGATGAGACCCAATGGCGCAACATTGCCGCGCGGGCCAGCGCCATTGTCACCAATTGTCACGATGTCCATAATGAAATGCCTTTGAAGGATATATATCTCAATTTAAGACAATATAGCAGCAAGGGAACACGTAATGAAGCCAGAGAATGAGAATTGATGTTAATGCGTTCATTCTTATGGAGGGGCGCCTGAAAAATCGGAATAAGCTTTATTCAGGCTGGGAATTTGGGCGTCTAACGGATGATGGAACCCAGGCTCGGGCAGTGTGTCTCATATGAAGGGTGCCATTATCCCTCACGCGCGATCAGGTGCAGGAATGACCCCGCCACGCTGCCCCGTCGGCTGCCCAAGGGGCCCAAGTCCGTGCCATCGGCGGCCTCGGCGGTCAGCAGGGGTGCATCGGCGCCGGGGCTCAGGACGCTGGCGTAATGGAACTCATGGCCCCGGAAGCGGCTGCCGGCCGGGCCCAGGGCCATGTCGCTCAGGGTGGTGACCAGGCGGTAGCCCAGGTGCAGCTTGCGCTTGGCGAAGCTGGTTTGGACCGATAGCAGGCCCAGCATCTCATGCGCCTGGCCATCGGCATCCACTAGGACCTCGCCCAGAGTCATGTACCCGCCGCATTCACCGAAGATGGCCGCACCCTGCGCGGCGAGGGCGCGCATCCTTGCCTTGAAGGTCTGCGCGGCCGATAGGCGGCCGGCGTGCAACTCGGGATAGCCGCCGGGCAGCACCACCGCGTCGGCGTCGGCGCCGGGCGCCTGGTCGGCCAGGGGGGAAAAAGGCAACACCTCCGCCCCCGCCGACCGCCAGCCTGCCAGCACATGCGGATAGACGAAGCTGAAGGCCGCGTCGCTGGCCAGGGCGATGCGCTGCCCCGGTGGTGGCAGGGCAGGCGGGGCGACACCAATTGGGGCCGGCGTATAGGGCACGGCCAGGGCCGCCAGACGGTCCAGATCGACATGGCTTTCCACCCAGGCGCCCAGAGTGGAAAGCCGCTCGGCCAGGGCATCGGTTTCCGACGCCTGCACCAGGCCCAGGTGGCGCTCCGGCAGGGCATGGCCGGGGGTGCGGGGCAGGGCGCCCAGCACCGGAATGCCCAGGGCGTCGATGGCGCCCTCGATCAGGCTGCGGTGGCGGGGGCTGGCGATGTTGTTCAGCACCACGCCGGCCACGCGCACATCGTCGCGATAGGTCGCGAATCCCTTTACCACGGCCGCCACCGATTGCGACGCCCCGCGCCCGTCCACCACCAGCACCACGGGCCAGCCGGTGCGGGCCGCGAGGTCGGCCGTGGCGCCGTTGCCCCAGGCGCCCACCCGGGCCACGCCGTCGAACAGGCCCATCAGGGCCTCGCAGATCAGCAGCTCGCCACCCGCCGCTGCCTGGGCCGCCAAGCCATCGACCAGGGCCGGTTCCATGGCCCAGCTGTCCAGGTTCAGGCTGGGGTGGCCGCAGGCGGCGGCATGAAAGGCGGGATCGATGTAATCCGGCCCGGACTTCGCGGCCCGCACGTCCAGCCCCCGGGCGCGGAAGGCCGCCAGCAGGCCCAGGGTCAGGGTTGTCTTGCCGGAGCCCGAGGCGGGTGAGGCGATGATGAGGCCCGGGGCGATGCGCTCAGCCATGGGATGCCACCCCCAGCCAGTCCAAGGTGCCGCGCAGTTCCGCGATGGCGCCGATGACGATGATGGCGGGTGGCGCCAGGCGGCTGTCGGCCAGGTCCTGCGCGCAGGTGGCCAGGGTGCTGGTCATCACCTTCTGGCGCGGTGTGGTGGCGTCACAGATGACGGCCACGGCGGTGTCGGCTGCCAAGCCACCCTCCATCAGCGCCGTGGCAATGCCGCCCAGACCCCGCCACGCCATATACAGGATCAGCGGCGCCTTGGTGGCGGCCAGGGCCGCCCAGTCCGGCCCGTCGCCCGCGGACTGGCCGGTCACCAGGATCACGGCCTGGTTGGCGGTGCGGTGGGTGGCGGGAATGCCGGCATAGGCGGGGCCCGCCAGCCCGGCGGTGATGCCTGGCACCACCCTGAAGGGCAGGCCGGCGGCCACCAGGGCCAGTGCCTCCTCACCCCCCCGGCCGAAGACGAAGGGATCGCCCGCCTTCAGTCGCAGCACGCGCAGGCCTTGCCGTCCCAGTTCCACCAGGCGCAGGCTGATATCCTCCTGCGCCGGGGAGGGGCGGCCGCCGCGCTTGCCGGCGAATTCCTTCACCGCGGCGGGGTTGGCCAGGTCCAGGATGCGCTCGTCCACCAGCGCGTCGTAGACGATATGGTCCGCCTGGCGTAGAGCATGCAGGGCCAGCAGCGTCAGCAGGCCGGGGTCGCCCGGTCCCGCACCCACCAGCCAGACGCTGCCGGGCTGGAAGTCGGGAAAGGCCAAGGTCGGTAGGGTCAGGTCAGTCATGATGGACGTGGACGGCGATATCGATACGGAGGGGACGGACGGGCGCGCGCTGCGCCCAGGCTGGACCACCGGCGCCTGCGCCACGGCGGCAGCGGCGGCGGCCACGGCGGCCTTGTTCGGCGGTGACTTTCCGGACCCGGTGACCATCACTCTGCCCGGCGGGCAGCGTCCGGCCTTCGCCCTGGCCGTCACCGAGCGTGGTGACGGCTGGGCCCAGGCGGGCGTGATCAAGGACGCGGGCGACGATCCCGACGTCACCCATGGCGCCTTGGTGCGGGCGTACGTCACGGCGGGCGCGGCGGGCAGCGGGGTCACCTTCCGCGCCGGTCCCGGTGTCGGCACTGTGACTTTGCCCGGCCTGCCGCTGCCGGTGGGCGAGCCCGCCATCAACCCCGTGCCCCGCGCCATGATCCGCGAGGCGGTCACCGCCGTGGCCCAGGCCGCCGGTCGTCCGGCGGACCTGGTGGTGGAGATTGGCATCGACAATGGCGAGGTGCTGGCCCGGCGCACCATGAACGCGCGTCTGGGCATCATCGGCGGCCTGTCGGTGCTGGGCACCACCGGCATCGTCGTGCCCTATTCCTGCGGCGCCTGGATCGCCAGCATCCATCGCGGCGTGGACGTGGCCCGGGCCGCCGGCCTGCCCCATGTCGCCGCCTGTACTGGCCGCACATCGGAGGCGGCGGTGACCCACCGCTACGGCCTGCCGGAACAGGCGCTGCTGGACATGGGCGATTTCGCCGGCGGCACGCTGAAATACCTGCGCCGGCATCCCGTGCCGCACCTGACCATCGCCGGCGGCTTCGCTAAGCTGGGCAAGCTGGCCCAGGGCCTGATGGATTTGCATTCCAAGCGTCACGCGGTGGATCTGGACTGGCTGGCCGGCGTGCTGGCCGACTTGGGCGCCACGCCCGATCTGGTGGCCAAAGCGCGCGGCGCCAACACGGCGCTCGAGGTGCTGCAGCTGGCCGACGCCGCCGGCTTGGCCGTGGCGGACCGGGTGGCGGAGCTGGCCCGCGCCGTGGCGCTGCGGGTGCTGGAGGACGCGCCCATCACCGTCGACGTGATCGTCATCGACCGTCAGGGCGGTATCATCGGGCAGGCCGGTGGCGTGGGCCAGGCTCACTCCCCCCTCCCGCGATAGCGGCGCTGATAGCCGGCGTCGTAAAGCGCGCTGGCGCGGAAATCCTCGGTCCCCAGTGTCTTGCCCACCAGGATCAGGGCCGTGCGCTCGATGGGGTTGGCGGCCACTTGGGCACCGATATCGGCCAAGGTGCCGCGCAGCACCCGTTCCTCGGGCCAGGAAGCGCGATAGACCACCGCGGCCGGGCAGTCCGCGCCGTACAGCGGTGTCAGGCGCGCCACCACGTCGTCGATAACATGGATGGACAGGTGGATGGCCAGCGTGGCGGCGGACTGGCCCAGCACCTCCAGCGTCTCATTGGCCGGCATGGCCGACGCCCGGCCGCCGGTGCGGGTGATGACCAGGGTCTGGCTGACCTCCGGCAGGGTCAGCTCGCGGCCCAGGACGGCGGCGGCGGCGGCGAAGGCCGGCACGCCGGGGGTGATGGTGTAGGGGATGCCCAGGTCCTTCAGGGCCCTCAACTGCTCACCCAGGGCGCTGTAGACCGACAGGTCGCCGGAATGCAGGCGGGCGACGTCCTGGCCCGCCGCCTGCGCCGCCTGGAACTCCGCCACGATCTCTGCCAGCGACAGCGGGGCGGTATCGACGATGCGGGCGTCCGCCGGCGCATGGGCCAGCACGGCGGCGGGGACCAGCGACCCGGCATAAAGGCAGACGGGGCAACGGGCGATCAGGTCGCGGCCGCGGAGGGTCAGCAGGTCGGGCGCGCCGGGGCCGGCGCCGATGAAATGCACGGTCATGGGAGGATGCCTTCGGAACAGGCCACGGCGCAGGTGCTGCCCGGCCCCTGGATGCGGGCCAGTATCAGGCGGGCGTTCGGATTCTGCGGGGCACCGCAGGCGGCCAGCGCCGCCGCTTCCGCCACCGGGGGCAGGCCGTGGCCAGGGGCAGCGCTGGGGCTGGGCGTGGTGACGGTACGCAAGGCATCTTCCTCCAGGCCCAGCAATGGCAGGCCCAGCGTGGCCGCGGCCTGGACCAGGCCCGGCTCCTCAACCTTGCGGGCCAGGGTGTTTAGGGTAAGGCCGGCGGGCGCCACGCTCCAGCCCAGGCGAGACCAGGCCCGGGCTAGCAGATCGAGGATTTCCGCCGCCTCCACGCCCCGGCGGCAACCGATTCCGACAGCGATTGTCATAACGGCTTGTCCACCCGCCACAGGGTGACGGGCATCAGCGGCCGCCATCCCCGGAACTTCCCTAGGGGCGCAACGCGCTCTACCGATAGGCGAGTGAGCGACCCGCCCAGCGCGGTGTGCCATTGGGAAAGTGCTGCCTCCGTTTCCAGCGTCACGGCCGTGGCCACCAGCCGGCCGCCCGGGCGCAGGGCCTGCCAGCACGCCTCCACCACGCCGGCACCCGTCAGGCCCCCACCGATGAAGACGGCATCCGGTTGGGGCAGATCCGCCAGCGCATCCGGAGCGGCCCCTTCGCGGAAGTCCAGATTGGGCACGCCGAAGGTCAGTGCGTTGGCGCGGATGGCGGCCATGCGGTCGGCCCTGTCCTCCACCGCCACGGCGCGGTTGGCCGGGTCGGCCAGCAGCCATTCGATGGCGATGGAGCCCGAGCCGGCCCCCACGTCCCACAGCATTTCCCCTCGGCCCGGCGCCAGGTGCGACAGGGCGACGGCACGCACCTCGCGCTTGGTGATCTTGCCGTCGTGCTGGAACCAGTCGTCGGGCAGTCCCGGGCTGCGCGGCAGCACCCGGGCGCCGGGGGTGATGGCGCAGGTCAGCGCGATGGTGTTCAGATCTTGGATATCGCCGTCTGACCAGACTTCGGCCGCGGCGGCGTTCACCCGCTCGCGCGGGCCGCCCATGGCCTCCAGCACCGTCAGGGTGCTGGGGCCGAAGCCACGCTCGCGCAACAAGGCCGCCAGCTTGGCCGGGGTGGTACCGTCCCAGCTCAACAGCAGCAGGCGGGCCCCGGGGAACAGGTAGGGAATCACGGCCTCCAGCGGGCGGCCGTGTAGTGACAGGCAGGCGACATCCTGCAGGCCCCAGCCCAGGCGGGCCGCCGCCAGGGTGAAGGCGCCGGGCGCCGGAAGCACACGCGTCTCCGCCGGCGGCACCAGGCGGGCCAGCGTGGCGCCGATGCCGAACCACTGTGGATCGCCGCTGGCCAGCACCGTCACCGCCTGGCCGCGCCGGGCCAGCAGGGTGGGGAAGGCGTCGCTGAGCGGGCTGGGCCACGCCAGGCGCTCCTGCCCCGCCGTCTCCGGCACCAGGGCCAGGTGGCGGGTACCGCCGACCAACAGGCAGGATCCGGTCACGGCGGCCCGGGCGGCGGGCGACAGGCCCTCCCATCCATCTTCGCCAATGCCGACAATAGTCAGCCAGGGAATGGTCAGCCAGGGGGTGCCGGTGCTAGTCATGGCCGGCACACGGGAATAAGGACGGACGATGCGGATATTGGTCCTGGGCGGCACGACGGAGGCGCGACAGCTGGCGGCCCTGCTGGCGGAGGACGTGCGCTTTCAGGCCATGCTGTCGCTGGCCGGCCGTACCCATGAACCGGCGCCCCAGGCGCTGCCCACCCGCATCGGTGGCTTCGGCGGTGTTGCGGGCTTGGCGGACTATCTGCGGGCGGAGGGCGTGCGGGCCGTCATCGACGCCACCCATCCCTTCGCCGACCAAATCAGCGCCAATGCCGAGGCGGCCTGCGCCGCCGCCGGCGTGCCCCTGGCCGTGCTGAGCCGCCGCCCCTGGACGGCTGGCGCGGGCGACGACTGGCGCCGGGTGCCCACCATAGCCGCTGCCGCCCAGCTGCTCGCCGGCCTGCCCGATACCGTCTTCCTCACCGTGGGGCGGCAGGAGCTGGAACCCTTCCTGGCCATGGATCGCCGTTTCCTGGTGCGCGCCGTGGATCCGCCGGATGTCCTGCCAGCCGGTGCCACCCTGGTGCTGGACCGGGGTCCTTACACGCTGGACGGCGAAATGGCGCTGATGCGGGACTACGGCGTCGGCACCCTGGTGACCAAGAACAGCGGCGGCGATGCCACAGCGGCCAAGCTGCAAGCCGCACGGTCCTTGGGCCTGCCCGTGGTCATGATCGACCGGCCGCCGGCTGGAACCGCACCCCGGTTCTATACCGCATCCGACGCTGTCGACTGGCTGGCCGCTCACAGCCCCTCCGCCGAATAATAGCTGCGCGGTGTGTAGACCCAGACGTCGCCTAGGTTGTCTCCCCCCTTGCGCGGCAGCAGCCGGGTCTGGCTGGATCCGATCAGGACCAGGGTGCGCATGTCGGCCGTGGCCGGGTCGCAGGCGGCCAGGGTGGTGATGGTGATGTCCTCGTCATGGCGGCCCACGGCGCGGGCCAGCACTACCGGCGTCGCCGGGTCCTTCATGCTGCGCAGGGTGTCCAGCGCGGCACCCAGCTGCCAGGGGCGGGCCTTGGAGATGGGGTTGTAGAGGGCGATGACGAAGTCGGCCTCCGCCGCCAGGCGCAGGCGCTTCAGCACCACGTCCCAGGGTTTCAGGTTGTCCGACAGGGACAGCACGCAGAAGTCGTGCCCCAGCGGCGCGCCCACCCGCGCGGCGGCGGCCAGCATGGCGGACACGCCGGGGCACACCCGCACCGGCACCTCGGCCCAGGCGGGATCGTCGCCGGATTCCAGCGCCTCGAACAGGGCCGACGCCATGGCGAAGACGCCGGGGTCGCCGCCCGACACCAGGGCCACCTTGCGGCCCGACACCGCCAGGTCCAACGCCAGACGGGCGCGCGACAGCTCTACCCGGTTGTCGGAGCCGTGGCGGCGCTGGAAGCTCTGCGGGATGCGGTCGAGATAGGGGCCATAGCCCACCAGGTCGGTGGCGCCGGCCAGCACGTCCGCCACCTCCGGCGTCAGCCAGCGGTCGGGGCCGGGGCCCAGGCCGACGACGGTCAGCGAACCGAGGGCGCTCATTCCGCCACCTCGGACTTGGCCGCCTGGGGGGCGGTCAGCACGTCGCCGCGCTTGCCCTGGCCGGGGATCAGAATCATGGCGAAGTAAGGGGCGACGTCGGGCGCCTCGGCCAGGGGGTGCACCCGCTGGGTCTCGGTGGTGCCGCGCTCCACGTACCAGGCGCGGCCGGTCAGGCCCAGGCTTTCGATCACCCGGCGCACCTTGAGCAGGTTGCCGCCCAGCTTCATGACCGCCGCGGCGTCGGCGCGCCCCAGGGCCGCCGCCAGTTCCGCTTCCCCCAAGGTGCCGGGGATGACGGACAGCACGTCGTCGCGGATGGTCAGGGGAATAGGCAGCTGCGCCGCACAGCCCAGGATGGAGGGGACGCCCGGCACCACTTCCGCCCGGAAGCGGTGCGCCAGGCGCAGGTGCAAGTGCATGTAGGACCCATAAAAGAACGGGTCGCCCTCGTTCAGCACCGCCACGGACGTGCCGGCGGCCAGCAACGCCGCCAACCGTTCCGCCTGCTCATCGAAGAAGCCCTCGATGGCGGCGGCATAGGCGGGGCTGTCCGGCGGCAGTTCGGTGGTGACGGGGTAGACCATCGGCACCTCCTCATGGGTGCCATCCAGATGGGCGGCCGCGATGCGCCGGGCCTGGCCGGGCCCACCGCGCTTGGCGAAATAGGCCACCACAGGGCAGGCGCGCAGCAGGCGCACCGCCTTTAGGGTCATCAGCTCGGGGTCACCAGGGCCGGTGCCGATGCCGTAGAGAGTCCCGGGTATAATGTCGGCCATGGCGCTCACTCCCGGTCCGAGGCCAGGGCGTTGACCGCCGCTGCCGCCATGGCGCTGCCGCCCCGCCGGCCGGCCACGGCCAGATAGGGCAGGCCCCAGGGGTTGGCCGCCAGAGCGTCCTTGCTCTCAGCCGCCCCGACGAAGCCCACGGGGAAGCCCAGGATGGCGGCGGGACGTGGGGCGCCGGCTGCGATCATCTCCAGCAGGTGGAACAGAGCGGTGGGCGCGTTGCCGATGGCAACCACCGCGCCCGCCAGATGGGGTCGCCACAGTTCCAGAGCCGCGGCGGAGCGGGTGGTGGCGAGGTCCTGCGCTAGGGCGGGCACGGCGGGGTCGGTCAGGGTGCAGATAACGGGATTGTCGGCGGGGAGGCGGGTGCGGGTGACGCCGTGCGCCACCATCTGGGCGTCGCACAGGATGGGCGCGCCGTTGCGCAGGGCGGCGCGGGCAGCCGCCCCCACGTCGGATGAGAACAGCAGGTGCTCGGCTGTCTCGACCAGCCCCGCAGCATGGATGATGCGCACGGCCACGGCGCGCAGATCCTCAGGCAGATGGTCCAGCCTGGCCTCTTCCCGGATGATGGCGAACGACCGGGCGTAGATGGCGGCGCCATCGCGGATGTAATCGTACTGCGGGGGCGCGCCTCGGCTATGGGGCTCGGGACTGGACACGGGGCGGCTTCCTCTACGCGACGACAGTGGCCTCGACCAGGGCGGCCACTTCGGCCGGCCCGCCCAGGCGGGTGATGAAGGCGGCCGGATCCTCATCCGTCCGCATCCGGTGGGTATAGACAGCTTCCAGCGCCGCCACCAGCGATGTCGCACGGGCCGGCGTCACGCCACGCCATTGCGCCGCCCCGCCAGCGGGGGCCAGGAGGCCGACATCATAGGCCTGATCGCCCCGTGCCGTCAGGGTGACCAATGCCGGTGCCGGATGGGCACAGCCCTTGGCGCAGGCCGAGACGTGGATGTGCCCGCGCGCCAGCAGGCGGGGGGCGACCCGGGCCAGCGCCAGGGCGTCGCCGCGCGCGTGCGTCAGTCCTGAGTCACAGGCTCCGCGACCACTGCAGGCCGACAGCATCAGCCGGGGGTCGTCGGGTGCCAGGATGCCGCCTAGAGCCCGCACCGCATCGGTGTCGATGCGGTCCCCTTCCAGCAGCACGGCGCGCCAGGGGGTCAGGCGCAGGGCCGGCGTCATGTGCGCGACGAGCGCCAGCCATTGAACGCTCATGCCGCCGAAGGCAAAGCCGAGGCCCACCCAGCCAGTGTGTGCCCCCAGCACCTGTTCAAGGCTCAGGCCAGGCAGGCCGATGCTGACGGGCATCGGGGCCAGGGCCACGAGGGTGGCAAGCCCAGCCGTGCCCTCCGCCGCCACCAGGGCGGCCAGGCGCCGGTAGCGGCCGTTCGAGAGGCGGACATAGGCGCGGGCCAGGGTGAGGGCGGTGTCCACCACCGCGTCGGCGGTGCAGACACCCAGCGGCGTGGCGCCGGTCTGATCTCCGCCCACCGCCACCCGGAACAGGCCGGTGTCGGGCAGGGCGTCGAAGCGGATATCGGCAACGGTATCGGCCAGGGGCGCTTGGCCGCCCCCGTTCAGGACGAAACTGAACTTGGCCGGCAGCGCGGCCCACAGGTCGGGACTATCGGCCAAGGCGGCGTCCAGTGCCTGGGCCAGGGGGCGCACGGGCGTGCACGCCGGGTCCAGGCCGCAGGTGGGGCTGCACAGCACATTGCGCACCCTCTCCGCCGCCGGATCGCCGTTGACCAAGCCCAGTTCGCGCAAGGCGTCGGTCAGGGCGGGCAGTGCCGCTTCGGTCACGCCGCGGATCTGCAGATTGGCCCGTTGGCTCAGATCCACCAGGCCATTGCCGTGACGCTCCGCCAAGCCGCAGATCGCCGCCGCCATCGGCCCCGGCAGCCTGCCGCCGGGAATACGCAGGCGCACCAGCAGGCCGTCGGCCACTGCCATGGGCACCAGTGCGCCGGGGCAGGCGCCCCGCACACGTGGCGGATTGATGGGGGCCCTCATGCCAATTCCTCCCGCAGGCGCGTCAGATCCTCGGGCGTGGAATTGCGTCGGGGATGCCACAGGCCGCGCTGCAAAGCCTCCTGGAACCGGTCCAAGATTTGCCGGGCGGCGTCAGGGTTGCTGTCCGACAGGAAGGCCCAGGTTTCGCTGTCCGCCACATAGGCATCATAGAGGCTGTCCACCTGGTAGGATCGCACGGCGTCCGTCAGTGCCGCCAGGGCCACGGCGCCATCCACCGTGCGAGCCAGGTTGGCGGCCCCGCTGTGGCCATGGCGGCGTTGCCCGTCGATCCAGCGTGGGTTGGCGGCGCGGCCGCGCACCACGCGGGCGGCCTCCTCCGCCAGGGTGCGTGGCGTGATGCGCTCCGGCTCGGCGCTGTCGACATGATAGAGGACGGGATCGCTGCCCAGCAGGCCGGCGGCGGCGGCGAACCCGCCCTCGAACTGGGTCATGCCGTCGTTGTCCAGCACGTCGGTTTCGCGTTGGTCCTGGATATGGACCAGGGCGTCGGCCAGGCCCACGCGGCGGCGGAACAGGGCGGGCAGGGCCACGCCGTCCAGGCCCAGGCCATAGGCGTGGCAACCGGTGTCGAGATAGGCGGTGCCCAGCTGGTCGCGGGCCTGCCAGTCGCCGGTGGCCAACGGTTGCGCCAGGCCGGTGCCATAGCCGCCAGGGGCGGCGCCGAAGACGCGGGCGGTCGCTCGGCGGTCAGCCTCCGCCCTATCCATGCCGCCGGCCACCAGGGCGTCGCGGTCGGCGCGCACGGCCGCTGCCAGGGGATTGACGGCGCCCGGCTCCTCCAGCCCGGCGACCTTGCGCGCCGCCTGGTCGAACAGCGCCAGCTGCGCCGGGAACATGTCGCGGAACAGGCCGGAGATGCGCAGGGTCACATCCACGCGCGGCCGGCCCAGCACGGTGGCCGGCAACACCTCCACGCCCGTCACCCGGCCGCTGCCGGCCTCCCACACGGGACGTACGCCCATCAGGGCCAGGGCCTGGGCCAGCTCTTCCCCGCCGGTGCGCAGGGTGGGGCTGCCCCAGCAATCCACCACCAGTTGGCGCGGCCAGTCGCCTTGGTCCTGCAGATGGCGCGTCAGCACGGCATCCGCCCCCTTCCAGCCCAGGGCCCAGGCGCTGGGTGTGGGCACGGCGCGGGGGTCGATGGCGTAGAGGTTGCGGCCGGTAGGCAGCACGTCGGCCCGGCCGCGCGCGGGCGACCCACCGGGGCCTGGGGCGACGAAGCGGCCATCCAGGCCGGCCAGCAGGGCCGCCATCTCCGCTGGACCGCTGGTGGCCAGCGGGGGCGCCACCTCGGCCCGCAGAGCGGTAAGGGCCGCTGTGGCCCTTTGCCATTCCGGGTTCGGAACAATCTGGCCTGACACCAGCTCCCGCACCAGGCCATCCAGCGCCGCCCGCACTCGCCCAATGGACGGACCGGTGCCCGTCCGCTCCGCCAGCAGGGCCGGCAGGGGATGGGGCCAGGGCGTCGCGGCGTCGGCCGTGAACAGGTCCTCCAGCGTGCCGGCCAAGCCCAGGTCGCGGGCCAGCGCCTCGGTCATGGATGGCTGATCACGGCGGGGGAAACGCGCCATGGCGGCCAGGAAGGCGGCCTGGGCGCCGTCGTCCGGCGCCGCCCCGAAGACATGCAGCCCATCGCGGATCTGCATCTCCTTGATGTCGCAAAGATGGGCATCCAGCCGGGCCAGGGCCTCATCGGGAAGGTCCCCCGTGGCCAGATCGGCCGGCAGGTTCAGGTCACGGGTGACGCCGGCCTCCCAGGCCAGGTCGCGGATACGGGCCCGCAGGGTGGGCAGGCGGCGCGGGTCCAGGCTCTGCGCCTGCGCGTATTCGTCCAGCGCCTGCTCCAGGGCCGCCAAATCGCCGTGCAGCCCCGCCGGCACGGGCGGCGGCGGCAGGTGGCCTACCAGCACGGCGCCCAGGCGGCGGCGGGCCTGCACGCCTTCGCCTGGGTTGGTGGCGATGTAGGGGTAGAGGACGGGCAGGGGGCCGGCCAACCGCTCCGGCCAGCAGTTGGCCGACAGCGCCACGGCTTTGCCCGGCAACCATTCCAGCGTGCCATGGGCGCCCACCTGCACCAGGGCATGGATATCCACCACATGGCGCAGCCACAGGTGAAAGGCGGCATAGCCGTGGCTGGGCGGGGTATCGGGGTCATGGTGGGCGGCGCTGTCGATAGCGCCATGCCCCCGGCTGGGCTGGACCGCCACTAATACATTGCCGCAGGACTGGATGCGAAAGCGCAGCGCTCCGTCGCGCGCCAGAGGGTCGGTTGAGGGGGCCCCCCACCGGGCGGTGATGGCGGCCAGGGCCGCGGGCTGCATCAGTCGGGCATAATCGACCAGGCTTAGGCCCGGCGCGCCGCCGTCGAGGGCCCGGCGCAGGGCGGCCATCAGGGCGGCGCCGTCGGCCGGCCTCTCGGCCACCCCATAGCCGGCACCGGCCAGAGCTGCCAGCATCGCCAGGGTGCTGGCCGGCGTGTCCAGGCCCAGCGCCAAGCCGGTGCCGCCGCGGGCAGGATAATCGGACAGCACCAGGGCCACGCGTCGCCCCGCCCGCGGGGTGGCGGCCAGACGGGCCCAGGCGGCTGCCTTGTCGGCCAGCGCGTCCACCCGGTCGGCACGGGGGCGGCTCAAGGTCGGGGCGTATTCCAGGGCGGCGTCCCAGTCGGCGGCCGCCTTGAAGGCGATGGCGGGGCCTTGCAGCCGGCCATCCATCTCCGGCAGTACCACATTCATGGCCAGGTCGGCGGGGCCCAGGCCGGCGCGTGCCTTTTCCCACAGCGCCTCCGTGCCCGTGGACAGCACAGCCTGCAGGACCGGCGCGCCGGCGGCGTCGAGGGGGGAGGAGTCCTCCGTACCTTGGCGGGCAGAGAAGCCGGTGGCGTTCAGCACCACGGCCGGTCGCAAGGCCCTAAGCTCGGCCGCCAGCCACTGGGCCGCCCGAACTTCCTTCAGGCTGGCCGCGTAATAGAGGTGGGGCGCCAGGCCGCGCCGGGCCAGGGCGTCGGCCAAGGCGTGAAGCGCTGCCAGATTGCCGGCCTGCAAGTGCGATCGGTAGAAAACCAGCGCCGCCGCTGGTCCCGCGACGGGTGCCGACGGCCGCCAGCCTTCATGACGGCCATAGCGGGGCAGAGGCATGGGCTCGCCCGCCAGCAGGTCGGCGGGCGGCTGCCGTCCCAGCAATTGGGCGGCCTCGGCCAGGAACCGGACCGTGTTCTCCGGCCCGCCCTCCACGAAGCAGCGCCACAGGCGGCGGGCGGTGGCATGATCCACGGTGCCGGCGGCCTCCAGGCTGGGATCTGCCTTGGCCTCCCCGGGCACTACGGCCAGGGCGATGCCCCGGGCCCGGCAGGTCTCCGCCACCTGCTCGAGCCCATAGCGCCAATAGCCGGCGCCACCGTTCAGGCGCAGCACCACCAGACGGGCGCGCGACACCACCGCCTCAACATACATATCGACGGATAGCGGATGCCCCAGGCGCATCAGGTTGGCCAGGCGCAGCGTGGGCCGCCAGGGAACATTACCCACGGCGTGGTAGGCGGCGGCCGCCGCCGACAGGTCACTGTCGGAAAAGGACAGCAACACGCACTCCGCCGGCGTCTGCCCCAAATCCTCGGCTTGGGGGGATGCCAGCAGATCCTCGGCCTGGGTGGGCAACAGGTGCATGGGAGGGGCGGAACCCGTGTGACGACACTGAAAGACGAAAAGCCAGCTTTATGCCGCTCTAGCCCCTATACGCCGTCAATTCAACAGCGGGATGGGTCAACAGCGGGATTGGGCAGGGCACCGCTTTGCGCCCATGCCCCACCCGCGCGGCCAATCAGGCGGCCAGCGCCGCCTCGATGGCCGCCTTGTCCAGGCCCGTCTCACCGATCACCACCAGGCGGCTGCGCCGTACCTCGTCCGGCCCCCACAGCCGATCGTAGCTGGTCTGGATGCGGGGGCCCACACCCTGCACCAGCAGGCGCATGGGCTTGCCCGGCACATCGATGAAGCCCTTCAGGCGCAGTATGCCGAAGCGCTGGGTGATCTCGCCCAGCCGGCGGACCAGGGCCTCCGGATCGGCCTGGGATGGCAATTCGGCCACGAAGCTGGTGAAGTCGTCGTGGTCATGGTCTTCCTCGCCATCGTGGTGGCTGACGCGGGCGTCGAGGTCCGCTTCGGCCGCAGCCGACAGGCCCAGCAGCACATTGGGGTCGACATCGCCATGGGCCACGCGTACCAGGGGCGGGGCGGTGGGCCGCAGGGCCTTCACCGTGTCGGCCACGGCGGCCAGGCCCGCCTCGTCCACCAGGTCGGTCTTGCTGACCAGGATCAGGTCGGCGCAGAGCACCTGATCCTCGAACACCTCCTGCACCGGGGTTTCGTGCTCCACCGTGGCGTCGCCGGCCTCCATGGCAGCCTTCTGCCGGGCCAGGGCCTCGGCATCGGGCGCGAACCGGCCCTCGGCCACGGCATCGGCCGCCACCACCGCCACCACGCCGTCCACCGTAACACGCGAGCGCACCGCGGGCCAGGTGAAGGCGCGCACCAGCGGCTTGGGCAGGGCCAGGCCGCTGGTCTCGATGATAATGTGGTCCGGCGGATCGGCGCGGTTCAGCAGCGTTTCCAGCGCCGGCACGAAATCGTCCGCCACGGTGCAGCACAGGCAGCCGTTGGCCAGTTCGATCACTCGATCCTCCGGGCAGGCCGCGTCGCCGCAGCCCTTGAGCACCGCGCCGTCCACACCGACGTCGCCGAACTCGTTGATGATCAGCGCCAGCTTGCGGCCTCCCGGGTTCTGCAGCAGCCCGCGGATCAGCGTGGTCTTGCCGGCACCGAGGAAGCCGGTGATGACGGTGGCGGGGATTTTGGCGGTGGGGGTAGGCATGGGCTCGCTTTCAAAGGGGGCGGTCGCGCCCGGCAGGCGCATTGGCGGCCGCGGATGCGGGGCGGGGCCGTTTTAGGCCGAAGACGTTTGGAAGGCGCGCGTGCGGGGGCGGGCGGGCCATGGCGAAACTTCCCTCTCTCCGCCATCTCCGGCGGACCAGATGTGGACCTCGTGACGGGAGGTCTCCTGGCTTGCGGTTCATGGCGCGTCTCCTGCCTTCCCGGCCGGGGCGGTGGCCCGGGCCAGTGGCGGCTCCTCGCGGACCTATCGGCCCGGGGGTATTGGCACCTACCGCGCACAGTTGCGGGGGCAGCTCCGGCCTTGAACCGGATTCCCTATTATCTCCAGCTGCCGGTGGGAAATCCGGCCGGCGACCGGGGCACCGTCGGTGGGCCGACAGTGCGCTGCATGAGGGCTAGGGATCAATGATTTTCGCACGGCGGCTTCCCCGGCAGCGCGTGAAAAAAAGTTCATCGCGGATTAGCGGGTAGAGGCGGACAACGGCGCGTTCTGACAGACTGGTAGTCGCCAAACATCACAGACTGCCAGGGGGGGCGCCGTTGCCCGATAGAGAAGCTACGTCATGTCTCGTTGGGTGGGAAGGCTACCGGGTCGAGACAGTGGAACGCCGCTCGGGTGAGCAGCCGGCGGTTTGGATATATCTTGGCCGACCGTCCTGTTCGCCGATGATCTGCGACGGTTGTGGCCAGGCGAGCGAGCGTGTTCACGACATTGAGACGCGCGTTGTCCGGGACCTTCCGATCTTGGATGCGGCGACGTGGATATCGGTGCCGCGCCGGCGTGTTCTGTGCGGGCAGTGCGGCCCCCGGCTGGAACGACTGGATTGGCTGGAGCGCCATGCCCGGGTGACCCGGCGTTTGGCGGAGAGCGTGGTCCGCCTCTGCCGTGCCCTGCCGGTGAAGCAGGTGGCCGCGTTCTTCGGGCTGGACTGGCACACGGTCAAGGAGATCGACAAACGTGCGTTGCAACGATCCCTCGATCCGGTAGACCTCAGCGGGATCAGCGTGTTGGCGATGGATGAGTTCGCCATCCAGCGCGGCCACCGCTATGCCGCGGTGGTGATCGAGCCCCGCACCCGGCGGGTGCTGTGGGTTGGCCGCGAGCGTTCGCGCGAAGGCATTCGTCCCTTCTTCGACCTGTTGGGGGAGGAAGGCTGCCGCCGCATCAAGGCCGTGGCCATGGACATGAACGCCGCCTACGCCAATGAGGTGCGTGCGCGTTGTCCACAAGCCGAGATCGTCTACGACCTCTTCCACGTCGTCGCCAAATACGGCCATGACGTCATCGACCGCGTCGGGGTCGACTCTATTCCCGCCGCGTCGTCGGCTGGTCGATGAGCGACACCATGACTGCCCAGTTGGTCGCCGATGCATTGGTCATGGCCTTATGGCGACGGGGAAAACCCAGGGCGGTGCTGCATCATTCCGACCAGGGCAGCCAATACACCAGCCAGCAGTTCCAGCGCCTGCTCACCGACAACGGCGTCACCTGTTCCATGAGCCGGGCGGGCGACGTATGGGAGCCCGTTAGGGCCAGCGAAGCTAAAATGCCGCCATGGAAAGCTTCTTCTCGTCACTCAAAGCCGAACGGGTGGCCAGGGCGGTCTATCAGTCGAGGAACCAGGCCAGAGCCGACGTCTTCGACTACATCAAACGCTTCTATAATCCGACACGCAGACATTCGACCCTGGGCTACCTCAGCCCGGTGGACTTCGAACGAAACGCTGGGGTAGCTTAACCGAGCTTATCCCGGTGTCATCCAAGCCGGCAGCAGCCCAGTCTGCGATCTTAACCCATCGCTTCGAGAGGGGCGGGCCATCCTATAATCATGCTGAAACTCAGGCAGCCACAGGCTTTTTCAACAGCCTGTTAGGCACGCCGACGGACGTGGGAAGGTTTATTCGGGCGTTTGATAATCAATTCCCTAAAGCTTATTCCAGCACGCGAACATTGTAACGGACTGTCGCTGGTATCGCCTCGGTAAGGGCGCAGACTTTCACTATTACCATGCCGGGTTCAGACACAAAGGCACGAATCTGGAATCCGTCACCGGCGTCGCCCGCTGCAGGGCTAGCGATGGCGGTCATGTCGGTCCGAGCGCCCGGAATGGCTACAGCGCCGCTGGCGCATGACCCAGGAGCCAAATGGGAACCGCCGATCGGCAGTGTGGTTCCGGCCAGCGACTTACCGGTTCCCGCGTTTTCTGCGCGTTCCGAATAAAGGGCGGATAGGGCGATATGCCGACCGCCGGTACGGTTATCGATGTCTCCCTTGGCGGCACCGGCATGCTTGCTGGTTTGAACGCTTATCTGGTCGGCTTGGTCGGCGAGAATGACGTCGTAGTCCACCGGGTTGCGTCCGTTGTTACGAACAAAACTACACCCGTCCAGGTTGACATCAGTCACCGTGCCGGAAAGGACGACATGGCTGCCACCGCGGTTCTCACGGTTGTTGGCGTTGAAAATGGACTGCCCCAATTTGAAACCGGATCCAGCGGATAAGTTGACGCCGTGGCGGCCGTTCAAAAAGAAGGCTGAGCCCACGGCCGTCACATTAATCAACCGGGGATCGTCGTTATGGAAACCATCGAGGTCGGACAATTCGCAGAGAACACCATTAAAATTCCAAGCTTCCCGAGCGCCGGTGTCGCCTGGCGCGCGAGTAGAATGGATACAGTATTGCGCTTCATCAAACCCGCCGTTAGAAAACGTCAGGCCGACAACGATGTCCGTCGGATACTGCGCTTTGATCTCGAGGGCGGGCCCCTTTGTAAAGCCCAGATGATAGTTGGCCATGTTAAAACCATCGGTGTCTTGCAAGAGCAGGCCATAGGTGTAGCTACCGCGGTGTAAGGCGCGTGAATTACTGTTTACGATGAAATTCTCTGAGGGGTTTTCCTCGTTAGGTCCGGCTCGATGCACCCACCACAGCCGCGATAATGGAGTAGTGTTATCACCGCCAGGATCAATATCACTGAAGAATAAACTAATAGAAGACTCAATTTCAATTCCGGAAAATTCCCCAACAACAGCCACGTGATCTATCGTACCACCTGCAACTTTCCTATAATGAATACCTGATCCAGATGGCGGATTGTCAGTTCTATATATTTGGAAGTCCCGGAAATTTATAGAATAAAGATGAGGGCCAGGCCCTAGGTTTTCGGCAAAAAAAACATCGCCTGCATGCGTGGGAAAGAAAGTTGTATTGCCCTTACCGGCTCCGGTGATTGTAATGTTGCTACAGTTAATTGTTATCACGCCGGAAATCTTATATGAGCCACTCGGAACGCTGATAATGCCAGGCGTCTCTACGGAATTCCTAGAACAGGCACTTTCAATTGCTTGCTTGATCGCTGAGGTGCTGTCTATTCTGCCCGTGGGATCTGCACCAAAGGCTAAAACATTCAGGCCGCTGGCCGCCGATGCATCGGCAGCACGAGCCACCGGTGAAGTAGAAAAAAATAAGGCTGTTAACAGGATCAATCTGGAACAAGCGCTGCAAAGCCTTATCATTTGTTGCTCCAGCCTTCCATTTGTCGCGACTATTTATATCTCGTCTAAGATTCTAGAAAATGTGGCATTATCCGGCTCTATGGTGCATGCTCGCTTGCACGCTTTCACGGCATCATCTAAATCACCATTTTCTTTTAGGAAAAGGGAGAGATGGTACCAATATCGCCCCTGTTCGGCGTCTAGCTCGGTCGCCTTTTTCGCAGCACCTATCGCCAACGCTAGTTGGCGATGTGCGTGATAAGCCATTGAAAGCAGGTGCCACGAATCAGCATATTTGGGATCCGCATCTATTGCAGATTGGAATTTTGCGATCGCTTCTTCAATTTTTTTGTCATGCAGGAGAAGGTTAGCAGATCTAAGAATTATTCCCCGCGTATTGATACCGAACTTGCTGGCCAGCCCCATCGCACTTTCGTAATAGCGCGCGTCGCCACACACATCTCCATTAGCGCTGAGAATGGCGATGGAGATCAAACTGACAACTGACTTATCCTCTTTTTCGGGAAGCGGGACAACAATTCTTTTCGTGATTATATTTTCAAGTACTTCAATCAAATGCGCGGCGTCGTCGTCGCCCGCGCGGGTGGCCGCATGTTTGACGCTAAAAAGAAAATGCCCATAGTCAGCTACCCACGCGGGGTATGCGTAACTACAGAAGCGCATGGCTAAACCGCGTGCAGCCAACAACAACGCGTCATGTGGTGAAATGCTAGCCAAAGCTGTGCTAATACGGTAGGCAAGGGCACTATCGTCAGCGGATAAGGGAATGTCCTCGGCGAAGTTGGCTATAGCACCTGCATTAGCTGCTCTCAGATATCGAATGGAGCGGGTGCTGTCACCGTCAAATAAACCCTGCTCGGTGGCAAACCAACTGACATTCCTGTACGAAATATTTCCAACAATCGACGCAATTACGCCATAAGCAGATAAAGGACCATAGACGACTTTGCCCATGCCAAGAAATGCCATGTCGAGCAACGCCCTTTGGATACCGGAGAAGTAGTCTATTTTTATAAAATCACCAATCTCAAATGCTTTTCCTGGAAAGGCAGCTTTCATCTCTTCGACAAACGCGCGGCTATCGGAAGCAATCAGCAACGCATCCGTCTTCTTCAGGATATGCGAGCCAATTGCCTTATACGTCTCGGTTGTGAAATAGCTGTCAAAGCGATTAACCTGAAGATGCGTGTCAGAGCAGAGATGCAGTCTACGGGAGTGGATAGACGAAAACGTTGAGGCGCCAGTTTTTTCTTTTAAAGTTTGTAGCGTATCGAAGACCGCTGCCTGCCAAGGCATTTCCCAGAATATCTGGGAAAGAGACTGCCTAACACTGCTAAACTGCTCAGTACTATCTACAGAGTACATAGTAAAGCGGCGGTCCAGAACTATGATATCATCGTCACCATTGATTGATCCAAAGAAGTCATGGATACCGGCTTCGCCGATTTCCGCGCATTTGCGTATCACAACGTCTCGCGACCCAGTTCCAATTAGCGGACTATCTAGGGGTAGAAGATAACCCCCGGGAGCCAATTGCTCGAAAGGTCCGCGCAGAATGTCCGGAAGATCAGTTACGAGTGATTGAAAATTATCCTGTCCAGTCTGCCAAGTCGTTAGGAACTTAGCAGAGAAGTGCCGCGCTAAACGTAACCCGTTAAGTATTGGGATAAGCCGGCCGCCAAGAAGATCGCGGCGATCCGCGATGATATATCTAGGCATATTCCGCTCCCTAAGAAAGAGTCTAAAGGAAGTACGTTTCGACACTTGTCCCGCTCAAATAAAAGAAATATAGTTCTTCATATATTCATCGAATGTATAATGGTGACCTTTGTACTGAGTTTTTTCATTCGGCGAGAACCATTTAAGATTTAAACGCTCTGCAACAACGGGATGGATTGGCAAAGTTTCCGCAGCCCATGGCTGCCAAGCTTCGAAATGATTCAAAGCCCGCTCAGTATAATCGCGGCCATCCATAAGGATGGCTGCTACCAACTTTGCGAACAAGGTGCCAAGCAAAATCCACGTAGGATGATTGGGGGTAAGATACAATCGCTTGGACCAGAAATTTTCTTCCAGGAACGACCGCATCGGAATATCGCAGTTAGTATCACGTTCGTTAAGGCGCGAAATTTCTAGCTCAACGAGACGTTCAAAATTCGGCATTCGCTCTACGCTACGGGCTTGGTAGGCCTGCCAAATCTCGTCCCCGCTCAGACCCTCTCGCATCAATTCGACGACGATGCGGTCACCATAAGGATAACGACCGAAAGGATGTTCCGGCGGTTCTGGTTTATTTCGCGGATCGACGAAGTTGAAGGGCCAAAGAAGGTTGGTATCGAGGGGCGGGAAACGAATGCTTCGGCAAGTGGAAGGTAATTGGTCCTGATAAGGAAAGGCATTGATATTGTTCTTTGAGGGGGAACCCTGTTCAAGCAAGACGCCACATCGGGTTACCTCGTCAGCTGGCAGCTTGTCATGGCCATCGACAGGGTGGACGAAGTTCCGCATCGTCACCAAGTCCCACTGCTCGGTCACCTCTGGAAACGCCTTCAACGCGTAAAAGAAAACGCCCGCCTGGCAATTTCCGTATACAATCAGCGTTGGCTTCATTTTTCCTGCGTTCGACGTTCGATTAAGGCGACGAGGTCTGCTACCGTTTCCAGGCTACCAACATCCTCCTGTGGGAGCAAGATTCCTAGTCTCTCCTCAATCTCTAATATAAGCATCGTGTGCGATACAGAGTCCCAGCCATCGATATCGACGGCAGATGTTTCTGGCATGATGTCCTGGGGGGAGGTGAGGAAATAATTTGCTATGATGGATCTCACTTTAAGGAATGTTTCCAGGCTCATTTCTAAATCCAATCTCCTGTAGATACTTAGCTTTGTTGGCGGTACGGGCTATTTTCCCGCTGGTGGTTTTGATAAGCCAGCCTGCGGGCACGAATTTCAAGCGATGAAGGTTGAGGCCCAGCAGCAGCAGCACGCGCTCCTTGACCTGCCGCCGTAGGCCGCCTTGGTCTACGTCGGGGGTGACCTCGGCAATCAAAACGGCCTCGCGAGTACCCGACGCTGCGCTATCGATGGTGACCGTGACACAGCGTCCGGGAATTACGCCCGGGAATTGATTGACAATCTCCTCAGCGTGATGGGCGTAGAAATTTCGGCCATAAACGATAAGTAGGTCATCTGTTCGGCCCGTTATGTAGAGGTGGCCTTCATGCATGAACCCCAGGTCACCCGTCGCATACCAGCCGTTGGCCAGCTTCGCATTGGTCAATTCGGGTAGGCCAAAATACCCAGAAAACAGCCAGGGCGCACGAAGGTGTACTTGGCCTTGCTGGCCGGCTGCTACCGTCTCTTCAGTTTCCGGGTCCCTGATGTGTACGTCCATCTCCGCCAAGGGGGCGCCGCAGGACAGGAATTCCAATTGCGGCATTCCGGCGCGCGGCGATTGCACCCGCCCGTCCATGTGGAAGCTTTCAGCATCGGCTAGAGTGATTCTCGGTGATGAACCGCGAGGGGTTTGGCTAACGGCAAAGACTGTTTCCGCCATCGCATAACAGACTTGCAGGCTGTTGGGCGGTAGGCCGTGGCTCCGGAAGCGATCCTCGAAAAGGCGGAAGCTGTCGGCTCGGCAAGGTTCTGAACAGTTAATGAGCGCAACGATGCTGGAAAGATCCAAATCCTGGGGGGGGCGGGCCGCTCGTGCTAAGTGGTTGAAGGCAAAATTCGGCAGCCAGCAATAATGCGCGTGATATCGCTGTATAGCCTCCAGCAATATTTCCGGTCGCGCCACCCATTGGAAAGGATCCAGCATCACCACGCTGGCGCCGACGATGAGCGGCATCATGAAGGCTGCAATCAGACCCATGTCATGATAGAGCGGTAGCCAAGATGCGACCCGATGATCACCGGTGAATTCTAAGACCTTCGCGTAGGTATCGACTTGGCGCAGCACTGCGGCGTGTGTAAGCATAACGCCTTTTTTAAGGGCTGTTGTGCCAGAGCTGTGCTGCAGGAATGCGGTGTCTTCAGCTCGGCGACTGGTCAGTTCCTTTTCTAAAATGCTTGCCCTTTGTATTGCCCCGACCTCCGTGATGAGGTCGGACCAATCGGGGAGATGATGGCGCAGGTCAGATGCTACGGAAGGAGAGGCAACAATACAACGCGGCTGGATTCTTTCGAACAACGTTCTATGGGAGGCCCAGTACAAGACGGGATCTTGCTTTGGTGTCGCATAGGGCATGATAGACGGAATGAGACCTGCCATCATTGCCCCAACGAAAGCATAATAAAGGTGGGGAGAATGTTGGGTAATGATAAGTACTATGTCCCCCGGCCGCTTTCCGGCAGAGAGATACGCATGAGCATAGGATAGACTGTGTTTCCAGAGCTGCCCATACGATATATATTCTGGATCCTCGTCCAGAATGTGGATGCAGAAAAGCTTATCTGGTGAAGCCAACACTGTTATGTGCAAGCGGTCAACAATGGTATCGTTATCGCTTTCCATTTGATCGCTCAATTAGCTTTAGTGATGGAATTAACATTTTCGCTTCACTGAAATTGAACTTAGGAACAACCCCATCGCCCGATGGTCGTCTTCTGGATATTCGCCAACTGCCTTTGGGCGGGAAATTTCAATCTGAATTCGGGTGCCGCCCAAAAGCGTCGGCACGTGTTTAAAGTCAACAGCGATAGTTCTTTCCGTCCAGGGAGAGTTGTCGATATCCGCTGATGCTACTTCGACGCCATTAACAAGGAAACGTGCATGGCGGCAATAAGAAATGGCACGGAACGAGGCCGTAAACTGACATAGTTCCAAACCAAGACCGAAATTTGCCTCCAACTCGGCCGTTTCGGCAACAGTCCAGGTGCCTTCAGTCTCGGGAGTGCCCAGGCCGGTGCGAAAAAATTTATAGGACTCTCGCCCAAAACGAAGATCTAAGTCTTCTCCCCCCACGGTGGCAATAGTTGGAAGATGCGGATGTTCTTTCATCAGATTTTTGATTGACGTGTCATTCCAAATTGACGCCAGGGGGCCGAACCACGCCAAGGCGTCCTTTTTTTCAACCTGATCCATGGCGTAGAGGCGCAGGTTCTCCGGGATGGGCACGAATGCCGATGGCAAAGGAGAAGAAAGATTCAAGAATTTTTCGATTTGCCGAAGGGCGCCGTCCGTGTCCCGGGCCATGTCCTCGTATTTTATGACGAGCATCTTGTCGCCCAGTTTCTCCTTGGTCCGACAAGACCAATTCCATTCCCTAACCCATTCGGCCGCGGCCTCATGGACTGTCTCAATGTGCCAGATGTCTTTGCCTGCACGGGTCTTATTGCGGCGATTCAGGGAGGAGTTAATTACGTCCAAGGGGTTGCGGACGATATGCAGAAGGCGAAAGTCGGGAAGGCGGGCTTGTAACCAGTCGATATCATTCTTGTCACCGAAATGGGGCATCTTGTCCCCAACAACTCTCAGGCTCCGGCCAGGGAAGACCATTCGGAATGCTGAGAGTAGCATGCGATGGCCATGAGTCTTTCGCACTGGCCGAAAAGGGCCAGTGTGGACTAAGCCGATAACCTGATCACGGTGTTCATAAAAGCTATCTGCGGCGACAGTCCGGGCTGAAGCAGAAGGTTTGGCATCATGGTCCGGGTCTCGAGGCGTTGACATCTGGTCAACGATGAGAGTGGTGCTGGCGCTACACGCGGTCAACGCCTGTTCCTCCGGCTGGTCGCTTCCTTCGCTGTCAACGCTAAATGTGGCGAGTAGGTCGGCTTCTCTTTGAGACGCTAGCTTAATCTGTTCCCTAGAAGCGTCGACCCGGCCATCATAGTCTTCGATTTCGTCTGTCCGATTAAATACAGCGTCAACCGCTCGCACGTATTGTTCCAGACCGTATTCGACAAAAAGTCCAATTTCGGGGTGCTGGTTCAGAATATGCGCCAATATGGTTGTGCCGCTGCGATGAGCGCCGGATATACCCAGCCAGATGAAATCACCTTTATTTCCCATAATTCAGTTTTCGCCTCAATTTTTTCCCTCAACCCAGCTTACAAGTTCCCAACCGATTGGATCTAGTCTGAGGTATGACGCCGCTGCCGATCTAGACTAATTGCCTATATATGTATGCCATACGGTGTAGATGCCATAGATTATAACGGACTGGCTCAAGCTGCGGAAGCCTCAGGGCGAGCGCTTAAGTCCAACGGTGCCGGCGGTCCTTGCACCATATCCAGCCATTCGCGGTCGTAGGCTTCCGCCGTCAGGTGACGTTCCGCGAAAGCACGGGCCAGGGCCCGGCGAGCGTTGCGGGCTTCTTCCGACTTTAGCAGATGCAAAATGTCCTTGGCGAAGTCCTCCGCCGTGTCGCAAAGCGGGAAACCGTGGCCGCTGAGGTCCAGGGCGCTGTCGATGAAGCTGGAAATGGTCGTGCAAAGGCCGTGAGCCAAGGCATCCAGAACCTTGATGGGGGTGCCGGTACCTACGACCACCGGCGCAGCCACGACGCGCGCGATCTTGTACAGCGGGTCCAGCACTTCGACCTCGTACAAGGACAGAATGCCGACAGCTGCCGGATCGTCTTCCAGGGCCCGGCAGACACGGCCGGCGATGAGCAAGCCGACTCCCGCCGGTGCCAGGAGCGGCTGATAGACATCGCGCAGGAACCACTTGATGCTGCGCACATTAGAAGGATGATCGCTGCCCACAATTAGGACGTCCGCTGCGCCGTGCCGACGCAGCCATGCGGCCGCGCCCTCCAGGAAGCCCGGCGTCGCGAGTTGATCCGGCCGGGCCAGGGCCAGGGCCTCGACCAAGTCCGAGGGCTCCGCCAGCGGTTCGCTTGCAACCGCCGGGGTGGGAATGAGGCCGTCAGGGGATACTCCATGTTCCCTCGCGCCGCTTTCCTGAAACCAGGCGAGCAGGCGCGCACGGTCGGGATGATTAGGATCGCGGGCTTGCGGGAAGGCCGCGGTCACGTCGGTGCGCCACTGCCAGACACAGCCGAGGTAGGTGGCCACGCCCTGGCCATTGGCGTCAACTGGGAACTCTGGGTGCATCGGCGGTGCCTCAGCCAGGACGCGCCTAGCCAGTGCCGCGATGGCGGGGGCTGCCAGATGGCCGTAGAGCACGGTCCAGCGTCGGAAGGCCACCAACGACTGCGGCGTGCGCAGGTCAAAGGTGGTCTGCAGATCCTGGCGTTGCAGCCAGATGGCCAGCTCGGAACTATGCAATTGGCTGGCACCCGGACGCCAGCCGTCCAGCACGTCCGACTTGACGACGGTCGGCAGGACGAAACGCGCATCGTAGCGTGGATCGAAATCATGGATTTCGCGCAATTCCCGCCGGCTAATAGCCACCACTCGATCGGCTTTGGCCAGCGCTGCCAATTCCCGCTCGATCTCCTCCGCGTCTGGTTTGCGGCTGGCCCGGATGGCGTGCTGGTATCCTTGAATGTCATGCGTTTCAAGAATGACGCGAACGTCGGGTCGGTTGAGAAGCCCCAACTTTTCCACGACGGGCAACAGGTGAACATAATTGAGGCAGACGACCTTGACGCGACGGTTGGCCAGCAGGCGTTCAACCGCACGGGGAACTCGGTTGTAGCTGTTCAGGGCTGTCAGCTTGTCCGTACTTCCGCCTTCCTTGGCGATGCTCTGCAGTACCTCGATGCGCGCGTCGCTTCGCTCCTGATTAGCAATCCAGGCGTAGCAGTTGAAATCGAACCCGCCACGGCGCCACCCAACCGCGTTGCTCACCAGATACTTTTCCAGGGCCTCGTCGCTGTGAAGATAGCCGCCGCCGTCCGGATAGGGGACGTACAGATTGTAGATTTCATAGCCTTGCCGGCGGAAGAAGGCCCGCTGCGCCTTGTAGACGGCACTGACCCCTTGGGAAAGGACGTCGTTGCCGATCCAAAGCACGACCGGAGCTTCCACCGAGTCTTCCTTTGGCGCTGCCGCCAAAGCCGCCATGAATTGGGCATCGGTCTTGAACAGAGGGCTTTGCGCCACGAACCGTGCGGTCCATCCAACGAGGTCGTCCCGTGCCTTCAGAAACTCGGTGCAACCGTCGGCAAAGGCGCGGGCGGTATGTGCCACCGCCAGACAGGCTTCGCCGGCGAAGGTCGTGGCCATGTCCGTGCCTTCGGTCACGATGACGGGACATTGCAGCCGCATGGCCTCAAGCACTACGCCAGATCCGCGTATCGCATAGGCTTTTGGATCATAAGGCAGCAGCATGATGTCGCATTCGGCCATAGCTTGGTAATAGCTGGCCATGCTACCGAATTCGCCATGCAGGATCAGGGTGCCTTCTTCCTGCGTCTGCTGTTGCAGGATGCGCAGACGTTCCCGGGCACCGGCGATCTTTTCGTTGTTGTTGACCGGTGCGGTCGACACCTGAATATGGAACTGCACCGCCTTAGGCCCGTGCCGGCGGATCAGAGTTTCGACCATATCGGGTAGCAGGAGGAAGCCTTTCTCTTCCCGTGCCTCCCCGAAATAACCGAAAACCAATGCGGCATCGGCGGGTTGTGCGCGCCGCCGTTCGTTAGCGGTCAGCCTGGCCGTTGCTAGATCCGTGCTGGTGGGATTCAGCAGGATGGACAGCGTCAGACCGGTCTCTTTCGCGAAATACTGCTGAAGCACCGCAGACTCCGCGAAGAAACGAATCCGCTGTTGCCGGGCGGCTCCTAATTCCCGGATCGCGGCAATAACCCTGGTCTGTTGTATCGCATGGCCCCGGAAGGAATCGTCATCCGTGCAAATGCGGATGCATATGGTCGGCAGGTCCGCCAGGGGAAGCGTGGCGGCCACCTGCAGCACGCCAACCATCAGCGTGGGGTAGGGCATATGCAAGTAAACGACATCGGCGCTGTTCAGGCCGGCGCGGGCGATGAAAGCGATCAACTCCTCAGCGAAGACGCTGGGCACGACATGAGGCTTTGATGCGTCGATGAAGCTGGAGAATTGCGGTAGGACGGGTATGGCCCCGTCGATTCCGTCAAGCTCCGCCTGCCAGTCCCGGTTGGCACCGACGACGCAGTCAAACCCGGCCGAGGCTGCCACGTGGCATAACGTACGGGTCAACCCATAATGATGGCCGACGTAGCGCACTAACTCGGGTTCGACATAGGCGAAGCGGCGGCGGGGCTGGGCCACGCGGCCTCCGACAATCAGAGCGGCCAGCGCTGCGGGCACGAAGGGGTCGCTGCCATTGCGGCGATAGGCGCCGGTGGAAATGGCGAAAAGGTCGCTGCGCAAATCCGGTGCGGTCAGCAACAGCGTTTCCAGCTGGTCCGGGTTGGCGTGCAGGGTATCGAAAACGGCGTTGCGTACGATCGGCCATTTACCGCTGCCGAGGTAAAAGGCGTCGCTGGTACCGGATCTCAGCCGGCGCCCATCCCACGCCGCGATCGCCGCCTCCGGTGCCTCCGCCAAGTCCATCAGGGCTTCGCCGGAAACAAAGAGATGGAATTCGGACCTCTCATACGTCGTGACCTGGAAGCGGGTTGCCAGGCCGCGATGTTGCGAGAGCGAGGTGTCATAGAATGATACCGGCCCGAGCCCCTCCAGCGGAGCTGTCACGGCACGCCGCTGTGCGGCGTCCATGCCGGACTCTTCCGCTACCAGAAAATGGAAACCGGGCGGGATCAGGCCCGCGGCCGCTTTCAGTCTAGCGGCCGCCGCCGCCGCCGCAGCTGTCTCCTTGGCCGTTACATCGGCGTGAACCGTAATTGCCCGGGAGGTCCGTGCCCAGGTCTTGTCCACCATCAGGTCGCTCGACGGAGAACGACGCGTGGCCAGGGGCGCGTCTGCCACCACCTTGAGGAAGGTAAGGGTGTCTGCCGCCATACGCACCGAGGAGAAATCCAAGCTGCGCCGGCCAGCGCGGTTGGCATGGTCGGCCAGGCGCGCCGGATCAGCCAGGGCATCAGCGAGTTCCTCCGCCATGCGCTGGGGCGAGAACGGATCCGTCAGCGGAATATAGCAATCCGGCAGCCATTCCCGGAATACGTCGAGATCGGATGCGATCACCGGCGTTCCCAACCGCATGGCCTCCAGCACGGGAATGCCAAATCCTTCATAGAGGCTCGGGAATACCAGGGCAACAGCGCCGCGGATGAGCTGGTGCAGTTGGCGTGCCGACACGAAGCCCGAATCAATGACCCTGCCGCGCAGCTGCGGGAATTGCAGCAGCTGCCGATAGACATGGTCCCGCTGCTCCACACAGGACGCGCCGGTGAGAACCAGTTTGAAGTCGGCCAAGTCCGGGCGGCTGCTCAGTTGGCGAAAGGCTTCCAGCAGCCGGAAATGATTTTTGTGGGGCCAGTTCACTGCCGGATAGATGACATAACGGCCATATTTGTCGGCCGCGCCCGTGCCGGAGGGAAGGCCATCCAGATGTTGCAGCGCTTCAGCAAGGAAGGGCGCGTGGGGTACGACCCCAATGGGCGCTTCCGGTGCATAAGCGCGCATGATGTTATCGCGTTCCACATTGGCGAAGGTGAGAATGCCGTCCGCGTTGCGCGCGGCGATGGCATAGGCGGCATCCCGGTCCAGCCGTTCCCCCGGGCCGAAGAATCCCGGGAGAACCCGATGCTGAAGGTCATGAATGGCGGTCACCGCCGGCAGCTTGGCGTAAGTGTCACGCTCGGGCAGCGATGTAAACGGTGCGAAAAGAACGTCCGCGCGTTCCTGCATGGCGCGCAGAGCCGCGCCATGCTGATTGGCTTCGCCGACGAACAAGCTGAGCTTGGCCAGCTTGCGCTCCAATTCAGCGAAAAGGTGGGCGTTGGCCGGGGAGGCGATCACCTCTACCGGCGTCAGGCGAGCCAAATGTTCCAGCAGCGACATCAGGTAGCTGCCCGTCCCACCGGAGCCGCCCTTTAACCCAACGAAATGAAAACAATCGACCGCCACCCGGAACATGCAGCACCTATAAACAAAGTTATAATATTTCCTGAATTAAAATCAGACGTCAGCTCGACCTTTTTCCACCTGCGCATTGATCCAGGTGTAGGTACGCTGCAAGCCGTCGTTAAGCGCTGTGCGGGGAGCCCAGCCCAACTTCTCTTGGATGAGGCGATTGTCCGAATTCCGACCGCGAACGCCGGTGGGACCGGGAATATGATTTTTGTTGATGCGCTTGCCGGCAATGGCGGCCACCCGGTCGATCAGGCCGTCGATCGTCACCATTTCCTCTGAGCCAATGTTGACCGGTCCTGTGAAATCCGATCGCATCAGCCGCAAGGTACCCTCCAGGCATTCGCTGACATGTAGGAAGGACCGGGTCTGCTGGCCGTCCCCCCAAACGTCGATGGTGCCACCGTCGGCACACTCGGCAACCTTGCGGCACATGGCCGCCGGCGCTTTCTCGCGGCCGTCATTCCAGGAACCCAGTTCGCCAAAGATGTTATGATAACGAGCCACCCGAACCTGCATGCCGTGGTTGCGCCCATATGTCAGGTACAAGCGTTCGGAGAACAGCTTTTCCCATCCGTATTCGCTGTCTGGATGAGCCGGATAGGCACTGGCCTCGGCACAATTGGGATTGTTGGGATCTTCCTGGTTTTCCTGCGGATAGATGCAGGCGGAGGATGAGTAGAATACGCGACTGCAGTTGCGCTTGCGTAAGGCTTCCAGCACGTTTAAGTTGATCGTAGCGGAGTTATGCATGATGTCCGCATCGTTGGCGCCGGTGAAGATGAAGCCGGCCCCCCCCATGTCGGCAGCCAGTTGATATACCTCGTCAAAACGCTGGTCGATCACCGTGCGGACAAAGTCCTGTTGGCGCAGGTCGCCGACAGCGAAATCGTTAGCTTCCGTCGGCTCATAGCGTGGAAATTTCAGATCTACCCCACGGACCCAGGCGCCTTCACCCTTCAGCCTCTTGACTAGGTGGCTGCCGATGAAGCCGCCCGCGCCGCAAACCAAAATTCGCTTGGTCACCACCGAGTTCCCTTTTCCAGTGATCTGGACGTTGCTTGACGTATCCTCGTAGGGCTCTCACGCCCACCTGGAATTTGATGCCATTTAACAGGGGCTGAGCGCAATCCAATAAAAAGGTATTTTAACGAAGTTTGGTGTAAATGATGGTCTAACCGCTCGGGAGCGCGGTCGTGAGCTGGAGCCTCACGTGTGTCAATTATAATGAGATTACAGTCGCAAGAATACATCCCGGTATGCGGCTTGGTTGCCCTTCTACAAGCTGTTCATCGCTTCGGTTAAATTCGGGGCTGATTGCGCAGACTTGACACATTGGACTATTAGTGCGAAAATCTACCATTTGCCTAATAGCCGAGGATGGCGCTGAGTTGGTGTTGTCTTGGCGGATGCGACCAAGCCATTACAAACCGCGCTGTGACAGGCGGTATCAGTATCGTTTTGGGATCCCCTTTTGGGGCGTTTCATGATTCGATTCGCCCTGCGAACAGCGGTGGGAACAGGCCATGTCGCGACCCCGGGACACCCGACAGAAAGACCTTCTGCGTCCAGCCCTGGACCAGATCATCGATCTGAAGCATCCGCTGGTGGTTCTGGCGGGGAAGATCGACTGGGGCTTCCTGGAACAGCGCCTGGGCGGTGTCTACAAGGGCGGCCCTGGCCAGCCGCCGCTGCCGGTCCGGCTGATGGCGGGCCTGCTGATCCTGAACACATGCACAACCTGTCGGATGAGGTGCTGACCGCCCGCTGGGCGGAGAACTCCTATTTCCAGTTCTTCTGCGGCGAGGAGGTTTTCCGCCACGACCTGCCCTTCGACCGGTCGTCGATGTCCCGCTGGCGCCAGCGTCTGGGCGAGGAGCGGCTAGCGGCGCTGATCCAGGAGAGCCTGCGGGTGGCCCAGGCCACCGGCGCGCTCAGCACCAAGGACCTGGCGCGCGTGGCGGTGGACACCACCGTCCAGCCCAAGGCCATCGCCCACCCCACCGACGCCCGCCTGACCCACAAGGCCATCGAGAAGCTGGTCGCCTTCGCCAAGGACAACGGCATCACGCTGCGCCAGAGCTATCTGCGCGTGGCCAAGAAGGCCGCCATCATGGTCGGCCGCTACACCCACGCCCACCAGCATAAGCGGGCCAATCGCCAACTGAAGTTCCTGCGCACCCGCCTGGGCCGCCTCATCCGCGACTGGAGTGCGCCCCTTGGGGTGGGCACAGCGGGTATAAAAGATTGACGGTGATGTCGGGCCTTGCAGGAGTGGGGTCATGGCGAAGCACCGAGTTTACAGCGTCGCGTTCAAACGCCAGATAGTTGCCGAGTACGCGGCCGGGGAAGCCTTGTACGGCTTGGCGAGACGGCATGGCATCTGCCGCAACCTGATCCGGGTTTGGGTCGCCAAGGCAGAGGCCGGCGAATTCGACGAGGAGGTTGAGGCGTCGAACCTTCTCGTGGAGTACGAAGGGCGGATTGCCGCCCTGGAAAGGCTGGTCGGCCGGCAGGCGCTGGAGATCGAGTTTCTAAAGGGGGCGCTGAAGCACGGACGCTCCAGCAAAAGCGGGACTACATCCGTAATTGCCGGCCCTCCGGTCTCAGCGTCGCCGAAGGCTGCCGGCTGATGGGGATCGCGCGCTCCACCTACTATGACGTCCCCGTCGAGACCGATGGCGACGCCATGATCCTGGACCGGATGAAGGCCATCTGCGCCGAGTTCGAAAGCTACGGCTATCGGCGGGTCGGCGCGGAACTGCGGCAGCAGGGGCTGGTGGTCAACAGCAAGAAGGTGCGCCGGCTCATGCGCGAGCACGACCTCCAACCCCGGCGTCGGCGGCGCTTCGTCGCCACGACCGACAGCGACCATGACGAGCCGATTTTCCCGAACCGGGCGGCGGACATGACCCCTACCGGGCCCGACCAGCTCTGGGTCGGCGACATCACTTATGTGGCCGTGGCGGCCGGCTTCGTCTACGTGGCCGTGATCCTGGACGCTTGGTCCCGCCGTGTCGTGGGCTATGCGCTCACCCGCTCCATCGACACCCGGCTTACGATCGCAGCCCTGAAGGCTGCCATCGCCGCACGAAGCCCACCCGCCGGCTGTGTCCATCACACCGACCGTGGCAGTCAGTATGCCAGCGTCGCCTATCGGCGGATCTTGGCAGACAACGGCTTCGTCGGCTCGATGAGCCGGCGCGGCAATCCCTACGACAACGCCAAGGCCGAAAGCTTCATGAAAACCCTGAAGGTCGAGGCCATTTATCCCACGGCGTACGAGACCTTCGACGACGTCGTGGCCGATCTGCCGCGTTTCATCGATCTGGTTTACAATGCCCGGCGCCTTCATTCAGCGCTGGGCTATCTCAGCCCTATTGCATTCGAAGAACAAGACGCCCGATCACCGGTCAATCCGCGGCTTGAAGCTGTTCACCCCAAGGGGCGCACTCCAACTTCTGGGGAGTATTCATCCGCCACCGACACGCATTCCCCGGTGTTCCGCGATGAACCACAATTTTGCACGGCGCCTCAAGACGCTTCGGGGTCTGACGCCCTGGAAATTCATCTGCAAATCGTGGATAGCGGAACCCCAGCGGTTCAGGCTCAATCCGCACCATCAATCCCTAGGATCGAACACCTAACAACGTGGTCAGTGCCCTTTCCAGGTGCTCTGGTTCGATCACGAAGTCATTTCGGCCCACAGCGTGGTTTGTAACAACTCGACCAAAGATCTCGGCGTAGGTCATTCCTATCTGGCCAGCCACATCCCAGAAAAACGGGTCAATGAAGTCGCCGGGAGATAGGCAAATCGCAGTCGCTTCGGGCTGGCAGAAGACAAGATTGGCCAATGCCGCGCCCTTAACTCCCATGACAACCTCAGCGGAACTGAGCAACTGTGCCTGTTCAGTCAGCGACATTCCGCTGGTGAAGACCGTTCTGAAGCCAAATTGATCCAGCAAATCCTTGAGCGCATCCTCATTAGCCAAAGTGCGCGTCTTCACATCTGCTCGTGACAGGTATAAGCGCTCACCATGATTGATTTTGACGCGGTTTTCGACGAAGGCCGCTTTAAGTTTGATCATGGCCGGAGGCCACTTGATCATGGGGGGGCGATGCAGAGGGGTGACATAAAGGAGATTGGAGAACCGCCATGTGACATTATCTGGCATCTCGATAACGTTGGTGCCAGGGCAAATTATATTTATTGTTTCCTGGACAATATTTCTTTGGATTTGACTTTCATTCGCACCGACGACAATGGTCAATTGGTCGGCCTCGATCTGTTGCGAAAAATGCGCAAGAATTGTAGCATTATCTACAAGCCAATGGCCGTAATTCCGATACCAAGGCCGTTTTACTAGAATGCAGGGTGCCTCTACTAGAGTACTCGGGGAGTGCGCGAATGCAAAGGTTCGATCCGCCTGACCTTGACAGAAGCCTTCGGGAACCTGCCGGTGGGCCAGATATTCAATTGCACTTTCTTCGATGAGCAAGCCGTTGCGCGTGACCACCGTCCCTTGCCCGGTAACATAAGCATCTACCAACGTCGTTGCGCTTATCTGTGGGTAGAATTGCTCATAAATATTTCTGTAATAATCGAATATACCCCGAACTTCGGCGTTAATATGAAAATCGTCTACCAGTGCCATAGGACGTCGTAAATAGCTTCCCCTGGGAGATAGCTGGTTGACGTGTTTGATGCCAGTTTCCTCAAGGGAAGACAGGTCATTTCCATCGATAATGGATTCAAGGCTTCTGACGATTAATGAGATCGGATCATCCAAAGCCATATCCTCGGCGTTGATAAGTAAACAAACAAGCTGCTCATACACTAAGACGGAGAACAGAGTACTACCTTTAATGTAAAACCGGTTATGTCGTAGTGTTGCATCGGACCGTCGTTGCCGCAACGTCGATATGACTGTGCGACGCTTGGCAGTTGACCGCCTTTTAGCATGGGCATCCACCTGTCACTCAAGTACGGCAAGTTCGGACTGAACCGACTGTTGGCGAGCGGCGGTCAGTGGGTGCAGCCAGACCAGGAATGCCGATGTCATATGCGCCGCCATGGGTACCCAGATGGCGGCAACGGCCAGCACCATGAGGGCCTGGGGTGTCTGCGGTACGCTTGCGGCCTGGGCGTCAAAGCCTGCCGCGCTTAAAGCGGTCAACGCCAGCGCCGGCCCCACGGCCGCGGCCAGCTTGTCGGAAACGGAGAGCAAGGAGGCCAGGGTACCCATTTGGTCCGCGCCGGTGGCCAGGCGGCGTTCGTCAGCCAAATCCGCCATCATGGAGCGCACGAGGATAGGATCGGCGGAGAGGAAGAGGCCGAAGCCCCCCAGGATGACGATGCCTGTGGGCAAAGTGGTCCACGGAACCAGATGGACGACCAGATACATTGTCGCCAAGCCGCCGAAGGCAAGCGTCATGGCGCGGTGCTTTTCCAGCCGGCTGCCCATCTGGCTCCAGACGTACGTTCCCAGCATGGCGCCCACCTTGACCGCGAACAGCAACGTTGCCGTCTGCACCCGGTCCAGACCGTGGAAGGTTCCATAATAGAAAAAGAACATGGCCCCGCCCGCGTAGACGGCGGCGCTGGAGAGGAAATCGGCGGCGAGCAGGCGGGTGATGCCGGCTTGGCCCAGCAGGCTGAGATAATCGCGTCGCCCCGGTGCCCGTCGGCGGCTTCCCGCATGCTCTGGCACCAGAATCAGGGCCGCGCCGACCCCCAAAGGCAGGCTTAGCAGCACGAACCAGCCCATGGCGGGCAGAAGCTGCTGCGGCGTCGAGCGCAAGGCGGGCAATAAGGGCAGGGCGGTGACGAGCAGGCCCCCTACCAGGAAAAGCGTCTGCCACCAGGCGAAGACGCTGTTCCGTTCGTCGTAGTCCCCCGACAGCGTGCCGCCCCAACCCAGATGCGAGACGAAACACAGCGACCACGCGCTATAGGTTCCGGCTAAGCCAAGCGCCAAGTGGAGGAAGCCGGCGTCGGGTGGCGGCATGTACAGATACTTGACCGACAGCATCAACAGGGGTGTACCAATCGCCAGCCACAGGCGGAACCGGCCAAAGCGGGAGCGTGTCCTGTCCGTCAGGATCCCCACAACAGGATCGATGGCGATGTCGGCCAAGCGCGCGACCAGAAAGGCCGTGCCGACGAGCCCTAGGGGAAGCCCCACCACGGTTCCGTAATAGTCGGGAAGATAAATCAGCAGCGGCAAGCCTAAGGCCGCCAACCCCACAGTTGGGGCGGCGTAAGCCACCTTGGTCAGTATGCGCATGCCCCCGTCCCCGCCATCCAAGCCCCCGGAAGATTCAATACCCGTCGCAGGACCCGGTGTCGCGACAGCAGAACACTCTGCCATCGGCGTCAGGCGGATGCCAATGATCCGAAGGACGGCGCAATCGTTCAGGGATAGGACGGACTCAGGCGCTTAAGGCTTCCCGCTCGCAGGTGGTCGGCAATTGCGAGGCGGGCGGCGTCAGGGTCAGGTGGTTGTGCCCCAAGGCGAAGGCCAAGGCCCGCGCCGTCATTGCCAGGGCGGGGCGGTCATCATCCGTGGCCAGCCAGCGCAGCTGGGCGTCGAATTGCGCCTCCTTGCCGTTCTGGGCGGCGGCGACCAGCTGCAACACCTGCCGTTCATCCGCCGTCAGGCTGGGGCAGCCCGGATGGCCGATGGACAATTCCCGACGGCAAGTGTGAATCAGGGCCAGCAGGAAAGTGTGCAGGGTGGCCAGCACCTCCCGCCCATCTTCGCCGCAGGTGTCGGCGAACTCCCGTCCCACCAGGGGGCCGTAGTCCTTGCCCTTGACCATGCGGCGCAGGGCCCACACAAGCAAATGCTCGCCGGGGCCGAATTCCGGCGTGTGGTCCATCGTTCCGGCAATGGCATCCATCAACGACATCATCAGTCCCCCGGCCACTTCCACCCCAACGCCAGGGAGGCTAAGCGCCGTAGATGCAAATCATTCTCAAATCATAACCCATGTCCGCGCCAATGGCAAAGAGCGCCGTCACAGGCTGTTGGGTCGATCGTCACCGGCTCCGCCCGCATCACTCTACACCCCTCCGCCATCGGCCCGCCATCACCCGACCATGCCTGTCGCTGGTTCCCGGCTGGTCCCTGATGGCAGGGAGTGGCAGACAAGCGCCTGAGAGGCGGCTTATGCTGGTTACAACCCACCCCCAGCAAATTGGGGGCCCGTTCCGGAACGGCAAGAGGACCTTGGCAGAATGGCACCTCGCTTCGATATCGACCTGCTCATGCCCGCCCCCATGATGCCCTTCATCATGGAGCGGCTGGACCAGGCCTTCCATGTGCACAAGCTCTGGCTGGCGGCGGATGCCGAAGCCCTGCTGGCGGAGGTCGCCCCCCGCGTCCGCGCCATCGCCGCCGCCGGCGGGGCGGCCATCACCGCCGACCTGATGAGGCGGCTTCCCAGGCTGGAATGCGTGTCCGGCTTCGGCGTGGGTTACGACAGCATCGACGCCCACTGGGCCGGGACCCACGGCATCACGGTCACCAACACGCCCGACGTGCTGACGGAGGAGGTGGCGGATACGGCATTGGCCCTGACGTTGATGGCGGTTCGACGCCTGCCGCAGGCCGAACGCCACCTGCGCGCTGGCCGTTGGCTGGAAAAGCCCTTCCCCCTAACACCTTCGCTGCGCGGCCGCACGGCCGGCATTCTGGGCCTGGGGCGCATCGGCAAGGCCATCGCCCGGCGTTTGGCCGCCTGCGGCGTGCCGGTGCACTATCACGGCCGTCACCGGCAGGCGGATGTCGATCTTCCCTACCATGCGACGCCTGTCGACCTCGCCCGGGCGGTGGACGTGCTGGTGGTGGTGACCCCGGGCGGCTCGGAGACGCGCAACCTGGTGGACGCGGCGGTGCTGAAAGCCCTGGGCCCCGATGGCATCCTCGTCAACATCGCCCGGGGCACGGTGGTCGACGAGCAGGCGCTGGTGGCAGCCCTGCGGGATGGCACCATCCTGGGCGCCGGCCTGGACGTGTTCGCGCAGGAGCCCCAGGTACCTCAGGCGCTGCTGGACCTCGACAACGCGGTGCTGCTGCCCCACGTCGGATCCGCCACCATCCATACCCGCCAGGCGATGGGTCAGCTGGTGGTGGACAATCTGGTCGCCTGGGCTCAGGGCCGGCCGGTGCTGACGCCTGTGCCGGAAACGCCCATTAAGGCCGGCTGATTCTCACAGCCAGCCCCGGCGGCGGAAATACCAATAGGGCAGGATGGCGGAGACGACCATCAAGCACAGCGCGCCGGGATAGCCGAAGACCAGGTCCAGTTCCGGCATGTGCTTGAAGTTCATGCCGTAGATGGAGGCGATCAGCGTCGGGGGCAGGAATATGACGGCCGCGACGCTGAAGATCTTGATGATGGCGTTCTGCTGGATATTGATCAGGCCCAGGGTCGAATCCAGCAGAAATTGCGTCGTCTGCGCCAGGTACAGGTTGTAGTCCAGCAAGGACTGGATGTCGCCGTTCAGCGTGTTCAGGATCAGCTTGATTTCCGGGGCGATGGGCGTGGCCTTTTCCGCCGCCTTGAGGAAGGACACGGTGCGGGCAAGGCTGTGCAGGCTCTCCCGTACGCGGGATGCCAGGTCGCCGCTGCGACCGATGCGCTTCAGCGCGTTCTGCAGGTCGGCGTCGATGATGCTGGGCGACTGCTCCCCGCCCTGGCTGAAGACGGAGCGGGACAAGGTGTCCAGCCCGTCCTTAACCTCTTCCAGGACATCGGCGACCCGGCCGACGATGGCGGTCAGGATGCCCAGCAGGATGGCCTCGGGGTCGGTGGGCACATCGTTGCCCTGGTCCACCCGGGTGGAGAAGGTGCGGAAGGGCGTGCTGTCCAGGTAACGCACTGTCACCAGATGCTGGGGTGTCAGGATGAAGGTGGCGTCGGCCAGGGCCGGGCCCAACGGCGCCTGGCGAGTCAGCACCCTTACCGTCATCACCAAGGCGTCGCCGGATTTATACACCTGGGCGCTGGTCTCGATCTCCCGCATCTCTTCCCGCGTGGGAATCTCCACCCCCAGCGCCGCTTCGACCGCCGCTTCCTCCTCCCTGGTGGGGGCGATCATGTCGATCCACAGGTCGTCGGCCAGGCAGTCGGCGCCCGATTCACGTCGCGTCAGGGTGCCGTTTTCCAGGCGGTACAGGGTGAGCATCCAGGCGTCTTTCCAAATAGGGGGCGCCCGCAAGAAGGAAGGCCGTTCATCCGGAAAGGCAAGCGCCACGGCTTGGACGCAAACGCATCGCTCCTCCGCCCAAGGATAGGCGGCGAGCCTATGCCTCCGTCAGCGCCCGGATCTTCCGCCCCAGTTCGTCGAGGTCAAAGGGTTTGGCGATGTAGTCCATGCCCTCGCCGACGAAGGCGGAGCGCTGGCTGGCACCTTCGGCGTAGCCGGTGGCGAACAGGATCTTGAGGCCGGGCCGCAGGCGGCGGGCTTCGTGCGCCAGCGCGCGTCCGTTCATGCCGGGCAGGCCGACATCGGTCAGCAGCAGATCGATGGCGCCGGGCCCTTCCAGGTGGGGCAGGGCGTCGGCGGCCGTTTCGGCCTCGATGACGCCGTAGCCATGCTCCTCCAGGATATCGACCACCACCATGCGCACCACCAGTTCGTCCTCCACCACCAGCACGGTGCCCCGACCCTTGGGCGGGGTCTCATGCGGGGTGGGCTTGGGCGTCTCCGCCGTGGCTGGGGCGCTACGGTCGCGGGGCATGTACAGGCAGATGGTGGTTCCCTTGCCCGGGATCGACGCCAGCGTGACATGCCCCCCGACCTGGCGGGCGAAACCATAGATCATGGAGAGGCCCAGGCCCGTGCCGTGGCCGATGGGCTTGGTGGTGAAGAAGGGGTCGAACGCCTTCTCCAGCACCTCCGGTGGCATGCCGGTGCCGGTGTCCGTGACACAAGTCAGGACGTAGTCGCCGGGCTGCAGGTCGGCGGACGCCCGCTCGTCCCCCTCGGCGATAGTGACGTTGCTGGTCTGGATGGTCAGCCGCCCGCCCACCGTCATGGCGTCGCGGGCGTTGATGGCCAGGTTCAGGATGGCGCTCTCGAACTGGTTGGCATCCGTAATGGCCGGCCATACCTCGGGCGCCAGGGATATCTGCAGGTCAATGCCCTGGCCGAGGGTTCGGCGCAGCAGGTCATCCAGCGAGCTCACCAGCTGGTTGATGTCGGCGGGCTTCAGATCCAGCGTCTGGCGCCGGGCGAAGGCCAGCAGGCGGTGGGTCAGGCCGGCCGCCCGGTGGGCGGAGGACAGGATGTTGTCGACATAGCGGCCGATGCTGTCGAAACGGGCGTCGCGCACCCGCTTCTGGATCAGGTCGGCGGCACCGACGATCCCGGCCAGCATGTTGTTGAAATCATGCGCGATGCCCCCCGTCAGCTGGCCGATAGCCTCCATCTTGTGCGATTGGCGCAGGGCCTCTTCCTTGATGCGCAGCTCCTCCGTGCGCGCCACCACCTCCGCCTCCAGCGCATCGCGGGCCAGCTTGGTTTCGGTGATATCGATGGCGCAGCCCAGAAAGCCCAGGAAGGTGCCGGCGTCGTCGAAACGCGGGCTGCTTTCACAGCGTAGCCAGCGCACCTCGCCCGTGGCCTTGCGCACGCGCATGTCATCCAGGAACGGGGTGCGCCCGACGAACAGTGCCCGGCGCACGGCGCTCAGCGTGGGCCAGTCGTCTTCATGGATCAGGGCGGCCCAGCCCTCCGCCTCCATGCGCGCGGGCGGAATGCCGAATTCCGTTTCAAAGCGGCGGTTGGCGAAGATGATGCGGCCGTCGGCGTCGGACGACCAGATCAGGGCGGGTGTGTTGTCCGCCATGGACCGGAAGCGCTGCTCGCTTTCCCGCAGCGCCTGGGCCGCCCGCCGTGCCTCGCGGCGGTCTTCCGCTTCGCGCAAGGCGCGGGCCACCACCATGGGAATGCGGGCCAGGTTGCGCTTGGTCACATAGTCGGTGGCGCCGGCGCGCAGGGCTTCGGTCGCGAACTCCTCACCGATGACGCCGGAGATGAAGATGAAGGGCACCGCCGGGTCGCGGGCGCGGGCAAGTTCCAGCGCCGCCAGGCCATTGAAGCCGGGCAGGGAATAGTCGGACAGGATGATGTCGAAGTCGCTCCCGGCCAGCGCGGCCTCATATTCCGCCCGCACGGCCACGCGCGTCAGGATCAAGGGCTGATCGATCTTGCGGAACTGGTGGGCAATCAGTTCCGCATCGATGTCGCTGTCTTCCACCAACAGCAGGGCGACAGGCTTTTCCGCGGATGGCGACACTAAAAATCTCCAGGCACGGGCTCGTTCAGCACCGCCCAGAAGATACCTAGGTCGCGGATGGCTTCGAAAAAGGCCTTGAAGTCCACCGGCTTCACCACGAAGGAATTGACCCCGTAGTGATAGCTGCGCACCACGTCGCTCTCCTCGCGGGAGGACGTCAGCATGACGATGGGGGTGGCGCGATGCCGGGGGTGGGATTTCACCTTTTCCAGCACCTCCAGGCCGTCCACCTTGGGTAGCTTCAGGTCAAGCAGCACGACGGCCGGGGCGCCCGGCTCACGGTTCGCAAATTGGCCCTCGCTGAAAATGTACTCCAGCGCCTCCACACCGTCGCGGACGACCACAATTTCGTTGGCCAGCTGAGTTTTCCTGAGCGCGGCCAGGGTCAGTTCGACGTCGGCGGGATTGTCCTCGACGAGAAGGATGGGTCTAAGCGTGGCCACGGTTTCCTCCTGTCTTTCGCTTAGGTAGGGTGAAGCTGAAGGCGGCGCCCTGGCCGACGGCACCTTTGGCTTCCAGTGTGCCGCCGTGCCGGTCGATGATGCGTTTCGTCAATGCCAGGCCGATGCCGGTGCCCTCGAAATCCTCTTGCCGGTGCAGGCGCTGGAACACCTGGAACAGCTTGCCGGCATAGTTCATGTCGAAGCCGACGCCGTTGTCCTCCACGCAGTACAGCACCTCGTCGGGCCGGTCCTGGCCCCAGACCTTGATGCGGGGCGGGGTGGCGCCCCGGCTGTATTTCAAGGCGTTGTCGACCAGGTTGAACAGGGCCTGGCGCACCAGGGTGGTGTCGCCCCAGGCGGAGGGCAGGACGCCGATTTCCCACTCCACCTGCCGCTGCCCTTCGGTGATGGCCAGGCTGCGCCGGATTTCCGCCATCACCTTGGCCATGTCGATGCGGGTCATCTTCAGGCTGGTGCGGCCCAGTTGCGAGAAGTGCAGCAGGTCGTCCACCAGCTCACCGGCCGACAGGGCCGCGGCGATGATGCCGTCCAGGTAGTGGCGGGACAGGGCTTTCAGGTCAGGCTCCTCCTCGCCCAGCAGTTCGGCATAGCCCGCGATGTGGCGGAAAGGCGCCCTCAGGTCATGGGAGATGGAGTAGGAGAAGGCCTCCAGCTCCTTGTTCGAGCGCTGCAGTTCCTCCGTCAGCTGGGCGCGCTCCTCCGCCCGTTGCAGGACGAAGTTGATGATGGCGCCGCGGAAGTCGGCGGCGCTCAGCAGTTCGGCCGCCCGCCAGGGCTGGGCGCGCTCGCGCACCTCCTGCTTCCAGGCCTCGAACGACAGGCGCGGATGCAGGCGGCCGGCGGTGTCCGTGGCCTTGGCCGCACGGGGATCGCCACCCCAGCGCACGGTCTCCACCACTTCCGGGCGGAACCATAGGATGAAGCTGGCATGAAGGCGCGAGATGGGAACGGCGATGACGCCGCTGGCGACACCGGCGATGTCCCTGCCCGGCGGCCAGTCCGTGCCCAGGGTGCTGGTGGCATAGATCTGGTCGACGTTCCGGGTCCGCAGCCACTCGACCAGGGCCAGGATGCTGTCGATGGGCGGCGCCTTGCCGGCGGCCAGGACGATCCCATCGGTGACGACGGCCGCCCCGGCGCTGTTGGTGAGGGCCAGCCACTGGCTGGCGCAGTCCACCAGGCCGGCTTGGAAACCGGGCGCCCGCGCCAGGTGGGCCACCAGTTCCGTCTCGATGTTTTTCAGCCGCAGCCGTTCGTCGATCTCGGCCGCCCGCTCGCGGGCCGCGATCTGCTGCGCCACGATGCGGCCCAGGAAGTCGCAGGCGGCGCGAATCTGGGGACTGACATAGCGCGGCTGGGCATGATGGCAGGAGATCAGGCCCCACAACCGCCCGTCGATGACGATGGAGATGGACAGCGAGGCCGCCGTGCCCATGTTGCGCATGTATTCCAGATGCACGGGCGAAACGCTGCGCAACGCCACGAAACTCATGTCCAGCGGCGCGCCGTCGGTGGGGCACAGGGCGGGTATCAGCGGCTCGGGCGTGTACGTGGCGGTCGGGATTAGGCGCAGGCGGTTCGTGCGATACAATTCCCGCGCCTGGGCCGGGATGTCGGAGGCGGGGAAGCGCAGATCGAGGTAGGAGGGCAGGGTGCCGTCCCCCTTTTCCGCAATGACGGTGCCGTTCCAGTCCTCATCGAAGCGATAGATCAGGACGCGGTTGAAGCCGGTCAGGGTCTGCACTTCCGCCGCAACACCGGCGCTGAGATCCGCCACGGTCTGCAGCCCATCGGAATTGTCCAGGAAGTCGCGCAGCAGTTGGTAGAGGCTGGCGCTGCGCCCGCGCTCCGCCTCGTCGAAAGATTCGAATTCCAGGATCAGGCCTTGGGATGCGCGCTGGCCGCTGACATGGAAGGTGCGGCCGTCGATCTGGTATTGCTCCAGAAAGGCGGTATCCGTGCCGTCGGCCCAGAGGCGGACGTCATTCTCCAACGCCGTGCGTGGGCCCACCAGGTCACCCAGCGTCTGGCTGCCGTCGAAGGCGACCGGGCGGTCCAGGATGGCGCCCAGGTTCGCGCTGGCCTGGATCACGACCAGGTCGTCCGGCCGCAGTACCGCCAGCGCGCCGTGGGGCTGGATGCCGCCGGGAATGCGGATGGGTTCCCGCGCGCACTGGTCCAGCAGCTCCTGGGGCACGGGCGGTACGTCCGGGGCGAGATCGGTGTTTCCTGGGCTATGTGACGTGACCACGGGGCAGACCCATTTGTCCAAGGAACCGTGAACCAGCCATTTGCCGGAAATTTAAGGCGAATATGGGGCCGCGGCTCATTTTTCTGACACCCGCCTGCGGCCGTGGCTAGCCTGATAATGGCCTAGGACCTGCTCGGCGGCCTTTTGGAATAGGCCAAAGGAGGCGACTGCGGCCGTGACGGCGTCGGCCCGGAAAGCGCTGTCCGCGGCTTCCTTGTTGAGCAGGGCCACGAAGTCGCGCCAGAAGGGGCGGCCCCGGCCATGCGCCAGGAAGCGGGTGGCCTGGGAAATGAGGGGGTCGCCTGAGTCCAGCGCCCGGCGCAACAGCACCTCGGCGCCCAGCCGTGATCCTTCCAGCACATACAGATGACCCAGGGCCTCAGCCCGGCTGCGGATGATCGGCGCTTCCACCAGCACCGCCGACAGGCGGTTGTCGGCATTCAGCGCTGCCAGGTCCGCCTCCAGCGCGTGGCGACGGCACCGCTGTTGCCAGTCGGGTAGGATCAGTTCCACCCCTGCCGCCTCCAGGCTCAATTCAACGGCGCGCAATGCCGGGTGCTGGGCTTTCAGCAGATGGAAGTAGTCCGACAGGTGGCTGACATCCAGCGTGGCGAATTGCCTGTCCAGGGTGGCGTGGCAGGCTGCCGTACCCATGCGCAGCACTGATCTCAGTAGCGTCACGCCCGCTCCTTCCTCCTCGTCGGACCTCAGCCAGTGACATATCGCGGTCCCCGTGGAAATCAATGGTGCCCATGTCGGGTGTGCCCACGTCGGCGGCACCGCTGGGGCCTGCCACCGCCCCCTTTCCGCCCGCCACGGAACCCTGCGCGGCATCCGGTGGTTGCTTTGGCTGTGACCTGGCAGCGAGCGAGGGCCCGAAGATGGAACGCAAGAAAGACCATGTCGTCCTGACCGCGCGGGAGGCGCGGGGGGCCACCCTGGGACGGCCGGTCTTGGCCGTCCTGCTGGTCAGCCTGGCCTTGGTGATCGTGGCCTTCGCGCTGGCTTGGTGGTTGGGCAAGTGGTGGTAAGGAAGGACCGGCGGCATCATGGCGCCCCAGGCGGACGTTCGCATCGGCATCTCCGGCTGGACCTACGCCCCCTGGCGTGGGGCCTTTTACCCGGAAGGCCTGCCCCAGCGCCGCGCGTTGGAATATGCCAGCGGCGTCTTCCGCAGCATCGAGATCAACGGCACCTTTTATGGGCTGCAGACGCCGGACGTGTTCGCCCGGTGGAATGAGGAGACGCCCGACGGCTTCGTCTTTGCGGTAAAGGCGCCACGCTATATCACGCATATCCGGCGGTTGAAGGATCCCGTGGCTCCGCTGGCCAACTTCCTGGCCTCCGGCCTGCTGCGGCTGGGGAATAAGCTGGGACCCCTGCTGTGGCAATTCCCGCCCAGCTTCAAATTCGATGCCCAACTGTTGGGCGACTTCCTGGCGCTGTTGCCTCACGACACGGAACACGCGGCCGACCTGGCCCACCGCCACGACGATAATCTCAAGGCCCGCGCCTGGATGCAATCCGGCCCTCACCGTCGGCTGCGCCATGCCGTGGAAATCCGCCACGAGAGTTTTCGCGATCCAGCCTTTATCGACCTGCTGCGCCAGCACAGCGTGGCGCTGGTCTGCGCCGACACGGTTGCATGGCCGCGCCTTATGGATTTGACGTCGGACTTCGTCTACTGCCGCCTGCACGGTTCCAGCGAACTGTACCGCAGCGGTTACGGTACCGACGAATTGGACCGCTGGGCGCGGCGTGTAGCCGCCTGGGCCGGGGGGCGGCCGCTGGACGCCGGCGACTATGGGCGTGACGATTATGTCGAGCCGCCAACCGACCCGCACCCCTCGCCGCGCGACGTCTTCCTCTACTTCGACAACACCGACAAGCTGCGGGCGCCCGATGACGCCCGCGCCTTGGTCGGCCGCTTGGACCATTGAGGGAGGGCGCCGTGGGCCGTGACATCCCCGATGACGAGGTGCTGGACCATCCATCGAAAGAGCGATCCAAGGGGCCGGATACGGTGCGGCCATCGCGCGCGCAAATTCTGCCGCCCGCCTTCATGGAGCCAGCGCTGGCCACCTTGGTCGATACCCCGCCGGAGGGGCCGGATTGGCTGTTCGAGGCCAAGTTCGACGGCTACCGCGCGGTGGTGGCGGCTTCTGGGCAGGAGGTGCGCATTCACACCCGCTCAGGCCTTGATTGGACCGATCGCTTCCCCACCATCGTGCAGGCGCTGGCGGCGCTGGACCTGCCGCCGGTGCTGCTGGACGGGGAGATCGTTGCTTTGGATTCCCGGGGGCTCAGCAGCTTCAACACCCTGCAGCGCGCCATGAAGGACGATCAGGCGGCGCTGAGTTACTACGTTTTCGATCTGCTGGCGGAAGCCGGGCGCGATTGGGGCGCCCGCCCGCTGGTGGCACGCAAGGCGCGTCTGGCCGCCTTGCTGGGGGAAACCGGCAAGACCGGCCCGGTCTTCTATACCGACCACGTGATGGGCGGTGGCGCCGCCTTGCTGGCCACCCTATGTGAACAGGGTTTCGAAGGCATCATCGCCAAGCGGGCGAGCGCCCCCTATCACCCGGGCCGGGGCCATGACTGGCTGAAGGTGAAGTGCGGCAACCGCCAGGAATTCGTCATCGTCGGCTGGTCGCCCTCCACCCATGGGCGGGCCTTCGCCTCCTTGCTGCTGGGCCTAAGGGAGGATGGTGCCTTGCGCTACGCCGGCCGGGTGGGCAGCGGCTTCGACGCCGACACCCAGGCGGGGCTGGAGGCGCGGTTGCACGCCCTGGGACGTAAGAGCTCGACGGTGGCAGTGGACAGCGTACCCCCCGCCATCGCCCGGGAGGCGCGCTGGGTGAAGCCCGAGTTGGTGGCGGAAATCGCCTTCGCCGGCTTCACCGCCGATCAACTGGTGCGGCAGGGCCGCTTCCTGGGGTTGCGCGGCGACAAGCCGGCCAAGGCCGTGGTGCTGGAAAAGGCGGAACCCGTCGGCCAGGCGGCGAAGGAAGCGGGCCCGCCCAAGGGTCAGGTCCCGCTGACCCATCCGGAGCGGGTGCTGGACCCCGTCTCCGGCCTGACTAAGCAGGACCTGGCCGACTATCTGGAAACGGTGGCATCGCGCATGTTGCCCTATGCCGCAGGCCGGCTGCTGAGCCTACTGCGCTGTCCCGAAGGAACAGGGCAGGCCTGCTTCTTCCAGCGCCATGCCGCTTCCGGCACGCCGGCCTGGTGGCGGCGCAAGGCGGTGAAGGAGAAGGATGGAGGACAGAGTGACTATTTTTACCTGACGGACGCGGCGGGGTTGCGGGCGGCGGCCCAGATGGGCGTGTTGGAGCTGCACCTATGGGGCAGCCAGGTGCGCAAGTTGGAATCCCCCGACCGGCTGGTATTCGACCTGGACCCCGACGTCAGCCTGCCCTTCGCCAAGGTCAAGGCGGCGGCGGTGGCCATGCGCGATGTCCTGGCGGCGCTGGATCTCGTCAGCTTCCCCCTGCTGACGGGCGGCAAGGGCGTGCATGTCGTGGCTCCGCTGGGTTCCGGCGCCGCCGGCGGGCGCCGCCAATGGCCGGTGGTGGCCGCCTTCGCGAAGGCCGTGGCGGAACAACTGGTGGAAGCCAACCCCGACGCCTACGTCGCCACCATGAGCAAGGCCCGGCGCCAGGGTCGCATTTTCATCGATCATTTCCGCAATACGCGGGGCTCCTCGGCCATTGCCCCCTACTCGACCCGGGCCAAGCCCGCGCGCGCCGGCGGCGGCACCCCCGTCGCTTGCCCGGTCAGCTGGGAGGAATTGGCCAAGGTGGAACGGGCGGATTTCTACACCACCGCCGATGCCCCCGCCCTGATGCGGCGCGCCGATCCCTGGGCCCGATATTTTGAGCTGGAGCAGGATTTGGGCGCCGCGGCCTGCCGCGTGCTGGGGGTGAAGGTGGGTGCGGGGGCCTACAACGGATGATCGCGCCTGGCTTCGCGGACCTTATCGGCTGGCTAGCGGCGCTGCTGCTGTTCCTGACCCTGGCGTGCCAGATTTGGACGCAGTGGCGCGAGCGCTCGACCAAGGGGGTGTCGCCCTGGCTGTTCACGGGGCAGATCGCCACCTCCATCGGCTTCGTCACCTATTCCTGGCTGCTGGGCAATTGGGTGTTCGTCACCACCAACGCCCTGATCCTGGCCACGGCTGTCGTGGGCCAGGGACTATATCTCAGCCAGCGCCGCGCGAAGGCGCCTGAGGCCGCCGAATGAGCGATGAGGCGGGCTTGGTCTATGTCAGCGACAGCGATCCCGGCATCCGGCGACGCAAGTCCGGGTCGGGCTTTCGCTATTGCCTGCCGGACGGCGCCACGGTGCGCGACCCAGTGTTGCGCGCCCGCATTAAGGCCCTGGTCATCCCGCCGGCCTGGACGGACGTCTGGATCTGTGCCGACGCCAACGGCCATTTGCAGGTCACCGGCCGTGATGCCAAGGGGCGCAAGCAGTACATGTACCATCCCGCCTTCCGCCAGGCGCGGGAGGGGGCCAAGTTCCACCACCTGATCGATTTCGCCCGGCGTCTGCCGTTGATCCGCGACCGTGTGGCCCGCGACCTCGCGCTGCCCGGCTTGCCACGCGACAAGGTGCTGGCGACCATCGTCCACCTGCTGGGGACGACGCTGATCCGCGTGGGCAACGCCGATTACGCCCGCGACAACCAGAGCTACGGCCTGACCACCCTGCGCGCCGCCCACGTCAGCGTGGAGAAGTCGTCCCTGCGCTTCGACTTCAAGGGCAAGAGCGGCAAGCTCTGGCGGCTGAAGGTGACCGACCGGCGGGTGGCCCGGATCGTCAAGGCCTGCCAGGAGCTGCCCGGGCAGCCCCTTTTCCAATATCTGGACGCTGACGGTAACCGGCGGGAGGTCAGTTCCGCTGATGTGAACGCCTACCTTCGCGAGGCGGCGGAGGGGAAGGGGGCCAAGCGTGAAGACGGGGTCACGGCCAAGGATTTCCGTACCTGGGCCGGCACGGTCATGATGGCCCTGGCGCTGAACGACAGCCCGCCGCCCACCAGCCCCACCCACGGCCGGCGCATGGTCACCGCCGCGTTGAAACAGGTGGCGGCTCGCTTGGGCAACACCGTCACCGTTTGCCGTCAATGCTATGTCCACCCGGTGATCATGGACGATTACCTGGCCGGCCGTTTCCGGTTGCGCCTGCGCCAGGACGGGCCGGCGGGGCTGTCCCCGGCGGAGGCCGCGGTGCTGACCGTGCTGCGCCGCGCGGAAAAGCGTCAGGACGCGGGGAACTTGAGCTGAGCCGGGCGGTTGGAGCGTGGACCGCCATCTCGCCAAAGCCGTCCCGACAAAGAGGAAGCCCATGTCCGACACCCGTTACGACGACACGCCCGTGCGCCCGGTGCCGCCGACGCCCAGCCCCACCCCGGACGCGGTGGCCCAGCCGGCGGCCAAACCCGCGATGCCCAGCGTGCCCTTCGTCGGCGGTGACACGGCCAAGCAGCGTGACTTGGCGGCGGATAACCAGGAGGCGGGGTCGGCGCTGACCACCAACCAGGGACTGAAGGTCAGCGACGACCAGAATTCGTTGCGCGCTGGGGCCCGGGGGCCGACGCTGATGGAAGACTTTCATCTGCGGGAGAAGATCACTCACTTCGACCACGAACGCATCCCGGAGCGGGTGGTGCACGCCCGGGGTGCCGCCGCCCACGGCATCTTCCAGGTCTATGAGCCGCTGACCGACCTCACCACCGCCGCGCCCTTCCAGGACCCGGCCAAGGAAACGCCGGTGTTCGTGCGCTTTTCCACCGTGGCGGGGTCGCGCGGGTCGGCCGACACGGTGCGCGACGTGCGCGGCTTCGCCGTCAAGTTCTATACGGAGGAGGGTGTCTGGGACTTGGTGGGCAACAACATGCCCGTCTTCTTCATCCAGGACGCCGTCAAGTTCCCCGACCTGATCCATGCGGTGAAGCCGGAACCGCATAACGAGATTCCGCAGGCCCAGTCGGCGCATGACACCTTCTGGGACTTCGTGTCGCTGACCCCGGAGTCCGCCCACATGCTAATGTGGGTGATGAGCGACCGGGCCATTCCCCGCAGCTACGCCACCATGGAGGGGTTCGGCGTCCACACCTTCCGCCTGGTGAATGCCGCGGGGAAGGCGCGCTTCGTCAAGTTCCACTGGAAACCGCTGAAGGGCGTTTTCAGCCAGGTGTGGGACGAGGCGCAGAAGACCGCCGGCAAAGATCCCGACTTCCATCGCCGCGACCTGTTCGACGCCATCGAGCGCGGCGATTTTCCGCAATGGGAACTGGGCCTGCAGGTCATCGAGGAGGAGGACGAGTTCAAGTACGGCGTCGACGTCCTGGACCCCACCAAGATCATCCCGGAGGAGGAAGTGCCGGTGCGTCGGGTGGGCCTGATGACCCTGACGGCCAACCCTGGCAACTTCTTCGCCGAAACCGAACAGGTGGCCTTTCACGTCGGCCACGTCGTGCCGGGCATCGACTTCACCAACGATCCGCTGCTGCAGGGGCGCCTGTTCTCCTATCTCGATACCCAGCTGCGCCGTGTGGGCCCGAACTTCGCCGAGTTGCCCATCAACCGGCCGCTGCAGCGGGTGGACAACAACCAGCGCGACGGCATGGGCCGCCGGCAGATCAACCGGGGCCGCGTGGCCTATTTCCCCAATGGCCTTGCCCACGGCTGTCCCATGCATTCGCCGGAGGCCGCCGATGCCTTCCGCAGCTATGCCGAAAAGGTGGACGGCGCCAAGATTCGCGTGCGCAGCGACAGCTTCGGTGACCATTTCAGCCAGGCCACCCTGTTCTGGAACAGCATGACGGGGTGGGAGAAAGACCACATCGTCGCCGCCTTCGCTTTCGAGTTGAACCAGTGCACCGACATGGTGGTGCGCCAGCGGGTGATGGATGTGATCCTGAGCAATATCGCGCTGGAGTTGGCGCAGGGCGTGGCCGCGCGGACGGGCATTCCGTTGCCGGAAGCTCGGACGCATTCGGCGGTCGCGGGCCAGACCGGCGCCGATCTTCCCAATGCCGGTCTTAGGGTCGGCCGGTCACCTGCGCTCAGCATGGACCGGTTGGCGGAAGATATCCGGGGTCGCAAGGTGGCGGTGCTGGTGGACAAGGGCGTCAGCGCCGAACAGCTGACCATCATCCAGGAGACGCTGATGGATGAGGAGGCAATCGTGGAGGTGGTGGCCCCCACCGCCGGCACGGTGCAGGGCGCCGACGGCGTCCTCGTGCCCGTCACGCGCGCCGCGCCCAACGCCCCGTCGGTGGTTTATGACGCGGTGATCGTGCCGGGCGGGGCGGACACCAGCGCCCTTCAGGCCAGTGGCTTGTTCCGCCATTTCCTCAACGAGGCCTTTCTGCATGGCAAGCCCATCGCCGCCATCGGCACAGGCGAACAGGTGCTGGCTGCCGCCAACCTGCCCACCGTGCTGAAGGAGGAAGGGGTCATCACCGGCGAGACACTGGAGGACACGCTGACCCTGTTTGTCGAGGCCATGCGCCGCCACCGTTTTCCCCAGCGAAACGTCGCGCCGGTGCCCGCCTGAGGCGCTTAGCCGCTCACGCGCCGCGCATCGTCGCGACCCCGGCGGATATAAGGCAGCGCGAATAGGTAGAGGCCGGAGGCCAGCAGCAGGATCAGCGGGACCAGGGCCAGCAATCCGACCCAGGCGGCCGGTTGCCGGCCCCCGCCCATGACCGCCATATAGATGATGACGCCACCGGTGAAGGCGATGGAAAGCCAGCGATGAAGCTGGCGGATGCTTGTGGCCCAGTTCATTGGAAAAGCCTCCCTAGTTCCTGTCGGGCTGGGATTTCAGACGGGAATGCCGGCCAGGATCTGCTCCAGCTTGGCCAGGAACTGGGTCCAGCCGTATTGGGCGCCGCGATAGGCTTGGTCCTGGTCTGCACGGAAACCGACCTGTTCCATGCGCAGGTGGGTACCTGTAGGCGACGGTGTCAGGGTCCAGGTGACGACGCTGTCCAGCCCCATGGCCGCCCAGCTGTAGGACAGGGTACGCTGCGGTTCCACCTCCAGCACCGTGCAATCCACGGAACCCCAGTCGCCCCTGAAGTCGAAGCGGTGACCCACCGTGGGCTGGAAATCGTTCTTCATCAGCCATTCCGCCAGTAGGTGCGGCTGGGTCAGGGCGCGCCAGATTTTCTCCGGCGGATACGGCACCTCGCGCTCGATGATGACGGAACGTGTTTCGGCGGCGGTCGCAGGGGCGGTCATTGATCCATCCTTTTCAGCAAATCTTCCAGGGCGTCGAAGCGGGCGTCCCAGAAGCTGGCCATCTGCTGGGTCCAGTCGGCCAGCGGGGCCAGGGCCTTGGGTTGTGCGCTGTAATGGGTTTGGCGGCCTTCCGGCCGGTCACGCACCAGGCCGGCCTGTTTCAGCGCGGCCAGATGCTTGGAGACGGCGGGTTGGGAAACGCCGGCATGTGCCGTCAACGCCGCCACGGTCTGTTCCCCCCGCCGGCACAATTGCTCAAAAATTCCCCGGCGGGTCGGGTCGGCCAGCGTCCGGAACAGGAGGTCGGGGTCTCGGGGCATAGATTCATAACCAACCAGTTATGAATTAATCCATAGCTGATCGGCTATGAATGAGTCAAGAGCGAAACGCGGCTTGGCTTGGCCGCCGTGTCAGTGCTTGCGGTTTTTCTGATGCAGCTTGTCGACCAGGTCCAACAGGTGTTGGGGCACGGGTTCCGCCGCCTCATCCTCGAACATCTCGCGCAGGCCCCGGTCAAGCACGGTTTGCGGGCCGGGCGGCATCGGACGGGTGCTGGCCGTCAGCAGCGATCGCTTGCCATTCGGGGCCTTCGGCTGCTTGGTCATGACGGATCCCCTGGATGCGGCCCTTGTGATCGGGCCTTGTTTGGGCGGGCGCGCCCTGGCGCCCACGTGTCCCCCGACAGCTGGAACAACTCTCTCGATCAAAGCGACGCCGCCGGTCCAGCCAGCTTAATGGAGCCGCCGGTGGCCAACCACCCTCTCGAGCATATTTTATTGCAAGCCGACGCCCGAACTGGGGGGCCGGGCACCGCCGGAGTGGTGGACCGCCATTGGGGCTTGCGACGGCATATCGCCTGATTGGGAAAGCCGGATGGTCATGTCGTCCTCAAGCATCAGCACCCCCGACCGCAGGCCGTCCCGGAAGGCCTGGCGGGCCAACTTGATCTGGTGTTCCACCTCGTCCAGCGGCAGGCCCAGGATCCACGCGGTCTCATCGGTGGTGAAGCCTTCCACCGCCGTCAGCAACAACGCCTCGCGCCGTTCGCACGGCAGGGTGCGCAACAGGGCGCCAGGGCCCATGGTTTCGGGCACGGGGCCTTCGTCCCCCAACTCAAGATGCCCGCCGGCATAGATGCAGTGGAACAGACGGAACAGCGTGCCGCGGTCGGCGTCCGGCCCCAGGATGCCCACGCCGTCCTGCACCAGCGTTTCCAATACCATGCGGACGTAGGCGTCGCCGCTGATGGCGCTGCCGGTCAATGCCCGGGCATAGCGGCGCAAACAGGGTAGCTGTTCGGTGATGAGGTCGGCGGGGGCGCTGCTGTATGCCGGCATGATCTGCGTCGCTCCTCTCTATCTGGCAATCTGGTTTCCGAACCTGCCGACCGGCGCGAAAGTTTCCTCGGCCCTGGAAACTTTCGATGCACGTTTTCGCGCTAGGGCGCTTGCCATAATGAATTCGTTTGGTATAGGCGGTTCCGCCTACGACATATACGTGTTCGTGGCACAATAGAGACGTGTAGCCCCTCCCGGAAAATCCGAACACGACTCAGTTTTATGGATCTATGCTTTCACAGCGTGCCGCAGAAAGCGCCGCGATAATCTCGAATCGACCTGAAGACCTCATCCATCCGATTCTCGAGGATCCCGTTTTCCTTGAGAGAATCTTGATACGGGGCACGTTATGCCATCTGATTTACTATCGACGGATCTGCCGGCGGGTGCGCTGAACGCCGACACGCGAAACACGGATGCGCGACAGCCGGAATTTCGTGACGAGGTGTTGCGCCTGTTGCCCGCGCTGCGCGCCTTCGCCCGGTCGCTGACCAGCAACACCGCCGATACCGATGACTTGGTCCAGGACTGTGTGGTGCGTGCCTGGTCGCATGCCGACCAGTTCACGCCCGGTACGAATCTGCGCGCCTGGCTGTTCACCATCCTGCGTAACCGCCACTATTCCATCGCTAAGCGCCGCCAACGCGAGGTAGCCGATCCGGATGGCTTTCACACGGGCCGCCTGATGATGGAGCCGGCGCAGGAGTGGGGCATCACCGGGCGTGAGCTGAAGGTGGCCCTGGCCGCCCTGCCGGACGATCAACGCGAGGCGCTGATCCTGGTGGGGGGGGCCGGCGTCAGCTATGAAGAGGCGGCGGAGATCTGCGGCTGCGCCCTGGGCACCATCAAAAGCCGCGTGAACCGGGCCCGCACCAAGCTGGCCGGCCTGATGGGTCTGCCCAATCGCGTCGTCGCCCTGGGCGCCACCACGTTGCCGGCCGGTGCCGATGCGACCTCCACGACCCAGTGGACGCGGCATTAGAAACCTGCGGCACCGGTGCCGCGGAACCAGGACGCGCCCGCGCCGTTCCCTAGCCGAAGCCGACCCCATCCGAGCCCTTCCATCCCAGCCGGGACGCCGCGCCATGCCTGACCGCTCCCAATCCGGCACTGTGAACCGCCGCCATTTCCTGGCCGCCGTCGGCGGGGCCGCGGCGGGTGGGGCCGCCACCTTGCCAGGCCCCGGGGACGCGGCAACCGCGCTGGCGGCTGAGGCGGCCGAAGCCCGTGATCCCCGCGCGCTCCACACCGTCACCCTCACAGTCAACGGCCAGGATCACCGGTTGAGCCTGGACGCCCGTGCCAGCTTGCTCGACACATTGCGTGACCGGCTGGGCCTGACGGGCACCAAGAAGGGCTGTGATCACGGCCAGTGTGGCGCCTGCACCGTGCTGGTGGATGGTCGTCGGGAATTGTCCTGTCTGCGGCTGGCGGTCATGGCCCAGGGGCACCAGGTGACCACCATCGAGGGCTTGGCGCCGGCGCCCGATACCCTGCACCCCATGCAACAGGCCTTCATCGACCAGGACGCCTTCCAGTGCGGGTATTGCACGCCGGGACAAATCCTGTCGGCCGTCGCCTGCGTCAAGGAGGGGCATGCCAGCGATGACGACCAGATACGGGAATACATGAGCGGCAACATCTGCCGCTGCGCCGCCTATCCCAACATCATCGCCGCCATTCGCCAGGCGAAGACCGAGATGGAGGCGTAGCGACATGCAGCCTTTCCTGTTTGATCGCGCCGACAGCGTGGCCGAGGCCCTGCGCGCCGCTCCCGACGCCACCGTCGTCGCCGGCGGAACCAACCTGGTCGACTACATGCGCCTGGGCGTCGTGTCGCCCAAGCACCTGGTGGACATCAACGGCCTGAGCCAAGAGACGGCGGCGCTGGGCCGTATCACCCTGGATCATCAGGGCTTGCGCCTCGGGGCCCTGGTCCGTATGGCGGAGGCGGAGGATCAACCCGGCATCCGCGCCCGCTATCCCGTGCTGGCCGACAGCTTGGCCTTGGCCGCCAGCCGGCAGATCCGGACCATGGCCAGCCTCGGCGGCAACCTTCTGCAACGCACCCGCTGCGAGTATTTCCGCGAGGCGTCCTGGCCCTGCAACAAACGCCGGCCCGGGTCCGGCTGCGCCGCGCTGGACGGCCTGAACCGCCAGCACGCCGTGCTGGGCACCAGCGACGCCTGCATCGCGACATATCCGGGTGACATGGCCCAGGCCCTGCTGGTCCTGGATGCCCAGGTGGAGCTGACGGGCCCGCGCGGCGTCCGCCTGGTGCCGGTGGCCAAGGTCCATCGCCAGCCGGGAACCACACCCTATCTTGAAACGACGCTGGCCCCGGATGAGCTGATCACCGCTTTGGTGGTGCCTGCCAGCCCCTGGTCTTGGCGGTCGCGCTACGTCAAGGTGCGCGACCGGCGCTCCTACGCCTTCGCCTTGGCATCGGCGGCCGTGGCGCTGGACCTGGAAGGTGGCCGCGTGAAACAGGCGCGCATCGCGCTGGGCGGTGTCGCCACCGTGCCATGGCGGGCCGAGGCGGCGGAGGCCGCTCTGGTGGGCAAACCCTTGGATGAGGGTGCTGCCCGCGTCGCCGCCGATGCCGCTTTCGCCGGCGCCCGCACCCGTGCGCACAATGCCTTCAAGGTGCCCCTGGGCCAGGAGGTGCTGGTGCAGGCGCTGCTGCAGGCCGGCGCGCTTCAACCGCCACCGCCGACAACGCGAAACGGGGTGACCCATGCCTGACGCCGTGCCGCCGCCCCCTGGGAAGCCGTCCCCCGGGGAACCGTCCCGGGAGAACATGGGGGCACCCGTCGCCCGCATCGATGGCCGGCTGAAGGTGACGGGCCAGGCCCGCTATCCGGCCGACACCCCCCTGCATAACCTGGCCCACGCCGTGATGGTGACCAGCACCATCGCCCGCGGCCGTGTGCGCGGCCTGGACACCACAGCCGCCGCCGCCGTTCCCGGCGTGCTGCTGGTGCTGACGCGGGACCGGGCCAAAGGCCAGCTGACTGCGCCCAAGTTCGGCACCGGCGGCAGCACCTCCATCCAGCCGCTGAATGAGGAGCGGATTTGGCACGATGGCCAGATGCTGGCCATCGTCGTGGCCGAGACGCAGGAGGCTGCGCAGGAGGCGGCGGATCTGGTGGCTGTCACCTACGATCACGACACGCCCAGCGCCGGCTTCGACACCAGCGGCGTGGAGATCGTGGCTGGCGGAGGCGCCAGCCCGATGTATCCGGAGGACCCCAAGGCGGGCGATTTCGATACGGCATTCAAGGCGGCGCCGGTGGTGCTGGACGCGACCTACAACACCGCCGCGCAGCATCACAATCCCATGGAATTGTTCTCGACCACGGCGGAATGGAACAATGGGCGGCTGACGGTGTACGAGCCCAGCCAGTTCGTGGCGGGATGGCGGGCGCAACTGGCCAAGCAGCTGGGCATGGATGCGGCCAACATCCGCGTGGTCAGCGAATACATCGGCGGTGCCTTCGGCTCCAAGGGGCCCATGACGCCGCGCACCGCCGCCGTGGCCCTGGCGGCCAAGCTGGTGCAGCGGCCGGTGCGGTGCGTCTGCACCCGTGCCCAGGGCTACACCACCGCCACCTTCCGGGCGGAGACGCGCCAGCGCATCCGGATGGGTGCCGGCCGCGACGGCAAGATCCGCGCCTTCAGCCATGAGGGCTGGGAGCTGACGTCGCGCCCCGACGATTATGTCGTGGGCGGTACCGAGACCACGGCGCGCCTGTACGCCTATGGCGCCGTGCGCACCAAGGTGCAGTTGGTGAAGGCCGACCGCAACACTCCGGGCTACATGCGTTCCCCGCCGGAGACGCCCTACGTCTTCGGGCTGGAGTGCGCCATGGACGAGATGGCGGAGAAGCTGGGACTGGACCCGGTGGAATTCCGGCGCGTCAACGATACCCAGGCCGACCCGGTCAGCGGCAAGCGCTACACCAGCCGGTCCCTGATGCGGTGCTATGACGAGGCGGCCGCCGCCTTCGGATGGCAGCGCCGCCTGGATGCCGGCGCATGGAAGACGGGCGCGATGCGGGATGGCGATTGGCTGGTGGGCCTGGGTTGCGCCACCGCCGTCTATCCCACCCAGGTGGCGCCCTGCGCCGCGCGGGTGCGCCTGACGGCCGACGGCAAGGCGCTGGTACAAACGTCGGCGCACGAAATCGGCACGGGCGTGCGGACTGTCGCCGCCCAGACCGTCGCGCAGGCGCTGGGCCTGAGCGTCGAGGACGTGACGGTGGAAATGGGCGACAGCGCCCTGCCGGCGGGCCCCGTCGCCGGCGGGTCGGTCAGCACGGCCAGCGTCTGCTCCGCCGTGCTGAAAGCCTGCGGCGCCATTCGCGACAAGCTCTACCGGGCCGCGACCGTCAACAGCGGCCCTCCGGCCACGCCGGAAAGCTTCACCCTGCGCGATGGCATGGCCGTGCTGGACAGCGGCCGGTCGGCACCGCTGAGCGCCCTGCTTCAGAAGCTGGGCACGACACAGCTGGAGGACTATGCCGAGTTCGCGCCCGAAGGCTCAGCCCCCGGGGCGGTTGAACAGCTGCGGCAGGGCAATCCCGGCATCATGGGCGGGGCCAAGGGCCCGGTGCTGATGTACGCCTTCGGGGCGGAGTTCGTGGAGGTGCGGGTGCACGCCCGCACGGGCGAGATCCGGGTGCCGCGCATGGTGGGCGCCTTCGCCGCTGGCCGCATCATGAACCCGCGCACCGCCCGCAGCCAGCTGATGGGCGGCATGATCTGGGGTCTGAGCGCCGCGCTGCATGAGATGACGGAAATCGATCCGCGCCATGCCCGCACCGTCAATCGGGACCTGCAGGATTACCTGGTGCCGGTGAATGCGGATGTGGAGGGGGTGGAGGTCATCCTGGTGCCGGAAACCGATACCGAGGTGAATCCGGCCGGCGTGAAGGGCCTGGGTGAATTGGGCAATGTCGGTACCTCCTCCGCCATCGCCAGCGCGATCTACCATGCCACGGGCCGGCGTTTGCGCGACATCCCCGTGCGCCTGGACAAGCTGCTTCAGTTGCAGCAGGCATGAACTTTCGGAACAAAAACGTGCAGGTCCGTGTTCAAGGCGGTGGACGGGGAATCCCGCCCGCATGCGGAGGATACGGCCATGGGCATGTTCACCAAGGACATCGAAACGCTGCACGATTTGTTCGTGTACCAGTTGAAGGACATTTACTACGCCGAGCGTCGCATCGCGAAGGCGCTGCCCAAGATGGCCGCGCGCGCGGCAGACCTTGAGCTGCGGCACGGTTTCGAGACGCACGCGCGTGAAACCCAGGAGCAGATCGCCAGGCTGGAACAGGTTTTCCAGATGCATGGCGCGGTACCGGAGATCGCCAAGTGTCCCTCCATCGACTGTATCATCGATGAGACCGACGACGTGGTGGGGGAGGTGGCGGACAAGGGTGTCCTGGACGCCGCCCTTGTCGCCGCCGCCCAATCGGTCGAGCATTACGAGATCGCGCGGTATGGCACCTTGGTCGCCTGGGCCCAGATGCTGGGCCGGGCGGACAGCGCCGAGCTGTTGCGCCTCAGCCTGGATGAAGAAAAGGCCACGGACGAGTGGCTGACCATGCTGGCCAAGACGCGGCTGAACCGCGCCGCCGCTTGATGCCCTATCAGTGCTTAGCCGTTAACGCCTGGGGCATTTATGGGGCGGACGATCCCCACCGGGAACCACGGGCAGCTTTCAATTGTTGTTCAAATGGTTAGCAAAACCGCCTTGCAACAACCGGGCGGCCCGCCCAGGCGCCCTGCGCCCTCTGGGAAAAGCGGCCCGCCCCAATTGGAGGAGTTACCATGAAACGCGCCAATCTGTTCCTGGCTGCCGCCCTGGGTGTGTCGGCGCTGGGCACCGCTGTTGTCCTACCCGCCGCCCCGACCCTGGCGCAGGGCACCACCCAGCGCATCGCCACCACCAAGGTGGATGTGGCGACCGTGGCCACCGGCCACCGTTCGTCCAAGATCGTGGGCGCCAAGGTGGTGAACGACCAGAACGACACCGTCGGTACGGTCGATGACCTGATCATCTCGCCCAAGGACAGCGTGCCCTACGCCATCCTGTCAGTGGGCGGTTTCCTGGGTGTGGGCGACCGTCTGGTGGCCATCCCTTACAGCGCCCTGCAGATCACCGATGACAAGATCGAACTGCCGGGCGGCAACAAGGATGCGCTGAAGAACCAGCCGGCGTTCCACTACGCCAAGAGCTGAGGACGCCTGCTGTCCTAGGCCGAGAAGACCCGCGGGGAGGGGGCGTCCCTTCCCGCGGGTCTTTTCCTGTTCAGCGCCGGCGGCTGGCAAAGATGAAGCCCAGCACCACGCCAAAGGCGGTGTAGGCCACGGGCGCGCTGGTCAGCAGATCGGTCAGCCTCGTACCCGACGGGCGCTGGGCCTGCTTGGGTGGGGGTGGGGCCTCGCCCGTGCCGTGATAGGCGCCGTGGGCCAGCTGCTCCAGTTTGGTGCGGGGGCGGGGACGGGGTGGTTCAGGAGAGGGTGGCGGCGGCACAAAAGAAGCCATGGGGTTCCTCCTCGGTCACTGATCGAAGGGCGTTTTCCGCCCGTCTTGAATTAAGGGAACCGCTGCCCCATCCGCCCTGTTCCGTGCCGCCCGCATTTCGACGGGAACCAATACGGGGCTGGAGCATTGGCTTGGCGACCGGCTACAGGCCCGCCCGCCCCGACTTAACGATGCCGGCCAACTGGTGGAGAGAGTTGATGGAAACCAAACTCAGCCGGCGCGGCCTGTTGGGCGCCGGTCTGGCCGCCGGCGCGGCCGGCGCCCTACCGTTGGCCGCGCCCGGCGCCCCGGAGCAGTCCGCCCGGGGCGGTGGCGCAGGTCCCGACATCCGGGGCGACATGCCGTGGCAGGAAGGGGCGGCGAATGCGCCGTTTCCGGCTGACCGCCGGGCCGGCTATATCTATTTCACGGCGGCGGAGGCCGCGTTCATCGAGGCGGCCGTGGGGCGCCTGATCCCCGCCGATGAATTGGGTGGTGGGGCCATCGAGGCGGCTGTGCCGCTGTTCATCGATCGCCAGCTGGATGGCGAATACGGGCATGCCAGCCGCTGGTACATGCAGGGGCCCTGGGCGCCGCCGCTGAAGACCCAGGGTTATCAAAGCCGCATGACGCCGGCGGAGGTGTACCGCTCCGCCATCCGCGCCATCGACGATATGGTGGCCAAGCAGCATGGCGGCACCTCCTTCGCCAAGCTGCCGCCCGACCAGCAGGACGAAGTGCTTAAGGGCCTGGAATCGAACGAGCTGGCCATCGAGGGCGTGGACACCAAGGTGTTCTTCACCCTGCTGCTGCAGAACACCATCGAGGGCTTTTTCAGCGACCCCGTCTATGGCGGGAACAAGGACATGATCGGCTGGCGCCTGATCGGCTTTCCCGGCGCCCGCTACGACCATGGGCCCTTCGTCGACCGTCACAACCAACCCTATCCCCTGCCGCCCGTCGGTATCACCGGCCGGCCCGGCTGGACCCCGCGCGACCAGGACGGCCAGCCCAAGGAAGTGGGGACCAAGACCCATGTCTGAGAAACTGCCCTCCGTCGACGTGCTGGTGGTGGGGTTCGGCTGGACCGGCGCCATCGTGGCCCAGGAACTGACCGATGCCGGCCTGAATGTCCTGGCGTTGGAGCGGGGAAGATGGCGGGACACCCCCACCGATTTCGCCCCCACCTTCGCCCAGGATGAGCTGCGCTACATGTGGCGGCACGCGCTGTTCGAGAACCTGGCGCACAACACGCTGACCATCCGCAACAACATCAGCCAGACGGCGCTGCCCATGCGCGTCATGGGCTCATTTCTGCCGGGCACGGGGGTGGGGGGTTCCGGCGTGCACTGGAACGGGCAGACATGGCGCTTCCTGCCCAGCGACCTGGAGGTGCGCAGCCATGTTACGCGGCGCTATGGCGCCAGGGCCATTCCCGCCGACATGACCATCCAGGACTTCGGCGTCACCTATGACGACCTGGAACCGCACTACGACCGTTTCGAATACCTCTGCGGCACCTCGGGCACGGCGGGCAATCTGAACGGCCAGATCCAGGCAGGCGGCAACCCGTTCGAAGGTGCCCGCAAGCGGGGCTATCCCACCCCCGCCATGCGCCAGGCCTACGCCCCCACGCTGTTCGCGGAGGCCGCCGCCAAGCTGGGCTACCACCCTTTCCCGCAGCCGTCGTCCAATTTGTCGGAAGCCTATACCAACCCGCTGGGCGTGCAGCTGGGGCCCTGCACCTATTGCGGCTTCTGCGAGAAGTTCGGTTGCGGCAACTATTCCAAGGCCTCGGCGCAGACGACCATCTTGCCCGTGCTGATGCGCAAGCCCAACTTCACCCTGCGCACGGAGGCAGAGGCGCTGACGATCAACCGGGACAGCACGGGCAAGCGGGCAGTCAGCGTCACCTATGTCGATGCCCAGGGGCGGGAGTTCGAACAGCCGGCCGACCTGATTTTCCTGGGCACCTACGCCCTCAACAACGTCCGCCTTCTGTTGCTGTCGGGCATCGGCACGCCGTATGTCCCGCGGACCGGGGAGGGGGTGGTGGGACGTAACTACGCCTACCAGCGCACCTCCTTCGTGAACGCCTTCTTCGATGACAAGATCCTGAACCCCTTCATCGGGGCGGGCGCCCATGGGATGCACATCGACGACTTCAACGGCGATAATTTCGACCATGGCGGCCTGGGTTTCCTGGGCGGTGGCTACCTCGGGGTGTTGCAGACGGGCGCCCGGCCCATCGAGACCCACCCGGTGCCGGAGGGCACGCCCACCTGGGGCGGGGCCTGGAAGAAAGCGGTGGCCGCCAACTACCTCAAGACCACCACCATCTCCACCCACGGCGGGGTGATGAGCCATCGCGGCAACTACCTGGACCTGGACCCGACATACCGGGACGTCTACGGCCGGCCGCTGCTGCGCATGACCTTCGACTACACCGACAACGAACAGAAGATGGCCCATTACATCACCGACCGCGCGGCCGACGTCGCCCGCGCCATGGGCCCGCGCGAGATCAAGGTGGTGTATCGCGACGGCTCCTGGGACGTGGTGCCCTACCAGACCACCCACAACACCGGCGGCGCCATCATGGGCGCCGACCCCAAGACCAGCGTGGTCAATCGCTATCTGCAAAGCTGGGACGTCAGCAACCTGTTTGTCATGGGGGCCAGCGCCTTTCCCCAGAACCCGGGCTACAACCCCACCGGCACCGTGGCGGCGCTGGCCTATTGGTCGCTGAAGGCGGTGCGCGAACAGTATCTGAAATCCCCCGGCCCCCTGGTGCACACGTGAGGGCCCCCCTGCAGCGCGCGCTTGTGACCGGGCTGCTGAGCCTGGGCATCCTGGTGGCCACCCTGTCGCTGGTGGCCATCGGCCTCAGCGGCATCGCCAACGGCCAGCCGCCCTCCGGTACGTCCGGGCCTTATCCGCCGGTGAAGGATGCGGATGTGGCGAAGGGGTACTATGTGGCGGTGCAGGGGGATTGCGTCGGCTGCCACACCGTGCCGGGCGGCCTGCCATTCGCCGGCGGGCGCCCCCTGGTGACACCCTTCGGCACCATCTATTCCGCCAACATCACGCCGGACAAGGACGCCGGCATCGGGCGTTGGTCGGCGGACGACTTCTACCGCGCCCTGCACGAGGGCAAGGCACCAGATGGCCATCTTTACCCGGCCTTCCCCTACAACTATTACACCCGCATTGGCCGGGCGGATTCCGACGCGCTGTTCGCCTATCTGCGCAGCCTGCCGCCCTCGCCCAAGCGGTCGCCGCGCAACGATCTGCCGTTTCCGTTCAACGTCCGCGCCCTGATGGTGGGCTGGAACCTTCTGTTCCTGGACAAGGGGGAGTACAGGCCCGATCCCGCCAAGTCCGCGGCCTGGAACCGGGGCGCCTATCTGGTGGAGGGGCCGGGCCACTGCGCCGCCTGCCACACGCCCAAGAACCTCTTCGGCGCCCCGCGCACCAGCCGCGACTATCACGGTGGGGATATCGGCAACGGCTGGTACGCGCCGGACATCACCCCCAACAAGCGCACCGGCATCGGGGGGTGGAGCGACGAGGAGCTGTTCCAATACCTGAAGACGGGCCGTAACGCCCACGCCAACGCGTCCGCCGACATGGGCGAGGTGGTGGCCTACTCCACCTCGCGCATGACCGACGACGACGTGCGCGCCATCATCGCCTATTTGCGTGACCGCCCGGCGCGCGCCGACGACAGCCCTAAAAAGCCAGACCCCGCTGTCATGAAGGCGGGGGAGGCCGTTTATGTCGATACCTGCGCCGCCTGCCACCGCATGGACGGCGCCGGCTCCATGGCCATGTTCCCCCGCCTGCCCGGCAACCCGAACCTGCAGCAACCCAATCCCGGCACGCTCATCCGTGTCCTGCTGGTGGGCAGCCGCAGCCTGCCGACCGACGCGCGGCCGACACCGGCCACCATGCCGGCCTTCAACTGGAAACTCAGGGACGAACAGATCGCCGCCGTGGCCACCTATGTCCGCAACAGCTGGGGCAACGCGGCGGCGCCGGTGGATGTCGACACGGTGACCAAGATGCGCAAGGCCTTGGGCGCCGACCGCCGCACCTTACCGGATGGCTACCCCACCGACATGCATCATCCCAACCCGGAAACCGTGTCCAGCCCCCACACCGACAGCCGGCAGAACGGGACGGACCAGGCGGGGACGGCGGCGGTTCAGCCCTAGGGTGTTATGCCGTACCGGGCGAAATCCTCAGCGGCCCTGTAGTAAAAATGCATCCCTTGAGCTAAGTCGGCTTCGCCGCCCGCCCGGTCACCCATTCGCATTCGGGCCACGCCCCGACCATAGAGTGGCATGCCCGAGATCGGATTGATTTTCAGCGCGTTATCATAGCTGGCGATGGCCTCCTGATAACGTCCAAGGCGCAAAAGGATGAAGCCCCGGCTGTTCCAGGTGACAGACCGCGAGGATTCTAGCCAGGGCATGGTGAAGGACGCGTCACACTCCGCGAGCGCGGTTTCCAGGTCCACGCCGCCCGTGGCCTTGGTCCAGCAGAGATGATTAAGCTGATCCCAGGTGGTGGGCTGGGCGCGAACTGCGGCGAAGTCTCTGGCGGCAAGGTCCGTCTTGCCAAGCTTCATCAGCAGGATGCCGCGTCGCACCAGCGCATCGGGAAGGTCTTTTTGAGATTCCAACGCAGCGGAATAAACGGTGACTGCGGTCTCAAGGTCGCCGGCATCGACCGCTTCTTCGGCGCGCTCCCGGTAGGCCGGATAGAAGCCGGCATCCAGCGACAGCGCCGCCGCCAAATCCGACTCCTTTCCCTTCCTGTCGGATTTGGGCCTGTCATGCGCTCGCATCACATACGTTCGCGCCGATGGCTCCAGCCGCAATTCTGCGGTGAAGGCGCGGACAGCATCATCATAGCGCGACAGTTCCTCATACAACTAGCCGGCAATGTCGTAAGCATCTGACTTATCGGGGAAATTGGCCATAACTCGCGCCGCCGTGGCGGCGATGTCTTCCTTATCGCCCCCCATTTCCTCATGAACGCGAGCGCGCCAGCCGTACCCCTCGATCCAATCCGGTTGCAGGCGCAATGCCGCGTTGATATCCGCCATCGCGTGGTCGAAGTCGTTGATTGACCAGTAGGCTTGGGCGCGATGGGTAAGGGCTGAGTGATTGTCGGCCTCAATTTCCAGGGATCTGGTGAAGTCCTTTATGGCTGCGTCTAATTCCAGATTGTCGAATTCCACCAAAGCCAGTCCGCGCCAAGCCATGGCGTTGCGGGGGTTAATCTTACTCGCCAGGGTGTAATCGGACCTTGCTTCTTGATTTTCTTCCAGACGATAGTGAGCGAAGGCGCGGTAGACGACGGCTTCGTCTGACTGTGCATCCAAGGTAGCCGCCTGAGTAAAATCAGCCAGGGCTTGCCTGTAGTCCTCTTCATCTAGTTCCAGCTTGCCACGTCGAATGTATTCCATCGGTGACATCGGCGACATCCAAGAGCTTAGGAAACCGAGCCCTGATTTGTCGATGGCATGAACCAGTCCAGCGACAACGGCTACAAGGAGGATCAGTTCCATTCCTCGCGCTTGCCACCACCGCATTCATGCCCCCTTAGCCCAAGCTGCGCGCGGGAGACTAGCAGCCCGAGAAATATTTGCAATTCATCGCCAGAAGGGCGATGCCAGAGCATCAAGCGATGTTGCCCGCCGCCCGGTAGGCCATGCCCTCCACCCCGTGCAGGAAACCGTTGCTGAAGCGCCGGCCGGGGCAGAGGTCGCGCAGGCGGTCGCGGGCCGGGGCCATTGGAAGGATGCCGTCCAGCACCGCGCGGAACGTTTCCGCCACCGCCACCATGTCGCAATCCTGCGGTGACAGGCGGAAGCGGCTGACACCCAGGGCGCGCAGTCGGCCCAAATCACCCAGCAGGTCCAGATAGCTGCCCGACAGGGTCTGCACCCCGTTCACCGTCAGGAAGGGGGCGCCGTCCAGGGTGTCCAGGTCCATGCCGTCGGGGTGCTTCTCGCACACGTAACGGCAGCCGTCCTTGTGCAGGCCATGGGCGCGGGCGTGGTAGCAGCGGGCGGAGATGGCCAGCGGCAGGCGGCCGAAGGCCTGCACCTCAAGCTGGGTGCCCGTCGCCATGGCGGCCCCCGCCAACGCCCCGATGGCGTCGGCCGTCAGCTCCCCCGGCAGGCACATCCGCGTGGCGCCCTGGCGGGCCATCAGTTCCAGGGTGCTGGGGTTGTAGACGGCGACCAGAGGGCCGATGGCGTGCGGCTGGCCGGCGCAGGCGGCCACGGCGGTCAGGTCGTTGGCCTCAACCAGGAAGTCGTCGCTAGCGGCCAGATCCATGACGCTCTGGCGCTCCCGTGCCTGCATGACCAGCGCCAGGCTGCCCAGCACCACTTCCTTGCCGCCCCGCCGCAGGCGTTCCGCCACCTCGGGGATATGGCTGTCGAAGAAAGGTGCGCGCTTGGAGCACACCACCTCACCCAGGACCACGGTGTCCACCGGCGCCTCATCGGCGACGCGGGCGTAAAAGTCGCGCCGCCGTGCAGCCGGCCAGTGGAAGTGCAAGGGGCCCAGGGTCAGCTTGGGATGTTCGAGGGTCATGATCATCCTCCCCGCTCAGCGCCAGCGCCGGTCGTAGGCGCCGGCGGTGGCGCGGCCGCCTTCCATCTCGCTGGTCAAATCCGGCACAGTGAAGCCGCCGGTCACGGCCGCGTCGATGGCGCGGCGGAACTCACCCACCACACGGGCGACGTAGGCGCGGCCCCGCTGCCGCCCTTCGATCTTCAACGCCCGCACCCCGGCCCTGATCAGGCCGGGAATGTGCTCGGCGGCGTTCAGCGACGTCGGCTCCTCGAACAGATAGCCGGTGGTGGCGTTGGCGCGGAACCGGCCCTTGCACAGGGTGGGATAGCCGGCGGGCGCACCTGCCGGGTGGCGGTCGATGGTGACATCCCCCAGCCGGGCGGTGACGTCGCCGCCGGGCTCGCGTCGGAACTGCACCGCGCCGGCGGGCGAACAGACGCCGTGGGTGTTGGGCGACTGGCCGGTGACATAGCTGGACAGCTGGCAGCGCCCTTCCGCCATCACGCACATGCCGCCGAAGGCGAACACCTCCGTTTCCACCGGCGCCACCGCCGCCGTCAGTTCCGTCACCTCCGCCAGGGTCAGCACGCGGGGCAGCACCACGCGCTGCACGCCGAAGGTCTGGGCCAGATAGCGAATGGCCTCGGGCGTGGAGGCGGCGGCCTGGACCGACAGGTGCAGGCGCAGGGAGGGGTGCGTCGCCTGCGCATAGGCCAGTAGACCCAGGTCGGCCAGGATGACCGCGTCGGCCCCGGCCTCGGCCGCGCTGTCCACGGCGCGGTGCCAGGTGGCCTCCTCCCCCGCCCGGGGGAAGGTGTTGATGGCGATGTAGAGCGACCGGCCGGCTCTGTGGGTGCGGGCGACGGCGGCGCGCATCTCCACCGGGCTGAAATTCAGGCCGGGGAAGTTGCGGGCGTTGGTGGCGTCGGCGAAACCGCAATAGACGGCATCGGCGCCAGCCTCCACGGCCGCGTCCAATGCCGCCGGCGTTCCGGCGGGGCAGACGAGGGAAAGGGAGGCGGTCGTCATGGCTGAACCTCCGCCACCGCCAGGGCGGCGGGCTGCCACGCGGCACGCGCCACCAGGTGCAGCAGGCCGTCGATATCGCCGTACCAACGCCGCGCCATGGTGAGAACGCGCCGGGGCAGGCGGGCCGCCAAATCGCGCTCCAGGGTGATGTCCGCGCCGTCCACGGCATTGCGCAGGACCAGCACCGCCTCCATGTCGCCCTCGATCATCAGCTGCCGGCTGAAGAACAGGGAGTCGCCGTCGGCACGACCCTCCAGCAAGGCCAGCAGTGCCGCCAGGGGCGCCCGCAGCGTGGCAGCCGCCGGGGGCGGGGCGTCCCCATCGGCGATGGGCCACAGGCCGGGCCGCACGCCCGCCGGCCGCAGCAGGAAGCGCACCGGCAGGTCACTCGGATCAACCAGGAAGGCCCGCTCCCCCAATACCGCCAAGCGCTGGAACAGTGCTTCATGGCGCCGTTGCAGGCGATCAAAGGCCATCTGTGACAGGCGCGCAGCCACGGGCCCGGCCAGCGGACGGCCCAAAAGCGGCAGAGGTGGCAGGACACGCGCCGCCAGCCCGGCCAGCAGCACGGGCGACAAGGGGGGCGGATCGGTCGGGTCGAGACTCACGGGAGGCACATCCAGTTAGGGCGGCGGCCAGTAGGCGGCTTGTCGCGTGACTGTGGGCGTCGCGGGCCAGGGATGTCGTTGACATGGCACAATAATGAAAGGGCGCCGCCTTGAAACGGTGCCTTCCCGTGCCGATACAAGGGAAGGTTCTTGCCACGCAACGATGCGGACGCCGAATGCCTACGAATCCCTATTATGCCGGTCCTGTGACGGACCATTTCGACGGTGTCCGCTTCTTCAATCCCGGCCAAGCCCCGACCGACCGTAGCCTGGGGGAGATTCTGCGTTGGCGCTGGGGCGGGAAGCGGCCGGTGTGGCCGGCGGCAGTGGCGGGGCGGCAGGTGCGCCCGGCGGCGCGTGTGCATGGCCTGGCGGTCACCATGATCGGTCACGCCAGCGTGCTGATCCAGGTGGCGGGGCTGAACCTGCTGGTGGATCCGGTCTGGTCGGAACGGGTCAGCCCCTTTCAATGGCTGGGGCCGCGCCGCGTCAACCGCCCGGGTGTCGCCTTCGAAGACCTGCCGCCTATCGACGCGGTGCTATTGACCCACAACCATTACGACCATCTGGACGTGGGCACCCTGCGGCGGCTGTGGGCCACCCACCGTCCCCGCATCGTAGCCCCCCTGGGCAATGATCGTGTGGTGGCGCGCGAGGTGGGGCCACTGCCGGTGGAAACCGGCGATTGGGGCGACACGGTCGCGCTGGGCCCTGCCGTCACCGCCCATTTCCATCCCGCCTACCACTGGTCGGCGCGCCGGCTGGGCGACCGGCGCATGGCGCTGTGGTGCGGCTTCGTGCTGCGCACACCGGCCGGCCCGGTCTATGTGGCGGGCGACACCGGCTATGGCGGCGGCGCCATCTTTCACCAGGTGAGACAGCACCATGGCGAGCCCACCGTCGCCATCCTGCCCATCGGCGCCTACGCCCCCCGCTGGTTCATGAAGCAGCAGCACTGCGATCCGGCGGAGGCCGTGCGCATCCTGGCCGACTGCGGCGCCCGCCAGGGACTGGCGGTGCATTGGGGCACCTTTCCCCTGTCGGATGAGGAACGGCTGGCCCCGCCGCAGGAACTGGCCCAGGCGCTGGCACGCGAGGGCATCGCGGCTGACCGCTTCCGCGCCCTTGAACCGGGCGACAGCTGGACCAGTTTCTAACCGAGTTAGGGTTCACCGGTGGCGCCCGGCCGGCACATGGAAATTAATATTGGCTGATTGGCCGCTCCCGTGCTCATCAGCGCGCGGGAAACGACCTATTGTCGGCAAATGCTCGGGGCGAATGTGCCTTGCCTGCCACCGTCAAAGCGGGCACATTAGTGCTTGTGCAGTACTTTACCATGTTTCGAAATATTTCATCAGGCGATAACCCGCGCTGCGGGCAATTCGAGGGTCTGCAATGGTTTCTTATTCCATTATTCTCCCCACAATTTATGGGGATCTGATCGTAAATCGCCACGATATTAACCAAACCAACGCCCTGCTGAAGACGGGGGCGGCTCACGACGCGGAAAAGATCGCCTTCGCGCAGAATATTCTTCGGCATGCGCCCAAGCCGGCCACCTTCCTGGATATTGGCGGCAATTTTGGTGTCTATGGCATCGGCTGCGCCCCTATCCTGGCGGACGGCGGCGGCCAGGTCCATATCTTCGAGGCGCAGAAGGTCCTGGCCTACATGATTTGCGGCTCCCTGGCCCTGAACAGCATCGAGAACGCCACCGTCCACCATGTCTGCGTCGGCGATACGGTGACCGAGGTCGAGATTCCTGGCTTCGACTATCATCGCGAAATGAACTTCGGCAGCGTCGAGTTCGGCAACGTCCAGCGCGAACGCCTGCACCAGGATCGCCAGCCCGCCCGCGAAATGGTGAAGCAGGTGAGGATCGACGATTTCGGCTTCGACCATGTCCGCTTCATCAAGGTGGACGTGGAAGGCATGGAGATGAACGTTCTGAACGGGGCGCAGAAGACCATCGAAAAGTGCCGGCCCATCTGCCAGGTCGAATATCTGAAGTCCGACGTGGGGGCCATCCACCGGTTCTTCACCGAGCGGGGATACAAGCTGGCGCAGTGGAAAGAGGACGCGCTCTGCATCCCGGAGGAAGAGGCGGCCACCCTGCTGCCGCCGGAACTCCGCTAAGGAGTGGCCCCAACCGCATCACGGGGCTCAAAACAAAGAAGCCGGCCGGGGTCCCGATTCCGGCCGGCTTCTTTGTTTGTTTGATAAAAGCGGTGACTGCGGCTGCGCGCCGATACGCGCTATAGCCAAGTCGCCGGATGATGATCTAGCCTTAGTGTGATTCCAGGCTCAGGTGGTGTCACCTGAGCCTGGAGTTACATGAAAAACCAGAGGCTTAGAGCCGATCGCGGAATCGCTTTGGAGCGTGAACCTGCTCGTTGAACAAGCATTTAGAGCGGAGTGCGTCTCAGGTTAAACGCACTCCGCTCTAGTGTGTTTCTGACGATTCTATTTAAGTCAGAAACACCTTCGGTCGAAATCACCACAGCCAGCTCGGTATTGAGCGGTCCACTCCAGAGGCCCCGACGACGGATGCTCCGCTTCAGAAGTCCAGCGTGGGCGTCAGCAGCTTGACGTTGATCGCGGCCCAGACGAAGAAGACCAGCGACAGAGCCACCAGCACCGCCCAGGCGGTGGCCCAGGGCCGGCGGCCGCCCCGGGTGGCGATGTCGTAGGCGTTCCAGATGGCGGCCACCGTACCGGCGATGGTGGCCAGCAGCACCAGCTGCATCAGGCGCATCCAGATATCCAGCCGGCCGTCCAGGGCGTCCACGCCGTGGTTGATGACCGATAGCATGATCCCCCAGCCCAGGACGAAGACCAGGACCAGCCAGGCTGCGGCCCGCGTGGCGCGATGCAGGATCAGCGTCCGGCCGGTGATGCCGGGGTTGTAGCGGTAGCGGCGGCGCACCAGGGCGACGACGGGCCAGGACAGGGCGGTCAGGACCAGCACGCCCAGGGACACCGCCATCACCGGCGTGATCCAGCCGGCGTTCAGCGAGCCCGGCGCAGGCACGAACTCGATGATGGGGGCGTAGGCACCGATGGAGAACATGACCACCTTGCCGTCCTTCACCACGGCCGCCAGGCGCTCCTTGCCTTCGGCGTCCTGCCACAGCCAGGGGCCGACTTCGCGCCAGCGCTTCGGTACCCGGGCGGCGTCCAGCAGGGCGGAGACGGTGATGGTGTCGTCATCGTTCGCCACGATCTGGGCCTCGCCCAGCAGGCTGAACAGGCGCATGAAGTTGGTCTCGGAGCCGCGGCTGCTGACATAGTGCCCGGCCATGACCTGGGCATGCTCCTTGGCGGTGGGGGCCGTCGGCAGCGCCGGCTTGGCCTGCGGAAAATAGCGGTCCGTGAAGTCGACGAAGACATGCTCCCGCAGCACATGGGCCGCAGCTTCGCGCCCGGCGCTGTTGAAGGACATGTAGAGGCCGACGCCGTCGTCGATGAACAGGTGCAGGTCGGAATGGAAGACGTCGGTGTCGCCGCCATGGCCCACGATGCGGTGGCCGTTGCGGTCCTCATGATAGAAGCCCAGCCCCATGGCGGGCAGGCCGGGGTAGGGGGTGTTGGCGTTGGCGTACATCTGCTCCGCCGTCGCCTTGTCCAGCAGCGGTCCACCGTGGGCCAGGTGCGCGATCATGAACTGCGCCATGTCCGCCCCGGTGGCGGACAGGGCGCCCGCCGGTGACATGTCGATGATCTCGAACGGCTGCGGGTCTTTGGACGCCTGCTCATAACCCTTGGACATCCCTCCCGCCAGGTTGGCCGGCAGCGGCTGGACAAAGGTGGAGTGCTGCATGCCCAGGGGCGTGAAGATATGGTTCTGGATGTATTGGGCGAAGGGCTCGCCCGACACCCGCTCCACGATATAGCCCGCCATCGAGGCGCCGTAGTTGGAATAGGCCGGGATTTGGCCCGGGGCGTAGATGCGCGTGGGCACCCAGCGCTTCATGGCCTCACCCAGCGGCTTGGCCAGCTTGGGGTCGGTCAGCAGCAGGTACTTGGCCGTCTCCTCGAACCCGGGGGTATGCGTCATGATGTGGCGCAGCGTGATGGGTTTGCCGAAGGCCGGCGGGATCTTGTAGTCCAGGTAGTCGTTCACATCCCGGTCCAGGTCCAGCTTGCCGGCCTGCACCTGCTGCATCACCGCCGTCCAGGTGAACAGCTTGGAGATGGAGCCGGGGCGGAACAGGGTGCCGGCGGGGTCCACCGGCTTCTTCTCCTTCACGTCGGCATAGCCGAAGCCGCGCTGGGTCAGCACTTGGCCGTCCTTCACCACCACCACCACCGCGCCGGCGATGTCGCCGGTCTGCAGGGCGTAGGGCATGTAGCCGTCCAGCCAGGTGTCCACGTCCGCCTTGGTCAGCGTGGACGCGGGCACCGGGGTCGAGGTCGGCGCCTCGCTGGCCGCCGGCACCTGCGTCGGCGGGGTCGGCTTGAGGTCGGCGGGCGATTGCGCCGCGGCCGGCAAGGCCAGGGCGGTCATGAGAAGCGCTAAGAGGCGAACCTTCCACATCGTGTTCTGTCCTTGCCTTAGAAACGATAGCCGAGCGTGGCCCCGAAGGAGCGGGGGCGCACGATGGCCGCGGTGACATTGCCATCCAGGGCCGACCCGGCCGCGCCCACATCCAGGATGCCGCGGCTGTCGGTCAGGTTGCGCACGAAGGCATCGATCCGGTACCCGCCGAAGGTGACGCCGGCATGGGCGTCCACTTGGCTGTAGGCGCTGAGGTGCCGCTGGCCGTAGCTGGTGTCGAAGGCCGACAGCCGGTCGCCGGTGTAGCGCCAGCTGAACCCGGCGATGCCGTCCACCGTCTCGCTCAGCGGCCGCTGGTATTCCACCGCCAGGGTGGAGGAGAAGCGGGCGGTGTAGGGCAGGCGGTCGCCCTTCAGCCCCCCCACCAGGGGTGGCGCGTCGCTGGTCAGGGTGGCATCGACGAAGGCGCCGTTCAGCGACACGGTCAGGCCGGTCAGAGGCCGCATCGTGACCGAGGCCTCGATGCCCTGGCTGCGCGCGGTGCCGCCGTTGATGTTGACGCCGTAGTCATCGACCGAGCTGAACAGCTGGATGTTGTCCCAGTCGATGTAGAAGCCGGTCAGTTCCAGCGACAGTTTGCGGTTCAGCAGTTCCGACTTCACTCCGATCTCATAGTTGGTGGTGGTGTCGGCGCCGAACTGGTGGGGGACGGCGTCCGGCGCCCCAGGCGGCAGCACGTTGGGGCCGCCGGGACGATAGCCCTTGGCCACCCGCACATAAATCGTGGTGTCCTCATTGGGCTTGAACGATGGCGCCACGGAATAGGTGAACACCCCGTCGGAGGAGTGGGCGGTGTAGTCTGAGTCGCCGGCCAGCGGGCCGCTACTGATCTGCACCGCGTCCTGTTCATTATGGCTGTAGCGGCCGCCAAAGGTCAGGTCGAACTGGTCGTTCAGGTGGACGGTGCCGCTGGCGAAGCCGGCGTATTCCTCATACCGCGAGGCCAGGTTAGCCAGGGCCAGGCCGGAGAAGTCGGCGATGTGGGCGCCGCTGGCGCCGTCCACGCCGTCGATGATCTGGTTGATGGCATTGCGCTCACGCGTATAGAAGCCGCCCACCGTCCATTCCAGCCAGCCGGTGTCGGTGGAGGCCAGGCGCACCTCTTCCGTCAGGCGGCGCTGCTGCACCTGCTGCACCTGCGAGGCGCCCAGCGGCACGCCGAAGGCGCCGGTCAGCAGGTCGCCATAGAGGCCGCTCGCGTCCTCCAGCGCATTTTGATAAAGCGAGCTGTAGCTGGTGGAGGACAACAGCTGCACCGGCCCGAAATCATAGCTGCCGGTCAGGTTGTAGACCCGGTACTGCATGTCGCTGGGTTGGGCGACCACGCGGGCCTGCCTATAGTCGCCCAGCACTGGTTTCAGGGTGAGGGGATCGACGTCGACCTGATTGGTGCCGTTGCTGTCCAGGTTCTGCAGCACCACCGAAGCCCGAAGGCTCAGCGCGTCGGTGGGCTTGAACAGGGCGGAGACGCGGCCGCCATAGGTGCGGCCGTCATTGATGTCCTTTTCATGCTGGTCGTCGATGAAGCCCGGATCGCGGCGGTAGAAGCCGCTGGCCCGCACGGCCAGGGTATCGGCCAGCGGCACGTTGACTGAGGCACGGCCGGACCAGCCGGTGTCGCCGTGGGCCACGTCCTCGGTGCTCAGCTCCGCGGCCGCATGCACCGCGTCCGTGCTGGGCGCGACCGTCACGTACTTGACCAGGCCGCCCAAGGAATTGGCGCCGTAGAGGGTGCCCTGGGGACCGCGCAACACTTCCACCCGTTCCAGGTCCGACGGGTCCAGGTCGGGGGTCAGGATGGCGCCGTTGGCCAGGGAGGTAGCGGAGCCGTAGGGCGTTTCGTCCACGTATGTGGCCACGGTGGCGCCCACACCGCCGGTATTGATGCCGCGCAGGATCAGTCGCGCCTGTCCCGCCTGGGTTTCCACCAGGGCCGCGCTGGGTACCCGGGTGAAAAAGTCGTCCAGCCGTTCGGCATGGGCCTGCTGCAGCGCCTCCGCCGACACGGCGGAGACCGACTGCGGCACGTCGATCAGACGTTCCGTCCGCTTCTGCGCCGTGACGACGATCTCCGCCAGCATGTCGGCCGCGTCCGCCGGCGCCGCCGTTGGCGACCCCGCGTCCGGTGCCTGCTGCGCCCGCGCGCCGGCACTGATGGCCAAGGCCGCCACGCCCGCGCAGAGGAATGCCCTGGTTCCCCGCTTCATTTCCCGATCTCCCTGATCGTTATGTTGGGCCCATGATGGCATGTGTTTCAGATTTGGCAACAGCGTTTCTGCAACACGAATGCTTCTGTGCGGCGACGCTGGTTTTCTCAAGGCGGCTGGTGCACTTTGGATGATGAAACGCTCGGAAACGCCTATGGGGAACGTGAAACGTGGGGCTGGGTCTGCCGAGCTTGCAGAATGAGGGAGGGGAAGGCATGGCCAAATCCGCACCGGACCGGGCGCATCCGGCGCTGGCCCTGCGGGCGGCGCGGATCAAGCAGGGGCTGACGCTTCGTGCCCTGGCGGCCCGCATCGGCATGCCCTTCTCCACTTTGTCCAAGCTCGAGAACGGCAAGATGGAGATGACCTACGACAAGCTGCTGCGCCTGGCGCAGGGGCTGGGCGTGGACATCGGCACCCTGGTCAGCAGCCCGGGGCCGGAGGCCGAGCCGCCGCCGGCCGGCGGCCGCCGTAGCGTTTCCCGTGCCGGCCGGTCGCCAGGCGCCACCTCGGACGTGCATGCTCATCAGTACCCGGCGGCGGATCTGCTGGGCAAGCTGATGGTCCCCATCATCATCGAAGTGCGGGCCCGCAGCGTGGCGGAGATGGGCGGCATGGTGCGCCATTCGGGGGAGGAATACCTTTACGTCCTATCCGGCGCCATGGAACTGCACACCGACCTGTACGCGCCGTTGCGGCTGGAGGCGGGCGATTCGGTCTATTTCGACAGCGGCATGAGCCACGTCTATGTGCGGGTGAGCGAGGAGACATGCCGCGTGCTGTCGGTCTGCGCCGGGCCGGGGATTCAGCGTCTGGCCCAATCCGCGGCCAAGGCGTGGAAGCTGTCGCCGGCCACGGACGAGGAAACGGTTTGACACGCTGTTTCCGATATTGAAACACCCGCCGGCCTGTGTGATGCTGATCCCATCATGCAGATCGCACCCCCCGACAACGAAATTCCCAATGGGGAAATCCTCAGCGGGAAAATAACGAACAGGGACCTTCAGCCGTGGCCGCGCCCTGTCGCGGCGTGGTCGGCAGTGGCCCTGTTCTGCGTGGCGGCCGTCCTGTCCTACACGGACCGGCAGATCCTCAGCCTGCTGGTGGACCCCATCCGGGCCGACCTGGGCATCAGCGACACCCAGGTGGGGGTGTTGCAGGGGGTGGCCTTCGCCCTGATTTACTCCATCGCCGGATTGCCGCTGGGCCGCCTGGCCGACATGCTGCCGCGCCGCGCCGTCATTTGCGCCGGCGTCGGGCTGTGGAGCATCGGCACGCTGCTGTGCGGCTACGCCCCGTCCTTCTGGGTGCTGTTCGCCGGCCGCCTGATCGTGGGGGTGGGGGAGGCGGCGCTGGCCCCCGCCGCCATGTCCATGATCGCCGACATGTTCCCGGCTGAGCGCCGGGGCCTGGCCACCGGCGTCTTCGTCATGGGCATGACCATCGGCGGCGGTGTCGCCATCGCCATCGGCGGGGCCGTGCTGGGCTTGGCGGCCGCCGGCGGCTTCCAGGGCATACCCCTGCTGGATGGCTTGGCCGCCTGGCGCGCCGTCCTGGTCCTGCTGGGCCTGGCCGGCCTGCCGCTGCTGCTGGCCCTGCTGCCCATCCGTGAGCCGGCGCGCCGCAGCGAGGCGCTGGCGGGTGAGAAGGAGGCGACGTCGTTGCGCGAGATCTTCGCCCAGCTGGCGGCCGTGCGCACCGTGCTGATCCCGGTCATCGTCTGCTGCGCCTTCATGTCGGTGGGCGATTTCGCCCTGATCGCCTGGGCCCCGGCCCTGCTCAGCCGCCGCTACGCCATGACGCCGGACGCGGTGGGCCTGGCGCTGGGTTCCCTGGTCGTCGTCGCCGGCGTGGTGGCGACGGTGGCGGGCGGCGTCCTCAGCGATGTGGCGGTCAAGCGCTACGGCCCCTCCGGCCGCATCTGGGTCGCCACCCTGTGCGCCGTCCTGGCCTTTCCCTTCGCCCTGGTGGCGCTGGCGTCCTCCCCGAACCAGGTGCTGGCCGCCGTCACCCTGTGGACCCTGTTCTCCAGCGCCGCCGGCACCATCGGCATCACGGCGGTGCAGGAGATCGTGCCCAACCGGGCGCGGGGCCTCAGCGTTTCCTTCGTCGCGTTTGGCAACATCATGCTGGGTCTGGGTGGCGGCGCCACCCTGACCGGCTATGTCACCGACCATGTCTTCGCCGACCCCCTGGCCATCGGGCAGTCGCTGACGCTGGTCATCGCCCCCCTGGCCGGGGCCGCCATCCTGCTTTTCCTCCATGCCGCCCGAACCGCTCGGAGTGTCAGTCGGTGAGCCTGTCCGTCACCTATCGCCGGGACGCCATGCGCATGCGTGAGCCGTTCCGCATCTCTGGCTATTTGCTGCATGCCATGCCCGCCACGGTGGTTACCGTGGGTGACGGCACCCACTTCGGCCGGGGCGAGGCGGCGGGCGTCTATTACCTGAACGACGACCCGCCGCACATGGAGCGGGAGATCGAGCGGGTGCGCGACGCCCTTGAGGCCGGGGTGGACCGCCAGGGACTGCAATCCCTGCTGCCGCCCGGCGGCGCCCGCAACGCGCTGGACTGCGCCTTGTGGGAACTGGAGTCCCTTCAAAAGGCCACGCCCGTGTGGCGGCTGGCCGGGGTGCCGGAGCCCAAGCCCCAGGTCACCACCTTCACCCTGCCAGCCGACGACCCAGCGGAGATTTTGCGTCGCCTGGAAGCCTTCACCAGCGCCACCTCCATCAAGCTGAAGCTGGAGGGCAACCTGGCGGCGGACACGGAACGGGTGCGTGCCGTGCGCCGCGCCCGGCCGGACGTCTGGCTGTCGGTCGACGCCAACCAGGGCTTTGGGCCCGGGGATCTGGAACCGTTGGCCGCCATGCTGGTGGACCAGGACGTGGCGCTGCTGGAACAGCCGGTGCGCCGGGGTGCGGAGCATCTGCTGGACGGCTGGGACGCGCCCCTGCCCGTGGCGGCGGACGAGAGCATCCTGGACCTGAAGGAACTGCGCGAACAGTACCGACGCTTCGACATCGTCAACATCAAGCTGGACAAGTGCGGCGGCCTGACAGAGGCGCTGGCCATGGCGGCGGAGGCCCGGCGCCTAGGCCTGGGCGTCATGGTGGGCAATATGGCGGGATCGGTCCTGGCTGCCGCGCCCGGCTTCGTCCTGGCGCAACTGTGCGACGTGGTCGACCTGGACGGCCCGTATTTCCTGGCTGAGCCGGGGGCCGACCGGGGCATTTTCAACGCGGGGAAAGTGATGATTCCCGCTGACCTCTGGGGTTGGGGGTAACCCTTCCTCCGCCTGAGGCGGCTGCGCGGGGTATGTCGCCTGCGGCCTTCCCTGCCAGGGCGCGCATCCTCGACGGAACCGGTTCCCGGACTATCTCCCTTCCGCCGCTGTTCCCGCCGCCTGAAGGTGCCGCCCGCCATGCCGCGTTTCGCCCGACTGTTCGCCCCCATTGTCCTGGCTCTGTCCCTGGCGGGGGCGCCCGCCGCGTTCGCCGACGCGGGCGCGCTGTCCTACGGCCGCATCGAAGGGCGCAACATCAACCACTTCGTGCGTGACGGCGATGTGGCGGCCCATCTGCTGCTGCGCTCCGGCGCCGACCCGCGCATCGTCGTGGCCTTTCCTGCCGGCAACAGCGGCGCCGGCCTGTGGCTGGGTATCCCGCAGGGCCAGGGCTCCGGTGACTGGACCCTGACCACCCCGCCCATCCCGGTGACGGAGAGCGACGGCCAGGGACGGCCGCTGCATGGCATCACCTTCCAGGCCAGCCTGGCGGCCGGCACCGTCGGTATCCGCCAGGCGGTGCTGTCCAGCGTTCGCGTCCTGCGCGATTACGATGCCCTCCGCACCGTGCCCGACAGCATCAGCCCGGACCTGATGCGCGACGGCGCGCGCTTCGTCTGGGCGCGTGACCGGCTGGACGGCAAGGCCGGCTATCGCCTGACGGTGGAGGTGGTGCACGGGCAGGCGACGGAGACGGGCCTGAAGGCCGACCCCGACGGCACCATCGGCCTGCGCGTCACGGCCCTGACGGGAGAGACGCCGCTGACTCCCTTGCCGGCGGACGCCCTGCTGAATTCCCAGGCGGCGAATGACGTGGCGACCCGCGACACCCTGACCTTCCTGAGCTACCGCGAGAAGTTCCTGGCCGGCTCCTGGCGCTTCGACACCTATTTCGGCCGCGACACCATGATGTCCCTCATGCTGCTGATGCCGGTCCTGCAGGGGGATGCGGTGGAGGCGGGCCTGCGCTCCGTCTTCGCCCGCCTGTCCCTGATCGGCGAGGTGGCTCATGAGGAGGATGTGGGCGAATTCGCCATCCTGGATCACCTGAAGCGGGAGGCCACCGCGTCGGATGACCCCGTCTACGATTACAAGATGGTGGACGGCGACTTCATGCTGCCGGCGGTGACGCGGGCCTGGCTGCTGGACGATGCCCAGGGCCGGGCGCGGGCGGCGGCCTTCCTGGCCAGCGGCGACGGCCGCGCCGACCAGGTGGGCCCGGTGGGGCGCGACCTGGTGCAGAACCTGCGCTATGTCGTCTTGCACGCCGCCGCCTTCGCGCGCGAGCCGCGCTATTCCAACATGATCCGGCTGAAGCACGGTTTGCCCGTGGGCCAGTGGCGCGACAGCAATGACGGCCTCGGCGGCGGCCTCTATGCCTATGACGTCAACGCCATCCTGGTGCCGGCCGCGCTGGAGGCCTGCGCCGCGTTGCTGAAAAGCGGGTTGCTGGATCCTTATATGGACCCGGGCGACCGGCCGCTGCTGTCGCGCGCCGCCGGCATGGCGGCGGTATGGCGGGCCAAGGCGCCGCCGCTGTTCACCGTCACCATCCCCGAACGCCGGGCCAAGGCGGAGGTGGCGGCCTATGCCCACGACCTGGGTGTGCCGGACACCGCCGCCGCGCTGGGACCGGGGCCGGTGCGCTTCCATGCCCTGTCGCTGAACCGCGATGGCACGCCGGTGCGGGTGATGCAGTCCGACGAGGGCTTCGGCCTGCTGTTCGGCCGGCCCGACGCCCGCACCCTGGACCAGGTGGTGCAGGGCCTGCTGCGCCCTTTCCCGGCGGGGCTGATGACCGACGCCGGCATGGTGGTGGCCAACCCCGTCTTCTCCCCGCCTGAGGTTCAGGCCCGCTTCACCCGCAACGCCTATCATGGCAGCGTGGTCTGGTCCTGGCAGCAGGCAATGATGGCGACAGGCTTGGAGCGGCAGGCGCGCCGTCCGGATCTGCCGCGCGCCACCAAGGCGCGGTTGCGCCAGGCCCAGGCGTCGCTGTGGCGCGCCATTGAGGCCACGCGCGGTCTTCAGAATTCGGAACTCTGGTCGTGGACCTACCAGGATGGCCACTACCAGCCGGTGGCCTTCGGCGCCAGTGGCGCCGACGCCGACGAGGCCAACGCCGCCCAGCTGTGGAGCACCGTCTACCTGGCCGTGCGGCCGCCTGCGGACCGCTGAGCCTCAGCCCGTCGGTTACTGGCCCGCCGGCTGCTGGTTGCGCATCCAGTCGGCCAGCGGGGCCAGGGCGCCCAGGATGGCCTGGCGGCCGCGCGGATCGGGGATGGTTTCATCCAGCGCCCGCTTCATGCACAACAGCCAAGCGTCCCGTTCCGCTTCACCAACCGAAAAGCCCATGTGGCGGGCGCGCAAGCGGGGGTGGCCGCGCTCGGCGGAATAGTCACCGGGACCGCCCATCCACTGTGCCAGGTACAGCGTCAGCACGCGTTTGGTCTCAGTCAGGTCCGGCGGATGGATGGCGCGCAGGTCGCGCGCCTCCGGAAGGGTGTCCATGTTGGCGTAGAAGGCTTCCACCAGCCGGGCGACGGGGCCCATCCCGCCGATCAGCTGGTAAAGGGTGGTCTTCTGCTCGCTGTCGCCGGTCATGCATCGGGCCTTGGTGGGAACGCTATTCCCTTTGCGGGATGCCGGGCGTTCTACCCCAAAGCGGGCACCATCGGAAGCGCGGCCCGGCAAGGGCAGGGGCGCGTTGCGGTGGCGCAATAGTCATGGGATATCCAATATCCCGGAATTATCGCCTTCGCCCATCCGCGCGGGGCTGGTATGAAGGGAGGCGCGCACCCGCCCGGGTACGCCAGGGAGGTCCGCGCCAGCGGTGTCGCCATCGGCGATGTCGCCTTGACGACTAAACGAAAATTGGAAACGTCCATGTCGGTTAAACATCACCTGCTGCTCTCGACTGCGTTGCTTATGACAACGCTTACCCATGCCGTTTCCGCCGCCGATGCGCCGGCCGCCACGGCCCCGGTCGCTCCGGTCACGGGCGCCTGGCAGGATGCCGCGCAGTCGCCGGACGCGCGCACCAATGCCCTGCTGAAGGTGATGACGCGGGAAGAGAAGCTGCAGCTGGTGTTCGGTTACTTCTCCACCGACTTCAAGCCAAAGGCGTATACGCGCGTCGAGGGCGGCATGGCCGATTCCGCCGGCTACATTCCCGGCATCGCCCGGCTGGGCATTCCCGCCCAGTCGCAGACCGACGCCGGCGTGGGCGTGGCCACGCAGGCCAGCCCCACCCCGCGCCTGCGCACGGCACTGCCGTCCGGCCTGGCCACCGCCGCCACCTGGAACCCGGAAATGGCTTTCGCCGGCGGCGCCATGATCGGTGACGAGGCCCGGCGGTCCGGTTTCAACGTGCAGCTGGCCGGCGGCACCAACCTGATGCGGGAGCCCCGCAACGGCCGCAACTTCGAGTACGGCGGCGAGGATCCCTTGCTGGCCGGCACCATCGTCGGCCATGCCATCAAGGGCATCCAGTCCAACAACATCATCTCCACGCTGAAGCACTATGCCTTCAATGATCAGGAGACCAGCCGCAACTTCATCGACGTGAAGGTCGATGAGGCGGCCGGCCGTCAGTCCGACCTGCTGGCCTTCGAGATCGCGCTGGAGACGGGCAAGCCCGGCTCCGTCATGTGCTCCTACAATCGCGTCAATGGCGCCTATGCCTGTGAGAATGACTGGCTGCTGAACCAGGTCCTGAAGAAGGACTGGGGCTTCAAGGGCTTCGTCATGTCCGACTGGGGCGCCACCCACTCCACCGCGCCGGCCGCCAACGCCGGCCTGGACCAGCAGTCGGGATATCCCTTCGACAAGTCGCCCTACTTCAAGGACGCCCTGGATGAGGCGGTGAACAACGGCCATGTCAGCGCCGCCCGCCTGGACGACATGGCCGGCCGCGTGCTGCACGCCATGTTCGCCAACGGCCTGTTCGAGCATCCGCTGAACGGCGACCAGGCGGCCACCATCGACTACGCCGCCCACGCCAAGGTCACCCAGGCCGACGCGGAGGAGGCCATCGTCCTGCTGAAGAACCAGGGCGACGTGCTGCCCCTGGCCAAGACCGTCAAGACCATCGCCATCATCGGCGGCCATGCCGACGCGGGTGTGCTGTCGGGCGGCGGTTCGGCCCAGGTCTACCCCTACGGCGCCCCGACCAACGGCCTGATCATCCCCAACGAGGGTCCCGCTTCCTTCCCCGGCCCCATGGTCTATGACCCGTCGTCACCCCTGAAGGCGCTGCAAGGCCTGACCCAGGCCAAGATCACCTACATCGACGGCAAGGACGCCAAGGCCGCCGCCAAGCTGGCCGCCGGCAGCGACGTCGCCATCGTCTTCGCCACCCAATGGACGGGTGAGAGCCAGGACGCCATCGACCTGAACCTGCCCAATGACCAGGATGCCCTGATCAAGGCCGTGGCTGGCGCCAACAGGAAGACGGTAGTGGTGCTGGAGAGCGGCGGCCCCGTTGTCATGCCCTGGCTGGACCAGGTGGCGGGCGTGGTCGATGCCTGGTACCCCGGCACCAGTGGTGGCGAGGCCATCGCCCGCGTGCTGGCCGGGGAGGTCAATCCCTCCGGCCACCTGCCGGTCAGCTTCCCGGCCTCGGTCGATCAGCTGCCGCGCAAGGTGGTGGACGGCGACCGCAAGGACAAGGCTGAGCACCCGCACGTCGATTACACCATCGACGGCGCCGCCATCGGCTACAAATGGTATGAGAAGAAGGGCCTGAAGCCGCTGTTCCCCTTTGGCTACGGCCTTAGCTACACGACCTTCGCCACGTCCGACTTGGCGGCCGCGCCCGAGGGCAAGGGCCTGAAGGTCAGCCTGGCCCTGCGCAACACTGGCAGCCGCGATGGCAAGGCCGTGGCCCAGGTCTACGTGGCGCCGGCCGACGGCGGCTGGGAAGCGCCGAAGCGCCTCGGCGCCTTCCACAAGGTGGCGCTGAAGGCCGGTGAAAGCCAGAGCGTGACCTTGACCGTGGACCCGCGCCTGCTGGCGACCTACGACGTCGCGGCGCATGCCTGGAAGATCAAGGGCGGCGACTACACGGTGATGACCGGTACTTCGTACCAGGACATCACGTCCAAGGTGACCGTGCACCTGCCCGACGCCACCCTGCCGGCGGCCGTGCAGTAATAGTGTTCGGCGTTTGAAGTACGGGGGGGCGTCCTGCGGGGCGCCTCCTTTTCTTTTGGGCTCAGCCGGCCAGGCCGGCCTCGGCGCGGCAGGCGGCGGCAATGGGCTTGGCCTTGTCCATCAGCAGGGCCGGCGGGGCGGTCACGCCCTTGCGCTCCTGCTCCGCCAGCGTTTGGACATCGGCATCGCTCAGGGCCGTGTTCACCCGGGTGGCGGTGCAGTCACAGAAGCTGTGCAACTTGGCGTCGGCCACCCCGGCGGGCGATGAGGTCCGCGCCGCCTGGAAGCATTGCGCGGCGAAGTTGGCCGCCATGGTGGCGCGGAACTCCGCCACCTCGGAAGGCGGCTGCGGCGACACGCGCATGACGGCGACCCCGAAACCGGCCGCGCCACAAACGGCGACGATGGCGGCGGTCACCCAGGTCTTGTTCATCGGCATCGGCGGCTCTCCGTACTAAGTATCCCAAGTGTACAGGGATTCTGGACGGATGGGGCGGGTTTGTCGGGTGGGCGTGAGCTAAATGTTTTGAATCAAATAGGGTTCCGTTGCCATTACGCTTCGCGGATCCGAAAATTACTGGGACTATTCCAGGATATTACCCTGAACCGTTGGCGGATATGCCCGGCTTCCCGATAGTGGGCGACCAGTTCCGCCGGACACCAGTCGCGCCCATCTGCGAACAGCGCGCCGATGTCGATCAGCACCCGGATAAGCGCAATCCTGTCTTCTTCCGTCGGCACGGCGCGGGCCAGTCGGCCATCCTGCGGCAGGAAGCCCAATCGGGCCAGGTCCACCTCATCGGTGGGCGTCATGGCTCGCGCCACCGCGCGTCTCCCGGCCAGTTCGGTGACGATGATTCCCTCGTCCGGCATGGCTGGCGCTTCATTCGAAGTCAACGAGCGTCCCCCGAGTGTCGAAATGGCTCTGGATGGCCCTCACTATGTTTTCCTTCTCGACCCCGGTGGCCGGCCGCCGCGCACCGGCCGCGTCCAGCATGAAGATGGCGTTCAGGTAGACGACATAGCCGGGCAGGAGCTGGTCGCCGGGCGCGAGGCCCTCGCCCTCGGCCACCGCCTTTCCGGCGCGGCTTTCCAGATAAATGCCCTCGCGGGAGACGGTGGTCACGGTGTAGTCCATCTTCGGCCTCGCAGGACGATCAGCTGCCTGCCGCATTAATAGGCCGGCCCCAACCGGACCAAGGCGCGCTTCTTGGGGTCGTAACCGAAATGCCAGTCCGGCCATTGTTCCGCCGGCATTTCCGCCGCGCAGACCACGGACATTCCGGCCTCGATGTGATGGGAGAGGTATTGGAAAGCGTGGCCCGGTGGCGAGGGCAGTTCCACCACCGGCGTGCCATCGCGGCCGAAGACCGTCAGCCTATGCGGCAGGGCGGGTGGGTTGGCGATCAGGACGAACAGCAGGTCACCCTGCGCATGGGCTGAATCGGCGCCGGGAACAGTGAGGATGAGGGGGCCGTCCTCTCGCATCCAGCAAACGTTCTCGCCGTTCCGCACCGTCATCAGTCCATCCATGGCGCCCTCCGCCCTTACATCGCGATGCCTCGGTCTTTGCCTGGTGGCGTCATCAGCCGGTCGTCGGCTTGGCGGCGTCGGCACAGGCTCACCAGGGGCAGCGCTGCCGAAAGGTCCTGTCGATAAAGCTCGAATTCCGCCGGGCTGATCTCGTAGCGCTCTTCGTAATCGACCAGACGGTTACTGACCGGGATTGACAGATAGAACCGGCCGCCATCGCGTTCCACCCCGATGCTGAAGCGATGGTCGCAACTGACGGCGATGTCTGTGCTCTTCATGGTCCGGTTCCTTCTGATGGGCCCTTATGTCCAAGTCATGATGATGGAGCTGCTGCCGCCCTTGAGGTCGTAACAAGAAGCTAGGGTGCACTTAGGAGAAAGGTAGCATCTAAATGCCACTTCAATGCAGTTTCTTGAATTAGATCCAAGAAACAGAGATCGCGCAGTCGCCCCCTCTGGGGTCATAATAAGATATAATTTCGCCCCAAGAATATTTGTATATCATATGATATTTATCAATTTCTGCCGGGACCCCAAGAATATTTCCCAGGAATTATCGTGCTCTGGCTTCATTTGTTGCGAATCGGTCGCATTTATATCGCTAATATATATATTGAAGCCCATTAATTTTTTTGCAAAGAACTTCATTGAAGTGATTATTTTTCTCCCATAAAAAATGTGAGGGCCTGAGTTTCTGTGAACCCAGCCATTGCCAATATCGAATTCCCTGAAGAACGATATTCCGCTAACCGTGATACTGGCTAAATCTTGGCCCTTATGAAGGGAAATTCCCTCAACTATGACTTCTCCGGTTTTGATGTCGAACATCTTCTCCTCATTCTGGTGGCGTTGGACATCCTTCGTAAATTTCGGTAAAAACCTAAATTGCGCCACCGTATCCTAAATGATGTTTGGAGATTGTTTCGATTGATCGCTTTGGTTTGTCAAATATACAACATTATGCTATTCAATATAGATATATCTTATCGCGCTTTTATTTTACCTCGAATATCTTCATTTTGCTTGGATCTCTAATTATTGCCCTGCCGGCGGTTCTATCAACCTCAATATTGCTGCATGTGCATTCTGAGAAATGAAGTGGGATGGATTCTGCTACACTATCGCAAATAAGACATTCGTAGAATATCTTCTTTCCGGCTGGATAACCTTGCGACGGGTTAAACCCTATATATTTCCGCTCTTTAGTCATAGCCCGCTATCTGTGACCGGTCAAATTTTTGCTGCGCCCAGCAGGCCGTCAACACTACTTGCCGATTTTGGTAACAAGTACTGGGCGGCCTGCCTCGCTATTCGAACCATAGACATCAGTCCAACCGGCAATAGCGGTCGATTTCTTTTAGCAAGCCATTATAGAAACCAATACATTATTCTATACCATTGCTTTCTTGAGTGGCCTATTCTCATTCTGAGTTTTAACGATAACGGAATATGCATCCTTTTCACTGTTCAGGAACGATTCGTCCTAGGTCATAACGGGCATACAGCGTATTGTTTTCCCTGATAATTTCGACGCCGTGGGCGTTGGTGATGGTTGTTTTAATCAATACTAGCTGCCTAGCTTTCATGTAGGGAAATATCTTCTTCATTCACATAATAAATGCCATAGCATATCATTGAGATCCGACAAATGTTTGTTAATTCTCTTCTGTTCTTCCCTATTGTTTTTTGCGATATAGAAGTCGGAGTAACTTCCTGCGCCGCCATATATGTGCTTCAATATCGATGCAGCTTCTTCGGTGGAGGCATTTTTCCCCTCGAGCGCATTAAGCATTTGCGAAAACGCTCTTATCCAGTTTCTCTCGTCGTTCTCCTTCATTAATATAATTACTTCCTGCACGATATTCTTCGCGGAGTCGATCTTTTCTTGAGGTGTCAATATTGGGCTCCTATTTTAAGGGCGTGGTTCCAAGAACTTCAACGCCATCAATCTTCCAAGGTTCTGGTATGAAGGTTTGCTGAATATTTTGACCGCCAAGATAGACACCATCCTGATAGCCTACAGGTCCCTCATATACCGTTGTTCCAGCCGGTATCTTCACCGCGTGCACCGCGTTGATGGGGGAATCCCCTTCCAAGACCCCTGTCTTCGGATTAATCCACTGCGGTTTGACAGCTGTGTCTATCCGGACTTGGGCTACAGATTGCGGGGGCTCCGTAGTGAACCATTGGCCCAATGGCTTTGAGGCGTCGCCACCTCGATAGTAGACAGTATCTTCAGTCAGAGTCCTCGCATTATATTTTCCACCCGCAAAGTTCGCAGCTGGCGTTCCTCTCATTTCAGCGAGAGGGCCGGGGTTTTCAATGGCATTGAACTCGTAAGCGCACGCCAATCCCATCGGGTCCACCCACTGTACCGGGTTGGGCGCGTAGGCGGCGATGTTGCTGCCGCCCCTGAGCCGGATGGGGTCCTGGGTGATGAAGCAGCCTTGGGCCGGGGCGTAGTAGCGGTAGCGGTTGTAGTGCAGGCCGGTTTCGGTGTCGTGGTACTGGCCCTGGAAGCGCAGGGGGTTGGGAATGGTGGCGACGGTCTGGCGGGCGAGCGCCCCCCAGGCCTTGTAGTCGGCGGCCCATACCACCTCGCCATTGTCGTTGGTCAGTTCCTGGGGCGTGCCCAGATGGTCCAGGTGGTAGTGGTAGGCCTGGGCGCGTTGTCCCGGTTCCGCCCGGCGCAGCTGGGCCAGGGGGCGGAAGGTGCCGGGCTCATAGACATAGACGGTGGCCAGGGGGTCGACGGGTGTTGATGCCGCTTCCGCCGGCTTCACCTCCACCGGGGCGCTTTCGGCCAGCAGCGTGTCGCCGTCCCAAAGGAAGGTGGTGCGCTGAATGGCGACGGACGCGGCGGGGCCGGCATCGTTGGCCGGGACGGGGCCCGCATGGGCGCTTTCCTTCCACACGCGGCGGCCGAAGGCGTCGTAGCCGAAGCGGGTGAGGGTGGTGCCCCGGCGGCCGCTTTCCTCCACCGCCGTGAGGCGGTTGCCGGCGTCGTAGCGGTAGTCCACGGTCACGGCGCCGCCGGCGGCGCGCCATTCCTTCACCCGGTTGCCCCAGGCGTCATACTCGAACTTGGCATCGCCATGGACCAGCAGGCGGTCGCCCCGGGCCTCGCCGCCCCAGAAGGCGGCATCCGGGCCGGAGGCCAGGATGTTGCCGGCGGGGTCGGTGACGAAGCTTTCGGGGTTCGTGCCCTCCACCGACAGCAGGCGGTCGCAGGCGTCGTAGTGATAGCGCTTCACGCCCCGCCGTGCGTCCTCGATGGCGGTCAGGGTGTCGGCGCCGTCATAGCCATAGGCGCGGGCGTAGACGGCCTCACCTAGGCTCCCGCCACCGGCGCGCCGCCGGCCCTCCTGGCGGATCAGGCGGCCCTGAGGGTCGAAGGCCTGGATTTGGTGGACGTTGCCGGCCAGACGCTCCACCTCCCGCCCCGCCGCGTCGCGGGCGAAGCGGGCCAGGGCCTTGCCGTCCAGCCCCACGGCCGCCGGCAGGTTGTCCGGCCCCCAGGCCACCTCCAGCCGGCGCCCATCCGGCAGGATGGTGGCGATACGCCGGCCCCGGGCATCGCGTTGGAAGCGGATCTCCTGGTCGCCCTGCCGCTCCGCTGTCGGCCGTCCGGCGGCGTCATAGGTGAAGGCCACCCGGGTATCGGGCGTCTCGGCGGACAGCAGCCGCCCCTGCGGGTCGTAGCCGAAGCGATGGCTGTTCCCGTCGGCGTAGAGCGTCTCCAGCAGGCGCCCGGCGGGGTCGCGGTTGAAGCGCGTCGCGCGGCCCTGGTCCACGGCGGCGGTGACCAGGCCGGCCGGGTCGCGGTGGTACTCCAGCCGCCGGCCGTCAAAGCCGGTCTCCCCCACCAGCCGGCCCGCCAGGTCATAGTCCAGCCGATATTGCTCCCCCTTCTGGTTGCGCAGGGCCACCAGGTTCAGTTCGCTGTCGTAATGATAGCGGAAGACCGAGCCGTCGGCGGCAATACGCTCTACCGGATAGGGCAGGCCGTCATAGCGCCAGCGGGTCACGCGGCCCAGCGGGTCGCGGTGCAGGGTGACGTGGTCCTCGGCGTCGTACTCCAGCGTCACCGTGCCGCCGTCGGGGCGGTGGACGGTGGTGATGTTGCCGTTGGCGTCGCGCTCCAGCCGCACGGGGGCGTCCTCGCCCCGGCGCATCTCCACCACCCGGCCCAGCGCGTCATGGGCATAGCGGCGGCGGTCGGCGCGCGCCGTGCCCTGCGCCAGCAGATCGCCGGTGGGGGACCAGGTGAAGCGCGCCAGCAGGCCCAGCGCATCCTGGATGGCCAATGGCAGGCCACGGGTATCGCGCGTATAGCGGGTGGTATGGCCCAGGGGGTCGGTATGGGTCGCCAGGTTGCCGCGCCGGTCGTAGGTGAAGCTGTCTTCGGTGCCGTCGGCCCGTGTCACCCGCACGGGTTGGCCGAAGCCGGGCCGTGTGAGATCGGCGGGGACGTTGCCGCCCTCATACGCCAGGTGGGTGACGGCGCCGTCGACCTCGGTCCGCTGCGCCAGGCGGCCCAGGGCGTCGTAGGTCAGCCGCAGCGTGCGACCATCCGGCCCCGTCAAGGCCAGCAGATTGCCGGCTTGGTCGTAGCGGTGGCGGGTGACGCCGCCTACCGGGTTCACCTCCTCCTCCACCAGGCCCAGGCTGTTCCAGCGATAGCGGGTGACGGCACCCAGGCCGTTGGTCACCACCGTGGTGTGCGCCTGGACGTCGTAGGCCATGCGGGCGCGGTACAGGCCGGCCTCGCCGGACAGGTGCACGCCCCAGGTATCGACGCAGCGGGCGCGGCGGCCCAGCGCGACGTCGTCCCAGACGAACTGGAAGCGCAGGCCGCCGCGCCGCGTCTCTTCCACCAGCAGGTGGTTGTCGTAGCGGTAATGCCAGGCGTTGCCCCGGGCGTCGCGCGCCTCCACCAGGTCGCCGGCCGCGTCATAGGTGTAGCTGACCAGGCGCAAGGGCTGGTCACCACCGGCGGGATCGGGACCGTCCACCGCGGTGATGCGGCCGGCCTCGTCGGTGGTGACGGTGAAGGCGCGGCCGGCGCTGTCCTGGATGCCGGTCAGGCGGCCGCCGGGGCCGCGATGCAGCAGGATGGCGTTGTCGTTGGGGTCGACGACATGCGCCAGGTGGCGCAGGCCGCTCTGTTCGTCCCGGTCGCCGAAGACGTAGACCAGGCCGCCGTAGGTGGCCAGCCAGTAGCGCTGGCCGTCGGTGTGCAGCACCAGCCGTTCCACCACGTTCAGGCTGGGGCGGCCGGGGGCTGGGTCGAGGAAGAAGGCCAGGCGCCCGTCGGCCAGGCGCGCGGCCCAGCCGCCGCCGTTGATCCAGCGGTACAGCACCATGTCGTGCGGGTGGTGCCAGCCGGACCCCAGCTCGCCCACCAGGGTGGAGCTGGACATCCAGGTGCGCGACCAGACCAGGGGCAGAGGGCCCGCCACCTCGAAATCCGCGGCCTGGGTGAACAGCTCGCCGGTGGCCACGTCCACCGGATGGCCGGCGGTGTAGCGGGTGGCCAGCTTGCCGCCGGCGAAGCCTCCTGCGGCCCCGCCCAGGGCCTCGCCGATGATGCGTCCCCGCTCTCCGCCCACCGCCTGGCCGATGGCGCCGCCCACCTTGGAGCCGGCGTAGCCGCCCGCCATGCTGATGACCGTGGTCTCGCCGAAGGTCGCCAGGCCGCACAGCCCTTCCGCCATGAAGGCGCCGGCGGCACCGGCGCCCAGCGCCAGAAGCGAGCCGCCGATCATCAGGTATTCGGCCGCCGTGTTGGCCCAGTCCGGCACCTCGCCATGAATGGACATGTAGGTGCCGGGCTCGCGGCCGATGAAGACGTCGTGCGAACCGTCCATGATGGACCCGTCGCACTCCAGCTTGTCGGCGATGCGGGCGGCGGGCTTGCCGTTGATGAAGACCGTCTTGCTGCCCTGGGCGATATGTTGGTCAGGCGGCCCGTCGCGCGAACAGGCGGCCGCGTCCTGGATGGCGCGGGCGGCGGGCTTGTCGTTGATCAGCACGTTGTCGGAGCAGTCGGGCGAGATCACGCCGGTCTGGTCGGTGAAGGTGCTGCCCAGCGCCTCCCCCAGCAGGGCGCCGCCGCCGGTCGCCGCCATGGCGCCGCCCACCGCCGCGATGACGCCCAGCGCTGCACCGCCCGTGCCCACCACGGCGATGACCGCCAGGGCGGCACCCAGGCCGATGGCCGCGCCGGCGATGAAGCCGGACAGGGCACTGGTGTGCTGGATGGGATCCCCCAGCCGGGCGGCCCCATATTGCGGCGCGCCGCCGTCCATGGTCAGGCCCCGGTGCCGGCCGGGCTCGGCCAGGCGAAGCTGTTCAGGATCTGCATGAACTGGGCGTTGGCGTCCGCGAACTCCGTCAGGCGGGCGGTGTTGACGATGGTGATGCAGCGGCCGTCGGGCAGCAGGCTGTAGATCTGGCGCTGCTTGATGGGGCCGGCGCCGCCGTCCCACTGGAACAGCAGTTCCACCGCCGGGCGGCCGGCCAGCATGACGTCCTGCCGGGTGATCAGCTGGAAGCTGCGCGCCCGGGCGATCAGATCCTTCAGCTGCCGGTTGACGTACGCGCCCAGGCCTTCCTCCGCCTGTGGCCGGTCATAGGCGATCATGATGTTGGGCACCACGGGGCTGCCGCTCGGCGGGGCGGACCAGGCCACCATGGAGCGGTCGATCCAGCTGTCCGGCAGCTGGATGCTGAAGTCTAGCGTGCGGCAGGTCTGCGGCATGGTGGGTTTCCTTTAGATCTGGCCCAGGATGCGGGCGACCGCGACGGCGCTGTCGGCGTCCGCGTTGCCGGTGCTGGGCAAGGCCGAGGCGGTCTGGCCCAGGGTCGGCGTCTGGCTCGGCAGGGGAGATTGCCCCGCGCCCGATGTCTGGAAGGCCGGTGCCTGATAACTTGGCGCCTGGTAACTGGGCGCTTGGTAACCGGGCACCTGGTAACCGGGTGTCTGATAGCTGGAGGCCTGGACACCGGGCAGAGTGCCGCCCTGGTTCCACGATCCAGCCTGCGGCCCGGCGGTGTAGGGCGAGAGGGGCGGCGTTGCGGAAGAGGTCGCGACCACCGGCGGCGGGGCGTAGGACGGCTGCGTCAGGCCCGTGGGCGACAAGGTCGGGGAGGTGAACCCAGGCGTGACCCCAGGTGCGGCCATCGAGGGCGTGCCCACGGTAGGCGCGGCCATGGTGGGGGCCGAGAGCGAGGGGGCGGCAACCGAGGGCGCCTGGGGCAAGGATGGCAGCCCGGTGTTCACGCCGGCGGCCGACGCCAGGTTGGACAGGCCTGACGCCGTCGACGCCCCCGGAATGCTGGAGGCGCCGGGGATGGCCGGGCTGGCCAGGGAAGGGGCGCCGAGAGCGGGCGCGCCCAAGGAGGGGGTGGCCAAGCCAGAGCCGCCGCCGAGCAGCTGGGCCGCCTGCGCCGCGCTGCCCAGGGGGGCGCCGACGGAAGAGGGCAGGGCTGGCGCGGCGGCGTTGGCCAGCGCCCCGAGGTCGCCGGCGGAACCGAAGCCGGCCGGGGCCGCCGATAGTGACAGGGGCGTGTAGGGCTGGATGCCGAGGCTGGCGCCGATGGCGCCGGGCTGGATCAGGGCGGGAAGGTCAAACATCCGGAAATCTCCCGGGAAATGAAGGGGTCTGGCCTGGGATTGCGCGCGTCGGCGTCAGCCGCTGCAGTTCAGCCAGATTTTCTGGCCGTCCTGGCTGATGCCGTCCTTGTCCAGAACCACGGTGCTGCCGTTGCTGGTCAGGATGATGTGGTCGGTGGTCATCTGCAGGGAGCTTTTGCCCACCTGCAGCACGACCATCTCGCCCGCCACGTTCACCATGGACTTGCCCACGGTTTCGAACATGTTGTTCTGGACGACCATGGAGAGGTCTTTTTGGGAGTGGAAGGCGATCTCCTCGGCGCCGGCCTTGTCCTCCAGAGTGAAGAGGTTGAAGCCGCCGCCGCCGGGACTGCTGGCGGTGCGGAAGGTGGTCTGGGTTTTCTGAGCGGGCAGGCCGAGGGGGGCGGTGGTCTCGGAATTGGGGACGGAGCCCAGGATGACGGGGCGGTCCGGGTTGCCCTCCAGGAAGGCGACGACGACCTCCATGCCCATGCGGGGGATGGTCTGGGCACCGAAGCCGCGGCCGGCCCAGCCCTGGGCGACGCGGACCCAGCAAGAACTGCCCTCGTTGGACTGGCCGCGCCGGTCCCAGAAGAACTGCACCTTCACCCGGCCATGCTTGTCGGTGTGGATCTCCTGGCCCTTGGGGCCGACCACGACGGCGGTCTGCAGGCCGGAGATGCTGGGTCGGGGGGTGACGCGGCGGGGCACGAAGGGGGTGGCGGCCGGCAGGCAGGTGAAGTGGTTGGCGTAGCCTGAGTGGCTGGCGCCGCCGCCCTCATAGCTGAGGTCGCTGGCCCGGTGGCTGGCGGAGAGCACGACATAGGCGCCGTTCTCGGCGGCGACGGGATGGTCGGTCAGCTGGAAGCGGCCGCAGGGGGTCATGGAGCGGCAGTCGCTGGCGCCCTGCACCGTCTCGCGCTCC
>NZ_JARPAF010000003.1:283737-284585 GCF_029594735.1 Nitrospirillum amazonense
ACCTCCTCCGCCTGCATGGCCAGCTTGGCGCGGCGCTCGCCATCGCCGGCGCTGTCGTGCAGGCCGGGATAGTCGAAATGCTCGTGCTGGGGGTCCTGGGTGTAGCTGGAGACGGTGGGGACGGTCTGCTTCAGGTCCAGCTTGCTGGTCTGGAAGTTGTAGTCGGTCATGGCCCAGGCGCTGGCCTGGTAGGCGTGGCTGCGGTGCCACTCGGTGATGTGGTTGGAGCGGGAGGAGGTGGCGCTGAAGGGGATCAGCGGCTCATCGCCCGTCTGGTAGGCGGAGGTCTGGGCACCCAGGACCAGGGTGTGCTTCCCCGCCTCGTGGCGGAAGAAGTAATAGAGGCCGTCCTCCTCCATCAGGCGGGAGACGAAGGCGAAGTCGGTCTCGCGGTACTGCACGCAGTACTCGCGGGGCGGCGGGGCGCTGACGCCGGAGAAGTCGTACTGGGTGACGCCCAGCTCGCCGAAGATGGTCTCCAGGATGTCGAGCGTGGTCTTGTTCTGGAAGATGCGGCAGTCGCTGGTGCGGGTCAGGAACCACAGGCGCGGGACGACGCGCAGGACATAGTGGCGCTGCCCGCGGGAGGCGGCGTGGCCGCCGGTGAGCGAGGCGACGACGCCGTTGAAGACGCGGTAGCTGCCCTCGTCCAGGCGCAGCTTCAGGTCCACGCTCTGCGCCACCAGGGCGGCGGGATCGACGTTGTCGTCCATGGCGCGCACGGTCGCGCGGAACTCGAAGGGCGTCGAGATGCCCTCCGTCCCCTCCAGCGCCTCCAGCAAAAGCTGGTCGGGCCCCAAGGGGCTCTCGATCCCCAGCAACCGTTCCGCTTGCGTGTAACCGTCCAT
>NZ_JARPAF010000003.1:284685-339182 GCF_029594735.1 Nitrospirillum amazonense
GGAGGCCTCACATAGGCTGGGCGCCGGCTGGGCGAACGCCGACAAGGGCGGCGATCACCAGGCCGGACACGATGATCATGATCATGGAAAAGGCCATCAACTCAGGCAGGCGGCCGGTCGCCGCCATGTGATCGACGTCCGCCTTGCGGTAAGGCGCCAGGAACAGGCGCCACAGGCCCGGGAACTCGCCGCTTCCCCCGGTCCTGGCCATCCAGGCCTTGATGGTCGAACGCCACTGCAGCAGGCCGACCATGAAGAACAGCGATAGCGCGGCGATGCCGGCGGCGGCCAGCAGGGGGGCCGCCAGCACCATGGACATGGACTTGCCGCCCAAGGCCAGCAGGGCCAGGCAGACGCCCAGCAGACCGAACAGGGCCAGGAAGGCCTTAGGCGTCCGTTCCCTGTCCGGCAGGCGCGCGGCCAGGGAGGCCAGCAGGCCCAGGGTTGGCGGAGGGGTGGGCGAAGTATGGAATGGTGGATTGGACATGGCGCGTCAGTTTCCCTGGATGATCGAGACGATCACGCCCAGGGCCATTAACGCCCAGGCCAAGACGGTTAAGCCGTCGGTAAATTCGATACGGCTAATGCCGTCGAGAAAAGCCGGCGGCCGGCGGCCCATCGCACCGCCCATGCCGTTGGCGGCATAGCGTTGCAGGATGGCACGTCCGTTGAGATGGAACACAGTGCGGACGATCAAGCCTACGCCGCCAAACAGAAGAAGCACGACGGCGAGTGCCACCACTGCCAGAAGGACATAGCGGGCGGCGCCCAGGGTATCGAAGGCACCGGCGTCGTTACCGAAAGAGGCTGCGGTCAGGCAGTAGGCGACCAGGAGCAGCGCCGCCGTCGCGATGGCTTTCACGAATGTGCGGCTGCCCGGCAACGGTACAGTTGCTCCCAGGCCGGAGATGCTAGCGATAAGGGTGTTCATGGATCAGCCTGCCGGTGCCAAGGCGTTCAACAGGCTGGTGATGGCGATGTCGAAGGCGCGTTTGTTGATGGCCGTCACCAGATAGGGGTCGGACGGGCCGGCAGGCGTGACCAAGGTGAAGACCGCCCAGCCCTTGGCCGTGGCGACCACCGTTTGCCGAACCAGGGCGGAGCGCTGGCCCAGCGTCGCGGGGGCGTCCGCCGTCCAGAAGGAAACCCCGGCGGTGCCCGTCGGTACCTCTCGCAGCGCGCCGTCGGCGAAGTTGGCGCCGAGGTGTCGCATCCCGTTCGCCACCAGGTGCGCGATCTGGTCGGGTGCCCGGAAGCGGTCGTGCGGGGCGGTGTAGACGTTGATCATGCCGGCCCGATCCGCGCCCGTGCCATTGGACAGGCCCCAGGACTGGCAATTGGCATCAACGCTGTCATCAGCCCGCACCGTCCAGGATGCCGGCACCTTGAAGCCCAACTGGAAGACCTTGTTCAGGGCGACGTCCTGAAGGATTTCCATGGTGGGCTGGGGCTTGGCCTCCGTCAGCTTGAAGGAGGCGGCCGCCACCAGGAAGGCGTCCTCCGCCGCGGCGTAGCGGCGTTCGGGGGCGAAGCTGTGCAGCAGGTAGATGAACTTGCCATTCTTGAAGGTGCGCAGCCGGTACAGATAGGGCTGGCCTTGCACGCTGCGCGAGGCCAGCACATCGGCGTTGCGGCCTGCATCCGACGGGACGCTGCGGCGGGCCACCACCGTGTAGTGGTTCGCCGCCATCCAGGGATCCAGCCAGTCCTCCGGCGCCACTTCGCGTTCGATCTGCTGGGCGTAGACCTCGGTGATGGCCTCCTGATTTTTTTCGCCATAACGGGCCAGCAATTGCAGGCGGCCGTCCGCTTTGGCGGGCCGTCCGTCCTTTTCGAACCACTGCCAGTCCTTGGGAATCATCAGCTCGAAGGCGAAGGCCTGAACCGGGCTGGGGAAAGCCTGGTGCAGATAGTCGCGCTCCACCTCCGCGCGGGTGGCTTGAACGGTGGTTCGCAGGTCGGCCATGGGTCGTTCCTTCGCGGTGATGGTCTCCGCGGCATGGGTACGCGGTGTAAGGACGGCAAGCAGCCCGGCCGCCAGGATGAAGAATAGGACGCCACGCTCCTGTCGGGCAGGGGACGTCATGGGGCACCTCCCTTGGGGGCGGGGCCTATGCTGGCGTCCAGGCCCGTCTTGATGCCCAGGCCGGCTTCGATGTCGCCGAAGATGCCTGCGTGCGTCCGCTGGTCCACCCGATCGTAGTAGCCGTAGCCGCCGGCGCCGATGCCGGCGCTGCCGGCGGAGACGCCCTGTTCGCCCTTGACCGCGATGGTCCAGTCATCGGGCACGCCGGGCAGCCAGCCGATGGGGATGGTAACGTTCTCTTCCGCGCTGGCCTGGGCCACGCGGGCGCCGGCCTTGCCGCCCAGCGCGGCGCCGACATAGCGGCCGTCGTCCCCCAGCAAGGCTTGGCCCTTGGCGTCGGCGGAGAACAACTCGCCCGCGCCCTTCACCCCGAGGCCGCCCTTGTTCAGGTCGCCCGCGATACCTTCGCCGGTGACGCGCTGCATGGCGGCCTTGGCCTCACCTTGGGCGCCCAGGCCGTTGGTGGTCACCCCGGCGTGGCCGGTACCCTCGGCCGCGAAGATGTCCATGCCGCCGGAAATCTCGCCCCAGCTGTTCTTGCCCTTGGCCGAAATGCGGGCCATGGCGATTTCGCCCTTGGCGTCCACGGTGGCCTTGGTCGGGTCGGCGTGGGCGGTGATCGCCCCTTCCGCGCCCATGACCTTGGCGGTGACGGGGCCGGTGGTTTTGTTGGCGGCCCAGGCGGAGCCCTCGGCCTTGAAGTCCTGGCCCGGCGGCTTGGCCGGCGCCGGCTCCTTCATGTTCAGCCAGATCTTGCCGCCCTTGTGGCGGATGCCATCCTTGTCCATCACCACGGTGCTGCCGTTGCTGGATAGGATGATGTTGTCCGGCGTGAACTGGATGGAACTGTTACCCACCTTGAAGGCCAGCACTTGCCCCGCCTGGCGCACCGACGCCTTGGTCACCGTCTCGAAGGCGTTGTTCTGGACGACCATGGAGAGGTCTTTTTGGGAGTGGAAGGCGATCTCTTCGGCGCCGGCCTTGTCCTCCAGGGTGAAGAGGTTGAAGCCGCCGCCACCGGGGCTGCTGGCGGTGCGGAAGGTGGTCTGGGTTTTCTGGCAAATCCTCGTGTGCCCGGCGGACGGATGCGCGCCGAACGTCCCCAGTCGTGGCGGCCCAGTAGCGGCGGCACGGCCGCCTGGCTGCTACTATCATCACTTGTTAACTCACCGTTCACACGGTGTGATTTCAAAACCTTCCGAACCGCTCCTGTAACTTCGCGCGACACAGAACTATGGGCCGGCGGCGGGGCGTCAAGGGCCGCGCGCGCTGGGCGCGTTTCCTATGCCGTCATGAATACGGCAAGAAAGTGACGCAAATTATTCTTTAACCGCAGGTGAATGAGGGGTGGCTTCATGTTGATGTGGCTTTAAAAATAGGCCGTTACTGTAGAATTGAACGCCCGTGCTTCAATTCTGTTTTGCTGCCGACGGCTTGACCACTCCACGAAGGGTTATGTCCTTCGGGTATAGGGAGCTTAATGCTGCATGTCCTGATGGCGGACCCAATTGTCGGCCGGAACCCCAGCTTTCACGGCAAGGTAGCTGGAAACCCTAGGGATTCCGCGCAGTTCACGGGGGCAGGCACCTTCGTATTAACGCGTTATTGGGTTGGACCGAGGGTCGGAAAGCTGGTTCCAAGGGGTGTCACGGCACCTGTCGCCCGGGTCATATGACCTAGGTTTTGCAGATATATATCCGCTTCATCCCGGTGGTTATAGAACCGGCGGATAAGGAATAGGCTTCCGGAATTTTCTCAGCAATTACAAAGGCGATTGCTTAAAATATCGATTAAAATTGCATTCAAAATATACTTTGAAGCTATGCCCTATGACTGGGGGCGGGCGCAGCCTGTCCACAACTCTACCTCTATCTGGATATACCACCGAGAACCGTTTCTGGGGGGTCGACGGAACTATCTTCCGAATTATATCAGCGTGCATTGCTTGGTAAATTTATCGTTAAAAGATTGGACACGTTGTCGACCTCTCAGTGACGTCGCCAATGCCGTCCTTGCGCAGCGAGGATCAGATGGCCCTTGTCTTACGTGTTCTTTCGGCCGGGGACTGCTCCATATCCGAAGGCGAAACCCGCGTCTGCGACGGCGCCAGTTTCACCATCGGCCGTGGCGCCGAGAACGACTGGGTGGTCAACGACCCCCAGCGCCACCTGTCGAAGCAGCACTGCCGGATAGAGCTGCGTGGCCAGACCTATTTCGTGACGGACACCAGCACCAACGGTGTCTACGTCGGCGGGGCGGCTGCCCCCCTGGGTCGGGGCAACAGCCAGCCGGTGAACGACGGCGACGTCATCAATCTGGGCCCCTGCACCCTGCGCCTGGAAATCAGCAGCCAGCCGGCGGCCTCGGTGTCCCCCATGGCGACCATGAATGGCATCGGCATGACCAGCGGCGCCCTGGCCGACCCGGACATGGATTACGGCATGGGGGGCCTGAACAATGGCCACACCGGCTATGTCCCCTCGCTGACCCAGGTCCTGGCTGGCGACCGCGTCGCCGAAATGCAGCTGACCGACATGCTGGGGGAAGGGGAGGCGGAGGTGGAGGCGCCGTTTGGTGGCGCGCTGGCCCCATCGCTGGCCGCCCATTCCGGTACCGGCGCCTATTTCGAGGCGCCTGAGGTCAAGCACCCCGTTATCCCCATGGACTGGCAGGCGGAGGGCGTCGATGGCGTCGGCACGCAGGATGAGCTGGAGTCCGTCAGCGCCGCCGCCCAGGTGATGGCGGAGGCCTTCGCCGGAGCCCGCAACGGCCAGGCCACGGCCCGCATGGCCAGCCCGGCCGTTTCCAACCCCGCCCCGGTGGGTCCGGTCAATGGCGCCGGCGCCACCATCCTGCCCATCAACCCCGCCGTCGCCCCTATGCGGCCCCAGCCGGTGGCCGCCCCTGTGACGCCGGTCCCTCCCGTTTCCCCCGCCATCGCACCCGTCGTGGGGCTGGGCACCATGAACCCGGCGGCCCTCGCCACGCCGGCCGTCCCCCCACCGGCGCAGCCCGCACCGGTCGCCCCGCCGCAATCGGCGGCGCAGGCCTCGCCCATTGCCCAGGCTCAGGCCCAGTCGGCGCCCGCCCAGGCCGCCAACCCCCAAAACCCAGGCCCCCAGATCCCGGACGACGTGTTCGAGGCCTTTCTGGCGGGCGTCGGCCTGCCGCTGGACGCAGTGGACGCATCAGACGCCCCGGCGCTGATGCACAAGATGGGCGTCGCCCTGCGCGAGGCGGTCAACGGCCTGCGTGAGCTGCTGGAATTGCGCGCCTTCCTGAAGTCCGAGTTCCGCATCGAACACACGCTGCTGCGTGCCAAGGAGAACAACCCTCTGAAGTTCTCCGCCAACCTGGATGGCACGCTGTCCGTGCTGATCGGCCGGCGGGTCATGGGCTTCATGGACGCGCCGGAGGCCATCCGCGAAAGCCTGCGCGACATCAAGGCCCACGAGGTGGCCCTGATCGCCGGCATGAAGACGGTGGTGGGCGACGTGCTGGAACAGCTGTCGCCCGAGACCATCAAGAATGACGTCAGCGCCTCCATGCTGCCGCAGGTGCACAAGGCCCGCTGCTGGGAACGGTACGAGCAGGTCCACCAGCGCATGATGGGCGAACAATCGTCGGGGCCGCCCCTCGGCAGCAAGTTTTCCTCCGCCTACACCCAGCAGTTCAGAAGCCTCTGAACCGCCTGGGGCCCGCCTTCGTCCCCGCCTGGCACCCGCCTCACTTCCACCCGTCCGCCAGCCGCCTGGGGATAACCCCAGCCCCGAGACTGCCCAGACTAACAGGGTCCTCTAGACGATGCCTCTCGCCACGACCATCGCCCGCCGCTCCACCCCGCACTCCATGGGGCGTGCGGCCCTCGCCACCGTGCTCGCCGGTGCCCTCCTGCAGCTGGCGGCCTGCTCGCACGAGCCGCCGCCCCCGCCGCCGGTGCGCACCACCGTGCCGGTGTCGATCAACGTCGGGCCCGACGCCAATCCCGACACGCTGGGCCGTCCGTCGCCCATCGTGACGCGCGTCTATCAGCTGGCGTCCAAGGACAAGTTCACCATCGCCGCGCCCATCCAGCTGATCCAGCACGACACCCAGGCCCTGGGTACCGATCAGCTGGGCCGGGACGAGTTCGTGCTGCAGCCCGGCGACAAGAAGCAGATGGTCCTGCCGCAGAACGACAAGGTGCACTACGTCGGCATCGTCGCCGCCTATCGCGCCATCGACCAGGCCAACTGGCGCGAGGTTGTGGCCCTGCCGGACACCGGCCCGGTGACGCTGAACGTCACCGTCGGTGCCAACGGCCTGGTGGTGAAGCGCGACACGGCCGACGCCGGCACCCCACCCGGCGCCGCCGGCACCGCGGCGGCGGCCGACGCGTCCAAGCGCACCCCCACCAAGTGAGGCCCCGGCCATGATGTCCGCCAACCGCGTGGTCTGGACCGAGGGCATGTTCCTGCGAGTCCAGCATTTCCAGCAAGCCGACCGCCATGTGGAACGGCTGCTGCACGCGCGCACCGAACCGCTGACCCCCTTCTCCTGGGGCCTGAGCGAGCTGACCATCAACCGGGAACTGCTGGGCATCGGCAAGTTCGCCATCGTCTCCGCCAAGGGCATCCTGCCCGACGGCACGCCCTTCTCCATTCCGGACGAGGCCGACCATCCGCCGCCGCTGGAGCTGTTCGACACCACCAAGAACTGCGTCATCTACCTGACGCTGCCGGTGCGCCAGCCGGGCGGGGCCGAGGTGGGGCTGACCAATTCCGAGGACGCCATCACCCGCTTCGTCCCGGCGCGGTATGAGGCCGAGGACGCCAACCTCGGCAGCGACCAGGCGGCCGCCATGGACGTCGCCCGCCTGCGCCTGCGCCTGGCGCCGGAGACGCAGCCGCTGGCGGGGTATGAGAAGATCGCCATCGCCCGGGTGGTCGAGGTGCGCTCCGACCGCGCCATCATCCTGGATGAGCAGTTCATCGCCCCGGTCACCTCGGTCGCGGCCCAGGCGCCGCTGGCCGCCTTCCTGACCGAGCTGCAGGCCCTGATCCAGCACCGGGCCGAGGCCCTGGCCGGCCGTCTGTCCGGCCCCTCGGCCAAGGGGGCGGCGGAGATCGCGGACTTCCTGCTGCTGCAGACCGTGAACCGGTATGAACCGCTGCTGCGCCATTACGCCGCCACCGCACCCATGCTGCATCCAGAGCGGTTCTACCGCCTGTGCGTCGAGGTGGCGGGGGAACTGGCCACCTTCACCACCGAGGCCAAGCGCGCCGCCGTGTTTCCCGAATACCGGCACGAGGATTTGCAGAACACCTTCCGGCCCGTCTTCTCCGACCTGCGCGCCTCCTTGAGCGCCGTGCTGGAGCAGACCGCCGTCGCCATCCCGCTGCAGGCCCGCCGCCACGGCATCAAGGTCGGCGTCATCGTCGACCGGTCGCTGCTGTTCAACGCCACCTTCGTGCTGGCGGTTAACGCGGACATGCCGGTGGAGCACCTGCGCCGCGTCTTCCCGAACCAGGTGAAGATCGGCCCGGTGGAACAGATCGCCCAGCTGGTGAACGTGGCGCTGCCCGGCATCAATGTCAGGCCCCTGCCGGTGGCGCCCCGCCAGCTTCCATACCGCAGCGGCCAAGTCTTCTTCGAACTGGACCGCAGCAGCCAGCATTTCAAGCAGCTCCAGAAGTCCGGCGGCATCGCCCTGCACCTGGCGGGTGATTTCGCGCAGATCGAAATGGAGCTGTGGGCCATCAAGGGGGGTGCGTGATGTCCTATCCCAGCTACGGCCAGACGGCGCATGAGCCGACCATCGTCAAGCCGACGCCCGGCGGCCGCCGTCCGGCCCCGGTGCAACTGGTGGCGCCGCCCACCGATTACGCGCCGGAAGACACAGTCGATCTGACGCTGGGCGGCCTCAACCCGCTGGTGGCCGCCGCCGGCCCCATCCTGACGCTGGCCCGCCGCCTGCGCACGTCCGCCGCCCAGTCCAATATCGAGGAACTGCGCGAGCGCGTCGCCGACGAGATCAAGACCTTCGAGAAGCGGGCGCAAGGCACCGGCGTCACCAACGAGGCGGCGCGCGCGGCCCACTACGCCCTGTGCGCCACCATCGACGACATCGTGCTGAACACGCCGTGGGGGGCGAGCAGCACCTGGGCGCGGGCCGGCATGGTCATCACCTTCCACATCGACGTGACGGGGGGTGAGCGCTTCTACGATCTGCTGAACCACCTGCTGAAGGATCCGGCCGCCAACTTCCAGGTGCTGGAGCTGATGTACCTGTGCCTGTCGCTGGGGTTCGAGGGCCGGCTGCGCATCCTGCCGCAGGGCTCGCTTGAGCATTCGCGCATCCGCGACAACCTCTACCGCGTGCTGACCCAGCGGCGCGGCGAGGCTGAGCGCGAGCTGTCGGTGCACTGGCGCGGGGTGGAGGCACCCTTCCGCCCCCTGCTGCCCAGCATCGAGTTCTGGACCGTCATGGCGGCCACCCTGATCCTCATCACGGTGATGGCCACGGGCTTCAGCTTCGCGCTGAACGGCAGTTCCGACGCCACGCTGGAAAAGATGGCCACCTTGCCGCCGGTGGGCCAGCCCAGCGTCGCCCTGGCCCAGCCCACGGCGCCGGTGCAGCCCAAGTCGAAGGATCTGGACCAGTTCCGCGCCTTCCTGGCGCCGGAGATCGCCCAGGGCCTGGTGACCGTGGTGCCCCAGGGCACGGACACCGTGGTGCGCATCCGCAACGCCGGCATGTTCGCGTCGGGCAGCAGCGAGGTGAACGAAAGCTACACCGCCCTGCTGAACCGCATCGGCGAGGCCCTGAACACCCGGCCCGGCGCGGTGCTGATCACGGGACATACGGATAATATTCCCATTCGCACCATCCGGTTCCCGTCGAACTGGCATTTGTCACAGGCCCGCGCCGACGCGGTCGCCGCCGTCATCGCCACCCACCTGACCGACAAGTCCCGTCTGAAGGCCCAGGGCATGGCCGACACCCAACCCATCGCCACCAACGACCAGGACGCCGGCCGGGAAGCCAACCGCCGCATCGACGTGATCCTGAGCTCGCCCGCGGCCGCCGTGCCGGCGCCGTCGGCGGCCTCTGCGACCCCGGCCGCCGTGCCTGCCCCGACCCCCAACCAGGGAACGGCCCAATGAACGTCCCAAGCAGCGTCTACTTCGCGCAGCCCCTGATTTCCGCCCTGGCGCAGCCCTTCCGCGCGCGCTGGGTCTGGTCCCTGGTGTGGGCCATCGGCTTCGCGCTGGTCATCTGGTTCTTCGGCGCCTTGGTGGCGGTGGGCAGCCACCGGCCGCTGGAAGGCGACCTGGTGCGCCTGATCGCCTGTTGCGCCGTGTTCGCCACCTGGGCCGCCTTCAACCTCCAGGTCAATCTCAAGGCCCGGCAGACCGACCGGCGCATGGTGCACGACCTGACCGACCCCAGCGAGGAGGAGAAGCGCCGGGGTGCCGACGCCGCATCCGCCGAGGAACTGCGCCTGCTGCGCGACCGCCTGCAAGAGGCGCTGAGCCAGCTGCGCAAGAAGGCCGGGCGCAAGGGCATGGGCCGGGGCTACCTCTACCAGCTGCCCTGGTACATCATGATCGGGCCGCCGGGCTCGGGCAAAACGTCCGCCCTGCTGACCTCGGGCCTGAACTTCCCGCTGTCCACCACCATTGGCCGGGACCCCCTGAAGGGCATCGGCGGCACCCGCAACTGCGACTGGTGGTTCACGGACGAGGCCATCCTGCTGGACACGGCCGGCCGCTACACCACGCAGGACAGCGACCCGCACCAGGACCAGGCCGCCTGGCTGGGCTTCCTGGACCTGCTGAAAAGCTATCGTCCCCGCCAGCCGGTGAACGGCGCCATCGTGGTGATGAGCCTGGCCGACCTGATGGCCCCCGATCCCACGGAACGCCTGAACCACGCCCGCGCCATCCGCCTGCGCCTGAACGAGCTGTACGACCGCTTCGGCCTGCGCTTCCCGGTCTACATGCTGTTCACCAAGGTCGATCTGGTGCCCGGCTTCGTCGAGTACTTCGACAATCTCGGCAAGTCGGAACGCGAACAGGTGTGGGGCATGACCTTCCCCCTGGACGACGGCGCCGCCGACAGCCCCGGCGTGGTCGAGCAGTTCCCGCAGGAGCTGGAGGGTTTGGTCATCCGCCTGAACGAGCGGCTGCTGGAGCGGGTGCAGCAGGAGGCGGACATCGAGCGCCGCGGCCTGGTGTTCAACTTCCCCAACCAGGTGGCCAGCCTCAGCGACGCGCTGCTGGAGATCCTCACGGAAATCTTCCGCGCCAGCCCCTATGAGACGCGGCCCCTGCTGCGTGGCAGCTACTTCACCAGCAGCGTGCAGGTGGGCATGCCCATCGACCGCACCATGGCCACCATCGCCGCAACCTTCGGCTTGGATCCGGTGCGCATGCCGGCCAACAACCGTCAGGGCCGCAGCTATTTCCTGACCCGGCTGTTCAATGAAGTGATCTTCGCCGAGGCCGCCGTCGTCAGCCTGAATCCCAAGGTGGAGCAGCGCCGCCGCCGCCTGCGCATCGCGACGTACGCCTCCGCCGCCGTCATCCTGGCCGTGCTGGCCTATGCCTGGAGCACCGGCTACCAGGAGAACAAGCGCCAGGTGGCCCTGATCGACGACGGCCTGCAGGCCTATGACAAGGCGGCCACCGGCATCCCCAGCCAGGGCGTGACGGACGCCGACCTGGTGCGCGTGGTCAAGCCGCTGAACATTCTGCGCAACCTGCCCACGGGCCTGGAGAACAACGAGGGCGTCGCCAGCCAGTGGCTGACCTTCGGCCTCTACCAGGGTGACAAGCTGAAGACGGTGCACGCCGCCGTCTATCACCGGGCGCTGAACGGCCTGATGCTGCCCCGCCTGCTGGTGCGGCTGCAGGACCAGATCCGGGCGCACGAGGATGACGATGACTTCGTGGCCGGCGCGCTCAAGATCTACCTGATGCTGGGCAGCCGCGGCCCCTTGGACGCCAATGCCGTGCGCCAGTGGATGGTGGCCGACTGGGCTGCCACCTGGCCGGGCGAGGCCAACAAGGGCTTGCGGGACGACTTGGCCCGCCACCTGGACAGCCTGCTGACCCGGGGCAGCCTGACGCCCATCCCCTTGGACGCCAACCTGATCACCCAGTCGCGCCGCAGCCTGGAAAAGCTGTCCCCGGCCGAGCGGGTCTACGCCCTGGTCCGCCAGCATGAGGGCATCAGCCAGCTGCCGCAGTGGCGCCCTGTCGACCATGCCGGCGCCACGGCCGACCATGTCTTCACCCGTGTCTCCGGCAAGCCGCTGACCGAGGGCATTCCCGGCCTGTACACGCCGGAAGGCTACAAGGCCTTCCAGCCGGCGCTCTCCGCCGTGATCGCCGAGGTGCAGGGGCAGAGCTGGGTGCTGGGCGACAAGCCCGCCGGGGCCAACGCCCAGGCGCAGCAGGCGGCCCAGGCCGATGACCTGCGCGAGCGGGTGACGCAGCTGTACTACGCCGACTACATCCAGCAGTGGGACACCATGCTGGGCGACCTGCGCATCGTGCCGCTGGCCGACATGCAGCAGACCATCGCCGTGCTGAACCTGGTGTCCAGCCCCGACATGCCGATGCTGAAGCTGCTGAAGGACGTGGCGGCGGAGACGCAGATCGTCCCCCTGCCGGGCCTGCCCAAGGCGGTCCCGGCGCCGGGCGGTGCCGCCGCCCCAGCGGCTCTGCCCACGCCGGACGCGCCGGCCGGCGCCGTGGCCGTGGCCCAGCACTTCCAGCCCATCGCCGATTTCGTCACGCCCAGCAACGGGGCGCCGGCGCGGGCGGAGGATCTGGTGCGCCTGCTGGGCGAGGCTTATCAGGAGCTCAGCAACGTCGCCAGCGGGCCCGGCAACGGCCGCATGGCCATGTACACCCGCGCCTCCCACGGCGGGGCCGGCGGCCCCATCCAGATGCTGAACAACCAGGCGGCGCAGATGCCGCGGCCGGTCAACGGCTGGATCGCCACCATCACCGGCAGCGCGTCGGAACAGTCGGTGGGCGGTGCCCGCGCCCAGCTGAGCAACCTTTGGGGCGGCGAGGTGGGCGGCTTCTGCACCCGCGCCGTCAATGGCCGCTATCCCTTCGCCAAGGACAGCACCAAGGAAATCTCGGTGGGTGACTTCACCCGGCTGTTCGCCCCCAACGGCATGTTGGACAACTTCTTCAACAACCACCTGAAGACGCTGGTCGACACCTCGGGCGCCAAGTGGCGGTGGACCAAGGTGGGCGACACCGGCCTGGGCATCCCCGACAGCGTGCTGGCCTCCTTCCAGTATGCCGCCCAGATCCGCGACGCCTTCTTCCCCGATGGCGGCCAGCAGCCCCGTGTTGCCCTGCAGGTGACGCCGGTGACCCTGGATCCGAAGTCCACCGGCGTGCTGTTCGCCAGCGGCGGCCAGCAGATCGAATACCAGCATGGGCCGCAGTGGCCGGCTTCGCTCCAGTGGCCGGACAACGACCCCAACGGCGTCAGCCGCGTGGTGTTCGAGGTGACCGACGGCCTGCCGCAGAGCGTGCTGAAAAGCGGTCCCTGGTCGCTGTTCCACCTGGTGGACCAGGGCACGGTCACGCCGCTGGGCAGTGACAACTTCCGCGTCAACTTCACCTCCGGCACCCACAACGCCGGCTTCGAGGTGAAGTCCAGCACCTCGCTCAACCCCTTCATCCTCAAAGAACTGAGGGCGTTCCGTTGTCCAGTCTCTTTCTGAATGGCGCCGTCTCGGCTCACGAGCCGGGTTTCTTCGGCAAGATCCCGGCGCGGGGGGACTTCGTCTCCCGGCGGCTGGACCCAGCGATCGTCCGCCCGCTGGACGAATGGCTGCAGGCGTCGCTCGCCACCAGCCAGCGGCAGATGGGCGAGGCGTGGCTGCCCAGCTACCTGGACACGCCGGTCTGGCGCTTCGTCCTGGGGCCGGGGGTCTGCGGCGACACGGCCATGGCCGGCGTGCTGATGCCCAGCGTCGACCGGGTCGGGCGCTACTTCCCCCTGGTGCTGGCGACCCCGCTGCCCGGCTGCGTCGCCCCCATCCGACTGATCGAAAGCGGTCGCGCCTGGTTCGACAAGGTGGAAGACCTGGCGCTGACCTCGCTGGACGACGACTTCAACTTCGACAGCTTCGACCAGGCCGCACGGGTATTGGGCGCGCCGCCTTACGACACCACGCGCGGGCCTGCGGAGAGCAGCGCTTTCCGTGTCGGGCTGGCCAACAACGGCGGCGCCAACGGCCGGGGTGCCCTGGGCAGCGCCTATGCCGAACTGCTGGACCAGGTGCTGATCGGCTTCAACAACCGCTTCAGCCTGTGGTGGACCACCGGGTCGGACAAGGTGGCGTCTTCGCTGCTGATCTCGCCCGGCCTGCCGGCGCCGCAGAATTACGCCGCCTTCCTGGACGGACGTTGGGAGCGCTGGGGCTGGGAACGCCCGGCCGACACGGCGCTGCACCTGGCGGACGAGGAACTGCCCATCCTGCTGCTGCGGCCCGTGGTGGCGCTGCCCAGCCACGGCCGTACCCATCCCGGCACCCGCCGCACCATCAACCAGGACGCCCTGCTGCTGCGGCCCGACCTCGGCCTGTGGTGCGTCGCCGACGGCCTGGGCGGCCATTCGGCGGGCGAGGTGGCCAGCGCCCTGACCGTGAAGGCGCTGGATGCGGTGATGCCGCCCCTGTCCTACGGCGGCTTCGTGGAAGAGGTGCGCGAGGCCCTGGTCGAGGCCAACGACAAGCTGCGGGCCCAAGCCGCCACCCTGGGCGACCAGGCGCTGATCGCCTCCACCGCCGTGGTGCTGCTGATCTACGCCAACCGCTTCAATTGCCTGTGGGTGGGCGACAGCCGCATCTACCTGCTGCGCGACGGCCGGCTGCGCCAGCTGACCACCGACCACGTGGCTGCCGGCATCAACCAGCAGCAGCGGGCCACCATGCTGGTCACCCGTGCCGTGGGCGCCGCCGACACGCTGGAGATCGACATGGTGCAGGACGTCGTCCAGCCCGGCGACCGCTTCCTGCTGTGCAGCGACGGCGTCACCAAGGTGCTGAGTGAGACGGAGATCGCCACGCTGATGCGGGGAATGCCTCCGCGCGAGACGGTGGACGCCCTGGTGGAAAACATCCTGGTCAGCGGCGCGCCCGACAACCTGACCGCCGTCATCGTCGATGTGCCGGAAAGCGATCATCCGGTGGCGGAGGCCGCCATGCAGGCCACGGCCGTGCCGGTGGCGCACTCGCCGGCGCTTGAAGATGTGCGCCAAGGGGGTGCGGAATGAGCCAGGCCGCCGTCCTGACCAACCCCGGCGCCATCGTGGCGAATGAGGAGCCGCAGCAGCCGGACGAGATGACCTCGCTGCTGATGAGCCCAGAGACGCCGGATGAACTGACCCGCTTCGCTCCGGCCGAGCTGACCGAGGTCATGGTGGCGCCGGACGTTGCTGCGCCGAACGCCGCCCCGGTGGTGCCGACGCGCGAGGTGGTGGAAAGCCAGGTGGCGGGCTTCATCGCCGGTGTCCGGGCGCAGGCGCACCGCGCCGGCCTGGACGAGGTCGCCTCGCTGGACCTGCTGAGCGGCGCCCGCGCCGCGCTGGACCGTCACATCCAGGCCGCGCAGCGCCCTTGGGAGGATGGACCAGAGCCTGCGGCCAGCACCGCGCCGGCGGCCAAGGCCGATCCCACCGGCTGGTCGGTGGCGCCGGGCAGCACCATGCTGAACACCTTCATCGTGCGCACCCTGCTGGCACGCGGCGGGATGGGCGAGATCTACCGGGTGCGCCATCGCGACCTGAAAACCGACCAGGCCATCAAGGTCATCATTCCGGAATATCGGGACGACGCCAAGATCGTGGGCTTGTTCCATGAGGAAGGCCGCCTGCTGCAGCGCATCCGCCATGACGCCGTGGTGAGCTGCGCCGGCCTGTACCGCGACGGCGACGGCCGGTCCATGCTGGTGCTGGAGTATATCGACGGCCAATCGCTGTCCTACTTCCTGCGGCGCGGGCCTTTGGGCCTGACGGCACTGGAGGCCCTGCTGCGCCGTCTGGCGGCGGGTCTGACGGCGGTGCACGCCGCCGGCATCGTCCACCGTGACGTCAGCCCCGACAACATCCTGCTGCCCGGCGACAATCCGGCGGCGGCCAAGCTGATCGATTTCGGCGTGGCGCGGGAAATGCGCAACGGCGTCACCCCGCGCGACGGACTGGATTTCGCCGGCAAGTTCTCCTTTGCCTCGCCCGAGCAGCTGGGCATGCACGGCGGCGCCATCGGCGTCGCGTCCGACATCTACAGCCTGGGCCTGGTCATCGTCGCCGCCGCGCGCGGCGAGAAGCTGGCCATGGGCCAGACGGTGGAGGAGGCGACGGCCGCCCGCCGCCAGGTCCCCGACATCAGCGCCGTGCCCGACCGTCTGCGCGGTCTGGTGGAGGGCATGCTGCAGCCCGATCCCAAGCGCCGGCCCACCGACCTGAACACGTTGCTGCGGGCGCTGGACGCCAACAGCGGTTCCTCGGCCAAGGGCGGCTTCTGGGGCCGGCTGTGGCCGTCGCGGAAAGGTGCATGATGGATAACGGCGCTATCCTGTCCCCGGGCGTCCTGGACCTTCCTGCCCTGCTGGCCCCCGTCCCGGGGGACCAGCCCTGCGGGCCGGATCTGCGCGTGCACAACGGCGGCGATGCCGCCTATTTCCAGCTGAAGGATCTGCGCGCCACCGCCCGCGCCATCGAGCGGCGGGCGGATTCCGAGGATGAGGCCCAGACCTCCCTGGCGGAGTGGCAGCGTATCCAGGACCTGGCGCGCAGTGTCCTGGCCCAGCGCACCAAGGACATCGAGGTCGCCGTTTGGCTGACAGAGGCCGCCGTGCGGCTGGAGGGTTTCGCCGGTCTGGCCGATGGTTTCCGCCTGCTGGCCGGCTTGGTGGAGCAGTATTGGGACGGCGTCCATCCCCAGCCGGACGAGGACGGTATCGCGGTCCGCCTGGCGCCGATCGGCGGCCTTAACGGCCATGGGGCGGAGGGCACGCTGATCCAGCCCATCCGCAAGGTGCCGCTGCTGCGCGAGGACCAGCCCATCGCCTACTGGCACTACGCCCTGGCCCAGCGCGCCAGCCAGACGCCGGACACGCGCAGCCGCCCGGGCCGCACCCCGCCGCCCACGCTGGACGCCTTGTCCCAGCGCATGAGCCAGGTGCCGGCGGCCCGCAACCGGGCGCTGCTGGCCGACATCCGCGCCTGCCGCCAGGCCTTCCGCGACCTGGATCGGCTGCTGACCGAACGGGCGGGCGCCGACGCCCCGCCTACCTCCACCATCACCCACATCCTGGAGGAGGTGGAGGACGCGGTGGTGTTCCTGACCGGCCTGTCGGCCAAGGAAGAGGTGGAGGAGGCCGCCGTGCCCGACGTCATCCTGCATTCCGCCACCGGCGCCCCCGTCGTGGACGAGGCGGCGGCGCCCCAGCGGCCGGCCAAGGGCATCACCAGCCGGGAAGAGGCGCTGACCCTGTTGGCGGAGATCGGCCAGTACTTCCGCCGCACCGAACCCCATTCACCCCTGTCCTACACCATCGAGGACCTGGTTCGGCGCGGCCGCATGCCGCTGCCCGAACTGTTGGCCGAGCTGCTGGCGGACGCGGGTGCCCGCAACACCCTGCTGACCACCGCCGGCATCCGGCCGGTGCAGGGCAACGGACAGTAAGACACTGATGAGAAATCGTTTTTGTTTCGGGGTAACCCCAGACGACATGCAGCAACCCATGGGTAGGAGAAGGTAGATGGCCAGCGTTCATGACAAGCTCGAGCGGGTTCGCAAGCCGCGCGTGCACATCAAATACGAGGTCGAAACCGATGGGGCGATGGTCGAGAAGGAGCTGCCCTTCGTGGTCGGCGTGCTCGGCGATTTCTCCGGCGACCCGACGGATGACCTGAAGCCGCTGAAGGACCGCAAGTTCATCCAGATCGACCGCGACAACTTCAACGAAATCCTGGCGCGCATGAAGCCGTCGCTGTCGTTGCGCGTGCGGAACGAGCTGGAGGACGACGGCAGCGAGATGGCCGTGGAGCTGAAGTTCTCCTCGCTGGAGGACATGGAGCCCGGCCAGATCGTCCGCCAGGTGCCGGCGCTGCGCAAGCTCTTGGAGACGCGCAACCAGCTGCGCGACCTGCTGACCAAGGCCGACCGCTCGACCCAGCTGGAAGACCTGCTGGAATCCATTCTTCAGGACGACACTCAGCTGCGCAAGCTGTCGCAGCAGCTGGGCGCCACCGCCGAGGAGGTGAAGTGATGACCGATACCCTGACCGTTTCCCGCGAAGAAGCCGCGGCCGGCACCGTCGAAGGCCTCTCCCTGCTGGACCAGGCCATCGGCGCCACCAAGCAGACCGAGCCGGCGCGCGTGCAGGAACTGCTGCGCACCCTGACGGAAGAGGCGCTGGGCGGCACCGTCACCTACAGCCGCAACCTGACCCAGACGCTGACCGCGGCGGTGAAGGCCATCGACGCCAAGCTGTCCAAGCAGCTAGCCGCCATCATGCACCACCCGGAATTCCTGAAGCTGGAAGGCAGCTGGCGCGGCCTGCACCACCTGGTCATGAACACCGAGACCAGCGCCAACCTGAAGATCCGCGTGCTGAACGTGCGCAAGCGCGAACTGGCGAAGGATCTGGCCAAGGCGGTGGAGTTCGACCAGAGCGAGCTGTTCAAGAAGCTCTACGAGAACGAGTTCGGCACGCCCGGCGGTGAGCCCTACGGCATGCTGATCGGTGACTATGAGTTCACCAACCACCCCGAGGATGTGCAGATGCTGTCCAGCATCTCCAGCATCGCGGCGGCGGCCTTCGCCCCCTTCGTCTCCGCCGCTAGCCCCAAGCTGTTCGGCTTCCAGGATTACCAGGAGCTGGCCAAGCCCCGCGACCTGGAGAAGATCTTCGAGACGGCGGAATACGCGCAGTGGCGCAGCTTCCGCGACAGCGAGGACAGCCGCTTCACCACGCTGACCCTGCCGCGCGTACTGGCGCGCCTGCCTTACGGCGCCGCCACCCTCAGCGTCGACGACTTCAATTTCGAGGAAGCCCCCCTGGACCCCTCGGGCAAGTCGCTGGCGCTGGAGCACAACGAATATTGCTGGATGAACGCGGCCTACGTCCTGGGCTCGCGCGCCACCGAGGCCTTCGCCAAGTACGGCTGGTGCACGGCCATCCGCGGCGCCGAGGGCGGCGGCAAGGTGGAAACCCTGCCCACCCACGTCTTCGTCAGCGATGACGGCGACCCCGACCAGAAGTGCCCGACGGAGATCGGCATCACCGACCGCCGCGACGCCGAGCTGGGCAAGCTGGGCTTCCTGCCCCTCTGCCATTACAAGAACACCGACTATGCCGTGTTCTTCGGCGCCCAGACGGTGCAGAAGCCCAAGAAGTACGACCGCCCGGACGCCACGGCCAACGCCGCCATCTCCGCCCGGCTGCCGTACATGATGGCCACGTCCCGCTTCGCCCATTACCTGAAGGTGATGGCGCGCGACAAGATCGGCTCCTTCCTTGAGGTCGAGGATTGCGAGGCCTGGCTGAACCGCTGGATCAACAATTACGTCAACGCCAACGAGGGCGCCGGCCAGGAAATGAAGGCCGCCTACCCGCTGCGCGAGGCTAAGATCACGGTGAAGGAAATCCCGGGCAAGCCCGGTTCCTATAACGCCATCGCCTGGTTGCGGCCCTGGTTGCAGATGGAGGAACTGACGACCTCGCTGCGCATGGTGGCACGGATACCGAGCAAGCTCTGATGCAACAGACCCTTGAGGCGGCAGCCCCGGGGGTGGAACGACGCATCGACACGACGGAAGGCCGGGCTCCCCGGCCCGACGCGCCCCCGGCTTGGCGGCTGGACCTCAGCCGCCATCCCGACAAGCGCCTGGTCATCGACCAGCTGATCGCGGCGATCGACGCTCTGCTCACGGCCCAGGTCAACGTCATCCTGCACAATCCCCGCTTCCAGCAGCTGGAGGCGTCGTGGCGCGGGCTGCTTCAGCTCGTGGAGGCCTCGGCCTCCACCCGCGCCATCAAGATCCGTGTGCTGGACGTGTCCTGGCGCGAACTGTGCCGCGACTTCGAACGCGCCATCGAGTTCGACCAGAGCCAGCTGTTCACCAAGGTGTACAGCGATGAGTTCGGCACGCCCGGCGGGGAGCCCTTCGGCCTGCTGATCGGCGACTACGCCGTGCAGCACCAGCGCGATGCCGACCACCCCACGGACGACGTGGGGACGCTGAAGGCCATCGCCGCCGTGGCGGCCGCGGCCTTCTGCCCTTTCGTCACCAGCTGCTCCCCCGCGCTGTTCGGGCTGGACAGCTTCGGCGACATGGCCAGCGACGTGGACCTCGCCCGCTCCTTCGAGGGGCATGAGTTCATCCGCTGGCGGGCCCTGCGTGAGGCGGACGACGCCCGTTTCATCGGTATCGCCCTGCCCCGGGTGATGATGCGGCCGCCTTACCGTCACGACCCCAACCGTATCGACGGCTTCCGCTTCATGGAACGCACCGGGCGGCCGGGGGCGGGGGACTACCTGTGGGGCAACGCCGCCTTCGCCTTCGCCACCGTGGTCATGCGCGCCTTCCACCAGTACGGCTGGTTCGCCGACATCCGGGGCGCGCCGGACGACCTGAACGGCGGCGGCCTGGTGGACCGTTTCCCCGGCCACACCTTCCCCACCCTGGGTGGGGCCGCGGCGCCGGCCGCACCCCTGGACGTCTACCTGTCCGACCGGCAGGAGAAGCAGTTGAGCGACCTGGGCATCGTGCCCCTGTCGCGGGTCAGCTACGTCGATGCCTGCGTCTTCTACAGCTGCCAGTCGCTGCATCAGCCCAAGGTCTATGACCGGGCGACGGCCACGTCCAACGCGCGGCTATCGGCCATGCTGCAGTATGTGCTCTGCGCCTCGCGCTTCGCGCACTACATCAAGATGATCGGCCGGGACAAGATCGGCTCCTTCGCCACGGCGCATGATTTCGAGGAACATCTGCGCGATTGGCTCAGGGGCTATTGCCTGGCCAACGACGACGCCAGCACCTCGTTCAAGGCCCGCTATCCCCTGCGCGAGGCCGAGGTGCAGGTTCGCGACATCGCCGGCCGGCCGGGCGCCTTCGGCTGCGTCATCCATCTGAAACCGCATTTCCAGCTCGACGATGTCCAGACCAGCTTCCGCCTGGTCACGGAACTCGTCGGCCCGCAGGCCTGACGGGAGAGGACCCCATGAGCCAAACCGCCATCACCGACGCCCTGGAGGCCGGCGACCTGTTCGGCGCCTTGTCCGCCGCCACCGCGCATGTGCAGAAGGCGCCCACCGACACCGGTACCCGCTATCTGCTGGCGGAGATCCTGTGCGTGGCGGGACAGCTGGAGCGGGCGGACAATCAGCTGTCCGTCGTGCTGAACCAGGACCCCGGCTCCATGGTGCCGGTCTCGCTGCTGCGTCAGCTGATCCGGGCGGAGACGGCGCGCCAGGATTGGTACCGCGAGGGTCGTCCGCCGGAATTCCTGACCGACATCACCGCCGCCGCCCGCCTGCATCTGGAGGCGGGCGTGAAGGCCCGTGCCGGGGACGCGCAGGGGGCCGCCGCCACGCTGGCGGAGGCGGAGACGCTGCGCCGAGCCCCCACCGGCCAGCACAAGGGTGCCGCCTTCACCGACTTCCGCGACCTGGACGACACCTGCGGCGGCCTGCTGGAGATGCTGAGCGCCGATGGCAAGTATTTCTGGGTGGACGCTGACGAGGTTCTGGGCCTGGATTTTGCGCCGCCCAAGCGCCTGTCCGACCTGATCTGGCGGCCCGTGCGCCTGACCCTGCGCGACGGCACGGCCGGCAGCCTGTACATGCCTATGATTTACGCCAGCGCGGGGGCCGATGGCCTGGCCGACCAGCACCGGCTGGGCCGCCTGACGGATTGGGTGGATCGGCACGGCGCCATCCTGGGGCGGGGCCAGCGCTGCTTCCTGCTGGGCGACGACGCCGTGGGTGCGGCCGACCTCACCACCCTGCGCTTCGATGAAACCCAGGCCGATGTGGAGGCGGCGTAAGCCATGCCGGCGCAACAGCCCGCCACCATCGTGCCCTCCGTCCTCGACCGGCTGATCCAGCCGGTGGAAGGGCCGGCCGTGCGCAGCCTGGGCTGGAACGCGGCGTTGTCGCAGCTCAAGAACTCCATCCGCCGGGATCTGGAGGCCATGCTGAACACGCGGCGGCGGCCGGGCAAGCTGGGCAATGATGTCGGCGAGCTGCACCGCTCCCCCCTGCAGTATGGCATCCCCGACTTCACGGCCATGAGTATGGCGGCGCCGGAGCGCCAGGCCGCCTTCGGTCGCGCGCTGGAGGTGGCCATCCGCGAGTTCGAGCCGCGCCTGTCGTCGGTTGCGGTCACCCTGCTGAACGGCGGCCGCAACCTGGACCGCACCTTGCGTTTCCGGGTGGAAGCGGTGATCCGCCTGGACCCGTCGCCGGAGCCCATCGTCTTCGAATCCGTGCTGGATCCCGTCAGCCAGACCTTCCTGATCAAGGGCGACCCCCATGCCTGACACCTTCCTGTCCTTCTACAACCAGGAACTGGCGGCCATCCGGCGGGCGGCGACCCGCTTCGCGGGTGAGCATCCCAAGGTGGCGGGCAACCTGCGCATCAGCCCGACCACGGTGGACGATCCCCACGTCGCCCGGCTGATCGAATCCTTCGCCTATCTGACGGCGCGGGTGCGCCAGAAGCTGGATGACGATTTCCCGGAACTGACCGACGCGCTCCTGGGCGTGCTCTATCCCCACTACGTGACGCCGCTGCCCTCCATGGCCATCGTGCAGATGAAGGCGGCGCCGGAACTGACGGGCAGCTTCACCGTGCCGCGCGGCGCCCAGGTGGAGACGGAGGCGGTGCGGGGCGAGGCCTGCCGCTTTCAGACCACCATGCCGGCCGAGATCTGGCCGGTGGAGGTTACGGCGGCCAGCCTGGCGGCCCTGCCGGCGGCGGCCCCCCTGGTGGCGTCCACCCGCCAGGCCAAGTCGGTGCTGCGGCTGAAGATCAGCTCCACCGCGCAAGGGCAGGGCCTGACCGACCTGGGCGTGGATCGCCTGCGCCTGTTCCTCTCCGGCCCGCCGGAGGTGGCGTTCACCCTGCACGAGCTGCTGCTGAACAACGTCGTGGGCATGGCGGTGGTGGAGGATGTGAACGACCCCAACCCCGTGGAACTGGGCCCCGACCATTTGACGCCGGTGGGCTTCGAGCCCGAGGACGGCATGGTGCCCTATGGCGCCCAGTCCTTCCTGGGCTACCGCCTGCTGAGCGAGCTGTTCACCTTTCCGGAAAAGTTCCTGTTCGTCGATTTGCACGGCCTCAGCGCGCGCTCCCTGCGCGGGGTGGGCCAGCATATGGAGGTCTACCTCTACCTCGACCGCGTGTGGACCGAGGGGGAACGGCTGGTGCGCCCCCAGGTGTTCGCCCTGGGCTGCGCCCCGGTGGTCAACCTGTTCCGGCAGTCAGCCGAGCCCATCATCCTGGGCCATGACGCCACTGAGTATCTGGTGCAGGCCGACGCCCGCCGGCCGGAGGCGCGCGAGATCTATGCCATCGAGCGGGTGCGGGCCTCTTCCCCCCGGGGGGAGAAGGCGGAGTTCCTGCCCCTCTACGGCAACCATCACGGCGCCGATCCATCGCGCCACCAGCATTTCTGGCACGCCATGCGCCGCCCCCGGGGCGGACGCGATGCCAGCAGCGAAATGTACCTGTCGCTGGTCGATCTGGGCCTCAACCCCAACGCCCCGCCCGACTGGACGGTCAGCGTGGAGACGCTGTGTTTCAATCGCGACCTGCCGGCGCAGCTGCCCTTCGGTGGCGGCCATCCGCGCATGCACCTGACCGAGGGCGGGCCCATCGCCGGCGTCACCTGCCTGACGCCGCCCACGGCGGTGGTGCGGCCGCAAACGGGCGACGGCGCCCGCTGGCGCCTGATCTCCCACCTCAACCTCAACCACCTGTCGCTGATCGACGGCCAAGGGGGCAGGGACGGCCAGGGCGGGGCGGCGGCGTTGCGGGAGCTGCTGAAGCTTTACGACCTGAAGGACACGCCGGAGACGCGGGCCATCATCGACAGCGTCACCGGCATCGGCTATCGCCGCGCCACGGCCCGGGCGCCGCACGCCGACTTCGCCGCCCTGTGCCGGGGCGTGGACATCGACTTGGTGATGGACCCGGAGCGGGCGGGCGCCATGGGCATCTACCTGCCCTCGGCAGTGCTGGAACGCTTCTTCGCCCTCTACACCTCCATCAACTCCTTCACCCGGCTGACGGTGCGGGCCAAGGGCCGGAAAGAGGCGCTGGTCCGCTGGGGTGCCCGGATCGGCGCCAAGGTGACGGCATGAACGCCATCGTGCCCCTGCCGACGCTCAGCGGTTCGCCCGCCCTGCTGGACATGCTGCGGCATGAGCCCTTCCGCTTCGACCTGTTCCGCGCCATCCAGCTGCTGGAACGGCAGTTCGGAGCCTTGGCCGAAGAGGATGAGCTGCCCATCCGGTTCGCCGCGCACCAATCGTTGTGCTTCCCGGCGCATGAGATCCAGCGCCTGCACCTGCCTCACCTGACGGAAGGCGGGGAAGAGGGCGAGGCGGCGGCGCCCGCCCGGCTGGATCTGAACGTCATGACCCTGACGGGGCCCGTCTCGGCCCTGCCGCAGGCTTATACCGAGACGGCCATCCGCAGCCTGCGCGATCGCACGCCTGGCTTCGCCGCCTTCCTCGATTTGTTCAACGACCGCATCGCCACTCTGCTGTTCCGCGCCTGGCGGCGCTATCGCCTGCCCGCCTTGTATGAGCATCGCGGGCTGGAAGGCGGGGACGCCGCCACGGCCGCCCTGTTCGGCATCGCCGGCTTTGGCACTGGTCACCTGCGCGGCCGCCTGTCGGTGCGGGATGAGGTGGCGGTCTACTATGCCGGCCTGTTCAGCCAGCAGCCGCGCGCCGCCATCTCGCTGGAGCGCATGCTGGCCGACGCCTGCGGCCTGCCCGTCAAGGTGCAGCAGTTCGCCGGCCGCTGGATCGCCATTCCGGCGGAGGAGCAGACGTGCCTGCGCCTTGGGGGAAAGGCGCCCGCATACAACCGCCTGGGGGTGGATGCCGTGGCCGGTGCCCGCATGTGGGACGTGCAGGGCCAATTCCGCATCATCCTGGGCCCCCTGACGCGGCGCCAGTTCATGGACCATCTGCCGGGTCGGCCGGGGCTGAGGCGCTTGGTGGAGCTGGCGCGTCTTTATGCCGGGCCCGAACTCGGCTTCGACGTGCAACTGGTGCTGCACCGGGAGGAAGTGCCCCCCTGCCAGCTGGACGGGCGGGACGGCACGGGCCCGCGCCTAGGCTACGACAGCTGGCTGGCGTCGCTGCCCATGCTGCACGACCCGGACGACGCCATCATTAGTATCAATGATACCGATTAGTATCACCTGGAGCATATATCGGAAGTAATGCCGTTCTATTAATGTAATGTTACATGAATGGCATAATAACAGATGGAAAATTTGATACTATAACTATTGGGTAAGTTCCAATTGCCGTTCGAGTTTTATTTTTGCAGTCATGCCATCGGCGGACCTGGGTCGGACGATGGGGGTAGGGGAATACGTCAACCAAAAGCGCGGGTCTTGAAATGGATTCGATGGATCTAAGGACGCTGGTCGATGGGCTGGATGCCGCGGCCCGGCGGGCGCTTGAAGCCGCCGCGGGCGGTGCCATGGCCAAAACCCACTATGAGATTGAGATCGAGCACTGGCTGCACGCCTTGCTCGACCGGCCGGACACCGGCCTGCGCCAGGCGCTGCCCAAGGTGGGCCTGGGCCCTGAGGCGCTGGAGCGCGCGCTTGACCGTGGGTTGGCCCGCTGCCGCACCGGCAGCAGCCGCGCCCCGGCCTTCTCGCCGCGCGTCGTCTCGCTGATGCGTGAGGCCTGGTTCCTGGCCACCTTGCGCTTCAAGGCCGGGGCGGTGTCGCCCCTGCACCTGCTGGCGGCCCTGGTGGCCGACGATAAGGGCGCCTTGGCCTTTGGCGATCTGGCCGCTGCGCTGGAAGCCATCGACCCGCAGGCGCTGGACGCCCTGATCGAGACCGAGGTTCCCGAGGGTGCCGCCGCCGATGGCCAGGCCCCGCGCAAGCCCGGCGGGCGCACGCCCAACCTGGATGCTTACACCATCGACCTGACGGCGGAGGCGGCCCAGGGCCGCATCGACCCCATCACCGGCCGCGATGCCGAGGTGCGGCAGGTGATCGATATCCTGACCCGCCGCCGCCAGAACAACCCCATCCTGGTGGGCGAGGCCGGCGTGGGCAAGACCGCCGTGGTGGAAAGCCTGGCCCTGCGCATCGCCGCAGGCGAGGTGCCGGCGGCCCTGCGCGAGGTCAGCATCCGCACCCTGGATCTGGGCCTGCTGCAGGCCGGCGCCGGCGTGAAGGGCGAGTTCGAGAACCGCCTGAAGGGCGTGATCGACGAGGTCAAGGGCTCGATCAAGCCCATCATCCTGTTCGTGGACGAGGCGCACACCCTGATCGGTGCCGGCGGCCAGGCGGGGCAGGGTGACGCCGCCAACCTGCTGAAGCCCGATCTGGCCCGTGGCGCGCTGCGCATGGTGGCCGCCACCACCTGGGCGGAATACAAGCGCTATATCGAGCGCGACGCCGCCCTGGTCCGGCGCTTCCAGCCGGTGAAAGTGGACGAGCCGGACGAGGCGACCGCCATCGCCATGATGCGCGGCCTGGTCCCGACGCTGGAGCAGCACCACGGCGTGCGCATCCTGGATGCGGCGGTGCGGGCGGCCGTGCACCTGTCCCACCGCTACATCACCGGGCGCCAGCTTCCCGACAAGTGCGTCAGCGTGTTGGACACAGCCGCCGCCATGGTGGCCATGAGCCAGGCCGGCCGGCCCGAGGCGCTGGACGCCGTGGCCCGGGAGACGGAAGGGCTGGAGGCGGAAAAGGCGTCCCTGCTGCGGGAGGTGGCGCTGGGTGCCGACCATGGCGACGCCATCGCCGCCCTGGACGAACGGCTGGCCGACGCCCAGGTGCGCCAGGCCGACCTGCACCGGCGCTGGACGGAGGAACGCCGCCTGATCGACGAAATCGTCGGCGTCCGGGGCTCGCTGGAAACGGCGCAGGGCGATACCGACGTGGCCGCCCTGCGCGGACGCCACGCCCGTCTGCACCAGGACCTGACGGACTATCAGGGCGAGCAGCCCCTGATGCACCACGACGTCACCGCGCAGGCTGTGGCCGAGGTGGTGGCGCGCTGGACCGGCATCCCGGTGGGCCGCATGCTGTCCAGCGAGATTGAGACGGTGTTGGGCCTGGAAGGGCGCCTGGGCCAGCGGGTGGTGGGTCAGGACGACGCCCTGCACCTGATCGCCGACGTACTGCATACCGCCCGGGCCGGTATCGCCGACCCACGCAAGCCGCCCGCTATCTTCCTGCTGGCGGGCCCCAGCGGCGTGGGCAAGACCGAGACCGCCCTGGCGCTGGCCGACATGATGTACGGCGGGGAACAGAGCCTGACCGTCATCAACATGTCGGAGTTCAAGGAGGAGCATAAGGTCTCCCTCCTCATGGGGTCGCCCCCCGGCTACGTCGGCTATGGCGAGGGCGGTATCCTGACCGAGGCGGTGCGCCGTCGGCCCTACGGCGTGCTGTTGCTGGATGAGATGGAAAAGGCGCACCCCGGCGTGCAGGACATCTTCTACCAGGTGTTCGACAAGGGCGTGCTGCGCGACGGCGAAGGCCGCGACATCGACTTCCGCAACACCACCATCCTGATGGCGTCCAACGCCGGGTCCGATCTGCTGACGGCCCTGGCCGCCGACCGCGAGACCCTGCCGGATCTGGCCGGCCTGACGGCTGCCCTGCATCCGGAACTGCTGAAGCACTACAAGGCGGCCTTCCTGGGCCGGGTCACGGTGGTGCCCTACCTGCCGCTGACGGCGGAGCGCCTGCGCGACATCGTCGGCCTGCAGCTGGGCCGCCTGCGCCAGCGGGTGGAGCAGACCTATGGCGCCGCCCTGTCCGTGTCGCCGGCGGTGATCGAACGGCTGGTGGCCCGGTGCGGCGAAAGCGACGTCGGGGCCCGCGCCATCGACCATGTGCTGTCGCGCAGCCTGATGCCGGCGCTGTCCAAGCGCCTTCTGGAAACCCTGGCCGCCCGGCGCACCGTCGCCGCCGCGACCGTGGATTGGGATGACGAGGCCGGGGATTTCCGGATCGACATCCAAACGGTGCCACTGGCCGAAAGGCCGATGGTGGAGTCCGCGGCGGAATAAGCCGCCAAGGCACCGCCCGGACCCAAGCCGCTTGGGGTCACCCGGCGCACCGTACCTACCGCACCGGCCGCTGGCCGCCCGCCAGTCCGGTGCATCGACGCAAACCCGCGTTCAACCAAAGTCCATGAAGTGAGGAGAACTACGAATGCCCATTTACCTGCAGATCGACGGCATCTCCGGCGACGCCACCCAGCAGAACCACCAGCAGTGGACCGACATCAAGACCCTGCAGTGGGGCGTGACCCGGTCCATGAACACCCTGGCCGGCGCCACCGCCAACCGCGAAGGTTCCGAGCCGTCGGTGCGTGAAGTCGTGCTGACCAAGACCAGCGACAGCTCCTCCGTGAAGCTGTTCTCCCAGGCCTGCAGCGGCCGTTCGGGTGTGACCGCCAAGATCCACATCGTCACCAGCGGCAACCCCGGCGACACCTACATCGAGTTCACCCTGACCAACACCCTGATCTCGTCCTACAACATCTCTGCCTCCAGCGACCGTCCGGAAGAGCAGATCGTGCTGAACTTCACCAAGGTGGAGATGAAGTACACCCCGTACGACAGCCAGCACAACCCGCAGTCCCCGATCATCGCCTCCTACGACCTGGCCACCACCAAGTCGGCTTGATCGATCGCTTGAGCGGCCGCGCGGGCGGGCAGCCGCCCGCGTGGCTTCAAGCCTCTGATAGTTGCCTGGGATCGCTCGCACCGTAACACGGATGATGAAGCCGCAATTCCGGCTCTCGCCCAGAGTCGTGGACGGAGAATGAGATGATGTCTGCCCTGGGTGTTCATCGTCGGGGGCGGGATCGAGGGCAAGCGACGCTAAGCACCTGGCGTTTTTACTTTCTCGATATCTTGTTTGTAGTCTGCATCTGGTTGATCTGGGCGTCCTATCCGGATCTTTTGGTATTTGACGGTGGTGCCGACCACGTCCTCTTTAGCAGATATGTGTTTTGTTTCTTTGCTGGGCCGTTTTTGTATGGCATCCGAATTGCGATGTATGTCGCGATCTTTAGAAAATATAAGAAGCCGATGACTATGGAAATTCGGATCATCCAGATTTCCATCGGCGCTTTTATAACGATCATGGTTCTTGGGATATTTGCCGGAGATCTATGGGCTTCGGCTCACGGATATAAGAAGTGCTTCAAGGTGGCCGATCGTTCCAACGATTACTTATATGTATTGCAGGGAACAGAATGCTCGCCGGAGCCTAGTCTCGGCGAATACCTACACCCGGAAGACAGTAAGCGGCAGTAGAGGCTGCTTTCGGCAGAAATAGAAGAGTGGGAGAAACGCTATGGCAGTCGTTCTGAACAGTGACTGGGGGCCGTTCCGCAATGAGACCGAGGCCACGGCCTGCCTGTGCGCCTATGTCGACAAGGTGTGCGGTCCCGGGGTCGGCATTTCCTGGGCCACCAACGGCTATGTCTACCCACTGCGCGGCCCTACGCGCGATGCCGGCGGTTTTGGTGACATCTTCGTTTTCCAGTGGAGCCACATTCCCGCTCCGCCACCCAAGCATCAGCCGCCGCCCGATTTCTGGCATCGGGTGAAGGCCTTCATAGAGAGGTGCATGGAGGCCCAGGGCCAGGCCGCCATCGCACAGAGCGAGGCCGACCTGGCCATGAGTCAGGCCGTGGGACGCGTCTTCAACCGCATGTTCACCTCGCACGGCGATGACGCCTTGGGCGTGGCGCTGGACGTGTTGTGCGTCGCGGCCTCCATCGCGCTCATCCCAACCGGGCTGGGCGTGTTGGGTGTGGCCGGCCTGGTGGGCGGCGCCTTCCTGCTGGTGGCCGACGGCACCGCCTATGGCATGGAACTGGCCGGCAACGACGAGGGGGCCGAGGCCTTCAAGCAGCACACCGAGAAATACCGCATCATCGCGACGGTCATGACCCTGCCTGACATCGTCGTCGGTGGCCCCAAGGCCATCAAGGAACTGGCGGAGGCGCGGGAACTGCTGCAGGCGGACTTGACGACCGCCCGTTCGGCGGAGACGCTGGCCGCGCGCACCGCCAATGCCTCCCGCGCGGAGCGGTATGCGCAGATTGCGGAGCGTGCTCATTTGCGGTCCCAACTTCGCGCCAAGCAGATCCATGCCGGCATGACGCTGGAGGTCGCCCCCCGCGCTGCTGGTGTCGGCTCCGGCTTCCTTATGATCCGGGAAGAGATTCTGGGCGATGAATCGGCCCTGCATGAAATAGCCCGCCGTCTTCAGGTTCACAGCGTCGCGGTGCACAAATGATGACAGACACCCACTCCGCCCCGGCCTGGCGGCGCCCCTCTCCCGGATATCTCTTCCACCTGGCGCTCGCGGTGGTTGGCATCACTTTCCTGGCCATCGGCCTGGACGGTTCGATCAAGCTGCGGGCGCAGCTTGATCCGGTGGAAGCGCTGGATGGGGCGGGGCTGGTGGGTTTCCTGTTCAGCTGGGCGCTGGTCTTCGGCTTTCGCCTGATCTTCTGGGGCCGCGTGCCCAGCCAGACCCAGGGCCTGGTTCGCCTGTTGCTCAGCACCATCTTCGCGGTCGAGGTCGTAGCTACAGTCGTCGCCTTGGGCTTGCTATTCACCCAGCCCGGCGGTGTTGGGGGCAGCGTCCTGGTGACCGTCTTCACCCTGGCCGCCGCCCTCTGCCAGATTTCCACCATCATCTGGCTACTGCGCTACCGCAAGGAGTGAGGAGGGCGGGATGGGCGTGTCGACGATATCCAGCGCCGCGCCACGTCCCACATGGCGCCGGCCATCCACCGGCTACTATCTCACATTGGGCTTGGCGCTGCCCGGCATCGTCTTCGCGGCCACCAGCATTGCCGCGTCCTTGCAGATCCGGGCGCATGCTGATCCTTTCGACATTCTCAATCCCGTGGGTCTGCCTGCGTTACTGTTCGTCTGGTTCTTGCTCTACGCCTTCCGTTTGATTTTTTGGGGGAAAGTGCCCCTACAAATGCAGAACCTGGTGCGCACGCTCTTGACGCTGGTGTTATGCGTCGAGGCCTTGGCGGGTTTGGTGGCCTTCCTCTTGGTATGGAGCCTGCCGACAGAGGCCTTGGTGCGCGGGCAATCAGATCTCATCGTCGTGGGCTGGTTCACCACTCTTGCCGTTCTCAGCCAGATCGGCACGGTTACCTGGCTGCTGCGCTACCGCAAGGAATAGCGCGTCACAGCGGGTCATTCTCGCGGACCAAGGACAGTGCAGGGTCACGCGGTTCACGCCGTCTTCGTTACGGAAGCGGGCGTCGCTGAAGCAGCGGCGCACCAGGGAGAAGCTGCGGCCAGACAGGGCCACGGCGTGGGCATGCGGCCCGCCCCGTCTTACCCTTTTGGGTAGGGTGGGCCCGGGTAGCGACCGATCACCAATGGGTTTCGCTTATGTAAAAGGGAATGGGCACTTCCGCCGTCCCGCGACCCGCGCAGCGGTCTTTTCGGAACGTGTGCGGGAGCGGAAGCCCATCGCCTGGGTGCTTGCGTGGCGCTGGAAACCAAGGCGTGGCGCCACTTTGAGAACAGGCCTGCAGGCCACGCATGGCAAGAGGACGCCCCCTCTCGCCCCACATCCTCCCTTATGTCCATGCAAGGCCGCCCCTTGCTGAACCGCATTGCGCTAAGCGTGTGCGATGGCATCTTGAATAAATTATTCCTCATATTGTTAAAGAACTTATTGGAGAATGCTGCCGTAAACTGCTGCACATATACCGGAAAACTGTGCATATCATGAAAATATCACCAGAGCGTTCATGTTTTACGTCATCAATCTGATGACAGTAACGACGCTATATTTTCCCACATTTGGCGTTTATGTTCCGTAAACAAAGCCCGAAAATATGCCTGATGATTATGCATCTACTATCTTGATGCAAATCTCCAACGAAGGGGTTACTCGGATATTCAGATGTGCTGGGACCGCTGTCCCCTGCGCGCGTCCCGGCGCGTGGGGGTGGCAACCGGCGTAACGCCGGTTTCTGATTTGGGGGAGTGGGCTTATGGGCAAGATGCTGCCGGACGTGCGCAAGGGCCTGGATACGCAGGGCCAGGACACGCGGACGCGGCCGTCGCGCGCACGGCCATCGCGTACCCTGCTGCTGGCGGGCACCTCCCTCCTGGCCATGGGCACGGCCCTGACGGCCCCCCGGGCAACGGCGGCGGATACCACCATCACCGGCGGCAGCACGTCGTTCGTGGCGACCCAGTCATCGGGCAACCTGACCCTCACCAACAGCGGCACCCTCAGCGGCGCCACCGCCCTCAAGTACACCGACGGCACCAGCTTCCTGATCAACCAGGGCCTCATCCAGGGCAGCATCCGCGGGGCGTATCTGGCCGGCACCCAGGCCGCCGGCTACGTCACCCTGACCACGCTGGTGAACACCGGCAGCATCGTCTCCGCCGGCAACGCCATCGAAATCGGCCTGGGCAACACCCTGGTCTCGCTGGTCAACAGCGGCATGATCCAGGGCAACCTGCTGCTGGGCGGCGACAGCGCCGTCACCATCTTCGGCGGCACGGGCGGTGCCACCGGCACCTTCACCGGCGTGGACGGCACCACCCAGGGTATGATCACCAGCGGCGCCGACCTGACGCTGGCCAGTGGCAGCCTGCTGCTGAACGACGCCGTGACCGTGGGTAGTAATACCCTGGTGAACAGCGGGGCGACCGTCATCCTGTCCAGCATCGTCAGCGTCACCGGCAATTATCGCCAGTCGGCCGGCGAGCTGGCCCTGGGCGGTGGTGGTGAACTGGTGGTCAGTGGCGCCGCCACCGTTGCCGGCGGCACCGTCTCCGCCTTCCTGGGCAACCTGTCGACGTCGGGCAACTACGTGGCGGGCGACACCCTGGCCACGCTGATCGCGGCCGGCAGCGGCAGCTACAGCGGCATCACCGCCAACCTGGGCAACGGTCTTCCCCTCCTGTTCACGGGGCAGGGGTCGGACGGGTCCAACCTGCTGGCCGTGGCCAACAGTGATTACATCGGCAGCACGCTGGGCAGCGTCACCAATACCGGCAGCATCAGCGCCCTGTACGTGGCCACAACGGGCAGCCTGGGCGGCTTCCGGAATGAGACCACCGGCACCATCAGCGCCGACGCCGGCGTTACCATCCTGGGCACCGTCGGCACCCTGGACAATGCCGGCCACATCTTCATCAGCGGCAGCAGCGGCTTCGTCGCCAACGGCAGCATCGGCACGCTGATCAACAGCGGCGTCATTGATAACGCCGACATCTCCGGTGTCGGCTTATTGGTCCGTGGGACCATAGGCCAACTGGTGAATCAGGCGGGCGGCAGCATCAACAGCGGCCTTTTGGGCGTTTTTGTCATCGGCCCCAGCTCCAATCACGGCACCGCCGCCACCATAAGTACGCTTAGCAATAGTGGCTTCATCGGTGGTGCCGTCGGGGCGGTCTATGTTGACGGGACCATCGGCCTGCTGGAAAACCAGGCCGGCGGCACCATTACGGGCGGCAACTCCGCCGGCATCGTGGTCTATGGCGGCATCAGCACCCTGACCAACACCGGCCTGATCCAGAGCAACTATCACGCCATCGATATCGCTGCCGCCCAGTTCATCGGCGGCACCATCGGCGTGCTGGAAAACCAGGCCGGCGGTACCATCGTCGGGTCCCAGGTCGGCGTCGCCAACACCGTCGTCGTCCATACCCTGGTCAACAGCGGCATCATCGCCGGCGGCAACCAGGGCGTCTTCAACCAGGTCATCATCGGCACCCTGGAAAACCTGGCTGGCGGGACCATCACCGCATCGGGCGGCGGCACCTCGACGGCTATCCGCAACGTCGCCATCATGGGCACGCTGACCAACGCCGGCCTGATCGCCGGCAACTATGGCCTGTACGTGGGCCCCGGGGGCACGCTGGACGCCTTTAGCAACAGCGGCACCATCGCGGGTCAGTTCGCCGTCAACATCCAGGGCGGCACCGTCGGCACCCTGGACAACAGCGGCACGATCACCGGCACCTATGCCGTGGTGATCAACGGCACCATCGGCACCTTCATCAACGGCGGCCTGGTCCAGGGCACGGTGCTGAATGGCGCCAACAACGACCTGACCATCCAGGGCGGCGCCGGCGGCGCGGTGGGCACCTTCACCGGCCAGGACGGCGTGTCCAAGGGCATGATCGTCAACCAGCAGAGCGACCTGACCTTCAGCGCCGGCAGCCTGTTGCTGAATGACGACATCGACGCCACCGGCCATACGGTCGCCAATGCCGGCGCCAGCCTGCAGATCGCTACCCTGGTCACCATCACCGGCGCCTATGACCAGGCGGCGGGCACCCTGGTGCTGGGCGCGGCCGGCGGCCTGTCGGTCACGGGTGCGGCCACCGTGGGCGGCCTGGTGCAGGCCAACCCCGCCGGCACGGCCAACTACCTTGTGGGCGATACCGTTGCCACGCTGGTGCATGCCGGCGGCGGCCTGGTGTGGAGCGGCAGCCTGGGCCCCAGCGCGTTGGGCGGCCACCTGGCCGTCGGCGATGCCACCAACAGCACCGATTTGATGGCTCTGGCCGCCAGCGATTATATCGGCGGCACCTACGGCACCCTCAGCATTGGTGGCGGCACGCTGCTGTCGGCCCCCACCGCGCTCTACATTGCCGGCACGGGCATCCTGGGCGCACTGGCCAACAGCGGCACCATCGCCGGCGACATCACCAACGACAGCGCCCGCGACCTGACGATCCTGGGCGGCGCCGGTCTAACCATCGGCACCCTGACGGGCAGCAGCCTGACCACCCAGGGCACCATCGCCAGCGCGCTGGCCAACGTGGTGCTGGGCGGTGGCAACCTGGCATTGAACGACGCCGTCCATGTCGGCACCGGCACCCTGATCAACAATGGCGCCAATCTGACGCTGTCCACCCTGGTCAATGTCAGCGGCAATTACAACCAGGCGACCGGCGGCCTGGAACTGGGCGGCAGCGGCACGCTGGCGGTCAGCGGGGCTGCCAGCATCACCGGCGGCAGTCTGGTGTCGGGGCGTCCGCTGTCCGCCACCGGCAACTACCTGGCCGGCACCATCCTGGACACCCTGGTGACGGGTGGTACGGGGTCCAGCTATGACGGGGTGACGGTCACCAACAACAGTCCTGTGGTGGGGGGCATCGGCGGCATCGTCTCCGGCGACGACCTGCTGCTGGGCGCCACCGGCAACTATATCGGCGGCACCTATGGCAGTCTGGCCAACACCGGTACCTTGTCGGGTGTCTTTGGCTTGGTCGTGGGCAACCTCGGCACCCTGGACGCCTTCAGCAACAGCGGCCTGATCTCCGTCACGGGCATGACCGGTATCGGCATCTACGACCGCGGCGGCTCTCTCGGCCAGCTCGACAACAGTGGCACCATCATCGCCCATAGGGGCGTCCAGCTCGACACTGGCGCGACCGTGGGCACGATCGCCAATAGCGGCACCATCACCGCCGTCGCCTCCGCCATCGAGCTGTACAACGCCCAGGCCGGGCTGATCACCAACACCGGCACCATCGCCGGCACCGCTACGTTCGGCGACGGCATCATCCTGCTGCAAGGCGCCAGTGCCGAAACCGTCGACAACGCCGGAGTGATCAGCGAGACCGGCTACGGCGGCAACGGTATCGTCAACTATTCGGCCAGCACCATCGGCACCGTGCTCAACAGCGGCACCATCATCGCCGGCGGCCTCGGGATCGGGAACTTCAGCAGCAGCGCCAGCATCGGCACCCTGGTCAACAGCGGCATGATCAGCGGCGGCACGGGCGCCATCCTGAACGGTGACACCGCCACCATCGGCACGCTGATCAACACCGGCACCCTGCGCGCCGCCAACGGCAGCGGCTACGCGCTGGCCAACCACAACGGCGCCGTCATAGGTACGCTGATCAACGCCGGTGTCATCGCGGGCGCGGTGACGGGTGCCCTCTACAGCTCCGACACCATCGGCACCGATTTCACCATCCAGGGTGGTGACACCGGCACGGTGGGTACCTTCACCGCCTGGGACATGTCTGCCAAGGGCATGATCTACAACACGCTGGGCAACGTCACCTTCACCTCGGGCGCCCTGCTGCTGCACGACGACATCTACGTCCCCGGCTATTCCGTCACCAACATCGCCGCCGCCCTGGCCCTGGACACGCTGGTCACCATCACCGGCGCCTACAGCCAGTTGGGCGGCACCCTGTCCATGGGCACCGCCGGCGGGCTGTCGGTCACCGGCGGCGCGGGGCTGGCGGGCCTGTACCAGGTCACGCTGAGCGGCAATGCCGGCGCCAACTATGTGGTGGGTGACGCCGTCGGGACCGTGGTGCAGGCCGACGGCGGCGTATCCTACAGCGGCAGCCTGACGGGTACCGCGCTGGACGGCCACGTGGTCCTGGTCAACGGCACCACCAGCAACCAGCTGCTGGCCCTGGCGGCCAGCGACTATATCGGCGGCAGCTACGGCACGATCAGCGTCACCGGCCTGCTGGCCGCGCCCACCGCCCTGTACATCGCCGGCACGGGCAGCCTGGGCGCCCTGGCCAACAGCGGCACCATCGCCGGCGACATCGTCAATCTCGGCACGGCCGACCTCACCATCAGCGGCGGCACGGGCGGCGCGGTCGGCACCCTGACGGGCGCCAGCCTGACCAGCCAGGGCACCATCACCAGCACTCTCGCCAACGTCGTGCTGGCTGGCGGCAGCCTGCTGCTGAATGACGCCGTGAACGTCGGCACGGGCACGCTGGCCAACGCCGGGGCCACCGTATCCCTCTCCACCATCGTCAGCGTCACCGGCAACTACAGCCAGGCGACCGGCACCCTGGCCCTGGCCACGGGGGCGGAGCTGGTGGTCAGCGGGGTTGCCAGCATCAGCGGCGGCACCGTTTCCATCGCCCGCCAATCCACCCTGGGCAATTACCTGGTCGGCGGCATCTACGCCACCCTGGTGGCTGGCGGGGCCGGGTCCAGCTACACCAACGTCGCTGTCACCACCGGCAGCCATGCCCTGGGCCTGGCCGGCACCGTGTCCAACAACGGCCTGCTGCTGGGCGCCACCGGCAACTATATCGGCGGCAGCCTGGGCAGCCTGGCCAACAGCGGCACGCTGGCGGGCCATGTCGGCCTCAGCATCGCCCAGGGCGGCCAGCTTGGCACCTTCACCAACGACGGCCTGATCAGCATCGGCGGCGGCATGGCCGTCGAAAACCGGGGCAGCATCGGCCTGCTGGAAAACACCAGCATCGGCACCATCACCGGCACGATGGGCCTCTACAGCGGCAACAACAGCACCCTCAGCACCCTCGCCAACGCCGGCCTGATCAGCGGTACCTACGCCGTCAGCCTGGAATACGCCCAGGTCACGCTGCTGGCCAACAGCGGCACGCTGGAGGCCCTGGCCGGCGCCGGCGTGCCGGCCGCGCTGAACCTGTCCAACAGCACCATCAACACCCTGGTGAACAGCGGCCTGGTCAGCACCGACGCGTATGGCTATGGCGTCAACCTCAACTTCGCCACCATCAATACGCTGGTCAACCAGGGCACCATCGCCGCGGGCATCGGCATCAGGATGGCCTACGCCGGTCTCACCGCATTGGAGAACAGCGGCACCATCAGCGGCACCACCGCCATCCAGAACAGCTACGGCGTCGGCATCGGGACCCTGGTCAACAGCGGCACCATCATGGGCGTCAGGGCCTATTTGGGTTTTGCGAACGCCAGCCTGGGCACCCTGGTGAACAGCGGCCTGATCCGGGGCGGCATCTACAACGGCAGCACCGACTATAACGACACCGTCGCCAGCGACCTGACCATCCAGGGCGGCACCGCCGGCACGGTGGGCACCTTCACCGGCCAGGATGGTGTCTCCACGGGCCTGATCTTCAACAGCCTGAGCAACCTGGTGTTCGCCAGCGGCGCCCTGCTGCTGAACGACGACGTCCGGGCCAACGCCCATACCGTGTCCAACACCGGTGCCGCCCTCACCCTGGTCAACACCATCAACCTGACGGGTGCCTACAGCCAGTCCGCCGGCACCCTGGTGCTGGATGGGGCGGCGCAACTGAACGTCATCGGCGTGGCCAGCATCGCCGGCCAGGTGGCGGCCTCGGTCGCCGGCGACAGCACCGCCAATTACCTGGTGGGTGACACGGTGGGCACCCTGGTGCAGGCCTCAGGCGGCCTGGCTTATGCCGGCACCTTCGTCAACGACGGTGCATTGGGCGGCCATGCGCAACTGACCGTGGGTACCAGCGGCAGCCAGCTGCTGGCGCTCGCCACCACCGACTATATCGGCGGCAGCTACGGCACCCTCAGCATCGGCGGCCTGCTGACGGGTCCCACCGCCCTGTACATCGCCGGCACGGGCAGCCTGGGCGCCCTGGCCAATACCGGCACCATCGCCGGCGACATCATCAATGCCGGCGCCAACACCCTCAGCATCACGGGCGGCACCAGCGGCACGGTGGGTACCTTGACGGGCGGCAGCCTGACCAACCAGGGCACCATCACCAGCACTCTCGCCAACGTCGTGCTGGCCGGCGGCAGCCTGTTGCTGAACGACGCCGTGAACGTCGGCACGGGCACGCTGGCCAATGCCGGGGCCGCCATCGGCCTGTCCACCATCGTCACCGTCACCGGCAACTACAGCCAGGCGACCGGCACACTGGCCCTGGCCACAGGGGCGGAGCTGGTGGTCAGCGGCGTCGCCAGCATCGGCGGCGGCACCGTCGCGGCTGCCGCCCTCTCTGACACCGGCAACTATCTGGCCGGCAGCATCTACGGCACCTTGGTGGCCGGCGGTGCGGGGTCCGACTACACCGGCGCCACTGTGATCGGCAGCAACATCCCCGGCATGGGCAGCACCGTGGCCGGCAACAACCTGGCGCTGTTCGCCACCGGCAACTACATCGGCGCCAGCTACGGCAGCCTGTCCAACAGCGGCACGCTGGCGGGGGCCGTCGCCCTGCAGGTCGGGGGCACCGGCAGCCTGGCCACCTTCAGCAACAGCGGCCTGGTCACGGGCGCCTACCGTCCCATCCTGAACTACAACACCCTGGGCCTGCTGGAAAACCAGGCCGGTGGCACCATCACCGTCACCGCCGCCGGCACCCTGCACCAGGACACGGCGGCCATCTTCAATAGCCGGGATGGCTCCATCGGCACGATCACCAACGCCGGTGTGATCGCCGTGGCCAATGACCCCGGTGACAACAGCGTCTACGGCATCTACGCCATCTACAACGCCGGCGGCACCATCGGCCGGATCACCAACACCGGCACCATCACCGGCCGCGCCGGCATCTTCAGCACCAACCCCGGCGTCATCTCAGACTATATCGGCACCATCGACAACCGGGGGCTGATCAGTGGTAACACGGATATCAGCCTACGGTTTGCGCGCGTCACCCTGGTGACCAACAGCGGTACCCTGACCGGCCTGGGCACCCTCAGCGCCGGCTTGGTGGGGGCTAACTTCAGCACCATCGCCACCATCGCCAACAGCGGCCTGATGGCGGCGGACCATGGCGGCTACGCCATCTCCAACATCTACGGCACCATCGGCACGGTGCTGAACCAGGGCACCATCCGCATCAGCGGCAGCGGCACGGCCATCAACAACTACGGCATCCCGACGACGATTGGCGCCCTGGTCAATTCCGGGACCATCCTGGCCGACAACGTACTCATCACCAACGCCTACGGTGCCGTCCTGGGTACGGTGATCAACAGCGGCACCATCAGTGCCCGCACCGTCATCCGCTCCTACGGCAATTCCAACCTGGGCACCATCGCCAACAGCGGCCTGATCCAGGGCAGCATCATGAACGGTGCCGCCACGGCGATGTGGACGGGCCAGGTGGACACCGCCGTCGGCGACCTGGCCCTGCTGGGCGGCACCGGCACCACGGTCGGCACCTTTACCGGCCTGACCGGCAAGGGCCAGATCGACAACAGGCTAAGCAACCTTTACATCACCGGCGGCAACCTGCTGCTGAACGACGACATCCTCGCCACTGGCCACAGCGTCACCAACAGTGGCGCCGCCCTGACCCTGGGCAGCGCCATCACCGTCAGCGGCACCTATGTGCAGAGCGCCGGCACGCTGGTGGTGAGCAGCGCCAACACCCTGCAGGCCGACAGCGCCACGGTGACCGGTGGCCAGGTCCGCCTGGACGGCTCGGGCAACTATGTCGTCGGCCAGGCGCGGACCGTGATCGGCGCCGCCACCGGCACCTACAGCGGCGTCGCGCTGAACGGCACCATCGGCACGGGCAGCGCCATCGTCCTGGGCACCTTGGTCCAGAGCGGCGCCGCGCTGCTGGCGCAGTTCAGCAGCGACTACGTCGGCGGCAGCCTGGTGACCCTGACCAACAGCGGCACGATCACCACCGCCTTCCCTGGCATCGTCGTCGCCCGCACCGGCAGTGTCGGCACCCTGACCAACGACGGCGCGGTCATCGGGACCCAGCAGGCTGTGGCCCTCGGTGGTGTCGTCGACACCCTGGTCAACAACGGGACCATCAGCGCCATCTCCGCCCTCGGGTTGGCCGGCACCGTGGGCAGTGTGCTCAACACCGGCGTCATCCGGGGAGCTATCGCCTTGTTTGGCGACAGCACCACGCGCTTCGCCAACACCGGCACCATCGCCGGCGCCTATATTTCCTTCGCCGGCATTTCCTACGCCGCTCTGATGGCGGCCTCCAGCATCGGCACGCTGGTCAACAGCGGCACCATCAACGCCCAGTATGCCCTGCTGATGGTGGGTGGCCAGGGCGGCGCCAGCAGCATCGGCACGCTGATCAACAGCGGCGTCATCGCCGGCAATATCGTGAACGGCAACGGCGGCGTCCTGGGTTTCCTGCCCAATGACACCGTCGCCGGCGACCTGACCATCCAGAGCGGCACCGGCGGGACGGTCGGCACCTTCACCGGCCAGTCCGGCACCGGCCTGATCCAGAACAGGCTGAGCAACCTGGTGTTCAGCGGCGGCAGCCTGCTGCTGAACGATGACGTTGACGTCACCGGCCACACCGCGCTCAACAGCGGCGCCAGCCTGACCCTGGCCAACACCATCGATGTCACCGGCACCTACGTCCAGGGCAGCGCCGGCACGCTGGTGGTGGGCAAGGGTGGCCAGATGGCCATCGCTGGCCAGGCCACCATCGCCGGCCAGCTGCGCGCGGGCCTGGCCACCGACAATTTCCTGCCGGGCCAGCAGGCCACCCTGGTGACCGGCGGCGTGGGGTCGGACTACAGCGCCGCGACCATCGCCAGCAACCTGGCGCACCTGACGTTGACCAACACCGTCACGAACAACGCCGTGGTGGTCACGGCGCACAACTATTACATCGGCGGCAGCCTGGGTGCCGACATCACCAACACCGGCACCGTCAGCGCCGCCACGGCCGTCTACATCGCCAGCGGCGCCACGGTCGTGGGCACGCTGGTCAACAGCGGCGTGATCGCCGGCGATATCATCGACGACCGTGCCGGCGCCAGCCTGCTGCTGGCCGGCGGCGCCGGCGTTGGCACCTTCACCGGCGGCACCATCACCCACACCTTGGGCGATATCCACGTCACCCAAGGCACCATCCGGTTGAACGATTCCGTCAACGCCGGCACCGGCGCGCTGTTCATCGACAGCCCGGCCTTCGTGACATTGGGCGGCACCGTCGCCGTGACCGGCATCCTGCGCATGGCCGGCGGCCTGCTGATCGGCACCACCACCGGCCTGCTGACGGCCGACAGCGCCACCGTCACCGGCCGGGTGCTGACCGACGCCCTGGGCAACTACGGGGCTGGCGACACGGCCACTGTGATCCAGGCCGCCACCGCCGACTATGGCGCCGCCACCCTGGCCAGCCTGTTCGGCCTCAGCGGCAGCGTGGCGCAGGACGGTGGCAACCTGGTCGTCCATTACCTGAACGACTACGTCGGCGGCGGTCTGGCCACCCTCAACAACACCGGCACCCTCACCAGCGGCGGCTATGGCGTGTACGTGGCCGCCACCGGCAGCATCGGCATGCTCAGCAACAGTGGTGTGCTGGGGGGCGTGACGGCGGGCGTGGTCGGCAACGGCGGCACCATCGCCACCCTGATCAACACCGGCACCATCAATGCCGCCTACGCCCTGGGCCTGGGCGGCGGGGCCACCCTCGGCACCTTGGTCAACAGCGGCGTGATCGCCGGCACCCTCGTCAACGGCGACGCCAACCTGGTCGGCCTGGGCGTCGACACGGTGGCGGCCAACCTGTCCATCCAGGGCGGCGGCGGTGGCCTGGTCGGCACCTTCACCGGCCGGAACCTGACCGGCAAAGGCAGCATCCTCAACCGCCTGAGCGACCTGCTCTTCACCGGCGGGAACCTGTGGCTGAACGACGACATCGACGCCACCGGCCACACGGTCGGCAACCTGGGCGCCGACGTCACTCTGACCAGCGCGATCACCGTCACCGGCGCCTACCGCCAGGCTGCCGGCGGCACGCTGGTGGTGGGCACGGCCGGCCGGCTGTCCGTCACCGACGCCGCCACCGTGGCCGGCACCGTCGTGGCCGGCCTGGCGACCGAGAACGCCACCCTGGGCCAGATCTCCACCCTGGTCGCCGGCGGCGTGGGCAGTGACTATGGCGCGGCGCATGTCGCCGCCGTCACCGGTATGGGCGTCACCGCCAGCATCAGCGGCGCCAACCTGCTGGGCATCCATACCAACTACTACGTCGGCGGCAGCCTGGGCAGCCTGGCCAACAGCGGCAGCATCAGCGCCGCCACCATCCTGTACATCGCCGGCACCGGCACGCTGGATACGCTGACCAACAGCGGCACCATCGCCGGCAACATCATCAACCGCAGCGCCCGCACCCTGTCCATCAGCGGCGGCACCGGTGGCGCCGTCGGCACCTTCACCGGCGGCACCGTCACCAATACCGCCAGCGATCTGGCCTTGGTGTCCGGTGACCTGTCGCTGGCCGACGCCGTCAACGTGACCGGTCATACCCTCGTCAACAGCGGCGCCAACGTCACGGTGGCCGGTGCCGTCAGCGTCACGGGCGACTATGGCCAGTCCGCCGGCACCCTGCTGCTGCGGCCCGGCACCGACAGCCTGAACGTCAGCGGCAACGCCCGCCTGACGGGCGGCACCGTGGCCATGGCGGGCTTCAGCGTCACCGGCAACTATTTCGCCGGCACCCTGGGCACCCTGGTGCATGCCGGCGGCACCCTGGCCACCGGCGCCACCATCGTCGCCGACGGCGTGGGCAACCTGAACATCGCCAGCAGCGTCAGCGGCGGCGACCTGCTGGCCCTCATCGGCAACGACTATATCGGCGGCACCCTGGGCAGCCTGGTCAACACCGACGCCATCGGCAGCCGCACCGCCCTGTACGTGGCCACCAGCGGCAGCGTCGGCAGCCTGGCCAACAATGGCACGCTGACGGGCCAGTACGCCGGCCTCAGCAACGATGGCAGCATCGGCGCCCTGGTGAACACCAGCACCATCAACCAGGGCGGCGGCACCTTCAGCAGCGCCATCGGCGCCTCCGTCGGCATCCGGAACACGGGTGTCGTCGGCCGCCTCAGCAACAGCGGCCTGATCAGCGCCGCCAACACCGGCCTGAACAGCCAGGGCAGCATCGCCACCCTGTCCAACAGCGGCACCATCACCGCCACCCACTTCGGCCTGCGCAATCACAACGCCGGCGGCAATATCGGCGTCATCGACACCCTGACCAACAGCGGCTGGATCAACGGCGGCATAGGCGGTGTGGTGCAGAATGCCGGCAGCGTGGGCCTATTGGACAACCGCGGCTCCATTTCCGGCTACAACTTCGCCGTCGCCGTGAACGGCGGCACCATCGGCACCCTGCTGAACAGCGGCACGCTGTCCGGCAGCATCACCAGCGTGGCGCTCACCAACCGGGGCAGCATTGCCATCCTGGCCAACAGCGGCCTGATCGGCGGCGGTGGCAATGCCATTGCCTTTGACAGCAATTCCGCCCTGGGCCTGCTGATCAACAGCGGTGTCATCGCCGGTGCCATCCGGAACGACGCGGCCCGCGACCTGACCATCCAGGGCGGCAGCGGCGCGGTCGGCACCTTCACCGGCGCCACCGGCCACGGCCTGATCAGCAATACCGCCAGCAACGTCGTGTTCTCGGCCGGGAGCCTGCTGCTGGATGACGACATCGACGCCACCGGTCATACCGTGCTGAACACCGGCGCCACCATCACCCTGGCGGCGCCCGTCCGCATCACCGGCGACTATGGACAGAGCGGCGGCACGCTGTCGCTGAACACCACCAACACCCTGGGCGCCAGCGGCGCGATCAGCATCAGCGGCGGCTACGTCCAGGTGAACAACCTGACGGCCACGGCCAACTACCTGCATCCTACCCTTGGTGTGCTGGCCGTGGGCGATGGCGCGTCCGACTACAGCGGCGCCGCCTACCTCGGCAACGTCGACGGCGTGGCCGTACGCGGCGTGGCCGCCAACGGCACCCTGACGGGCGTGGTGCTGAACGACTATATCGGCACCACCTACGCCACGCTGGTGAACGGGTCAGACATCCAGGCGACGGCGGGGGCGGCACAGCTGTATGTCGGGGCGTCGGGCAGCCTGGGCGGCTACACCAACACCGGCAGCCTGCATGGCGGCGGAACGGACCTGGTGCACGTCGGCGGCACCATCGGCACGATCAGCAACAGCGGCCTCCTCGACGCGCTCAGCCGGGCGATCCAGGTGGCCGGCGGCAGCGTCGGTACCCTGTCCAACACCGGCACGATCTGGGGCCAGCACACTGGCCTCTACAACCTTGGCGGCATCGGCAGCGTGCTGAACAGCGGCACGGTGGGCGGCGGCGATATCGGCCTGGCCGTGTCCACCGGTGGCACCATCGGCCGCGTGTCGGTCACCGCCGATGGCCTGATCACGGGCAACCACTACGGCATCTACAGCAATCAGTCCATCGGCACCCTGGTCAACGACGGCAGCATCCAGGCCCTGTCCGGGCGAGGCATCGGCAACAACAACGGCGCCATCGATACGCTGGTGAACACCGGACTGATCAATGGCGCGACGGCCGGCGTCGGCAATATCGGTGGCACAATCGCGACCCTAGTGAACAGCGGCACCATCCGGGGGGCTGGAGGGTCTTACGCGACCGCGATCAACAATGTCGCGGGCGTTATCGGCACGCTGGTGAACAGCGGCGTCATCCGCGCCGACGGCCCCTCCGGCATGGGCATCAGTGGCGGCAGCATCGCCGTGCTGTCCATCACGGGCAGCGGCCAAGTCATCGGCGCCGGCGGCGTCATCGCCACAATCATGAACACCCTGGCGAACAGTGGCCTTATTCAGGGTGGCACCATCGGTGTCTATGTCGACGGCAGCCTGGACACGCTGGTGAACGCGGGCACCATTCAGGCGGGCACGCTCACCGCCGGCACCACCGTCGGCCAGGGCGTCGTCTACAACAACGCCGTCGGCCTGCTGCGTAATAGCGGCACCATCAGCGGCGGCTATGCCGGCATCAGCGCCGGCGGTACGACCGGCACCATCCTCAACAGCGGCACCATCATCGGCCTTTTCCGGGCCGTGGGCGTCGGCGGCCTGGATCTGCTGAACAACAGCGGCCTCATCAGCGGCGGCACCGGCATCTCCAGCAACGGGGGCTTTGGTAGCCTGGTCAATACCGGCACCGTGATGGGCGACACCATAGCCCTATCCGGCGCCTTCGGGGTCATCAACAACGCCGGCCTGATCCAGGGCCCGGTCGCGGCCCGGTTCAGCAACCAGATCGCCGGCTTCACCAACAGCGGCATTGTGGCCGGCGACATCGTCGCCACCATCGGCGACCTCAGCATCACCGGCGGCAGCGGCACGCATGTGGGTACCTTCACCGGCTATGCCGCCAACACGCAGGGCACCCTCACTGTCAGCGGTGGCAACCTGGTGCTGGCGGGGGGCAACCTGGTCCTGAACGACCAGGTGCAGGCCAGCGTCGTCAATGCCGGTGCCAACCTGACCATCGCGTCGGCGGTGAGCATCGCTGGCGCCTACACCCAGGCGGTAGGCGGCGCCCTGCAGCTCAACACCGCCACCCCGCTGCAGGTGGCCGGCCAGGCCACCATCGCCGGCGGCGTACGGGTGGGCCAGGCCACGGCCAACTTCACCGTCAACCAGACCACCACCCTGGTCAGCGCGGCGGCGGGCTCCGACTACAGCGCTGCCACCGTCGGCGGCTTGGCGGGCATGAACGTCGCCGGTACCGTGGACGGCGCCGGCCGCCTGATCGCCGCCTTCCAGAACGACTATGTCGGCGGCACGCTGCTGACCCTGTCCAACACCGGCAGCATCAGCGCCAACACCCGCGTCTATGTGGCGGGCACGGGCAGCCTGGGCACCCTGGTCAACACCGCCCGTCTGTTCGGCACCCTGGCTGCCGTGTCCATCGCCGCCGGCGGCGTGCTGGACGTGCTGGACAACGAGCAGACGGTGGACGGCAACGTCATCAACGACGGCAGCCATGGGCTGACCATCGTCGGCAACACCAGCCAGGCCAGCGCCTTCCTGAACGGCACCATCCGCAGCCGCGGCGCTGACGTGGTGCTGGCCGCCGGCCGCCTCTCCATGGGCGACGTCGTTGATGTCGGCACCCTGACGCTGCGCAACACCGGTGCCACCATCCTGTCCAACGCGCCGCTGACCGTGCTGGGCAACTACCGCCAGACGGCGGGTGAGCTGGACGTCATCGCCGGCAGCGGCGCCTTGCGGGCCAGCGGCAATGTCGACCTGGCGGGCCAGGTGCTGGTCTACGCCGGCAACGCCAACATCCTGGCCGGCGACGTCAGCACCATCGCCCAGGCGGGCGGCACGCTGGGTGTCGGCGGCGCCACCATTCAGGCTTGGAATCTGTCCATCACCAGCGCCGTCAGCGGCAGCAGCCTGCTGGCAACCGCCCATACCGACTATCTGGGCGCCTCCGCCACCAGCGTGCTCACCACGGCGGACATCGACGGCACCTCCGTCGCGGCCTACGTGGCGGCATCCGCCACCATCGGCACCGTCACCAACCAGGGCACGCTGTCCGCCCGGTCCAACACGGCGGTGCAGCTGAACGGCACCATCGGCACCCTGGCCAACACTGGCCTGATCGCCGGCCAGGATAACGCGCTGTCCATCAGCGGCAATCTCTCCACCCTGGCCAACGCCGGCACCATCGCGGGCGACATCCTCAACGCCACCAGCCGCGCGCTGGTCATTGCCGGCGGCGGCACCGGCACGGTGGGCACCGTCACCGGCTATGCCGGCGGCCGGGGGACCATCACCAATGTGCTGAGCGGCCTGACCTTCGCCGCCGGCAATTTGCTGGTGAACGACGATATCGACGCCGCCGGACAGACGGTGACCAACAGCGGCGCCACCCTGACGCTGGGCAACGGCACCATCACCGGCGCCTTCGCCCAGACGGCCGGCACCCTGTCCATCACCAGCCTGACGGTCAGCGACGCGGTCAGCCTGACGGGCGGCGTGCTGGTGGCGCAGGGCGTCACCGCCAGCGGCAACTATCTGGCCAGCACGCTGGGCACCCTGGTCGTGGCCGGTGCCGCCTCCAGCTACGCCGGCGTCACCCTGGCGTCCGATCTGACCGGCCTGAACGTCGTCGGCCGGACGGTGGGCAACGACCTGCTGCTGGTCGCCAACAACGACTACATCGGCGGCACCCTGGCCACGCTGACCAACAGCGGCACTATCACCGCCGCCACCGCCGTCTACATTGCCGCCACCGGCAGCCTGGGCACCCTGGTCAACAGCGGCACGCTCAGCGGCGGCATCACCAACGCCTCGGCCCACGCGCTGGCCATCGCCGGCAACACGGCCGGCGGCACGGGCCTGCTGACCGGTGGCACCATCCGCAACACGCAGTCCGACCTGACCTTCACGGAAGGGGCGCTGCGGCTGGAGGACGCAATCGACGTCACCGGCCACAGGGTGGTGAACAGCGGCGCCAACCTCACCATCGGCGGCAGCATCGCCGTGGCCGGCAACTTCAGCCAGACCGGCGGCAGCCTGCTGATGGACCTGTACGGCAGCCAGCTGACCGTGTCCGGCAGCGTGGCCATGACCGGCGGCGCCCTGACCATCACCGGCGCCAGCAACCTGGCCAACTACACCGTGGGATCCGCCCTTTCCACCCTGGTTTCCGGCGGTGCGGGCGCCAACTACGCCGGTCTGTCCATCACCACCGACCTGACCGGCTTCGACATTGGCAGCAGCATCGCCGGCAACGCCCTGGTCGCCGTGGCCTTCAGCGACTACATCGGCGGCACGCTGGGCACCCTGAACAACACCGGCACCATCAGCGGTGTCGCGACTGGCCTGTACGTCGCCGGCACCGGCAGCCTGGGCACCTTCACCAATACCGGCGCCATCAGCACCAGTAGCCGGGCCGTGGCCATCAGCCCCTACGGCACCGCCGGCCGGGTGGACACCCTGGTCAACCAGGGCGGCATCACCGGCCAGACCGCCGTCTTCGTCGGCCAGGGCGGTATCCTTGGCACCCTAGTCAACAGCGGCACGCTGGCCGGAACCGGCTATGCCGCCATCGACAACTTCGCCGGCACCATCGGCCTGATCCAAAACAGCGGCACCATCGCGTCCTCCTACCCCTATTCGGCCCTGGCCAACAACTGGGGGGCCGTGATCGGCACCGTGTCCAATACCGGCGTGCTGCAAGGCCTGTACAACGGCGGCACCATGGGCCTGGTCAGCATCGGCACCACCGGCACCGTGCACGGCTGGTTCACGGGCCTGGCCAATGCCGGCACGCTGGCGGCTGTGATCAACGACGGCCAGATCTCCGGTCCTGTCGGCGTGCAGGTCGGCGGCAGCAACGGCAACGCCGGCGGGGGCAGCATGGGCACGCTGACCAACGCCGGAACCATCAGCGGCACGTCGCGCGGCCTCGACAACATGGTCAGCGGCGCGCTCAGCCCCACCATCGCCCGTGTGGACAATACTGGCCTGATCACCAGCGCCAACGGCGCCGCGATCTTCAACGAAGGCTCGGCCAGCGCGCTGGGCACCCTCGGCACCCTGGCCAACAGCGGCACCATCCAGGGCGCCTACGGCGTGGCCAACGACGGCGTCCTGGGCGCCCTGCTGAACGGCGGCACCCTGGCCGGCAGTGCCGCGGCCCTGACCATCGGCGCCTTGGGCACCCTGGGCTATTTCCGGAACGATGGCCTGGTGGCGGGTGACATCATCAACCTGGCCGCCCGGGACCTGACCATCAACAACGCCGGATCCATCGGCACCTTCACCGGCTACGGCGCCGGCACCCAGGGCACCATTCGCAACACCGGCGGCAACGTCGTGTTCGCCTCCGGCGCGCTGACGCTGAACGACGCCATCGACGTAGGCAGCCACACGGTGGTCAACAGCGGCATCGCCCTGACCCTGGCCGGCCCCGTCAGCATCACTGGCAACTATGCCGAGGCCGGCGGTACCGTCACCATGGCCCCGGGCAACCAGCTGGCTGTCAGCGGCGTGGCCAGCATCAGCGGCGCCGTCTTCTCCCTGACCGGCCAGACGGCCACCGGCAACTATCTGGCCGGCACCTTGGGCACGGTCGTGGCCGGGGGCGCGGGTTCCGACTACAGCGGCACCTCGCTCACCGCCGGCTACCAGGGTGTTGCCGCCGTTTCCACCGGCGGCAACCTGGTGGCCGTGGCCACCAGCGACTACATCGGCGGCAGCCTGGCGTCGGCCGGCAACAGCGACACCATCGTCAACAGCCTGGCCTCCAGCTTCCTGACGGTAGCCAGCACCGGCACCCTGGGCAGCTTCACCAACAGCGGCAGGCTGACGGGCGGCGTCTTCCAGGTGGATGTGGCCGGTGTCATCGGCACCTTCGTCAACACCGGCAGCCTTAGCGGCAACGGCCTGGCCTTCCATGTCGACACCATCGGCCGCGTCGGCACCCTGTCCAACAGCGGCGTGATCGGCACCGCCGGCAACCAGGTGGGCATCGCCGGCACCCTGGGCCTGCTGTCCAACAGCGGCACCATGGGCGGCGTGTCCGTGGGCGGCGCGGGCACGCTGGGCACCGTGGACAATAGTGGCCGCCTCGCCAGCGTGCTGGTCGCCCTGGGCGGCCGCCTGGACAGCCTGCTCAACACCGGCTGGATGGGCAGCCTGGGCGCCAGCGGCCTGGTCGCCCTCATCAGCAACGGCGGCACCATCAGCGGCGGCCCCACCGGGATCAACCTGACCCAGGCCAGCATTGGCAGCCTGTCCAACACTGGCACCATCAGCGCCACTGTCGCCGTCGCCGTTGACGGCAGCAGCACCATCGGCACCCTGACCAACACCGGCCGGATCAGCAGCCTGGGCGACAGCGGCACCATCGGTATCCTGGACAATGCCGGCTCCATCACCGAGGTGGACGTCAGCGGCCGGGTGCTATCCCTGCTGAACAGCGGGTCCATCGGCGGCAACGCCAACGGCATCTATCTGGCGCAAGGCGGCACCATCGCCAGCCTGTCGATCAGCGCCGGCGGCGTGCTGGCCGGCACCCAGCTGGGCATCCAGAGTGAGGAGCGGATCGGCACCCTGACCAACGACGGCCTGATCCAAGGGGCCGGCGCGGGCATCAACAACCGGCGCACCACCAGCACCATCGACCTCCTGAACAACCGCGGCACCATCTGGGCCACGGGCAGCACCGGTTTCGCCATCAACAACGCCGGCACCATCGGCACCCTGTTGAACAGCGGCGTGATCCGCGCCGAGGCGCCCCTGGGCACCGGCATCTATGGCGGCAGCATCGGCCTGCTGTCCATCGCCAGCGGCGGCCAGGTCATTGGCGCCCAGGGTGTCTACGCCGGGATGATGAACACTTTGGCCAACAGCGGCACCATCCAGGGCCGCACCATCGGCGTCCGCGCCAATACCCTGGATACGCTGGTGAACGACGGAATCATCCAGGGCGGCACGCTCACCGTCGGCATGACCGCCGGCCAGGGCGTTATTTACAACAACGCCGTCGGCCTGCTGCGCAACAGCGGTACCATCAGCGGCGGCTATGCCGGTGTCGCGGCTTCCGGCACGACCGGCACGATCCTCAACAGCGGCAGCATCCTCAGCCGCTTTGGGGCCGTGAATGTCAACGGCCTGGACCTGCTGAACAACAGCGGCCTTCTCAACGGCGGCACGGCCGTCCTCAGCAACAGCGGCATCGGCAGTCTGGTGAACACCGGCACCGTGGTGGGTCGCACCGTCGCCTTGTCCGGCGCCTTCGGGGTCATCGACAACGCCGGGCTGATCCAGGGCCCGGTGGCGGCCCGGTTCAGCAACCAGATCACCGGCTTCGGCAACAGCGGCATCGTCGCAGGCGACATCGTCGCCACCATCGGCGACCTCAGCATCACCGGCGGCAGCGGCACGCATGTCGGTACCTTCACCGGCTATGCCGCCAACACCATGGGCACCATCACCGTCACCGGTGGAAATGTGGTGTTTGCCCGCGGCGGCCTTTGGCTGAACGATCAGGTGGCGGGCAGCGTGGTCAACGCCGGTTCCGACCTGATCCTGACCAGCATTGTCAGCATCAGCGGCGCCTACAGCCAGACCAGCGGCACGCTGGACCTCAGCCGGGGCGCGGGCCAGCTGGTGGTGGCCGATGCCGCCAACATCACCGGCGGCACAGTCCTGGCGAGCGCCAGCGCCGGCGCCAACTACCTGGCCGGCACGCTGGGCACCCTGGTGGCCGGCGCGGCGGGTTCCACCTACACCGGCGCCACCATCGTCACCGCCGTCACCGGCCTGGCGTCCAGCGGCATCACCGCCGGCGGCGACCTGCTGCTGATGGTCGATAACGACTACATCGGCGGCACCCTGGCCACGCTGACCAACAGCGGCGCCATCACCTCCGCCACCGCGCTCTACATCGCTGCCAGCGGCAATCTGGGCACGCTGGTCAACAGCGGCACCCTGACCGGCAACATCCGTAACCTGACGGCCCATGACCTGGTGGTCGCCGGCGGCACGGGTGGTCTGGTGGGCACCCTGACCGGCGGCACCATCGTCAACAGCCTATCGGGCGTGTCCTTCATCGCCGGCAACCTGCTGCTGGCCGACGCTATCGATGTCGGCGGCAACACGGTGCTGAACAGCGGCGCCACCCTGACCATCGGCGGCACCGTCGCCATCACCGGCAACTACAGCCAGACCGGCGGCGGCCTGATTCTGTCGCTGGGCGGCAGCCAGTTGGCGGTCAGCGGCAGTGCCGCCCTGACCGGCGGCGTGGTCACCATCACCGGCGCCAGCAGCCTGGCCAACTACACCGTGGGCTCTGCCCTGGCCACCCTGGTGTCCGGTGGCGTGGGATCCCGCTACACCCTGTCCATCACCAACGATCTGACCGGTTTCGACATCGGCAGTACGGTGGTGGGCAACGCCCTGCTGGCCGTGGCCCACAGCGACTATATCGGCGGTTCCCTGGGCAGCCTGTCCAACACCGGCACGGTCAGCGCCGCCACGGCTTTGCTCATCGCCAACACCGGTTCATTGGGCAGCTTCAGCAACAGCGGCACCCTGTTGGGCGGCGCCTACGGCGTGTTCAACAGCGGCACCCTGGGCGCGCTCCATAATGCCGGCCTCGTTTCCGCCACCTTCTCCGGCGTGATCAACACCGCCCTGCTGGGTACGCTGGTCAATGATACCACCGGCACCGTGATGGGGCAGGCGGATGGCATCTTCAACCAGGGCAGGGTGGGTCGCGTGGCCAACGCCGGTTTCATCACCGGCGCCACGGCCATGGTCAACGGTGGCGCCGGCAGCATCGCCACCATCGCCAATAGCGGCCTGATCCGAGGTGCTCAGATCGGCCTGCTGAACGCCGCGACCGTCGGCCTGCTGGACAACCGGGGTACGCTGGCCGGCGTCACCGCCCTGCGCAACGCGGCGAGCGGTACCTTCGGCGCCATCGTCAACAGCGGCCTTATCCAGGGCGATATCGTCAACCTGGCCGCCAGTACCTTGACCATCAGCGGCGGCACCAACGGCTTGGCGGGCACGCTGGCCGGCGGCACCCTCACCAGCAGCACCGCCGACGTGGCGTTCAACGCCGGAACGCTGGTGCTGGCCGACGCCGTCAACGTCGCCGGCCATACCCTGGTCAACAGCGGCGCCACCCTGTTGCTCAACAGCGTCGTCGCCGTCACCGGCAACTACAGCCAGACGGGCGGCGTCCTGGGCTTGACCGCCGGCAGCAGCAGCCTGGCGGTCAGTGGTGCCGCCACCCTGTCGGGTGGCGTCGTGGCGGCCGCCTATGACGCGGGTGCCAACTACTTCGGCGGTTCCATTGCCACCCTGGTGTCGGCACTGGGCGGCCTCAGCCTCTCGGCGTCCGTGTCCAACACCGTGACGGGCCTGGCCATGGTGACGCGGCTGTCGGGCACCGACCTGACGGCCAGCATCGCCAACGACTACATCGGCGGCACGTTGGGCAGCCTTACCAACACCGCCGCCCTGGGCGGGCCCACCGCCTTCTACGTGGCGGCGGCGGGCAGCGTCGGCACCCTGGTCAACAACGGCACCCTGGCGGGCACCCTCAGCGGCCTGGCCGTGGCCGGTGGCCGTATCGACCAGGTCACCAACGCCCGCCTGATCCGCGGCTCCTCCACCGCCGGCGTGCAGGTGGGCACGGGCGGCCGCCTCGGCACGCTCAGCAACAACGGCACCATCGCTTCCGACCTAGGGGCGGGTGCGCTGGTCCAGGGCAACCTGGGCAGCCTTACCAACAGCGGCCAGATGACCGGTGGCGCGGCAGCGGTGGAGGTCGTGAGCGGCGGCACCGTGGGTTCGGTCAGCAACTTGGCTGGCGGCACGCTGGCCGCCGGCACCGTCGCTGTCCTGGTGGCGTTGGGCGGCACCCTGGACGGCTTCAGCAACGCCGGTGTCATGACCGGCGCACACTTGGTCGGCATCGCTGGCCACGCCGGGCTGATCAGCAACAGCGGCACGTTGACGGGCGGTGCCTCCACCGCGTTCGTGGTCGGCGGCACGCTGGGTACTTTGGCCAACAGCGGTCTGATCACCGCCACCCACGGCGTGCTCAGCATCACCAGCACCGGCGTGCTGGGCCTGCTGGCCAACAGCGGTACCATCATCGGCGACATCACCAACACCGGCGCCCAGGACTTGATCCTCACCGGTGGTGGCACCGTGGCGGGCACCTTCACCGGCGGCACCCTCACCAACCTGACCAGCAACGTGGTGCTGGCGGGCGGCAGCTTGGCCGTCAACGACGCCGTGAACGTCACTGGCCATACCCTGGTCAACAGCGGCGCCAACGTCCTGCTGTCCAGCACCCTGACGATCACCGGCGCTTACAGCCAGACCGGCGGCACCCTGGCCCTGGCCGGCAGCCATTTGGTGGTCAGCGGTGTCGCCAGCCTCAGCGGCGGCACGGTCAGTACGAGCATCGCGGCGGCGACCAACGTCAACTACCTGCAGGGTGACATTCTGGGCACCCTGGTGGTCGGCGGTGCCGGTTCCAGCTACACTGGTGTCTTCACCCAGGTGAACGTGACGGGCCTGGGGGCGGCCGCCAGCGCCGTAACCATAGGCGCCGACACCGACCTGGTGGCCACCGTTTCCAACAACTATATCGGCGGCGTCCTGTCCACGCTGGGCAACGCCGGTACCATCGTTGCCGTCACCGCCCTCTATGTCGGTAGCGGCGGCAGCATCGGCAGTGTCAGCAACAGCGGCGCGCTGTCGGGCAGCGTGGTGGGCGTGGTCAACAACGGCACCGTCGGCACGTTGACCAACAGCGGCACCGTCACCGGTTCCATCGCCGGTGTCGCCAACGCCGGTTCCGTGGGCAGCTTCAGCAACGACGGCTCGGTCAGCGGCTCCATCGCCGGTGTGGTCAACAGCGGCACCATCGGCACTCTGGGCAATACCGGTACCGTCACCGGCAGCGTCACCGGCCTCGGCAACCAGGCGGGCGCCAGCATCGGCACGCTCAGCAACAGCGGCACCGTCGCCGGCCAGATGGCGCTGAACAACGCCGGCACCATCGAGGTGGTGGTCAACAATGGCGCCCTGATCGACGCT